>DATLOT010000025.1:0-44852 GCA_035536095.1 Gammaproteobacteria bacterium | reverse complement strand
TTTATAGCCCCGGCTGAGGATTGCGAAGCGAAGCGTAGCAATCCGAAGGCCGGGGTAATGACAATCCACCTATGTTTTAAGCACCGTAGGTGCGTGAGCGATCTTAGTTAGTTCTTCAGATTCAGAATACTTGTGAATGAGGGGTTGCAATTTAACACAGTATCTTTAAAGCTTTCGGTCGTAAACGACCTGATTGCGTTGTTGTTCTATACGATTAACTCAAAATGCATTCAATTTTGGTTAATCGCATAGCGTCACGACGCAACCAGGCCGTTTACGGCCGTAAGTTTTACAGCCCCGGCTGAGAATGCGTAGCGAAGCGTAGTATTCGAAGGCCGGGGTAATGACAATCCACCTATGTTTTAAGCACCGTAGGTGCGTGAGAATTTGAGAGGATCCATATGAAAACAAATCTTTCCATTAGACAGCTTGAGCTGTCTGTTTTCCTCGGTTGGCCCGAGGCTGAGCGTGCGCAGAAGCAATCTGTCTGGATTGACATAGAATGGCGCCCTATCAACGTGCCCGGCGCATGCGTGAGCGATAATCTAGAAGAGACACTCTGTTACTTCACGCTGATCACACAGCTAAAAGAAAAAACAGAGGGAACCTCTTTTCGCCTCATCGAACATTTAGCACAGACTATTTACAAAATAGTGCAAACATTCTCTTCTTTGCCTGCCCAAATTCAGGTGGGTGTGAAAAAATATCCGCCTATTCCTGGACTAACCCAGGGCGTTTATTTCACTTATGGTGATCATTGATGGTTATCTTAGGATTAGGGTCAAACAGAGGCAATAAATTGCATCATTTGCGTAGCGCCTTGTCAGCAATTAAAAACATCGCGCAACTTGAAGTGAAGCAAGTGTCTCCCGTGTATGTTTCAGATGCGTTATTACCAGATAATGCGCCCCTGGATTGGGATACACCTTATCTTAACCTCGCCGTACGCTGCGAGACGTCTTTAACACCCTTTGCGTTGTTGCACATACTAAAAGACATTCAACACGTTATTGGTGGGCATGTAGAGAAACGTCATTGGGGGCCGCGTATCATTGATATTGATATATTGGCGTGGGATCAATTATCACTACAAGATCCGATTTTAACAATTCCACATCGAGAACTTGAAAATAGACCGTTTGCGCTATGGCCACTCGCCGATGTTGCGCCTTTTTGGGTAGCACCTTCTCAAACACAAACGGCTACCCAATGTGTTGCAAAATGGGGTTCGCGGTTTTCAGGCGAAGCGCCTTTTCATACACGACAAATCGCACAACGCGTTGATGGACCAGAATGGGTTGGTATTATTAACCTCACAACAGATTCTTTTTCGGATGGTGGTTATTTTATTGATACAACTAAAGCACTTGAGCAAGCGGCGCATTTGCTAGAATCCGGCGCGACTGTCCTAGACATTGGCGCGCAAGCGACTTCTCCGGGCGCACAAATTCTAACGCCACAAGAAGAATGGGAACGCTTAGCACCCATACTAATGGGTATTAAAACATTAGATTCTTTTGAAGACCTCTCACCCACTATCAGTGTGGATACCTATCATCCTGAGGTTGCTGCTCTTGCCATTGCGCAGGGTGCTGATTGGATAAACGATGTGGGAGGATTAGATCATCCGGAAATGCGCGCATTGATTGCAACGCATGCGGTGGATTGTGTGATGATGCATCACCTGAGTTTACCAGCAGATCCTTCGCACACCTTAGCGCACCACGAGAATCCTGTTCCCATTATCTATGATTGGGCAGTCAAAAGAATCGCGCTCGCACAAGAAGCAGGTATTAAGAAAGAAAAAATCATTTTTGATCCGGGTATTGGTTTTGGACTCACAGCCACGCAGTCTCTTCATGTGCTACAGCAAATAGATGAATTTAAAAAATTAGGCGTGCGTGTGATGATTGGTCATTCACGTAAAAGTTTTTTATCCTTGTTTACCGACAAACCTGCTAGAGAAAGAGATATTGAAACACTGGCGATCAGTCTTGCTTTGATGAAAAAATCTGTCGATTATATACGTGTGCATGATGTGGATATCTCGGCGAGAAGTCAAAAAGTAATGGCGGTCATTTAAAAATGTTCAATAGTAGTGACGCTTGCTTACGCGCGCGGCTCGGTTTCGTGGCTCAGTTTCGCAGTTATATAGGCCTCAGCAACAGTATGAAACGAGCCAAAAATAATCACCCTATCACCAGGTTGTGCCTGCCGTTCTACAGAAAAACAAGCCTCTGAAATAGTATCGTAAAAAAAAGCAGCGAGATCAGCTTGTTGAAAAATATCTTGCAGTGCCTCTTTTGTACTTGTTCTTGCCGTTTGCAATGGTGCAACATGCCATTCATCAATGTCATCTTTTATTTTTTGAATACTGGTTAACATATCTTTATCTGATAACATCGAAAAAATCGCATGGTTTTTGCCAGATATCCTATTTTGTTTCAGATAGGCTGCCAATAAGGCAACAGAAGCAGGATTGTGGGAAACATCGTACAGATGATTCACAGACCCCGGCACCATTTGTATACGACCCATCAATTTTGTTTTTGTTAACCCAGATCGAATAGCAGCTTCTGAAACAGGCAATTGCGCTTGCGATAAAGAAATAGCCATCAGAGCGGTTGACATATTTTGTATAAACAATTCAGTGAAAGGTAAATCTTGATATCGTCCATTCCAAGACCATCCTTTCTCTCCCTTTTCATAGTAAAAATCTTTTTCCTGACAATAAAGTAGGGCATTGATATGACTCGCTGATTCAACCAAGGTACTAGGTGGATTGGGGTCTCCACAGATGGCGGGTTTGCCTGCTCTGAAGATACCAGCTTTTTCATAAGCAATGGCTTCTCGTGTGTCGCCCAGCCATTCTGTGTGGTCTATATCAATACTGGTCACAATCGCAAGATCCGCATCCATGATATTGACGGCATCTAAGCGTCCACCCAGCCCCACTTCTAAGAGCAGAATATCGAGCTGATAGGATTGGAAGATCAGCAGTGCGGCGAGCGTTTGATACTCAAAAGGCGTTAGGTGGATTTTCCCCTTGTGATGCGCTATCTGTTGATAAGCCTCGTTGATCTCCTGATCCTCTGCCATGGTGCCTTGTATGGTGATTTGCTCATTGCGCTTAAACAGCATGGGTGAGGTAAAGGTACCCACACGGTAGCCAGCTTCCCTATAGATGGCATCTAGGCAAGCCACGGTGGATCCTTTGCCATTCGTACCACCAACTGTTATCACAAAAGCGTTAGTTGCCAGCACACCCAGGGTATCAGCAACCTGCTTTACCCTGTCTAACCCCAGTTCAATTTCATTTAAGTTATTGATTTTATTACACATTGTATATTTCTGTCTCTTTCTGACTTCACTAATATGCTGTGTGTAACCATAGCATAACTACCTGATGAAGCTGTGCATAAGTTCCGATGTGTCTGCTGACTTCAATCTATCCCCGATAACCTGTGCATTATACATGCGTTTTCCACAGGTTATACACGATATAATTTATTGATTTTAAATATTTTTTTAAGATAATCCACAGAAAATACCTTGCTATATAAATGCTATCATCTTTAAAAATAAATAATATTATTTTTATAAGTAGAGAGTGGTACTATTGGGACGCATAAGGAATACTAAAGGAGAGAAAAGTGGCTTCTAATAGAAATACCTTCCGCTTATTGGAAGGGGATTATAACGTACTGAGCAAATTACCTTATTTTGCCACTGTTATGGAGCGAGACGAAAAGATTAAGCGTGATAAGGGAAAATCAAGTCACATCAAGCAGATCATATTAGACTTAAGTCGTGATTTTACTATTTTACAATCAAAATATAGAGAAATCTTAGACAATATTTTTTATTCAGATATCAAAAATTACTCACAAGAACTTCTTTCGGGTTCACATGTTATTAGTTTCATTACGTATTTCAGAGTTTTGTACTATAACGCTAACTGTGAAATGCCTGTTCTTAATGAATTCAGATACACTTATTTTGATGATAACAATCAAATATGCGCTGTCAGTGGTGCAGAACTTGTTTTGGGTGATCAGATAATCTGTGAGGCAGTTGAAATAATACGTAACTGTACCGCAACTGAAAAAGAAATGAAGTTATCTTTTTTATATTCAGATAATTTAAATAATCTTAATCTATTAAATCTTGATGCAGAAACAGAAGTAAAGAAAGAATTTAAAAAAGAGAATAAAGCATCTATTTTTCATAATGCTAAATCGACATTTTTGTCTATATTGAGACGTAAAGAAATAAAAAATGTTGAATCGACATTTTTGTCTAAATTGGGATGTCAAGAAATAGAAAGCCGTTTGAAAAATACAGCTAAAAATGGGAGTATATTTGATTTTGCTGGTCAAATAGAGAATGACGATAATTTATTTACGACTTTATCTAGAGAAAAATTAGATACTTATTTTGAGAGCAGGGAAAGAGAATTTTCTACTAAAGAAAGAGAATTTAAAGATAATATCAAGCAAGAAAATAAGAAGGCCTGTCATATTGGAGAAAAATTATCATCAGATATTGATGCTATTTTGGAATCAGAAAAATTTTCTGATAATGAAAAAGTATTTTTTCAACAGATATATGTACATGCAGCAAAGTTGCTTGATGTGAATAGTACGGCCGAAGACAGAACAAATGGCATCGTAAAATTAAATACATTACGTAAAAATATACTGGATAAAATAAAAGAGGGGAGTCAGCTAGACAAGAAAACGATGCTCTTGCAGGCATTAAGTGCCAGTTTAGCCGCATTTTCTGTGTTAGCACTGGGTGCTGGGATTACACTGTTGGTTTTAGCAACACCCGCTAATTCACTTGTAGTCTATGCTATGGTTTTAAGCTGTACCACGTCTTGTTGTGCAACCGGTTCTTTCTTTAGCTACGAAGGATCAAAAACAACAGATTCATATAAGGAAAGGGTATCTCGTAA
The DNA here is from genome assembly GCA_035536095.1 of Gammaproteobacteria bacterium. GTDB lineage: Bacteria > Pseudomonadota > Gammaproteobacteria > DSM-16500 > DSM-16500 > Aquicella. The sequence continues at coordinate 39,895 of DATLOT010000025.1, read as the reverse complement.
ACCATTGCTGATAAAACAAAGTGCCGTTGCGCATAGTTTGAAATTATTTAATCAAAATAGAAAAAATAATGTGAGGGTAAAAAAGGCTGCTGAGCGAATAAGAGTGAGGTAATGATATCCCCTCATCTGCCCTGTCGGGCATCTTCTCCCGGAGGGGGCTTTGTTGAATAAATCGGAAATGACGTTACCGAGCCGCGACCGTAAGGGAGCGTCACATGAATCTGATAAAAGATGGTGTATAACAGTGCAACATTTTAACCATTTAATATCATAAAGTAAGAAATTTCAGCTAAAAGTTATAGCACAGTGACGCTCCCTTACGGTCGCGGCTCGGTTACACCGAGTGCCTCACAGAGCATTTTCGATTTATTCAACAAAGCCCCCAGAGGGAGAAGACATGCGAAATTTGGCTTCAGAGATGAGTAATAATAGAATTTTCATCTGCCCTGAACATAAACCGTAGGGTCTATTGCGGCTGCTTCACTAAACCCCTTTTTGCGCAACATGCAACTATGACACCATCCGCAAGCATGTCCCTTTTCATTGGGCTGGTAACAAGAAATTGTATTTGCATAATCAATGCCCAATGTCATTCCTAATGAAATGGTTTGTGCTTTTGATAAATGCAACAAAGGCGTATGAATACGGATATCACTTTCTTCTGTACCCATTTTTGTTGCAATATTTGCTAACTTTTCAAATGACGCGATAAATTCAGGACGGCAATCAGGATAATTTGAATAATCAACATGACTGACTCCTATAAAAATATCCTTCGCCTGAATCACTTCCGCAAAACCAAGTGCAATAGCTAAAAAAATAGTATTTCTGGCAGGCACGTAAGTGTTGGGGATATCAGAGGATCCTGCCTCATAGGCAGGTATTTCTTGCTGGGAATCTGTTAAAGCAGATCCACCAAATTGCTGTAAATCAACGTTAAAAATACGATGCGTCACACCCCATGCCGCTGTCAGCTTTTTCGCAGCATTTAATTCGATTGCATGCCGCTGGTGGTAATGGAAACTCAAGGCATAACAATCAAATGCTTGGCTTTTTGCATAAGCTAAGCAGGTGGTAGAATCCAATCCCCCAGAAAATAAAATAACAGCCTTTTTCATCTTTTATTCTTCTATTCGAACCCCAATATCATGTGGCACCCCATCTCGCTCCATCGCAATATAAGAAATGCCCTGCCAATCAACCAGTACAGGTTGATCTTTTGACAGCGAATTCACTATGTGTACGCTGCCAGCAAGTGAAGCATCGAAAGCATTACTGTGCTCTTCTAAGGGAGGGTATACCTCAATGTATAATTTCTCTTTATGCCAAGCTGATTTTATTGGTGTATTGATAATAGAAACAGGGATGCCCTTTGCGATAGTTGGGAAGAAAGTTTGAATATCACTTTCATACATCCGTATACAACCAAAGCTTGCACGTCTGCCGATGCTTTCTGGGAAGATAGTACTGTGAATTAAGTAAGTTGGAATGCTGGTATAAATAGCATACGGGCCCAGTGGATTATCAGGCCCTGCCGGCATGATTTTTGGTAAAATAACGCCCTGTTTTAAGTTAAATTCACGAATATCATCGGGTGGCACCCAGACAGGATCTTTGACTTTGCGCGTCACAACCGCTTCTGTAATTGGAATGGTATTGCCTATTTTACCAATACCTACAGGGTAGCTATATACCGTTTGCGTATGCGGCACATAATAGTACATCCGCATTTCAGGCAAATTAACAATAATGCCTACGCGTGCTTGATTAGGAAGCAAATGCTGGGAGGGTATTTGTAATAGCGTGTCGGGTTTAAATGCTTTTAGCGGATCAACTTGCGGATTTGCATTCATCATCGCGTTATGTCCCAAATCATATTTCTTCGCGATTGTTGTGACAGTATCATCACGACTCACGGCTTCATATGATGGCTTACCAATCAGCGACTGGTCAGCCGGCGGTACAATATATGCAGTTGCAAATGTGTTAACTGAATAAAATAAAAAAACAACAGCCCCTATTTTTTTGAAACACATGTTTTCTTCCTAATTTAAAAACTTTGAATGCGATAACCATCCGTGATCAGGGTAGTAAGCAAACACAACAGTGTCATCTTTAATTGTATTAATCAAAGAAGGCGCTATCTCCGAACTCACTGCCGGACAACCCCAACTACGTCCTATCTGTCCATAACGCTGTATGATATCAGAATTTACATACCAGGAACCATGCACAACAACAGCCCGTCTATAGGCATTATCATTAACACCTGCCTCTAATCCGCGCAAGCGCAAAGAGTAGCCGTTGTGGCCAGTGTATGGTTCATCATCGGTGACAAATACACCGAAGCTGGATTTTAAACTACCACTGCTATTTGAAAAAGAGGAGGCATTTAGCCCGCCACTGTTCTTCCCATGTGACACCCAGGTGTAGAACAGTGTTTTACCATTTTTCAGATCAAAAACCCATAAACGTTTCTCAGAGGATGGCTTGGAATAATCGATGACGGTGAGAAGTTGTTTGTGTGACAGTCCCATTTTTTCTACATTTAGATAAGCAATCAAACTTAATCTCAATAAATGCGTATTAATGGTGCCATCATGTGATCTGATCAGTTGCATTTCTCTATCTAGCCAAGCCTGTGTGCCAGGTTTTTCCAAATTGGGTGGTGTGAAAAAGCCAGGGAAGTGTAATTCAAAACCAGTTATCCCTACAATGATTGCTGCATAGCATGTCGTAATAATAAATAATTTTATTCTGTTTGTTGAAAAAAATGACAACATCATATTGATTAATTTCATATAAGGGTTCTCTTAAATTATTTATTCGGAAAAATATGAAGAATAAATGATCATAAAATAAGCTAAAGGGGTTATTTTACTCAGTTGAGCGGTGAAGTCAACCTTAATTTGTCAAAAAACGGGCTTCGGATGATAATATTTTGTTTAAAATCAAATTGTTATGTAAAAAGTAACTTTTCTCACGCGCCGTAGGCGCGTGAGAAAAAGTGTTACCGATGTTATGTCTCTACACAACCCTCCCAAGGGGGAGGGCATGTGAGACAACGCCCCTGAGTCATTTTTCCAAACGCGCATATAGCAGAAGGTGACAAAAAAGGTTATATTCACAAATTATAAGTAAATATCATAAGAGGATGAATGAATGTCATCAAAAACTAGGGTCGCTGTTCTTTTTGGTGGTCGTTCATCTGAACATGAAGTCTCCCTACAGTCTGCTGCTAACGTTATGCAATATTTAGACACATCGCGTTTTGATGTTGTGCCAATCGGTATCAATAAAAAAGGTAACTGGTTGATCGGAAAAGATATTTTCATGAATAGTGTAGCACAAAATGCGGTGCCTATTTTAGATAACCAAACTTGGTTTACAGCGGACTGGGTAGGCACGCCTGTCAAGGCAGAACAACAAATTGTAAAAGCAAATCCCACAGTCCACACACAGTTCGATGTGATTTTTCCTGCCGTGCATGGCACCTTTTGTGAAGATGGTACCTTACAAGGGTTGTTAGAGTTAGCGAATATCCCCTATGTGGGATGTGGCGTGCTTTCTTCTTCAGTGGGGATGGACAAAGATGTTGCCAAACGTCTAGCCATGCAAGCGGGCATCAAAGTGGGTCCTTATCTTGTTGTAAAGAAGGCGCAATGGCAAACAGCGCCACAACCTGTTTTAGCACAAGTCGATCAAACGCTCTCCTTCCCCGTTTTTGTCAAACCGGCCAATACAGGATCAAGCATTGGTATCAATAAGGTAAAATCAATCGAAGCACTCGAGGCAGCAATAGATGAAGCCTTTCAATATGATACGAAAATTTTAATTGAGAAAGCAATAAATGCGGTTGAGTTAGAAATCGCTGTGCTGGAATCACTAGAGCCAGGTGCTGATCCTATCGTGAGTATTGTTGGTGAGATCAGATCTCATCATGAATTTTATTCTTATGAAGCAAAATATTTAGATGAAGCAGGTGCTGCTTTGTTATTGCCTGCCCCCGTTTCAGAAGCAGTGAGTGATGCTGCCAGAAAAATTGCGCAAGCATTATTTATCAAACTAGAATGTGAAGGAATGGCGCGTATCGATTTATTTTTAGATAAAGATACACAAGAAATTTATTTTAACGAGATAAATACCCTCCCTGGTTTTACAAAAATCAGCATGTATCCCAAACTCATGGAAGCTTCTGGTGTCTCTTATACCGCACTGTTAACGCATTTGGTTGATTTGGCGGTGAATCGATATGAAAACAAAAACAAATTAATTAGAACGTATGTAGGTTAGGTGTGATGTGTCATAAACGCCAATCCAGCGGCTCTCGCTGGCCTGGATTGCTTTTCTTTCTTTGTTTCTTTTTTTGCAATGTCAGTGATGCAAATAATCATCACCTTGTTAAAAAGAGAGATCCGCTTTCTCTTTCTTTAGAGGATGCTATTTTATTAGCGGTACGTAGTCACCCAAATGTAAAAACAGCACAGCTACAACATGTGATGCAAAAATTCGAGTTATATGTGCAACAGTGGCAGTTTTATCCCCATTATACGTTAGAGGCTTCGGCCATTTATACAAGAAGCAATACGTCACTCCAGCCCATCGTTGGTTCGAATAATTACAATGTGCAGCCGGCTGTTTCTTGGGTAAGTCCTATTGGTACACAGGCAACCTTATCTTCTAGCATACCAAAAACAAATTTGAATCCTAATTTATCACTACAAGTGATGCAGCCTTTGTTGCGTGGCTTTGGTAAGGCAGTTGTGCAAGCTGCGCTTAATAATGCAAGAGACGCGGAAGTGGTTGCACGCTTAAATGTAGAGCAGGTGTTGCGTAGCACTGTTTCAGCAGTGATCCAAGCCTATCTGGATGTTGTTGCCGCTGAACGGAGCATCACGATTGATGCAGATGCATTAAAACGTGCTACCTTATCTTTGCATCAAACAAAGTTGCTGATCAAAGCTGGACATAAAGCCGGTGCAGAAATCATCACAGCACAGGCCAATGTGGCGAGCGCTAATACACAATTACAAAACGATAATAATCGATTATTACAAGCGCGTTATGCATTGCTTGCTGCGATAGGGTTAGATCCGAATACAGAAATGACATTCACGCGTCTTGATTTAAATGATATTGTTCATCAATACCACGTGCCATCATTAGGTGTGGCAAAAGAAACAACGTTAGCAAATGATATTCAGTATCAAGTGGATAATATGACATTGCATGGCGCCAGTACACGCGCTTTATTAGTGGCAGAGGACAATACACGTTGGCAGTTAAATCTAACAGGCAGTGTCGCAACAAGTACGGGCAGCACAATTGATCCTGATAGTCAGAATAATGCAAACAACGCACTCAGTGGCAAAAATCAAGCACAGAGTGTCGGGCTAACATTGCAGATACCCATCGATGATCAGCTCGCTAAGCAAGCGGTGTTTAACGCAAAAATTGCATTGAGGGAGGCAGATCTTGCGTTGAAGGAAGAAAAATGGAATAAAGAAACAGATGCTATTAATGGATGGCATTCGGTGAATAGTGCATTACTTGCATTGAAATATGCGAGAGATGCGGAAAGTTTGCAGAAAAAGAATTATGATTTGAATTATCAAAAATATGTGCATGGATTAATTGATAGTATTGAGCTCCAATCAACGCAAACGCAACTCATACAAGCACAACAGACGTTATTGATGGCGGATCTCAATTATATACGTGCGCTGGTGGGCTTGGATTTGTTAATGGGGCATACTTTAAAAACGTGGCATGTCGGTGTGAGATTATCATGAGCAAAAAGAAATTATTGAAAATACTATCCTCTATCGTTGTCGTTTATTTGCTGTTTAAAATGGCGAGTTGCTCACATACTGCTAAATCGCATGCAGACTTAATAACGGTAAACGCAGCATCGCCCAGCACGCATTTGTTTTATACGGGCACTATTCAGCCATTGCATGTGACAGTTGTGCCGAGTCCGGCAGATGGTATTGTTTCAGAGCAGCCCTTCCACTATGGTGAAAAGGTAAAAGCTGGGCAATGGATTTTTTCCTTATCTTCTCAGAAGTTTCTAGCGGATTATAAAACTGCATTGATGCAGTATATTAAAGCAAAAAGTGATTTTGATACCAGCAAAATACAGTGGAATGAAAGCCAATTTTTACATAAAAATCAATTGATTTCAGATGATGATTATAAGATGCGCCAGTCAAATTTCTATGCTGCGCAATTATCATTAGTGCAGGCGAAAGATGCTCTGGAAATATTATTACAACAGCTATCAATTAAAAACATTGATCTTTATCAATTAACAATATCAGATATTGATAAAATCACAGCTGCGATGCATTTAAAAATCACAGCGGAAAATATCAAAGTATTTGCGCCTGTTGCAGGCACTATTCTGGCAGCAAATCGATCGGAGGGGGAGAGTAAAAGAATCGAAATCGGTGAGATTGTAAAGCAAGGGGATGCATTAGCTGCTATTGGCGATATGTCTGGATTCTCTGTTTATGTGAATGTTAATGAAGTCACAGTGAATCAATTAAAAGTGGGACAAGCTGTCAGAATGACGGGTGTTGCTTTTCCATCGGAAGTATTATCAGGTGAGATAACACGCATCGATCAGCAAGGCGAAGCATTAAACGGTGCTGCGCCAACTTTTCATGTTGAGATGGCTGTGTCTCACTTAACAAAAGAACAACAGCGTTTGATCCATGTTGGTATGACAGCAAATGTAGAAGTTATTATGCAGGATGCCGCTCAGATTATTATCCCGCTCACTGCGCTATATGAGAAGGATGGCGTGCCAACGGTGAGAATATGGGATAAGCAGGATGAAAAAACAAAAGAAGTGACTGTGATGCCTGGCAAAACATCCATGACCGGCATTATCATCTTAAAAGGGCTGAAGAAAGGGGATGAGATTGTTGCCACTCATTAAGCTAGAGAAAATAAGCAGGCGCTATGCCTTGCAGTCACATCGCGTGCAGGCGCTCGATGAAGTGACGTTAGAGATTCATGCAGGAGAAAGGCTTGCTATTGTGGGTGCCTCGGGGTCGGGTAAGTCAACGCTCATGCATATTTTAGGATTATTAGATCATCACTATGAAGGCAGTTACTTTTTAAAAGAAAAAAAAGTCTCTGCATTGTCTGAAGATGAGAGGGCAATTATGCGTAATAAAGAAATTGGCTTTGTTTTTCAATCCTTTTTTCTTTTGCAAAATCGTTCTGCTTTACAAAATGTGATGTTGCCTTTATTTTATGCGGAGACGGATCGTTGCGTTGCGAAAGAGCGTGCCATGCATCTGTTGGATAAGATGGGCATGGCTGACTTTGCGTCACATCAGCCCAATCAATTATCCGGTGGTCAGCAACAACGTGTTGCGATAGCGCGTGCACTGGTAAATGATCCAACGCTTATTTTAGCAGATGAGCCCACAGGGGCATTGGATTCGCATACAGGTGAGGAAGTGATGCAATTGTTGATGGATCTGCATCAAAAAGAAAATCGTACCGTTGTGATTATTACACATGATCTGGCTATTAGCCGTCGGTGTGAACGCGTCGTGACGATGAAAGATGGGAGGCAGGTAAGGACATAATGACAAGGAGCGCTTATGAAAGAAGCAGGTTGGGACGATATTTTTCTTTTTGAAGAACAGTTAGCGGAAGAGGAAAAGCTGGTGCGAGATGCCGTACGCATTTTTGCGCAGGAAAAATTGCAACCGCACGTAACCAAGGCATTTGAAGAAGGAAAATTTGATAAAGATATCCTACTAGCAATGGGTGCTTCAGGTATGCTAGGCGCCACCATAAACGGTTATGGCTGTGCAGGCATTAATTATGTGTCTTATGGACTCATGATGCGTGAATTAGAACGTGTTGATTCGGGCTATCGATCCGCTGTGAGTGTGCAATCCAGTTTAAGCATGCACGCTATCTATGCTTATGGTAGTGATGCACAAAAAGAAAAATACTTACCCCGAATGGCAAGTGGAGAATGGATAGGTTGTTTTGGATTAACGGAGCCAAATCATGGATCTGATCCAAGTGGCATGGAGGCGCGTGCAAAAACAGTAGACGGTGGTTATGTTTTAACAGGTAATAAAATGTGGATTACCAACTCGCCGGTTGCAGATGTGTTGATTGTGTGGGCGAAAAATGACGCTGGTAGAATTTGTGGGTTTATTTTAGAAAAAGGCATGGTGGGTTTGAGCACGCCTGAGATGCATGGTAAGTTGAGTTTACGCGTTTCTTTAACCGGTGAAATCGTGATGGATAAAGTGTTTGTGCCTGCAGAAAACAAATTGCCGGGTGCGGAAGGTTTGTCCGGTCCCTTAGGATGTTTGGATAATGCGCGTTATGGTATTGCTTGGGGTGCATTGGGTGCTGCTGAATTTTGTTGGCACGCAGCGCGGCAGTATGCGCTTGATCGCAAGCAATTTGGGCATCCTATTGCAGCAACGCAATTGATTCAATTAAAGTTAGCAGACATGCAGACTCGTATTAGTTTAGGACTACAAGGTTGTTTGCGGTTAGGTCGTTTAAAAGATGCGGGTAATGTACAGACGCCGATGATTTCCATGATGAAACGTTTTTCCAGCACCGTTGCACTGGATATTGCACGTGAAGCGCGTGATATTCACGGCGGCAATGGTATTATGGCGGAGTTTCATGTGATTCGGCATATGTTAAATTTGGAAACGGTAAAAACATACGAAGGCACAGCAGATATCCATGCGTTGGTGCTGGGTAAGATGCAGACGGGAATACAGGCATTTAAGGCGCTGGGGTAGTTTTTTGATGCTCGTGTTTTACCCATCCATATTTTTAAGCACCGGGTGGCTAATTATCTCGCGCCAATATCTCTTCCAATTTATTAAGTTTGCTAATAAAAAAATCAATTCCCCACAAATTTAGTGTCTTTTTATCTTCTTCGTTTAGAAAGGCACTGACATCGTTTGCGGCTTTGTTCCAATCGATGTCTTTAATTTTTTGCTCCATTGCTCGGATAAACCATTCGGTTGTGAAAATGTTGTTTTGGTTTGCCCAAGGCCCTTGTTGATAGATGGCGCTTTTGAGGAAAACAAAATTAGGAGAGATTTTCCTGCTTACATACCATGTAAAATCATACCAATCACGTCCTTTAATATATTCTCTACACAATAAAGCGTGACATTTTCCGGCAAAACTACTGCTGAGATCTTGTGTGAGAACAGAATAATCTAATGGAAATTCTAAAAACTTAATTTCTGAGCCAGAGCCAGCTGGTGGAAGAGTATCAATTTCAAATTTGATGGCTAATTTTCTTCTGGCATGATGAATCCAAGACAAATTAATGATTTTCCCAATCGAATTGTCTTTTAAGAACATTTTTTTTACTGCACGACTCATACGGCTCTTATCAGTAATATCAGGCTGAACACCATATTGTTTACAACTTGTGATAATACCATCGATGTAAGGTTCCCATCTAAAGTGTGGGTCAGGTGCTTTTAATAAAAAATCAAGATCTTCCGAAAAGCGAGGTAACTGATGCAAAATTCGCAATGCCGTTCCACCGTGAAAAATAGCTTTTTCAAAAAAATTTGCACTTGCAAGACCATACAGAGCAATTTCTTGTAAAATCTCCTTCAGTGCATGCTCCTCATCTTCTATTGTTTTTATGTTGTATGTTTTAAGTCTTTGATCAATAATATCAATTTTCATTGTTTTTTTAGTTCCTTTTTGAGGTTGTCTAGGAAGCGTAATGTACGCTTTGATTGGTAGACATTTTTTGTTTCGTCGAAGTCAGCCGATTTAAGTTTCATTAAATTTTCCATGTCGATACGCAACCCTTTGGTTAAGTAATCGATACCTTGCCAATCTATTTTTCGTAGGTACACATAATCACATAACGCTCGTAATGGGCATGCGAGTAAGAATGGTTGATTTTTAATTTCTTCAACTCGAGTGACACCAGTTAAAAACTCATATTCATTAATTGGTAGTCGGTAGAAAATAAATTCCCCGAATGGCGTGGTAAATTTCTTGGTTCTGCCGATGGCAAGCACATTTGTTACTGTTGTCACCTTCTCGGGGATCCAGCCATGGTAAGATAGTGCAGATTCCATGGAAATATAACTGTTAGGCGCAATTCGAGTTGCAAGAAAAAGCTGACTTAACTTTTGGTGGCGATATTTCTCTGCAAGCAGATACAGTCCACGGCGAAGCCTAATAATTTCCCTTTTGCTAAGCGCTTTGTTAATCAAAGCGTAGCGAGATGCTTGTGTGCCATCTAATAAATTGCTGAGATCAACATCGGTTATAATTCGATCGGTCAGTCCCGCTTCTGTCAGTTTGTCTTTTAAGGTGGTCATTATGCTATTTTAGCAAGAAACTTCCTAAAATGGGAAGTTTCTTGCTAAAAATATTTTTTAGCCTATTTTCTGAATATAGTGTTTTAAAATCAATCAGTTATTTAAGGAAAGGTAAGAGAGACAAAGCTTCAGAGATGAATCTTTAGCTATCGCAGCTTAATTTCAAGCTACTTGCAATCACCCAAGGCAGCAAAGTGATGCTGAGTACGCTCAGGCCCGCCAAGAAACAGAGCGCGCCCAGGATGGAAATGCCAGCTTGTGCTTGTTGCACAATACTAACGCCGAAAATCAGCACGGGCGTTGTGAGTGGCAAAATCAACAACCCAAGCAGCATGCCTTGTTTTTCTAAGCCTATCGACAGCGCAACAATGAGACTACCTAACATCGTTAACAAAGGTGTGCCAATCAGGAGACTCAAAGACAATATGCCGATGGTATGTATATCAAGCTGAAAAGATAATCCCACCAGCGGCGTCAGTAGAATCAGCGGTAATGCGCTGGCAACCCATTGTGCGCAGAGTTTTGCAAAAATACACAGAGAAAAAGGTATTTGGCTGAGTATCAGCTGTTCTATACTGCCATCCTCTAACTCATGTGTAAATGTGCTTTCAACAGAGAGTAATTGCGCGAGTAAGGTCACTATCCACAAACAGCCAGGCATGATTTTTTTGAGCATCACAGGATCAGGCGTAAGCGCAAGCGGAAATAACACCAAAACAATCGCAAAAAAACCCAGCGGATAAAGCCATGCTTGAGAGCGTTGTAACAATAAAATCAATTCTGTATAAAAAACAAAATAGATCGTTTTTATCATCACGCTCTCCGTAATAATAACGTAGATGTCGAAGATAAAGGGAGAGGTTGGTGTGTGCTAATGATCACAACACCTTTGTTTTGTAGGTGCATTTGAATTTGGTCGAGGAAAAAATCCTGACTTTCTTTGTCTAGCGCTGTCAGGGGTTCATCGAGTATCCAAATCGGCCGTGGAATCATCAATAATTTGGCTAAAGCAATACGACGTTTTTGCCCAGCAGACAGCGTCTTAACTATTTTATCGTGATAAACATCTAATTTTATTTTGACTAGTACATCGGAACACACCGTAAGCGGTGTTTGCGCGAGTTGCGCAATGAGCCTAAGATTTTCAGAGACGGTGAGCCCAAGCTTGAGGCCATTCATATGGCCCACATAGTGTAGCGACGTTGCGGGATCTCTCTCAACATGCCCGTTTGTTGGCGTGGTGAGTCCCGCGAGAATACGTAGTAAGGTGGATTTGCCAGTGCCATTTGCACCGTGAACGCAGAGCATCTCGCCAGGTTGTAAAGAAAAACACAACGAATCAAATAACACGTGTTGTTGTCTTGCATACCCCAAATTGCGTACGCCGAATGTAAAGAAATGTGACATGGTGGCTATCCAAACAAGTAGCGTACACCTAAGCCTACAACATTGGAACCTGAATTGCCCGCGTGATATAAACCATAAGCACCGGATCGGTGATGAATTTGTGCGACGAGTTGTAGTCGTGGATAAAGCGGTGGTGCAAAAGTGGCTTCAAGCATTAAATAATTCAGAAATCGTTTGGTATTTTGATTATCTTTTTTTTCTATTGCGGGCACGGAGCTTGCATAAGACACGCCTTCTCCTATAGAGAAAGACGTGTTCAGGTAAGGGTTCCAAGGAAAATTTGCCCAACGAATACTAAAAAAAGGATCGACTTCGTAAATGGTCGGCTCCTGACTGCCGTTGCGCACGGTTGCGTTCAATCCCAGTTGTACAACACCGACCAGCGGACTAAAAAAGCGACGCACAACATTTTGTGGGCTGAGTGTATGCGTCAACTCTAAAGACTGTATATGTTCCGGCCACCTTGTAAAGTGCCCTGTTAAAATAGGAATCAAGGTATTAGAGGCGGTCATTCCATAGTAATACATCAGCCCCCAGGGGTATTGATCATATAATTGTTGGTCTGCAGGGAAGCGAGATAAGGGTGTTGTTGATGCTGAAATTGGTTTTAGTGTGTCACTAATTGCCAATTCTGAGCAAAACAAACACAAAAAAATGATTATGGCTTTGGTTTTCCTAGATAGCATGTAAAGTGTCCCTTCCCGGCTTCATATGAGAATCGCTTATCTTATATAAATTATGCTTGTGAGTGAAGACGCTCCAAGTTACAATGTCGTCCTTTTATCTATTACTAAAGTTACGAGCGGAGAATGATCCATGGCGTTAGCAGCGACTGCGGTTGCGCAGATTGTTAAAACACATCAGCAACACAATACAGATACAGGTTCCTCAGAAGTGCAGATTGCTTTGCTAAGCGCACGTATTTCGGCTTTAACGGAACATTTAAAAATTCACAAGCACGATTTTCACACGCGCTATGGGTTAACTAAGTTAGTGAGCCAGCGTCGTAGGCTAATGCGTTATCTGAAAGCAAACGATCTCGCAAAATATAACAGTCTTATCAGAGAGTTAGATATACGCGGTTAATTTTTTATCAATATATTGAAGAAGGTGAATCCCTTGGCAAGCATCAAAAAGACATTTCGTTATGGTAAGCATAACGTCACGCTAGAAACGGGTGTGATCGCCCGTCAGGCAACAGCAGCTGTTTGGGTCACGATGGATGATACAGTTGTATTAGTCACTATTGTTGGTGCGGGCGGTGGGTCAGATAAAGACTTCTTCCCTTTAACGGTTAATTATCAAGAAAAGACTTATGCGGCGGGTCGTATACCGGGCGGATATTTTAAGCGCGAAGGTAGACCAACTGAAAAAGAAACCTTGGTTTCGCGCTTAATTGATAGACCGTTGCGTCCTTTGTTCCCTAAAGGGTTCAACGCTGAAACGCAAGTGATTGCAACAGTGATGTCCATTGATCCTCAAGTGGATGCAGATATTCCTGCGATGATAGGTGCGGCTGCAGCTGTTGCTTTATCTGGCATGCCAGTGTCTAGCCATTTAGCAGCGGCACGCGTGGGTTATGCTGATGGCAATTATATTTTAAATCCAACAACAGCAGAGTTGGCGACTTCTCAGCTAGATATGGTTGTGGCGGGCACAGAAAATGCTGTGTTAATGGTAGAATCCGAAGCAAAAGAACTGCCTGAATCTGTGATGCTGGGTGCAGTGATGTTCGCACACCGAGAAATGCAAGTGGTGATCCAAGCAATCAAAGAGATGGTTGCAGAAAGTGGTGTCGTTGCGTGGGATTGGACAGCACCTGCTGTACCAGCAGATATTAAGCAACGTGTCGTCGCATTAGCAAAAGCGGATGTTGAAAAAGCGTATTCCATTAAAGATAAGCAAGAGCGCCAGGTCGCTGTGCTTGAAATTAATGATCGCATGTTGGAAACCCTGTTGGGTGAAAAACCTGACGCAGACGAAGCTGTTTTAATACAACAAGCGCGTTATGTGTTCAATGAATTAGAGCGAGATGTGGTGCGTGGACGTATCCTAGAAGGATTGCCGCGTATTGATGGTCGTGATACCAAAACGGTTCGACCTATCACAATCAAACTGGGTGTGTTGCCTCGTACGCACGGTTCAGTTGTGTTTACCCGTGGTGAGACGCAAGCGATTGTGGTTGCGACCTTAGGGACAGGACGTGATGCGCAGGTGGTTGACAGTTTACTTGGTGAAACCAAAGAGCCCTTTATGTTGCACTATAATTTCCCTCCTTTCTCTGTGGGTGAAACAGGTATGGTGGGTAGTCCTAAACGCCGAGAAATTGGTCATGGTAATTTAGCAAAACGCGGTATTAAACCGATGTTGCCTAGTATGGAAGATTTCTCTTATGTGTTGCGTGTGGTATCTGAAATCACAGAATCCAATGGTTCGAGCTCGATGGCTACTGTTTGTGGTACCAGTCTGGCATTGATGGATGCTGGGGTGCCGATAAAAGCGCATGTGGCTGGTGTTGCAATGGGACTCGTGAAAGAAGGTGATCGCTTTGCGGTATTAACCGATATTTTAGGTGATGAAGATCACTTAGGCGATATGGACTTTAAAGTGGCCGGAACGCGTACTGGTGTTACCGCTTTACAAATGGATATCAAAATTGATGGTATTACAGAAACAATCTTAAAGCATGCGCTGGATCAAGCGCTGGAAGGACGGTTACACATTCTGGATGTGATGAAGCAAGCGATGCTTGGTCCACGTCAAGATATCTCGGCCTATGCACCGCGCATTTTAACGATCCGCATTCCAACGGATAAGATTAAGGATGTGATTGGTAAGGGTGGTGCGACTATCCGCAACTTAACGGAAGAAACAGGCACTGTTGTTGATATCAGCGATGATGGCGAAGTTAAAGTTTCTGCAGCAGATCTTTCTGCTTGTGAAGAAGCTATTCGTCGTATTGAGAGCATTACAGCAGATGTGATGGTTGGTACGATTTATAACGGTACTGTTACGAAGCTGATGGATTTCGGTGCGTTGGTGACGATTTTACCTGGTAAACAGGGTCTCGTGCATATTTCTCAAATTGCGAATGAACGTATTGCCAATGTCAGTGACAAGTTGTCTGAGGGGCAATCTGTTCGTGTCAAGGTATTGGAAATCGACAGACAGGGTCGTATTCGGTTGAGTATGAAAGAAATTGAGATAGATGCTTCGGCATAGTGAATTGATGGCGCTACTGTTGCCTATTTTGTAAATTGGTAGCGCCTCTTGTTTGCTCCGTAATCTGTTTTGCAATGCGCCACCTGCCGGTGGCGCATTTATATCGCGTTATATAATGTGTAGTATTCATCCCTGGAGCTTTGTTTTACATGCTTTGATGCATCTCTGGGGATTTTTCTTGCATGCCTTCTCTCTTGGGAGAAGGTGGAAGGTGCCCGAAAAACCGAGCCGCGACCGTAAGGGAGCGTCACTGTTCAACAATAGTGACGCTCCCTTACGGTCGCGGCTCGGTTTTCCCAGGCGTGTTCGACAACGCGGATGAGAGATTTAGTGTTTTAAGCTGATGGATAAATAATAATAAGCGAGGGTGTTATGGATAGTAGAAAGTCTGCTGTATCTTATATTGTAGCGTTTATGAATAAAAAAAGGGATGATATGCCCCCATATAGAGGTCCAGCTGATCCTCGTAGATATTCCCCTGACCCAACTTTTTATGGTGACCTTGTAGTAAATGATCATATTAAGGAATCAGATGATTCTGAGGTATCTGAAGACGGCGCACCTCCCACTCCTCCACGTCTAGCCTCATCACTAGCCTCATCAGAAGATGGGGATGCAGCAGAAAAAGAAATAACCGATGGTGATGAGGGTAGGAGCATCGATGATCAACCGTTCATAACAGAAGAATTGAGTCAGCAGCCTGTTGTAGAGACACATGAATACACAGAAGACGACGTCGTGCTCTTCGTCAGGAAAAATTTTACTGAAGGGCATGAACACACGTATCACTTGAATGGTTGTGAAGAACATATTGAGTGGTTACTCCATGTGTTAACTGAGGAGCATACAACAAAACGGTATCGTATTATTTGTTTTGATGATTTTCTATTCGACACATTCCTTTTCCTTGAAGGCGAAGAGGGGGAGAGCGAAGAGAAGATAGAAAAGCAGGAGCTGATGCAGAAGCTTATTTGTGCTCTACAAGAGATAGTTAAGGATAATAACCATGCTCTCCTCTTCATCGGCGATAATGCTTTGTACGAACAACATAAAGCTTTTTTTAATCAGAACAATATACCTTTTATCAGTCATTTTTCTTCACAATCCATAGAGGATAATCGTGATGCCAGAGGAGAAAACTCCCCTCCTCCCTCGGATTTTTACCGTTCTCCTATCCCTCGGCATCGTCCCAAGCGTAGAAGAGAATCTATGTTTGATATGGGGTCATCAAAGGAAGATACGCTGAGGCGAGCGTGGGATGAAATAGAAATGGCCAGAGCTCAGTTGGAGCGAGAAAGGAGTAACCTGGCAGAGGATTATGTCGAAGTAGACCGCATTTTTGAGGAGGCAAAAGAGCGTGCAGAAGCTGCAGAAAACAACCATGCTCAGGCGGAAGCGAACAGACTAGCCGCAGATAAAGCTGCGCAGACAAAATTAGATAAATATCAGCTTATGCTAATAGAAGAGATTGCTATATTACGTGAACATGAGAAAGTACTCGATAAAAATACAAAAATATTGAGCGAGACAGAAGAAGCAATAGCAAAAAATAAGCTTCTGATAATAGAAGAGAAAGCTATATTACGTAAAGAGCAGGAAGCAGTCAGCATACAAGAAGGGGATTTTTCAGCAAGCATACGATCCTTGAGAGAGATGGATTATACCGACCTGGTCGCCAAATTTAAAGAAATCGACATAGCTTTAAAGGACGATGAATCTAAAAAAATAGAATTTCATAGCAGGGTGGGCACTATCACTGGAAAACTGCGCATGATTAAGGAAAAAGAGATAACGAAAGAAAAAGCAGACGTTGAGATTTCTCTGTTGCATGAAGCGCTGAATGGCCTTAAAAAATTTGGCGATACGCTTCCAGGCCATCCTGCTTGGCGGCCTATACAGGTGGCCTTAGGGATGCTTGCTCTGATTTCTGCAGGACTACTCATCACAACGTGCATCGCAACACTTGCGCCAACACCCTTCCTCATGACCACAACAGTGCTTATTGCGAAAGATACACTAGGCTGGTCTGTGCCAGCATTGTTAGCAGCGATGGAGGTCGCAGGATTAACAGGGACAATCTTGCCTATAGGATTATTGGTTATGTTGCGTCAACGTGATGGGCTTTGCGCAAAAGTGCATAAAGTAGCGGATTGTGGTTTGAAATTAAATGTTTAATAGATATTGATCTGGCAATGATACGTTTCCGGGCGCGGACTCAGTTTGCCAGTGATATTGACTGTTATTGAGTCGCCTCGATGAATTCTGCCATTGCTTTCTAAAGAACAAAAATTATTTGTTTTGAATTTTTTAAATCGATTACTGCTTGATTGATACGTTTCTATTTGCAGTTGCGAAACAGTGATTAAATAATGTTTTCCTTGCGTAGCGGCAACCCAGAAATTATCTTTTTTTTGCACTTCGAACACATAAGGGATCATTTGTTGATGATCAATATCTCGGATGATTAATAACCATCGTGGTTTTCCGACAACAGCGCTCAATTGCGTATGGATTTGGATGTTCTGTCCCGCAGGATAATATTCAGCATACGCGGAAAAGGTAAAAAGAAACGCAAGTAACATGAAAATGTATCGCATATTAACTCTCTTGGTATAAATTTTTTAATGTGTTTTTCAACCACACAGGAAGGATTTTCTTTAGTTTATTAACATAATGGGGCGCTTTTTTCTTTAACCTTACCCAAGCATAACGAGGCGTCATCTCGACAATTATCTGTGAGCAAAGGTAGATCGCCAGCTTCTCCAGATAGTCCTGCGTTTCATTACTCAGCATTTTAATAAAACCGATGTTATTAGGAGACAAGCCAAATTCCTGATAGGGTCGGTGATGAGGCACAGTTGTATTGTCCTCATTTATTTTGGCTAGATTATCCAGATAATAAATGCGATCCACGCCAAATTTTTTCATGTAGATGCTTAAAATATCGAGATAGCAATCCACTATCCATGAATTAGCAATGGGGCACCATTCCTTTTTGGTATCATACTTATTCGCATAGGCTTGCGCGCTGTCTAGCACGCCCTTAGAGAAATAAGGATAATACGAGGCAGGTTCTTTGGCTTGTTGTACCCAGAACAACAAACGCATATTTTTTGACACATCACCCAAATATTTTTCCCGGTGTGTATTGCGAGTATGGATGAAATAGATATTATCCTTGTATTCTTTGTCAATTTCTAATATTTTTTGATCAAAATGCTTCATCGTAATGTGGCAATCATCGGAGTAACCACACAAAATACGCGTTGTTTTAGCTGCAATTTGGTAGAGGTCTTGATAATATTTGTGTAGATTCAGGTATCCATAACGTACGGGACTGACGATCACTCTGAGACTGAGCGCTGCATATCTTTTTTCTAATGCTTGGTAAAAATCAATATCATCATCGGGATCGATGGCTACCAACACTTCAACTACGCTGGCATTTTTTACGTTTTCCGCTACAGATTGCAAAAAAGACTCAAATTTGGAATTTTTGTTATCACATCGACGGGACGCGCCATAAAAAGTAATTTGGATTGTCATTCAAAATCCCACTACAAAAATATGATAAGTATTAAGTATATACTCGTCTATAAAGGAATGATATACTCCTCCCCGCTGGAATGAAAGAGAGGCCACTACCATGTACAACTGTTTATCCTATTTTACCCATCCTAAAGAAACAATGGCGTTCTATCACGAATATGGTTACCACATAGAGCATAACGTATTCACGCCGGCCGAGTGTGACATAGTCATTGAAGCGGCTTATGAGCTAGAAGAAGCAAAAAAAGGGGTATTTCGCCCCTGTATGATGCCGCATCGGCAGCACCCCATTTTTCTACAAGCGCTACAAAAATCTAAAATTGTCGCGTTGATTGCCGCCGCTGTGGGTGGAAAGCCCGCTGGTATTCAAACGGAATTCTTTTACTGCAAACCTGGCACAAGAGGCTTCTCTCTCCATCAAGATAATTTTTATGTTGAAGCGGAGTATGGTGTATTTGCTTCTGCTTGGTCTCCTCTGGTTGATACCACGCAGCAAAATGGTGGCCTAATCATTTATCCTGGATCACATAAAGAGGGTGGTCTCCCCACGCGTAAATTGAATCTGAATGCTGATGCTGGCCAGGATCCTAATGCAAATAATGAAGAGACGGTGGTGCCAGAAAAATATCACGCCGTGAGTGTCAGTATACCACAAGGTGCTGCTTTACTCATCCATGGTCATTTGGTACATGGGTCTAATTCTAATCAATCCGACCAGGCGCGCCATGTCCTTCTGAGTACTTACATTAAAAGTGGGTCTGCTTTTCGTGCAGGGAATCACGCAAAACGTGCTGAAGTTGAACTTATCCCCCAGGAATATATTGAAAAAATAGCCTTACCAGCTTAAAAGGCCATGACAAAAATGAAAAATTTCGTTAGAAAAATATTGCGGTTTTTATTATCACCCATCCTTTTTTTACTACAACATCAAAGTGGTGTCATCATTAAGTATTTGAAAGGTAAGTCATCTTCTGCTTTGCCATATCAGGAAGCATTTAGCCTGGATATGGAACATATCAAATATATGTTATTGTGTGCGTACTATAGAAAGAGAAACATATTACGCAGTTATTGTAATAAAACGGATCCCCAGCAAACTAAGATTCTTAATGCATTTCAGCAATCCACGCACAAATTAGAGGCTGATGATAGTATCAAGATTTCTTTCTATGCCTCTGCCAGAAAATCGCAAAACCCGAATTGCCGATTAGAAATTTTTCTTAAATCGCTCACGCAGAACGCGGCAAATATAGGGCAGATTGAGGTGTTATTGGCGATTGATAGAGACGATGATTTGGATTATTTCCACGCACTGTATCAATCTTATCGTTCTCAATTGCGATTTAAAATACACGTGAGTCCTATTCGTCATGGTTATCAAAAATTACATTTATACGATAAAGACTTATTCACCTTAATAGCCCCTCATACGCGCATGCTATGTGATTATTCTGATGATTGTTTTATTTCATTAAAACATTTTGATCGCGCATTACTAGGGATTGATGCACAGTATTCTGATAATATTTACTTTATTCACACGCGAAATACGAATAGGCATGAATATTTAGGCGATGTATCAAAAAATATGCTGCTACTTTTCTGGGTTCAGCAAGCTAAGGAACCCGCTTCTTATTTCCCGATTTTTTCTAAAAAAGTACTTGATATCGCACAAGCTTATGCAGATAAGCATGATACGCATCAAGAGTGGTCCCCACTTTGCAATGCCTGGATTTGTGATTGCTATATCGATATTATCGGAGAGTATGTTAAGCATTTTGGCGCAGATCGCATACATTATATCGATCTCATTATTATGAATCCCTATGCAAGAAAAGCGTCGCATCACCGGCATAATGCAGCGGGGCTATCCCCCAACAATCTGGCGTTTATTAAAATGCTGGATCAGACGACAATATCATATCTGCATGATTTATCTAGCATGATTGCTAACTCGGTTGAGCGCGCCAGTGATTGAATGTCACGCTGAATATTTTCCTGCAAAAAGAAGAGATAATTTTCGTAGGAAAAAACAGTAAATTCCAAAACGGATATCGCCATTAGTTGTGGTAAATAAAGGGCACTATTTTTTGATTCACGCTGATAAAAATAATATTGCAACATCTCAGCTACGAGAACAAAGGGTACATTTTCTATTACATCACAATAGGATTGGCAATGTTGCATGATTTTATCGTAAAAACGTTTTCTTATTCCTATTAAAATATCCTCACGATTGATTCTGGATAACTCCCAAATAAACAATCTCTTGTCTTGATAAGTCATCGGAATATGTTCGGTGAGTCTTATCACTTGTGCAGCGTCGGAGGCAGATAATTCATCTAATATTGTCTCATCCCAGTGTTTTTGACTGAATGTATAATATTCATCGACGAACAGTATTGCTTCAGACTGAGGATTGAGCTTTCCTCTTTTATATAGTGTGTCCATCGTCTCCAATTTAATATTATCTTTATAAAAGTGAAATGATATTTTTATGTGATGACCTAATATTTTTTTCATTCTGAGATAGGAAAATAAGGAATATTCGTCTCCAAGCAGCACAACTTCAATATGCTGTAGGTTCTTTGTGTTTGTGAGTAATGAGTCTATTAAATTTGATATTCTTTCATGCAGATTATCCACTTTCTTTATTTCAACCAAGATTGAAATTTTAATATGATGATGGCTTGATAAAGTGGGGCTAAAAATATTCTCTATAGGATGGTGAAGAATAGCAGCAATAGCATTTGCCATTTCTTGAATAATAGCCTGGGTGGATTCTTTGAGAAATACTCTATTCGTTCTAATGGCAACTGGACTCTCAGAAAGCAGAGCGCCCTCTTTATGTGATGCAATCATGATATCTGGTCGCATCACGATGCTGTTCGCAAGGAATGGCGCTCTTTTTTCACCGGTTTGTTGCCAGAGATGAAATTGTAAGGATTCAAAAAAAGAATCACACATTAAGGAGTTGCCAAATGCCGTCCAGCCGGCATATTTTGTTGCGATTTGCTGTGTGATATTTAAGACGCGCCTGCTCACACCTGTGAATAAGGCAGGCGGTCCACAAACCCATAACAACCAAAAGAGTGCTAGCGTATTCTCGTAGGGAATAGTGAAATCACGCGTTGTATTGATAAAAAATACGTTGTCTGGATATTGACTGAGTGTTTGGTAGAAAAACAAGTCCCAGTGATTAACGCCAATGAAACAATCATCGGCGAATCCACAAACAATTTCGCTTGTTGGCGAAATATGGTCTAATAACCCACTGACCAATGTGTGTAATTTACTGTATCCGATATTCCCTGGTCCCACTACATATTTAATTGATAAGCGGTTGCCGTATTTCTTTTGCACTTTGCGATAAAAAAATAAGTCATCGCTGTCATCAATACGGATTAACACCTCAATATTTTCTAAGGAATATGTTTTTTTAATTAATGAATGAATAAACTCATCCAATCTGCTATTCGAATTGTTTGCCAGCCTCGATGCTCCTATCAGAGAGATAACAGGAAAGCCGGATGTCATACTGGCGGTAGAGAGTGTTTTAATAAGTGCATTTTTTTTTGATTCAGATTGCCATTGGAAGCGCTTGATTGAGAACATAACCAAAAATTCTCTCAGAGAATAAATTATTCTCTCACAATATTTTTTAGTTATTATCAAAATGGGCTTTAATAAACGATATATTTTATATGGATAGTAACTCAAGGAAGGATACTGAATCTTGAATTGAATCAGTATCTCTTTCATATTGCGCGCACTATCTTTGATTTGATGATAAAACATCATAGATGCTTATTCCTTGATGATAAAGCCACCTGGATTGCTTGCCCAATCAAAACGTTCAATCTTTATTTTTTTCCCGGCAAAAAACTCATCAACGGCACGGCTTTCCCCTTCCCATGGCGGGATTGCATATTCGTCAAAAATAACAACACCGCCTGGCACCACCAAATCCCACATATGCTCTAAAGCAACTTTTGTTGGTTTATAAAGATCAACATCAAAGTGTAATAAACAAATACGCATACCGGGATTTTCTTGCAAATACTCGGGGATTGTTTTTTCAATATCACCTTTGACTAAATGGACACGTGGTTTATAAGGAATGAAGCGATCTTCATCGTAAATGCTAATTACATCTCTTAACTGAGATTCAAACTCTGTGCTATCGAACCCACCAGCTTTTTTACCGACTTCTGGCTTTTCAATGCCGTCTTTTTCATCGAAATCGCCGAAACCTTTGAAGTTATCGAAGCCAACGATTTTTTTATGCCTATCGCCCATATTACGAATTTCAAGCAGGTTTGCCCACGTCATCAATGAAGAGCCACGGTAAACACCTAATTCAACAATATCACCCGGCAAATTCACAACTTTTTGATATAACTCATAATGTGCTAAGAATCGTTTGAGAAAGACTCTACGTGTGTACAATTGAAAATTGCGCCAGATTTCACGCTTGCTAATATTGAATTTCTCAAAGTGTGATTCCAGCATTTGCTCGACTTGATCATCAGCCGCGAAATTTTTACGACCATCGAATTGACGCTCACTGATATTTTGAATCTTTTCTTTTGTTTGCATGTTCCCATCCTTACTGTTAGCGCTGTATAAATTTTCGATTTGCCACATCAAAATAATCTTTACCCACAATGGCATCCTGAGGGTTAACCAGACGGAACTCTAAAGAACGTCGATTTATCTCGCAATGTGGCGGAGTATATGTTCGGTGTATGGTGAAATCACCAAAGATTAAAGCATCCCCCAACGCGAGGTCATAATGAAATATATCTTTAAATTCAACATGTTGTATACCGGCGCCAAATTCATCCGTTGGAACGTGCGGGTACTCTTGTTCTGTTTGTTCGTTGTCTAAACAAAATTGTAAAGTGGTGTGTTGCGCAGGGTTGGCTTCTAAAGGGATAAAACAGGTGATCACTTGCGCATGACCTCTATCTCCCAATAAACGCATATAACCAATATCCTGATGCCACGGCACTTTGTGAGAATGCGCTCTCACATTTCGCACTTGTGGCGGAAAGGAAATATAGGTATAGGGATAAATGGCTTTAAGAATATTTTCATTATTCTTTTCATCTTCCCAAACTTGATACCAATGCGCCTGCATGCGTGCTTTATCAGAGGCTTCTCCACGTGTGACGGCATTCTGTTCTCTTTCATTCAATAGCGTGGAACGATTAATCTGCTCTACATCATCGAAATAAGAGCGTAATAAATCGAGCGTTTCTACATTAAACAATTTCACGGCATGGTTTAAAAAAACACGTTTATTTCGATTGGGCATGAGAACCTCTCTAAAATGTTTTTGGTAAAGGTGTGACATTTAATACATCATCGTAGTTACATAATACGCGACGTGTATCCACAAAATTTCCGACAAAAACATTCGATTTCTCGGGAGAATCCTTTACTGAGTTAACAAGTTCTATGACGGACTGATAGCTTGTGCTGGCATCTAGCTGGGATAATTGATCAATTAATTTTTCTATACAAGCTAATTCGGAAGGGTTACTGCTAGACCAAGTATCAATCGCTAGCTCCAGTGCGAAGTCATAATATCCAAGTAATAAAGTGCAGGTGATTAACACGCAACGTTGTCGTTCATTGAGTTGTTTGCGATGCGTGAGTCCTAATAAGGGGTCTTTAAAAAAGATTGCATCAGCATAAAACACTCTTTCTCGGGTAATCTTAGACGTTTTATCTAATAATTTTTTTGAACGATGATGGGTTTTGGAAAAACCGTAGAATGCAAACCCGTATTCACGCATTAACAATTCGACTTCTGAGAAAAGCGCCTGTCCTTCATAGGCATCAAAAAATGATACCTCTGTGACAACAGCGACACATCTTTCTGTTAAAGTGCGTTTAGCGCCTTGTAAAATTTTATATTCTGTACCTTGAGTATCTATTTTAATGAATTCGCCCCAATGCTTTTCGGTGGCGAGGTCACCAAATAAAATGTTATCTAAGGATTCTGTATGAAGTGGATGCCTGCCTACCTCTTTCCATTTCGTCATCTCATATCGTTGTGTGTATGCTGTATTAGGTGGTAGTAGGGAGTGGTTGTTCGGTTCGTTCATCAAGACCAATTCCGCTGACCGATTTGTTTCTGCTAAAGCAATGGGGAGAATTTTGCAGTCTGCCCATGGTTCACGCACGGCTTTCAATCCCATGAGGCGAGCGCATTCTTGAGCATCTGGTTCAAATCCTAAGACGCTCGCTACTCTGGCAATAGGGTCAATCAGATCGTGAGCACCGCCTCTTGCGCCAATATCGATAAAACCCAGCGGCATTTCTTGTAATATTCGGCCGATCATTGAGTGAGCAAAATACGCATTATCCGTCAACGTATTTACACCGGTAGGTAGCAGCATCGTTTACACATCCATATTCTATTAAATAAACTAGCCAGCATTATCATATATAACTCAAGGTAATATCAACTGCTTTGCAGTGAAAACGATGCATGGTTGTTAAGCATTTATCAACTTAACCAGTGCGTTACCAATTTCATGAGAGTGTATCTTTGCACCTTTCGCGTTCAAATGCCAGCGATCATGAAAATAATTGACATGATAAGTGGTCACCAGGGGAAAAGGGATGTAAACATCCGGATAACGGGTAGCAAAACGTTTAAAGTCCGCGCTAATGGGCGCTATTTTTTTGCTGTCATGACATGAAACTGGATTAAACAGAAGAATTAACTTCACATGATGAGCGTCCGAGAGCTTTTTAAATTTTCTTAATTTTTGATAAACAGTGGATTTTCCCTGTTCATCAAAAAAATTAGGGAAATCACAATCACCCCTCGGGCGATCGGTGGTATCTTTACCTTCTATTGGAACCCAACCTGAGGTGCTCACCAATTTATTCTTCCATTTTTCAGACAATTCTCCCTCCGATAGTAATTTATGCTGAAATTTACCGTAATAAACGGCATTTGTCACATCAGAACGAAATGACATGCTGGGAAGAAAATCATAAATGTAATGCCACGGTGATGCTAAGGCTTCATAGAGGATGTTAGAAAATCCTTCTTTATACTGCAAAGGAAAACTGTATGGTGTGATATGCAGTACTAAATATTTCGCTTTCTTATCTTGCGCTAAAATATTTTTAGCAATGTCAAGATAGCCATCCCATCCCGTGTCTGCACAACAGCTGTGACTCACATATTTTAATCCTTTGAGATGCGACATAATGATATTAGGTTCTACGCCAAAAAGCCCCGAAGAATCGCCCACTTGAATAAAGTCTGTTTGTATCTTCCCTAACTTGTCTATTTTATCGTTCACCAAAATGCGTTGACCAGTGGCCTCATCATGAAAGGCAAATGACAAAATATTAGAATGCAAATCCGTTACACCTCGATGACAAAAGAATAATATACATTCAATCAAGATAATAATAGATAGTGCAATAAAAAAAGCTTTAAAATTGGAAATAAATAAACGCATAACCTTCCCTTCTGCCAAAAAAGATAACTAAATAAAACATCATTACATAAAAGCATATTTTAGTAACCAGGGAAAAGGCGGGGTATAATTCAACAAATTGTCTGTTACGTTTGTATCCGATCACATCCAAGATAAAGAGTGGGATCGTGAATAAAGAAAGACAATAAAAAAATTGCAGACTCATTCCTGTTAAGCTAAAAGGATGCAAGACAGTTTGTTTGATGCTGCTCATCTGTTGGCTAAATGTGTGTATATCCTTCGTGAGAAATAAAATCCAACCAAATACCACGCTGCAAAACATAATCAGTATAGAAAATAGGACCCCAACTTTACCCATGATTTTCTTAAGGTAGGTATGAAGAGGTACAGCGCGATAAAATACTAACAATAAGCCATGATAAATACCCCACAATAAAAAGAAGACGCCTGCACCGTGCCAAATGCCGCCTAATATCATGGTTGTTAATAAGTTAAAATAAGTGCGGAAAGCGCCTTTACGATTGCCGCCTAAGGGCACATATAAATAATCCCGCAGCCAACTCGATAAACAGATATGCCATCGTTGCCAAAATTCAGAAGGGGAGCGCGATAGATAAGGTGTAATGAAGTTGCGGGTTAACTTTAAATTAAATAATTTTGCTGATCCAGTTGCAATATCTGTGTAAGCTGAAAAATCAGCATAAATTTGAAAGGTAAATGCCAGCGCAATAATGAGTCCCGAGCCTGGCAGACTTTTATAAGATCCCTGGCAGAGATCGATTAATTTGCCCAGGTTATCTGCAAACACCATTTTCTTGGCTAAACCAAATAATATCAAAAATAAGCTGTATTCGATGGTACGCCACGAAGCGCGAGCACGATTTTGTGCGATTTGTGGCAATAAATCTCTCGCTCGCTGTATAGGACCTGCAACAAGCAAAGGGAAAAAAGAGACGAAAGTTAAATAATCAAGGATATTCTTTTTGGGAATAATGACGCGACGATAGGCGTCAACGGTATAGCTAATAGTATGGAAAACATAAAAAGAAATACCAATAGGAAGCATTAAATTTAAATGCGGGATATCTTTGACATGTCTTAAAAAAATAATATGTTTTTTCTGACTAGCAAGGATATCAATAAACCAATCAGCATATTTGAAGATAGCCAGTATAAAAAGATTAGAAAAAACGCTGGTTGCAACTAGCCATTTTCTCATCGTTTGGTTGTTTAGTTTGTAAAGCCAGTGCGCGATAAAATAATCTTGCAGTGAAATCAAAATGAGAAGAGGCACATACATGGCTTTACCTAGCGCATAAAATGTGAGACTCGCTCCACAGAGCACAACATTATGCAGCCATGTTTTCTTAGCCGATTGATAGATACCAAAAGCAATGGGTAGAAATAAGAAAAGGTAAAAATACGAATCAAAAGCCACGCCTAATGTCCTTATTAGCAAAACACGATCGCTGATTGTAAGGTAAAGTTGTCAATTATCCTAGTATGCTCATCGAGAGCAGTACCTGTACTTGCAATATTCGGATTCATATATTTTATATATATGATTTATATAATAATTTACAATACAGCCACGCGTGCCAGCGACTGAGTGCAACGCTTCCTATTGCACTTATTTTGTATTAGAATTGTGCTCATTGCAATTAAGCAAGGTGATTAAAATGGCTCTTGGGCGTTATAGTTATATGAAATGGAGCAGAGAAGATGAGCTTCTAGCATCTCTTCCAGCACAAATGAAAGCAGCGAAAAGCGGGTTTCGCCGATATGCGTATGATTGGCCGGCTTTAGTGACGATGCTTGGTGTATTTAAACGACAATACCCGGGGTTGCCTTCAGATAGCATAGCTGAGTATCTTCGTCAATTTCCATCTTCTTATGATCGATCTCCATGTCCTTCTATTGATGGGCTGACTGTTGATGAGTTAAAAGAATTGCTTCGTTCCCAAAAAGAAAAAGGGTTGCCATATGATGGAACTCTTCAGAATTTAATTTGCGCTTTCATAGATCATAATGGCATTGGGAGTGTTATACGAAAAGCTATAAAAAATGGCACAGTTGCTGAATTTTTGTCAACAGATATACTATTCTGCGAGAACGGTAGAGGTATGAGCGATATGGATTCTGGTCAATGGTTTCTCTTAAAACCATTAGGCGTTATGCTGACGACATCGTCGAATTTGACACTTACAAAAGCTATATTAGACTGTTATAGAGCATTGGGCGAGGAGGAGGGCTATGCGCTTCTTTGTAAGCACTATGATGAATGGTTAGCGAAGAAGAGTATGGTACTAGAACAGTTAGATACAATTGAGCGTATTCGACCCGCCATTGCATTACTGGATCAATTGGCTCAGGGCAAAGTGGTTGATGATGCAGCACTTAAATTTAAAGAGAAAGTAGAGCACATTTGTGCTGAAGAATACCGTAACAGAGTCCTTATTTGTGGTGGATTTCATGAAGAAGGTGAAATCACTCAGTTCCTTAAGGCAACACGTGATGATCGATCTCCTCGTTGGAATGAAGAGATATTGATGTTGTTTGATGTAATGACAGTCAAACTTATCCTATCGTCACGTTCTGTCATCCCATTTGCTAGTTACCATGATACGCTCAAGACTTGGGAAGTATTATGCCAATACATGCGCGTGCCACAGAACCGTGAGAGGATTCAGACAGAAATTAATGCAAAATATGAGATAACATGCGCGTGGCAGCGTGAAGCAATACAGCTGCGAGACACTATTTTTCCCAGCGCTAAAACAACAACAAGGTCGTTGCCGCGCAAACCTTAAGGATCGTGTTTTGGTTGTTGCAATTTAGCATTAGATTTTGCATGATGGTTGCTCTTTCAGAGAGAAGAGTAAATGAAGGTGTCACATCCTACCATCAGTATCATTATTGCTGTGTTTAACATGCAAGATAGGCTCGCAGCCGCGATAGAAAGCGTGCTAAAGCAAACGTATGCGCATTGGGAATTGCTAATATTAGATGGTGGGTCAACCGATGATACGGTTGGCGTGATTAAAAAATACGAACAGCACCTTGCTTTTTGGCAGAGTGAAAAAGACAAAGGCCACATCGATGCTTGCAATAAGGCACTGCCAAAGACGCGTGGCGAGTGGATTTGTTTGTTAAATGCTGATGATATACTCCTGCCCGATAGTTTAGAAAAAATAGCGCGCACCTCTCAAAATCATCCGGCATGCCAAGTGATAACGGGTGGGGTTATTATTAAAAAATGGCAGGATAATCGCATTGTTTCAGTTAAAACATATACCCACCCTAAAGACCTGGGACTAACGCTTTCCAATGTATTACTGAAAATGCCCTTTATTAATGCACGTTTTTTCCATAAGACCTTGTTTGCGAAATACGGTAATTTTTGTGCGATAAATGATGCCGGGCAGTATTATATTTCTAATGATAGAGAATATCTATCCCGATTGGCGCTTCTCGATATTTCCAGTGTGATTATCAGTGATCCTGTCTATGAATATCATGCGCATGATGGTTCTTTAACATTTAGTAATAAACATAGATTGCAAATCCATCGAGAGCATTGTGCGTTGGCAACGCGGTTACTGGGCAATCCTTCTCTGACGGTGGGTGACCGCAAGCTGATTAGTCGATGGCAAACCAAAGAAACCCTGTTGTCTGCTTTTTTCCTGTTGAAAAAGCAGCCTTTGTTCGCGAGCCAGCTTCTCTTGGGTGAAATAAAATCGCATCCATTACAATGTATTTTTCAATTTTTTCGGTTAGTTGCAGTGAAATGCTGTGATAAGCTCGCCTTCTTGCCTAATGAAATGAGGTGACTAGCATGAGTGGTGGGCGCGATATAGAGATACAAGAAAGCGAAAAAAATCGCCATCAAGAGGAAGACGATCTTTACCGAAGAGTGCTCCGATTGCAGGTGAAAGCAGCAGAGGATAATTTCCGATTATTTGGGTACAATAGACAGAGTTTGGTTACTATGCTTGGTTGCTTTAATCGAAACCGGCATTTGGATAAAGACGTCTTGGATGTAATAGCTACTCATTATCGCAATCAATTTCCATTTCCTTCTATTGATAAGCTAATAGAATTATTTCATCTTCAAAAAGCAAAAGGATTGGAGAGTGCTATAGCCACTAAAATGGTTCATCCTCTATCGTGCGGCAATTTATCAGAAGCTATAGGAAATGCTAAAAAAGAAGGCAAACTTTTCGAGTTTTTATCAACAGACATACTATTCTGCCATGGTGAATTTCTCGCTCCTCAATGGTTTTTCTTAAAGCCACTAGGAATGTTGCTGACATTCTCTGAACTCTCTGACAGTCATTATGCAAATAAAGATAGTGATATGGAAATTTTATTGAATGCCTATAGAAGCTTAGGCGAAGAGGGTGCTATGTATTTTCGCAAACACTACGACCAATGGTTTGAGTCTCAGAGTGAAATCAGGGCACAGTTAAATACAATTTGTCACGTGCGGCCCGCAATTGCATTACTGGATAAATCTGTTGAAAGTGGAGAAAAAGTTGATATTAAAGCATTTGCAGATCTGATGGCGCCTGTTTGTCGACAGAAGTGTGGGGACTATCGGAAAACGTTTGTTTATGGTGGTTTCTCTCGTGAAGATAAAATAATTCAGATTGTTAAGGAAATACGAGATGCTGGCCGCTCTCGCTGGAGTCCGGAAACATTAGCATTGTTTGATGCGATGATGATCGAAATAAATGTAGTATGCATTCCACCACTACTATTGTTACCTCGTTTTGATAAAGATTGGGAAAAACTCCGTGAGAGCGCAGCAGCCCGTAGTCAGGAGATCTCCGACGAAGTTAATAAACGGTGCAAAGCATATGAGGACAAATGCAAGAGACGGGATAGAGAAATGGTGAAGCTACGAAACATTCTCTCAGAAGACCCGCGGTCATTTCTTAGACCCTGATAAGGATCGTGAATGTTTCGAACGTGTATTAATTGTATATGTGCCCATTATGACTCCTTCATGAATCCTTTAATAAATACTTGGTTCCCCGATCAGTAGTCTCCTAGCATACCCTTATACACAAAACGAGCTGTGCGTTACCGAGCCGCGACCGTGAGGGAGCGTCACATGAATCTGATAAAAGATGGTGTAGAACAATGCAACATGTCTATCATTTCGTTATGATTTTATCATGAAGTAAGAAATACCAGCTAGAAGTTATAGTGCAGTGACGCTCCCTTACGGTCGCGGCTCGGTAAAGCGGCTACGTTTTACGCGGGTAACGCGCGTATTATGTTTATCCTTAGAATAACGACACAGTCAGGCCGTTTACGGCCGCAAGTTTTATAGCCTCGGATGAGGATTGCGAAGCGTAGCGTAGCAATCGAAGGTCGGGGTAAAACAACAATCCACCCACGCTTTTAAGCACCGTAGGTGCGTGAGCGATTTTAAGATAGCTTATCAGGTTCAGAGTACTTGTGTATAAGGATATGATCTCACGGTCGCGGCTTGGTTTTGGGCTGTGTGCCGTCAACATAATACCACCTCCCATCTTCAAAAATAAATTCGCTGATTTCATGCAACATATTTTTTTTGCCATTGATAATATAATATGCGCGAAATTCAACGGTTCCTTTGAGGGAATCAGATTTTGTTTTGATAACATCTAATCCAACCCAGCTTATTTTTTCTGCCCATTTTCGCGCATCTTCAGCATCAAAATGATCTGCTGCGGGAGATTTCATCGTGCGAGCAATATAATCCATATTCACTTGATAATACGCGGTATACCGGGAGCGCATTAATGCTTCCGGGGTGGACGGTATCCCTTGATTTGAAATAAAAACACCACAACAGTTAGTATAGTCTTTGCCAGATCCACAAGGGCAGTGTTGCATGCTTTTTTGTTTATTAGGATTCATGGGGCGATAAAATCTCGTATTTTATGTAAAATTAACTGCCCTCTATAAAAACAGAAGGTGAAACGCCGAATCGCTTTGATAATTTTCTTATTTGCAAATTTTAATAACTCATTATATTCAGTTCTATTATCAGGAACATGGACATAAGGATAGATAGAAACCCAATTTTTAACTTTTGTTTCTAACGCTGTATTCATATCCTATTCTCCCTAAGGGCATCTTTACTCTATACTCAGCATGAGTCAAAATTACTTTCCTTTTTATCCGATCAAATTAACAATATCTCGATGGCCACTAATAACTCGAACAATTTCAATAGGATTAACGGGTTTATATATTATTAAATAATGCCATTTGAAAGGCCAAAACTTAACTGCTGCGTCAGTTAAATCCTCGCGATAATGTCCCATATCAGGGTTTTCTGATAGTAATTCCATTGATTCATATGCCGAATCCAAAAATTGACTTGCAGCATGTGGGTTCTCCAAAATAAGGTAGTCAACCACATCCTCAATATCCTGTTCAGCGGCTAGGGATAAATAGAAATTCAACTTCACAATTATTCCTTAGAAGCTTTCTCTGTTTTAGCTTTCAACCTTTTGTAACTATCTTTGGCCGGAATTTTTTTTCCACTGGCTAATTGTTGCATGCCAATTGCAATATCTCCATTCAATTGCTGAATACGATGAGTTTGTACTTCTTCATACGCACGAAATACTCGCAACGATTCACGCACTACTTCACTTGCTGATGTATACATCCCACTACTGACCTTATCTTGAATAAATCTTTCCAATTCTGTAGTCAGAGAAATATTCATTTTTGGTTGCCTCCATACTGGTTGTGTATAACAAATTATAGCATACTATGCTATAATTTGCTATATCATGCCACCCTGATTTTCTTAAAAAGCGCTCTCGTATCACATAACAATTTGAATAATATTATAAAATAGTATTCGGCATAGAAGTTTCTTGCGAACTATTATTGATCTTAAGCCCGTCTAATCAAACGAACGCTAACCAGAAAAAACAAGGCAAACCAGAGCAGCGCCCACTCCGCCATATTCAAAGATAAGAAGTCCCAGCCACGGGTGGCGCATTCCGCCGTGCCGGCAATCACTTTTTGTAACACTTCATGCATGGGTAACATTTCCATCATGTACTGCAAACTCACACCACATTCATCTGGGTTGGCAGGGGGGTAATGCTGCAGCCAAACCTGCCTGCCAGCTAGAAACATCCCCAGCAAAGCAACGCAGGCGCTCAATCTGCTTACAATAAGATTCGCTAATTGTTTTCTATAAACAAAAATACCAGCACCATAAACAACGCCTAAGAATAAAAAACAAATACGCTGCAGCACGCACAGCGGGCAGGGCATGATGCCATCATAGAATTGTAAGTAAAGACCGAAGCACAACAATAAAGCAATGATGATTGTATTTGCCAGATAAATAAAACGTGTTGTCATGCTGCGGGCACCCTATCAAGCCAATTTTGGAGGATTAATTGTGCAGCGACAGCGTCGACTTGTCCACCCTGTAGCGCTTGATAGCCGCCCGCTTGGAACAAACGCTCTCGGGCATCTTTTGTTGTCAGTCGCTCATCAATTTCATAAATGGCTAAGCCAAAGTGTGCGGTTAACTGCGTGCTAAAGTGGTGCGCCAGTTCAGTCAGCGGCTGAGAGCTTCCGTCCATATTGAGCGGAATACCTACCACAAGACCCTCTGGTCGCCACGTATCAATGATTTTCTTCAATGCAACCCAATCGGGTTGCCCCTTTTTTGCGGCGAGTGTTGTTAAAGGTCGTGCTGTCTTGGTTACGGTTTGTCCAACGGCAACGCCAATGCGCTTCATACCGAAGTCAAATCCCAACAAAATATGCGGTGTGCTTTCTTGCTTAACCATGCTCAGATGCTGTGTCCCAGTTATCACCTATCCCTACTGAAATCGGCACAGGAACGTGTAATTTCACCACATTCTCCATTCTATACCGTATCCCTTCCGTAATTTGTGCGACATCTGCCGCATTCACTTCAAACACCAATTCATCGTGAACCTGCATAATCATTTTGGCTTGAATATTCGCTGTTCTAAACCAATGATCGATATCGATCATTGCAAGCTTAATAATATCTGCTGCGCTGCCTTGTAAGGGAGCATTAATCGCAGCACGTTCGGCTGCTTTTTGTCTGGGTATTTGACTGGCGTGAATATCTGGTAAATAGAGCCGTCGCCCCCACAGGGTTTCAACAAATCCTTTTTCTTTTACCATCTCGCGTGTGTTGTCCATATATGCTTTTACGCGAGGATAGCGCGCAAAATAACGATCAATATAATCCTGTGCTGCTTTTTTATCGATATTTAACTGACGAGCCAGTCCAAAAGCAGACATGCCATAAATCAACCCAAAATTAACGGCTTTTGCATCGCGACGCATTTCTGTGGTCACTTCTGTGATATCAATACCTGCGACTTCAGCCGCTGTGGCTTTATGAATATCCAGCTGATTGCTAAATGCTTTCAGCAGATTAGGGTCTTCTGATATATGTGCGATTAGGCGCAATTCTATTTGCGAATAATCTGCGCTGATCATTTTGCACCCCGGAGAGGCAACAAAAGCCTGGCGTATTCTGCGGCCTTCTATTGATCGTATCGGAATATTCTGCAAATTAGGCTCTGAAGAAGATAATCGCCCTGTACTGGTCCCTGTTTGGTGATAGGTTGTATGAATACGTTGCGTTGTTGGATTGATTTGTAACGGTAATTTATTAATATACGTTGAAAGTAATTTACTTAAACTGCGGTATTCAATGAGTAAGCGTGGTATCGCAAAATCCAGCGCTAAATCTTGTAATACATGGTCTGCAGTTGAGGGCTGACCCGTCGGTGTTTTTTCTAAAGCAGGCAATTTAAGCTTCTCAAATAAGACTTCTTGTAATTGCTTAGGAGAGTTGATATTAAAAGTGCTGCCCGCTTGTGCATAAATCTCTTTTTCTAATTCCTCAACACGCAATGACATCGCTTCGCCTTGTATCTTTAAAATATCAGGGTCCACACGCACACCCGTTCTTTCAATATGCGCCAATACGCTGATTAAGGGTGTTTCAATTTTTTCAAAAACATACTGTAATCCGGGTTCTTTGCATAACATTGGCCACAATACAGCGTATAGTTGTCGGATGATATCTGCATATTCTGTGAGATAACTCGCTGCCTTAGTCAGAGGAATCTCATTAAAAGGAATTTCTTTACTGGCTTTACCTGCTATTTCTTCATAGGAAATGGTATTTTTCCCGAGATATTTCAGTGCAAGAGAGGAAATTTCATGTTTATTACTGGCGCTATTTTGTAAATAAGAAATAAGCATCACATCATAGAGCGTCCCTTTGAGTGTGATGTCATATCGAGCCAATACTTCGATCATATATTTAAAATCATGCCCTATTTTTTCAACGCGATCATCTTCCAATAGTGTCTTTAATGCTGATAATGATGTTGTTTGCGCTTCACCGAGTGCGATATAAGCCGTTTCTCCCGATTGACGCGCAAGCGCAAGACTGACTATCTTGGCTACCATATAATCTGTGCTGGTTGTGCCAATTGCAAGTGAGAAGAGGCCATCTTCTTTGAGTGTTGCTATCCACTGCTGTAACGCAATATCTGTTGTGATGAGTGTATAATCACACATCGTGTCGGTACTTTTCTTTTCAGATAACAAGTCAGAAAGCCAATTTTTAAACTCCATTTCTTTGTAAATGGCGAGCAACGTTTCTTTGTCGACGGGTTGCCTGGTCAATGCGAGTGGTTGGTCTAAGGGCACATCTTGTTTAATGGTGACCAACAAACGCGTGAGTGGTATCTGTGGAATAAATGCGCGAAAATATTCGCCCACTTTGCCGCTAAGCTGATCTGCCTGCGTGACAAGATGATCCAGGGACTCATATTCTGCTAACCATTTTGCTGCTGTTTTAGGCCCCACTTTTGGAACACCGGGAATGTTGTCTGAGCTATCTCCAATAAGCGTGAGGTAATCGACAATACGCTCTGGCGGCACACCAAACTTTTCTTTTACACCAGTGGGATCTAAGAAGCTATTGCTCATGGTATTAATTAAACTAATGTGTGCATTCACTAATTGCGCAAGGTCTTTATCACCTGTTGAAATAATGACTTTACGATCCTGTTTCGCAGCGATCGCTGCCATGGTGCCGATCACATCATCTGCTTCAACACCTTCTATCATCACGATAGGCAGTCCCATTGCAGCAATGGCGCGGTGGATGACTGGTATTTGTTCTACGAGTGCAGGTGGCATGGCCTGACGATTTGCTTTATAAGCAGGATAGAGATCGTCCCTGAAGGTTTTGCCTTTTGCATCAAAAACGATAACGATCTCTGTATCAGCATAGTCTGTTAACAATCGTTTCAGCATGTTGATCATGCCGTAAGTGGCACCTGTAGGAAATCCTTTAGAATTCATCAGCGCTGGCATGGCGTGGAACGCCCGGTATAAGTAAGAAGACCCGTCAACCAGAACCAAGGGTTTATTCTCTAGCGTCATGATGATCTACTCGCATTCAAGTGCATTTAGGACTTATACTGTGATGCGGCGGTAAATTCAATAGCAGTGCTTTGCTTTGGCTGTTTTTTTTCCAAAACGAGCTGAGGTATTGCTTTTTTATTTGTTTTATTTTTTATCAGATGGTTATCTAAAGAAGGTATTCTCATGAGCGCTAGCGCTACTTTTTGGGAAAAATGCAAAGAATCTCTGGAAAGTGAATTTCCTGCTCAAGAATTTATGACATGGATTAGCCCGCTGCAGGCGGAGCAGGTGAATAATAATGCCCTGGTTTTGCTGGCACCCAATCGTTTTGTAAAAGATTTTATCGTGGAAAAATTCTTCTGTAGAATCAAAGAATTAGTTGAAAAAATCAGTGAGGGAAAGTTATTAGAGGTTCGTCTTGAAGTCGGGAGTAAGCGTAAAGAACCAGACAAGGTTGCTTTTGATCATTTTGTGGAAGGTAAACCAGACCCATTAGCAAAAGCGGCTTACTTGCAGGTAGCGGGTCATTCTACGCTGCAAACACAGCAAGCTCAACCTCAGGTTTTTCAGAGTAATCTCAACAAAAATTTTACCTTTGATAATTTTGTGGAAGGTAAATCAAACCAATTGGCAAAAGCGGCTTGTTTGCAGGTAGCGAGCCATCCTGCTGTGGCATATAACCCTCTCTTCCTATATGGTGGTGTTGGTTTAGGCAAAACGCATTTGATGCATGCAATTGGTGATCAAATTATCAAAGACAGGCCAACAGCGAAGGTGCTCTATTTACATTCAGAACGCTTTGTTGCTCATATGGTCAAAGCGCTACAAACCAACACAATGGATGAATTTAAGCGCTATTATCGTGGTGTAGATGCGCTACTCATTGACGATGTTCAATTTTTTGCGGGCAAAGATCGCACGCAAGAAGAATTTTTCCACACGTTCAATTCGCTTTTGGAGAGTCAGCAACAGGTTATTCTGACATCTGATCGTTATCCTAAAGAAATAAGCGGCGTTGAAGAGCGACTAAAATCTCGTTTCGGTTGGGGGTTGACGGTAGCAGTTGAGCCGCCAGAACTAGAAACACGTGTTGCTATTTTAATGAGTAAAGCCGAACTTGCGCACGTTGATTTACCTTATGAAGTGGCTTTTTTTATTGCTAAACGTATACGCTCGAATGTGCGTGAATTAGAAGGTGCCTTAAAACGTGTGGTTGCGAATGCACACTTTACTGGAAAAGCGATTACACTTGATTTTGTCAAAGAAGCTTTGCGTGATTTATTGGCACTTCAAGATAAATTGGTGACCATTGATAACATTCAACGCACAGTAGCAGAATATTATAAAATCAAGGTGGCAGACTTATTATCCAAACGTCGCAGTCGTTCTGTGACAAGACCCAGACAAATTGCAATGGCGCTTGCCAAAGAGCTCACAAATCACAGCCTGCCTGAAATTGGCGATGTTTTTGGGGGTAGGGATCATACAACGGTACTGCATGCTTGTAGAACCATTATCAGCTTAAGACAATCCGATGCAGGCATTGAAGAAGATTACATGAATTTATTGAGAATATTAACAACCTAAGATTTTGGAGATCGCAACCATGGATATTTCAGTTTCTCGCGAAGCGCTGCTTAAGCCCTTGCAAGCGATTAGTGGTGTGGTTGATAAAAAGCAAATAAAGCCTATTTTATCGAATGTATTGCTAAAAGTGGATCGCGAATTATCATTGATAGGTACAGATACAGAGATAGAATTCATTGGTATCGTGCCTGTGGAAACGCATAGCGGCCCTTGCGAAATAACGGTTTCAGCAAGAAAGTTGTTTGATATCTGTCGTGCATTACCTGAAGCAGGCATGTTACGACTGTCATTGGAAAATAATAATCTGATTATCCGATGTGATGAAAGCCATTTTGTTTTAAATACCTTGCCGGCTGTGGATTTTCCTAATTTGGAAGCATGCACTTACACGCATACGATCAACATGAAGCAAAGTGCCTTGAAATCCTTATTAACGAGAACTGCGTTTGCGATGGGCCAACAAGATGTGCGTTTTTACTTAAACGGTGTCTTTTTAGAAATAGCCAATGGCGAAGTGAAGTGTGTTGCGTCAGATGGTCATCGTCTTGCGCTCATGTCCTTGTCTGACGAATCTCTTACAAATACCCATGTGCAGGTTATTATCCCGCGCAAAAGTGTATTAGAGATCATGCGTTTGTTAGATGAAGGAAGTGATAAAAATGTGGCGATAGAAATAAATGATGCGCGCATGAGAATTGTTGCAGCTGATTATGTTTTTACGACAAAACTGATAAATGCGCAGTACCCAGATTATAATCGCTTAATCCGTCGCGGTAATGTCATTGCAACAGCCGATCGTGACATGATGAAGCAGGCATTAGTGCGCGCAGCGATTTTATCGAGTGAAAAATACAGGGGCGTGCGTTTTCAATTAGAGAGTAATAAATTGAAAATCACAGCCAATAATACAGACCAAGAGCAGGCAGAAGAAGAGATTGCGCTGGATTATACAGGTGCGCAATTAGAAATGGGTTTTAATGTGGTGTATTTACTGGAAGCGATATCTGCAATTCCATCGAAAGTGGTGCGTTGTGTGTTCGCTGGTTCTTCCCATGATGGTGTTGTGATTGAACCGGCAGAAGAAGGCGATATGGGATTATATTTTGTGATGCCGATGCGATTGTAAGGTGAATAGTTAGAGTGGCGATCCTGCGCGCTCTTCTATAGGGACATAACATCTACCCCGGCCTTCGGATTGCTACGCTTCGCTTCGCAATCCTCAGCCGGGGCTATAAAACTTGCGGCCGTAAACGGCCTGATTGCGTTGTAACGCTATGCGATAGAACTGAGCCACGATACCGAGCCGCGACCGTAAGGGAGCGTCACATGAATCTGATAAAAGATGGTGTAGAACAATGCAACATGTTTATCATTTCGTTATGATTTTACCATGAACTAAGAAATTTCAGCTGAAAACTATAGTACAGTGACGCTCCCTTACGGTCGCGCTGAGCTATCCCCACAAAATATTGCAGCGATTCATTCGTGAAGCCTGATCTGGCGTGCCTTCTCCCTCCGGGGGCATTGTTGAATAAATAGGGAGTAATTAAAAGTTACAAGTACGATAAATACGGTATAAACTTCGTTTCGACAAAAAAATGGAGTTTTACCATGACTAAGAAAGTCAATCGTACTCGTAACTGGCGTAAGTATAACGAAGCTTTGGTGCAAAGGGGAAGCATTACCTTTTGGTTTGATGGGCGTTGTTGAATAAATCGGAGATGGCCTAGGAGGCACTCGGTGTAACCGAGCCGCGACCGTAAGGGAGCGTGCACTGTCCGATCATTTTTAGCTGAAATTTCTTACTTTATGATATTAAATTCCTTCTAACGGTAGAAA
>DATLOT010000024.1:0-3184 GCA_035536095.1 Gammaproteobacteria bacterium | reverse complement strand
GTTATAGCACAGTGACGCTCCCTTACGGTCGCGGCTCGGTTACACCGAGTGCCTCACAGAGCATTTCCGATTTATTCAACAAAGCCCCAAATTAATTTTGGGTTGACCTCATAAAACAACAACGCAATCAGGTCGTTTACGACCGAAAGCTTTAAAGCCCCGGCTGAGGATTGCGTAGCGAAGCGTAGCAATCCGAAGGCCGGGGTAATGCAACACACCTACGGTTAAGCGCCGTAGGCGCGTGAGCGATCTTAGTTAGTTCTTCAGATTCAGAATACTTGTGAATGAGGGGTTGCAATTCAACACAGTATCTTAACCGTGGCATTACCCCAGCCTTCGGATTGCTACGCTCCGAAATGATGTGCGTGAACAATTATCGATGATAAGGATGTTGCTGAAGTATGCTCCACGCACGATAAATTTGTTCTGCGACAATTAAACGGACAAGTATATGTGGGAAAGTTAATGGTGAAAGAGACCAACGTTGCTTCGCAAGGCTAACGCATGCTGGAGACAATCCTTCAGGGCCTCCCACTAATAAATCAATATTGCATCCGGATTGCTGCCATTGTTCGAGTTGCTTCGCAAGATCTGCTGTACTCCAACGTTCACCCGTTACCTCTAACGCAATCACGTGGTGATCCGGCTTGATTATCGCACGCATTTTTTCGCCTTCACGTTTTGTGATTTGCTTTAAATCAGCATGCGGTGTGCGTTTTTCCGCAGGTATTTCAACTAATTCCAACGCACAAGACGGTGGCAGACGCTTTGCATAATCATCGTAACCTGTTTTAATCCAAGACGGCGATTTATGTGTGATCGTCAGTAAGCGAATTTTCATTTAATAGAATATCTCTCATCGAATAAACATCAAACGTTCGGCTGCGAGGCAGATTTGGACGAATAGGAACCTGAATACCTGCATTTTCATGAGCTTGCTTGATGGTCACGTAGTTCCTTAACAGGCTCCCACAAGTCTTCCAGGTGATAGAATGTTCGTGTCGCAGCTAACATGATATGAACAACCGCATCGCCTAAATCCACCACGACCCACTCAGCCGCCTCTTCACCTTCAGCACGAATAGGATTGATTTTCATTTCCTTGGCCTTCACAACAACATTCTCTGCTAATGTTTTGACATGTCGCGTAGAACGGCCAGTGCAAATGATCATATAATCTGTAATAGAAGTGAGCGTGCGTACATCAATGCTATCAATATCAATACCTTTGGCATCTTCCAATGCCTCTACAGCGAGTTTACGTATACTTTCAGCGTTCATGTGCAATGTCCATAAATGTGATGTTGGGTAATATAGTGGTATACAGGATCTGGTAATAAATACCGAGGGTTGCATCCCATGTTGATTTGCCTTCTAATCTCTGATGCCGATATCTCAAGCGCAGTAATGGGCGCAGCAAAAAAGATGCCACCTGCTAATGTCTGTGAAATAGCCTCTTTCGTTATCAAATGCGCATTTACAAATTCCACCAACGGCCCCGTCTCAGGCAATGTATATTGTGGGCGATGGGCAACAACCAAATGCGCAAATTTTAAAATATCACTGGCGCGTTCCCAAGTGATAAACTCAAGAAAAGTATCTAAGCCGAGTAGCAAACACAAAGGTGTATTTGGTAATTCCTTACGCAGTTCAACCAGCGTATCAATGGTATAAGAGGGTGTTTGTCGCCTGATTTCGCGATCGTCAGCATATAAGGCAGGTTCGCCAGCGATAGCTGCTTTGAGCATGGCTAAGCGCTGCGTAGGCGAGGCCAGGGGCATATCACGATGGACGGGCTCGTAGCAGGGCGTCATGTGTACTCTTGCTAGCTGAAGCGTTTGGTGAAGCTCCAACGCAAAGCGCAGATGACCATGATGTATAGGGTCAAATGTGCCGCCTAGGATGCCAATGGCCTGTTCGAGCTGGTTCATATACACTCTCTCGTTTCAGTGATGGCAAATATTATATACTCATTATCCCAAAACGCATGCAAAATAATTGCAAGCCTTCCCACACATCTGCTTGAGTAGCGCCTTTAATCGTTTTATCTAATGCAAATGCTTGTTTTAGCAGGGCGTGTAGCTGATCCATGGTGCATTGTGAAAGTAATTTGCGCAGTGCGGGTTGCCGACGTGTAAAAACACGATGTTTTTGGAAAAGTGCATCGTAGGTAGACCCCTGCGTCACCCCTTGCAACATATCAATGAGCAAGCGTACTTCACGTGTGATTGCCCACAAAATAATCGCAGGCTGGATGCCTTCTTCTTGTAATGACTGTAATACTTTTAAGCTTCGCGCTGGTGATTGATTGACCATGCTCTCCGTGAGGTCAAAGACACTAAAATGCATTTCATTGCTGAGTAAGGTATCGATGGTTGGAGCGTCTATAGGCTGTTGACATTGCAACAGCTGTAATTTCTCAATGCATTGTGCTGCAGCAAGCAGATTGCCTTCTGTTGCCATTGCCAATAAGCGCGCAGCATCGGGTAGTAAAGTTATCTGATATTTTTTAGCGCGCTGCGTCACCCAAGCAGGAAATTGCTCAGGCGGGATAGGCCAAACACAGACAACTACCCCTGCTTTTTCTAAGGCTTGATACCAGTGACTTCGCGTTATTTTATCATCCAGCTTATTTAAGATAATGATGAGACGGATATCTTCTCTAGGAGAAGCAGCATAGCCCTGTAGTATTTCTGCGCCTTTTTTAGAGGGGAGAGCATCGCAACAGTTTAATTCGATTAACTTTTTTTCTGATAAAAACGAGTAGGTGTAGAGATCGGCGTGAACTTGTTCCCAAGCAGATTCGCCATCCGGTGTGATGCTTAAGCGTTCGTGAAATCCATCTCTTTTGGCGGCTTGTCTTGCGGCAATCAGCGCTTCTTCTTTTAAAAAGAGATCTTCTCCACTAACTAACGTCAGGGAGCCCAGTGGTTTTCTGAGGAGTGATTCGAGCTGTGGGTAGTTAATTTTCACGTATATGTCTCCACGACTG
The DNA here is from genome assembly GCA_035536095.1 of Gammaproteobacteria bacterium. Classification (GTDB taxonomy): domain Bacteria; phylum Pseudomonadota; class Gammaproteobacteria; order DSM-16500; family DSM-16500; genus Aquicella. The sequence continues at coordinate 192 of DATLOT010000024.1, read as the reverse complement.
CTTAAAATATTTCCTCCCCTCATCCGCCCTGTCGGGCACCTTCTCCCAAGGGGGCGTTGTTGAATAAATCGGAGATGGCCTAGGAGGCACTCGGTGTAACCGAGCCGCGACCGTAAGGGAGCGTGCACTGTCCGATCATTTTTAGCTGAAATTTCTTACTTTATGATATTAAATTCCTTCTAACGGTAGAAA
>DATLOT010000023.1:0-10232 GCA_035536095.1 Gammaproteobacteria bacterium | reverse complement strand
GTAAGGGAGCGTCACATGACTAGCAAGCGTCACTGTTATTGAGCAGTGGCACCTGTTAGTCATGTGACGCTCCCTTACGGTCGCGGCTCGGTATCTGCCTCACAGCCGAACGTTTGTGTTTGTTCAAGTGTCGTTTTTATGAAAGACGGCGATTTGTTGAGAATATCTGTCTCACGGTATCTTCAGGTAGCGTAGATTTAAGAAGATCCATTTGCTGCATTAACTGTGCGTCATAGGCAGAACCTACTTCGTTTACTATCGCAATCATTGCTTTTTCTAATTGTTTTAAGTCATCGTTGGGCTCTTCTAGGAATCCAATCAGATTGGTGTAACCCTTTCCTTCGGAATCTTCTTTTGTGCGTAGCATCGTACACAGAGAGTCTAATTCGGCAGAAATTTCTGATATTAAGCCGCTAACAAAGGTTTTCATAATACTGTCGGTTATTTTTTTATGCCTTTTGCGTTCTTCATCTATCGCTACAACTTTGTGACCAACTTCTCTCACAGAGCGAGAAGGACAGAATGTAGTTGGTATAGAAACGCTGGCAGTCATAAGGTGCGATATTCTCATTTCCATTTTCTCAGCGGTCTTCCTAGGTGCGTCGTATAAATTCGTTATCAATTTTTGGAAACGTGCCGCTTCCTCTCGTGAGAATGTTTTGTCAGCCAGGTATATTTGAAGGAGATGATGAACGAGATCGCAAGATTTGTTGTAATGGTCACTGCATGCCGTGAGCTCTCTTCTTCTCGCTACCAACGGATCCTCAGGCCACACCACAGAAAATAAACGATTCATCATAATAACCACCCCTCTTGTCTGTGTTGATTTAATGCATTTTTTTGCATTATAGCATATTTTTAGTATATTTTATATTTATTTGTATTTTAATAGTGCAATTCCAAGCTCAGCACTGGATAGGTTGTTCAATAATAGCGTTATATCCCCCAATATCTGTCGTCTGTGTGTTAACCAAAGAGGCGCCAGAGATGGTCGCATTTGTCATCTGGGATTCGGATAAATTGGCTTCATCGAGTATGGCGCAACTCAAATCCACGCTTGTCAGTATGGCTTTTTGTAGATTAGCTTGCGTGAGTGATGCGAAACTGAGATTCGCGTGAGAAAGGTTGCTTTGCTCAAGTTCAGCATTTGCTAAATTCGCATGACTGAAATTGGCATTTTCTAAATTGGCTTGATTAAAGTGCGTATGCGTCAAATTAGCATAACTAAAATTTGCCCCTGCTAAATTCGCTTTTGAGAGATCCACGCCAGACAAATTACTATGTGAAAAATCTGCGTTTGTTAGGTCTAATTTGCTCGCCGTAAAAGTGTAATTTCGTAAGTCTGCTTGTGAAAAATCTAAATGATGCGAGGTGGTTGTTTGCTTGAGTTGAACAAGCTTTGCAATATCTGCTTGGTTTGCCGCGTCACTCGCGCTAGCGACTAGCAATAACGCGATGAAATACTTTTTCATAGACTAACGACGCTCACTCGGTAAGCGATGAATTTGTGCACCCAATTGCGCAAGTTTCTCTTCAATGCATTCATAACCGCGATCAATATGGTAAATACGATCAATAATGGTTTCACCTGTCGCTGCCAAGCCGGCTAAAATCAGACTGGCAGAAGCGCGTAAATCAGTTGCCATCACAGGCGCGCCATGTAGAGCAGCCACACCTGTGCTAATAGCTGTATTACCTTTTAGTGTGATATTAGCACCCATACGTTGTAATTCTTGAGCATGCATAAAGCGGTTTTCGAAAATGGTTTCAGTGACCACACCTGTGCCCTGTGCAATGGTATTCACAGCCATCATCTGTGCTTGCATATCTGTTGGAAAAGCAGGATAGGGTGCTGTGCTGAGATTAACAGCATGCGGGCGCTCGCCCCGCATATCCAGCGAAATCCAATCTGGGCCAGTATTAATAATAGCGCCCGCTTCTTCTAATTTTATCAAGACAGCTTCGAGTAAGTTTGGACGTGTTTGTTTTACCTTAATTCTACCGCGTGTAATCGTTGCGGCAGCCAAATAAGTGCCTGTTTCAATACGATCTGGTAACACATGATAAGACCCACCACCAAGCTTATCCACACCATCAATCACAATGGTAGAAGTGCCAGCACCTGTGATGCGGGCGCCCAGTGTATTAAGAAAATTAGCAAGATCCTCTACTTCGGGCTCGCGTGCTGCATTATGGATGATGGTTTGTCCTTTAGCCAGTACAGCTGCCATCATAATATTTTCAGTCCCTGTGACGGTGATCATATCCATGATAATGGTAGCGCCCTCTAAACGATCGCAAGTAGCGCGTATATAACCATCTTCAATCTGGATGGTGGCGCCCATGGCTTGTAATCCTTTGAGATGCTGGTCTACAGGTCTTGTACCAATCGCGCAACCGCCAGGCAGGGAGACTTCAGCACGGCCAAATCGGGCCAGCAATGGGCCAAGCACCAACACAGAAGCACGCATGGTTCGTACGAGGTTGTAGGGCGCGTGGAAAGAATTCAGTTGACTACTATCGACGTCAAGGTGAGAGCGTTCATCCAGGGTAATGCGCATGCCCATTTGGGCGAGTAGGCTGACAATCGTCGTAACGTCGTGCAAGTGGGGGATATTGCTCAGATGAATGGGGGCTTCGCTGAGTAAACAAGCCGCTAAAATAGGGAGGGCGGCATTCTTAGCGCCAGAGATTTTAATTTCACCTTCTAGGGGAATATTGCCTTTGATAATTAATTTTTCCATTACAGGGGATATCCTCTTTCATCAAGGTCAGCGGGGTCGCTGATTTCTTGTATAATATCTTGCCATTCGTCTGGTGTAAAAGTTTTAATGGAAAGCGCGTGTAAGCTTCCATCAAGCAGTTGTTTCTTAACGGTCTCATTCACAAGCTGCTGCTTTGCTAAGCGTGATTTACCAATAAAGTCAGGACTCATCACAAAGGCATTAAAATGCGTGCCATCACCGTCTACAATGGCTTCCGCCCCTTTTAGCCCGGTTTTAATAAGCTCTTCGATTTCTGTAGCGCTGATAGGCATGGTCATGTGTGCCTCTGGAAAAAGAGGGCATTAGTCCATATTTTCTCCCAGTTTGCAAGAAATTTAATAGTTGGGAGTTGTTAGTCAATTTGCTATGATAAATGTATTTGAGGGGTTCGTATGGCATATTCTATTAATAGTGAGGGAATATTAGCGTCAGCTCGCTATATTGAATCTCGCCATCAGAATGCGCGCCCTGTTGGTCATAAAATCAACATGATCGTTATCCATAGCGTGAGTCTCCCTGAAGGAGAATATGGAAATGGCTATGTTGAAAAGTTTTTTTGTCATGGCTCAGATGTTGCACTTGGTGGGTTGGATATAGCGCTACATGAATCCCTTGCTAAATTGAAAGACCTCCGTGTCTCTGCCCATCTCTTCATCACGCGTACTGGCGAGATAGTGCAGTTTGTGCCGTTCGGGGATCGCGCTTGGCATGCCGGTGCCTCCGAGTTTAGATCAGAGAAAGCGTGTAATGATTTCTCGATAGGGATAGAATTGGAGGGGACGGATTATTCTCCTTTCGAAGAAATACAGTATGAGAAACTGATTGAGGTCATTATTGCTTTACAGAATACTTATCCAGAGATTACACATGATCGCATTGTCGGCCATGAGCACATTGCGCCGGGGCGTAAAACAGATCCGGGAGTTTGTTTTGATTGGGCACGTCTTAGAAATTTTACTAAGGAGATAGCATGATATTCGTTGTGATGTGTGTTGCATTAGTCGTAGAACGTTTCTTTGATTGGAGCCATGTGCGGCGCTGGGGTTGGTTTACTGGCTATCAGAAATGGCTGAGTGGCTACTTTACGAGCAAGTCGGACTATGTCGCATTGGTTGTGGTGCTATTACCGCTGATTTTAGGTGTGTTAATGCTTGATTTAGTATTAAGAGGCGCTTTTTACGGGCTGTTGCGGTTTGTCTTTGAGAGTTTGTTATTGCTTTATTGCCTGGGTCCACAAAATCTGTGGGCGAATAGTATTGCTTGCGCAAATGCTGAGTCTGATCAAAGCGTGGATCAAAACGAACTGACAGCCACTTTCGGGGTCGTGATGGGTACAGAAGGCGCATGTCAAAAACTAAGCAAAGGTATTTTTGTAGGCGCAAATGATCGTGTTTTTGCCCCTCTTTTCTGGTTTTTGTTCCTCGGGCCTGTGGGTGCTGTCTGTTATAGGAGCTTGAGCCATATTCGAGAGTCGGGGGGTGGCGTTGCGCAACGTGCACAAGTTGTCATAGACGTTTTAAATTGGTTGCCGGCCCGTCTATTGGCGCTGGTTTTTGGTTTGGGTAATCATTTCACGGCGGTGTTTCATTGCTGGCGTAAGCAAGTTGTAGCGGGCTTACAGTTTAATGAGCAAATATTAGCAGATTGCGGTGCTGCTGCTTTCCCTGTGGCTAATGATATAGCAGGAGGTGGTTTGAAAATTAAACAAAAAATCAATCTGTTAGATCGTTCTCTCGTTATCGCTGTTCTATTGGTTGCTATTATTAGGTTTCTGGTTATTTAGTTAGAGCTTTGGTTTTTAATAGCTTTCAAGTAGACTTCGTGTCAGGTACGGTAGTGACTGATAACGAGAGGTAGTCATGGTAAAAAATTGGCGAGATGATGATCCTATAGAAACCAAAGAATGGTTGGATGCATTATCTTCTGTAATCAAACGAGAGGGCACGGAACGGGCGCAATATATTATTCAAGCCATACTGGCTGCTGCAGAAAAACGAGGTGTTGTTGCCACAACGCAATTACAAACACCTTATTGCAACACCATCCCTCCAGAACAAGAACCTGACTATCCTGGTGATCTTGCGATAGAAGAAGCTGTTCTCGCTATTATCCGCTGGAATGCCATTGCAATGGTATTGAAGGCAAAGCAAGATGCAGGGGGTGTGGGTGGTCACTTATCTTCTTTCGCCTCAATCGCAACGCTGTATGAAGTGGGCATGAATCATTTTTTCAGAGGGGCGACACCAAATGCGCTCGGTGATCTGGTTTATTTCCAAGGACACTCCTCTGAAGGAAATTATGCGCGTGCTTTTTTAGAAGGTCGTCTAACAGAGAAAAATCTACTGAATTTTAGGCAAGAGGTAGATGGCGAAGGTATTTCTTCTTATCCGCACCCTTGGCTGATGCCGCATTTTTGGCAATTTGCCACAGTGTCTTTAGGTCTTGGACTGATGCAGGGTGTGTATCAGGCAAGATTTTTAAAATATTTAGATCATCGTCACTTATTACCTGCGAGTGATCGTAATGTGTGGGTGTTCTGTGGTGATGGTGAAATGGATGAACCGGAATCCATCGCAGGATTAGCCCTGGCTGCGCGTGAAAAATTGGATAACTTGATATTTGTTGTGAATTGTAATTTGCAGCGCTTAGATGGTTTGGTGCGTGGTAATAATAAAGTTGTGCAAGAATTAGAAGGCATCTTCCGTGGTGCGGGTTGGCACGTGATTAAAGTTTTGTGGGATAGCCATTGGAATGCACTCTTTGCAAAAGATAAGACGGGCGAATTAGCAAGACGTTTGGAAGAATGTGTAGATGGTGAATTACAAAGAGCAGCTGTTTCAGGCCCTGCTTATATGCGCGAATTCTTATTTAATACAGATAGTTTAAAAGCCTTATCAGCAGATTTGTCAGATGAGGATATCATGCAATTACAGCGCGGCGGGCATGATGCAAAGAAAGTCTATGCTGCTTACGCTGCCGCTGTGGCGCATAAAGACCAACCAACGGTCATTCTTGCGCAAACGGTGAAGGGTTATGGTCTGGGGATTGGCTCAGCAGAAGGCAGAAATGTTGCGCATAACCACTTGGACATGACGGAGGCTGAATTATCTGCTTTTAAAGAACGTTTTCGTTTGCCTTTGTCAGACGATCAAATGAAAAAATTTGCTTTTTATAAGCCTGCAGCAGACAGTGCAGAAATGCGTTACTTGCAAGCCGCACGTCAAAAGCTAGGCGGCTATTTGCCCGCAAGAGAAGTACATGCACAGCCACTGGTTGTGCCCGAGCGCGCAGCGTTTGATGCGGTATATCAGGGTTCTGGAGACAGAACCATGTCTACCACCATGGTGCTGGGCCGTATCCTCAATGTCTTGTTAAAAGATAAAGTGATTGGTTCTCGTGTGGTGCCTATTTTCTCGGATGAAGTGCGTACCTTCGGGTTGGAGGCGTTGTTCAGACAAATTGGTATCTATGCGCCAACAGGCCAACTATATACACCGGAAGATAAAGACATTTTCTTGCATTATCACGAAGCCAAAGATGGCCAGTTGCTTGAAGAAGGTATTACAGAGGCAGGGTGCATGTCTTCCTGGCTTGCTGCTGCCACTTCATATAGTACAAATCGCTATCCGATGATTCCATTCTTTACTTATTACTCTATGTTTGGTTTCCAACGCGTTGGTGATTTCATTTGGGCGGCTGGGGATATGCGTGCGCGTGGTTTTCTGATTGGCGCAACGGCTGGACGTACTACGTTAGAAGGCGAAGGCTTGCAGCATCAGGACGGTACAAGTTTGTTGGCTGCTGCACAGGTACCGAGTTGTAGAGCATACGATCCTGCTTTTGGATATGAAATGGCTGTGATTATTCAGCATGGTCTCTATGAAATGCTGACTGAAGAGAAAGATGTTTTCTACTATGTGATGGCGATGAATGAACGCTACGTGCAGCCTGCTATGCCTGCTGGCGTAGAAGACGGTATCATCAAGGGGATGTACCTGCTTAAAGAAGGTGGTAAAGCAAAAACGAAAGTGCAGTTACTGGGAAGTGGTGCAATTCTCAATGAGGTATTAGCAGCTGGGGAATTATTGAAAAATGATTTTGGTGTTGAAGCTGATATCTGGAGTGTGACCAGTTTTGCCGAGTTACATAAAGATGGCGTGAAAGCGGAAAGAAACCACATGCTGGCACCTGAGAAGAAGGCAGCAGTTTCTTATATCGCACGTTGTTTAGCGGATCGCGCGGGTCCTGTGATTGCAGCAACTGATTATGTGCGTGCGTATGCAGAATTAGTGCGTCCTTTTGTCTCAGGCACTTATGTCACGTTAGGGACGGATGGCTATGGTCGTAGCGATACGCGTGAGCGCTTACGTCGTTTCTTTGAGGTAGATCGTTACTATATTGTCGTTGCTGCGCTTTATGCCTTATCAAAAACAGGTGAGATACAATCAAGCCAAGTTTCTGCTGCGATTAAAAAGTATGGTATTGATCCAAACAAACCAAACCCGATTACGGTGTAGATGGATATTAATGGGAGGATGTAACTGTGACACTGAAGAATATTGTAACGCCTGATTTGGGTGGTGCAGCTGAGGTGAGTGTGATTGAAATTTTGGTAAAACCAGGCGATACAGTTGAAATTGATACGCCTATTGTCACACTAGAATCAGATAAAGCGACCATGGAAATTCCATCCAGTGATGCGGGTGTTATCAAAGAACTCAAAGTTAAAGTGGGCGATACTATTTCTGCTGGTGCTGTTTTGGTCGTATTAGAAGCGACAGGTGCAAAAGCAGCAGGTATGCCGGGAGACGCAGGCGTTGTTTCATCACCTGTTCAAAAACCAGAGCCTGCTAAAGTGGAGGCGCCAAAAACAGAAGCCGCTAAAGTTGCTGTGCTGCCTGTTTCTGCTATATCAGAAGAAGAGGAAGATGATGGTGATGTGCATGCAGGTCCGGGGGTGCGTCGCTTAGCATACGAATTAGGGGTAGCGTTAAGTGCAATATCGGGTAGTGGACCAAAACAGCGTATTTTAAGAGAAGACGTACATGCTTTTGTAAAATCACAGCTCACACAAAAAGCCACAGGCGGTGTTGTATCAGCCACTTTACCTGTAATTGATTTTTCACAATTCGGTCCTATTGAATCAGAACCGCTATCGCGTATTCAGAAAATTTCTGGTAAAAATTTGCAACGTAATTGGACGATGATTCCGCATGTGACGCAGTTTGGCCAGGCGGATATCACAGGATTAGAAGAATTTCGCCAAGCGCAAAAAAGTGAATTAGAAAAGCAAAAGATTAAATTAACGCCGCTGGTGTTTATTATGAAAGGTGTTGTTGCTTCTCTTAAAGCATTTCCCCGTTTTAATGCGTCTTTAGACACCAGTGGTGAGCAACTGATTCTAAAGAAATTTTTCCATATTGGCGTTGCTGTTGATACACCAGATGGATTGGTTGTGCCAGTCATTCGTGATGTGGATAAAAAAGGATTGATAGAGCTTGCTGTAGAATTGGCTGCTGTAAGTGAAAAAGCGCGTCGTAAGCAATTAACACCACAAGATATGCAAGGTGGATGTTTCTCTATTTCGAGTCTAGGGGGTATTGGTGGCACGGCATTTACGCCTATTATTAACTATCCTGAAGTGGCAATTTTAGGTGTTTCAAAGTCTTCTTATCAGCCTGTTTATCAAGAAGGTGTGTTTGTGCCGCGGCTGATGTTGCCGTTATCGTTATCATACGATCATCGCGTAATAGATGGTGCTTTAGGTGCGCGGTTTATTATTCATCTAACAGATATGTTATCAGATATTAGAAATTTATTGATGTAAGGGATAAAAAATGAGTATACAGACAGAAGTTGTGGTATTGGGTAGTGGTCCTGGTGGGTATACAGCTGCATTTCGTGCGGCAGATTTAGGTAAAAAAGTCACATTGATTGAACGTTATGAGACGATTGGCGGTGTGTGTTTGAATGTGGGTTGCATTCCATCAAAAGCATTATTACATGCTGCAAAAGTGATTGAAGAAGCGCAGGATATGTCTGAATGCGGCGTGACATTTGCAAAGCCAACGGTTGATATTAAAAAATTGGTTGCGTGGAAAGGTGGTGTGGTTTCCAAGCTCACAGCAGGATTAAAGGGATTAGCAAAACAGCGCAAAGTGGACATTTTAACGGGTGTTGGTGAATTTATTTCTCCACATGAAATTCAAGTCACAGGGAGTGATGGTAAAAAACAAGTTGTGAAATTTGAGCAAGCCATTATTGCGGTAGGCTCTCGTCCTGTGAAATTACCTTTTTTACCTGATGATCCGCGTATCATGGACTCTACGGGTGCGTTGAATTTAGAAAATGTAAAAGGAAAATTATTAGTCATTGGTGGTGGTATTATTGGTTTAGAAATGGCGACGGTTTATCATGCTTTAGGAGCAGAAGTAAGCGTGGTTGAATTGATGGATCAGATTATACCGGGTGCGGATAGTGATGTGGTTGCGCCACTTTACAAGCGCATTAAAGCGAAATACCAGCAGATTTATCTTAAAACGAAGGTCACACGCGTAGAAGCTAAAAAAGACGGGCTTTATGTGACATTTGAAGGAGAAGGTGCGCCTAAGCAGCCTGAAAAATTCGATCGTATTCTCTGTGCGGTTGGCAGGCGGCCTAATGGCGATTTGATTGCAGCTGATAAGGCTGGTATTGCAGTTGATGAGCGTGGATTCATCGCGGTTGATAAGCAGCAACGTACGCAAGTGCCGCATATTTTTGGTATTGGTGATGTGGTAGGAAATCCCATGCTGGCGCATAAGGCGTCACGAGAAGCGATTGTGGCAGCAGAAGTTGTTGCGGGCATGAAGCGTTACTTTGATCCGCGTTGTATTCCCAGTGTGGCATATACGGATCCTGAAATAGCCTGGGTTGGTATGACTGAAACAGAAGCTAAGCAGAAAGGTATTAAAGTGGGTAAAGGTGTGTTCCCCTGGGCTGCCAGTGGACGAGCGCTTTCTGTTGGGCGCAGTGAAGGATTTACCAAGCTACTGATTGATGAATCCACGCACCAAGTCATTGGTGCTGGTATTGTTGGTGTGTCTGCAGGTGAATTGATAGCAGAAGTTGCGCTTGCTATTGAAATGGGCTGTGATGTTGAAGACCTAGCGTTAACGATTCATCCACATCCAACGTTATCAGAAACCATTGCATTTTCAGCAGAAGTATACGAAGGAACGATTACAGATTTGTATTTGCCAAAAAAGAAAGCGCCTGTGGTGGAGGGTGCGTAGCGGAAGGTGCCCGGAAAAACCGAGCCGCGACCGTGAGGGAGCGTCACATAACTAGCAAGCGTCACTGTTATTGAACGGTGGCACCTGTTAGTCATGTGACGCTCCCTCACGGTCGCGGCTCGGTAACGCGGCTCAGTTTCGCCGGGCATACTCGAGCGCAAGAGGATACGTTCAACGCTGTTAAAAACCGAAT
>DATLOT010000022.1:0-14856 GCA_035536095.1 Gammaproteobacteria bacterium | reverse complement strand
AGGCCGGGGTAATGACAATCCACCTATGTTTTAAGCACCGTAGGTGCGTGAGCGATCTTAGTTAGTTCTTCAGATTCAGAATACTTGTGAATGAGGGGTTGCAATTCAACACAGTATCTGCGCGCTCCGCGCTTACCCGGGGCTTTAAAGCTTTCGGCCATAAACGACCTGATTGCATTGTTGTTTTGTTGAGATCAGCCCAAAATGAATTGCGTTTAATCCCATAGAGTAATAAATTTAATCGAGGTTAATCGCATAGAGTTAAGCACCCATCTTAATCGCTTCCCAATATTTTTCATACAACGCAAGCGCATCCGAGCTAATGTCCTGCTGAAAATGACCGCGCTTTAACACAGCGTCTGAAGGATAAACAGTCGGGTTGTTGCGTATATTATCAGGTAATAGCTTTTGACCGGCCAAGTTGGCGGTTGGATATTTTGTATAAAGTGAAATAGCTTTTGCGATGTCAGGGCGTAAGATAAAATTCAGAAATTGATAAGCCGCTTCTTTGTGCGGCGCATTCTTCAACATCACAAAATTATCTACCCAGATCACAAACCCCTCTTGAGGAAAAACAAAATGCACATTTTTATTTTCTTCAGAAGCCTTAAAAGTATCACCATTCCATGCAACACCCACCGTTGCATCACCATCTATCATAATTGAAACAATGGTATCCGAAGAAAACACTTTCACATTCTGCATTAAGTCGCGCAGTTTCAGAAAAGCAGCTTTAATATGCGCTGGGTTAGTATCATTTGCGGGATAACCCAACGATATCAGCGTCATCGAAAAAATTTCTCGAGAATCATCTAGTAAAACCAACTGATTTAAAAACCGCTTATCCCACAGATCACGCCACCTCGTGACCGTCTTCAATGCCTCATCTTGCGTATTCACAAAAATACCCGTCACCCCCCAGAGAAAAGGTATACTATACTCGGAAGTGGGATCGTAAGCAGGAAAGAGAAATTTCCGATTCAAGTTTACAATACCAGGTAATTTATTTTTATCCAGCTTCTCTAACATATCCTGCTGACGCATACGATCAACCAAGTAACTAGAAGGAATCAGCAGATCATAACTATTTTTGCCAACCGCACGTACCTTCACATACATAGACTCATTATTTTGATACGTGGATAAATTAATCTTAATCCCCGTTTCTTTTTCAAATTGATATATCACAAAATCAGGAATGTACTCCGGCCAAGCATAAATATTCAAAACCTGATCTTTAGCAAAGACAGACAGTGGGAACAAAAACATCCCCATCACACATAACCAACGTTTCATGCTTTTTTCCTCAACACCAGTTGCGATAACAACACGAAAAACAATGTGATAAAAAACAACACACTACACAATGCATTGATCTCTGGCTTAATCCCAGAACGCACCATCGCATAAATCTGTAATGGTAAAATTTGAAATTCAGGGCCCGCTACAAAATAACTGATAATCACATCATCTAACGATAAAGTAAAACTGAGCAACCACGCCGAAAACAACGCTGGCCATAATAACGGGAAGATAATACGCCCAAAAATCACCCCCTCACTCGCCCCGAGATCTTTTGCAGCTTCAAAAATATTCTTATCGAAACTCACCAACCGGCTATAAGCAACCACAATCACAAAAGGCAAACAAAAAGTAATATGCGATATCAATAAACTCAAAAAGCCTAGCGGCAAACAGATCAGTGTGAACAGAATTAATAAAGCAGCACCCGTCACAATTTCAGGCGATAAAATAAGAATAAAAATAAGACCATTTAAAAATTGGCGACCAAAAAAACGATAACGATAAAGACTCACCGCAGCAAGTACACCAATACCCGTCGCAACAGTAGCAGCCGCCGCGCCTAACAATAGAGAATGATAAGTCGCTACCCATAAACTGCTGTTTTCAAAAAGCGCGCGATACCAATCCCACGTAAATCCTTTCCACACCAATGAATACTGTGCATTATTAAATGAATATAAAACCAGCACAATAATAGGAAGATAAAGAAACACATACATCAAAGACAAGTAAGCCGTAGCAGCCAAGGATTTTTGCGTCATGCCATCCACTCCCTGTTCTTGCTGCCTCGCGTTTTCCAGGCATAGAGGGCAATCAGAACAGCAAGCACAGCTGTCAGCATCACACTCATCGCAGAACCTAACGGCCAATGCTGTGTAATCAGAAATTGATTTTGAATGAGATTACCTAACAAAATTGATTTTGCGCCACCTAAAATATCAGAAATATAAAACAACGTCATCGCAGGCAAGAAAACCAAAATACAACCAGCTAAAATACCTGGCATCGTTAAGGGAATAATGATTTTTCTGAATACCGTCAACCGATTCGCACCCAAATCACGCGCTGCATCTATTAGTCTATTATCTAAACGCTCTACATTTGTTAATATAGGCAATACCATAAAAGGCAATAAATTATAAATCAAGCCGATGATCACAGCTTCATGCGTAAATAAAATAGAAAGTGGCTGATGAATCACGCCCAAACCCAGCAATACACTGTTTAAAATACCCCTTGCTTTTAAAATAGCAATCAAGGCATAACTCCGAATCAGCGAGCTCGTCCAAAAGGGAATCATAATGAGCATAATCAAGACCGCCTTACGCACACCTTGAATACGCGCCAAACAGTATGCAAAAGGATAACCCAGCAACAAGCACCCCATCGTTGCAATGCCGGCAACAACAAAAGATCTTTCAAAAATATGGAGGTAAATGAGATTATTCAGCGCACGATAATTATCTACAGTAAAAGGCAAACTCACAAAATGATCTGCGTGATGACTAAGCCAACTCGCGATGACCACCAAAGAAAAAGGTAACAGGGCAAAAAGAAATAGCCAGCTCCAAACCACCGTTAAAGAAAAATGCTTAAACCCAGCGTCACGCTTCATGTTTTAAAATCACCTCCCACCCAGGCGCCCAGCTCACCCAGACAGGCTCGCCTATTTTGTATTCGAGGCGATCATCATCTTCATCAAAGAACTCCGCCGCAGCCACCACCTGATTGTTTTCTAATCGCACCATCAAATCTACTGTACTGCCTTTGTAAGTGACTTCCTCTACCTGACCTGCAAACATTTCGCTCGCATCTTCGACTTCCACCTTGCCCCACACACGCACATCTTCAGGACGAATCAGCACGTGCACATCTTCACCAGGCGCAAGCGCTAACCCACATTTAGTGGTACGTTGCTTACCCATGACCTCAACAGCAACCTGCTTGCTGTTGTCAGCACTGAGCACTTTACCTGCAAAAACATTTACTTCTCCGATAAAATTAGCAACAGTCAGGCTCATCGGCTCTTCATAGACCTGGCGCGGTGTACCCACCTGTTCCACCACCCCCTCTTGCATGACCACAACCCGATCAGACAAAGAAAGTGCTTCTTCCTGATCATGCGTCACAAAAATAAAAGTGATCCCCAATTGGCGCTGCAGTTGCTTAAGCTCAATTTGCATCGTCTTCCGTAAGCGGTAATCTAAAGAACTCAGCGGCTCATCCAGCAACAACACGCGGGGTCGATTCACAATAGCGCGCGCAATAGCAACCCGTTGCTGCTGACCACCGCTCAACTGAGCCGGCTTACGCCCACTGAACTTAGAGAGCTTTACCATTGATAAAATATCGACCACCCGCGTTTGAATATCTGCTTGAGAAAGCTTCTGGCAACGCAAGCCGAAGGCGATATTTTCAAAGACAGTCATGTGGGGAAACAACGCATAGCTCTGAAAAACAGTGTGGACATGGCGCTCATGTGGTGGCAACCCAGCCACATCTTTACCATCAATAGAAATGCTGCCCTGTGTGGGCTCTTCAAAACCCGAAATAAGGCGCAACAGCGTCGTTTTGCCGCAACCGGAAGGACCCAACAGGGTGAGGAACTCACCCTCACGCACTTCAAGCGTGATATTACGTAACACATCAAGATCGTGTATAGTCTTATAAACGCCACGCAATTCAACAACGTTTTTATCCAATGAGCAGTCCCCCACGGTCCAAAGAAATCTGGTGAAGGGGGCTGATTATGTCGGTTAACTTGGCGAAAGTCCAGCACCAGGTACTACTGAGACCGCCAGAGGTGACTCTTTTTTCTGCTGGAGCAAGGTCAGAGAAGAACTCCGGCCTGACGACGTTGGCGCTTGAGCAAGGGGAATATCCGATCTGTTGCCAACACCGCCCAGTGAACCGCCCACTTGTGCAGTCGAAGACAAAGATTGTGATCCCTGCACTTGCTGTCGCTGCACCACATCGACCAACCACAGTTCCTCGCGCAATCGATAATAAAAAGTTACTTCATCCTTCTCCTCTCGTGCAAAACGACTACGCCAAGCAACATAAACTTCTTTTACCGCCCTTGTCACCCAATCACTCCATTCATATAGTTTGAACTTTCCACGAATCATCGCTTGCACAATGGGATTTTGAATAGGATCCCAGGCTGGGCATGTCATCATCTTAATCATATTGACCGAGCAATTGACTGTGGTTTCAAAAACAAGCGCTACCGCTGATTTCAAGATACGACCCACAAGATACAAAGAGCCCAATATCAAATCACAAAAAATAAGTGCTCCATTCACAGCCATATCTAAGGCATCTAACCAGGGCAGCAATGCACGCCGAGGGTCTAGCGAAAACAGCAAGCGAAACAGCAAATTAACAGGACTTAATAACAATCGAATGGGCAAGACCGTGATATTAAAAATAGTCATCACGGTGCTTTCCAATAGACTAAACTCATGTCGAGAAGAACGAAGCGCACCGTAAGTTATCGCACCAAATTTGAACCCTGCAAACGTTTCAGTAATAACAGGCAGTGCGCCCATCTCCTTCCCTAAAGAAGGAACAACCAGCACAACACCTCTGCCAAGCGCCGCTGCACCAAATATGGCGGTAAAAGCAAGTAAGTAATTGTCCACCATAAATTTAAACGCATCACCACCAATAGAATGCTCTGGATCAACAAACCCTTGGCCAACAATTTGTATCTCTGTCATGAAGGTAGAGGACGCAGAAATACTCTGCGGAATTTTGCCTTCAGACATGATTTTTGCTGTCTCAACGTGCCATTTGACAAACCAAGCAAGATCGATACCCATCTTTTTTCCCATGGCTATCACGAGGGCGGGCTGCAAGATACATAACCCTGCTAAAATATATCCCGTTGCAGCAAGAGAAGAAATTGTTGGCGATTCCGCATTCGTTTTAATAATGACATCACAAAACTCTTTAGCAGCTCGGAGCCCGGCAGAGACGATGTTATTCGGATGTTGCGGATGCAACTCGTAAGGCGTGACAGCCAATCGCGCAGGTGATCTTTCTTTATTATCAGCGTCAGTCGGTATTTTACTAGGCGGTTTAAGGACTGCTGTCTTTGCATAAAAATCCTCTACTGATTGATCACGAATGTCTTCAACTGCCTCGTGAAGAGAACGCCTTTTCGCTTCACGATCAGACGCTCTTTTTATTTCTTTTGCTATTTCTTGGATCGGATTTTCATCTTCATAAAAATCTGTCACTATCTTCTTGCAAGATGCATAAATGGAGGTACCCAATCCCATGACTATCCGGCTCAGTCCCATGCCTATCACATACACCGCATTGATAAAATTTTCCTGCACCGCTTCAAAGTGAGAGATGCTCGCTTTAAGCGAGCCTTCACACAAGTTTTTGTACATATCAACAACATGACTATATTTTTTATCTTTTTGTCTTTCCACACCTGTTATATATTCCCAGATATTTTTGCCTCTGTGATACATATCACTACGCCAAGTGCGCGTGGCACGTGAATCCCGTAGCCCAGATTTCGGCCTATCTCCCTCCAAGATCATTGCCGTTCCAAAAAGAGCTTTTCTGACTTGCGCTCTCGTTCCCCACATCAGATGCGTGATTTTCTCATCTTTCTCTGCATCGCATTCAAAAATACCTTGATGCGCCTCTGATATAGGCATCCATTGATCAAAAAGATAATCGTTAGCAGCTTCTTTATCAGCTGTCACAAGCGCCTTATGGAAAGACCCACGGTAAAAAGAAAAACGTCCCGCTAAGGTAGTCAGTTCATGCGCGAGTCTTGCATCACGAATAGCAACATTGATGCCTTCTCTCGTAAAATTCTCAATCATGTCTTTTGTACTATGGATATCACGATCATAGTCATCGTCAGCTGGTATTTTTCTTTTTAAGGATTGCACACGCTTCAGATCAGAGACGAGCCCTTTAACATGTGTCATCTTCAGCTTAGCCGCCGCAGCAAGACTCGCATTTGCGGGTAACAGTTGATTTCTTTTTAAATAATCTCGCAATGCAGCATCCACGTTCTCGACTGTACACACCAAACCAAATTCAGGATCAGCAAGCGCTTGTAACACCTCTTTTTCATATACTGAAATAGCTTGATGTATTTCATCTGGAGAACGACCAAATGTTCTCTCTATGTTTTGCAATAATCGCAATCGCTTGAAAGTATACTGACAAATCACTTCTGTTTTCTGGGCGTAATGCGTACGTTCGCGATACCGAGCATCTTGAGCGCCATAACGTGCTTTATTTTTAAAATAATCTTTTTCTGCTTGATAGCGATATTTACCAAATATACCAATGATTTTCGCTGTCAGCGATTGATCATTTTCTTCTGTTAAACCAAGCTCCTGATATGCTTGGTAGTCTCTTGGTGATAGCGTGACTGCAACCAATGTGCCACCATCCCTACGATTCAGACAACGCACTTGGCGACCATTAATATCTTTCGGCTGACAATCACGGAAAACTTTTTCTTCATTAGAAAAAGTAATATCCGCTCCGCTTTCAAGTTTCCTGATTAATTCTTTGCTTAAGGGGGGCATGGCCATGCGTATATACTCACTAGCTAACTTGTCTTTTAGTCAATTAAATGGTAAATAAGGGCGGGCATTGTAAACGATGTGAAACGATAACACAAGATCCGATCAATTTATTTTTTCAGAAATTCATTTATTTTTCAAAGAGATATAAAGCCATGCGCATTGCCTTGATACAATTTCCAGGTTCGACTCATTCAGAAGAATGTGTGGACGCTATTAAACGTGCAGGATTAGAGCCAATATCCTACACTTGGACGCAAGATACTCAGCCTCTACATACGTTTGATGGCTTTCTTTTGAGTGATGGTTATTCCTTTGGTGCTTATCCACGCCGCGGCATTCGCGCTGCGCTCACCCCTCTGATGAAGCAACTGAAAGAGCAGAGCGACTTGGGCAAACCCATTTTAGGGATTGGTGATGGGGCTTGTATTTTGGTAGAAGCAGGGCTTGTACCGGGGCTAGAAGACAATAAGCCGGGAGTGGCATTGATCACTCAGCGATTAGCGGATAGCTGCTCAATAAAAAATCGATTGCGACTGAGTAATCCCTATCAACGCAATGCTTTTACGCGTTACCTCAGCACAGATGCGGTGCTATCATTCAGTAATGCAGAAACCATCGGCCAATTTGTGATGACGCATGTTTTATCACAAGAAATTAAGGTGCAGGGATTAGGGATATTCACATATTACGATGAAAAAATAGGCAATATAGCAGCACTTGCCAACAAAAATGGCAACGTATTGGCTATGTTTACGCCTCTCTCACCACCTGATAGCGATCTTATCTTTCGATCTATTGCCGATTACATACAAAAAGGTTATCGCAGCAATGAGAGCATACCCCTTTCTTATTACCCCAGACCTGCATTACTCCCTCTTTACAGATCTGCCGATGATATTTTCCCGCAACTCATACCCTCCCCCCCTTCAGATCCTGTTTTAACTGCAGTGGGAGCCATCTTACAAGATCAGGGTCTTGTTGCTGATGTAAAACGGTATACCTACGAGGAAAGCCGACAACCGTTTCCACCATCAGAAGCCACCCCGTTACCACCCAGCGGCCTTTGCTTATTAGTGAAACCGAAATTTTCAATCTCGCAATTGTCTGCCTCTGATCCTTGTGTTATACAAGAAGATGTGCTGTGGTATTTTAATAGTGGGTGTATTTCCATGGAAACGCTCAAAAGCAACTTACTCAGCATGAATATTCTCTTTAATCCGTATACACATGATTGTTACGAATATAAAGGATAGGGAGTACCATATGAATATTTTGATCGTCGGTTCAGGTGCACGGGAACACGCCATTGCGCTTACTTTTTTTCGCTCTAAGCAACAGTTCAATCTTTTTTGTTGTGGCACCTCAACAAATCCCGGCATCAAGCAAATGACATTGCAATATTGGGTGGGTGACATCACAGACACAGCTGCCATCTCAGAAATTGCCAGAACATGGCAGATTGATTTAGCCATCATTGGGCCTGAAGCGCCTTTAAAATATGGTTTGGCGGATAAGTTGTGGGAAAGCGCTATTCCAACGATAGGTCCCAAGCAATCGCTTGCGCAAATTGAAACGAGCAAGGCCTTTGCGCGTAATCTGATGAAAAAATATAACATACCTGGGCTACCACGTTACCAAACCTTTACCGAAATGGCAGGCGTTTCAGCGTTTTTAGAAGACCTGGGAGAAAATAATTATGTCGTAAAGGCAAATGGCTTAATGGGCGGCAAGGGCGTTAAAGTGGCCGGTGATCATTTGCATTCTTTCGCTGAAGCGCTGGCTTATTGCAAGACGCTGCTCGATAACGACCATACTTTTGTGATAGAGGAAAAACTCATCGGCCAGGAATTTTCACTGATGGGTTTCTGCGACGGTAAGCGGTTAATCCCGATGCCTGCTGTACAAGATCATAAGCGTGCTTTTGTTGATGATAAAGGGCCAAACACAGGCGGTATGGGTAGTTATACCAGCGCAGATCACTTGCTGCCCTTCTTAACATTAGACGATGTGAATATTGCACACACGATCAATGAAACGACTGTGCAGTCATTGATGGCCGAATTAAACGAAAAATATATTGGTATTTTTTACGGTAATTTTATCTTAACAAAAAAAGGTATTTTTGTTATTGAATTTAACGCGCGATTTGGTGATCCAGAAGCGATGAATGTGCTCACTATTTTGGAATCTGACTTAGTGACGATTTGCCAATCGATGGTGTTGGGTCAATTAACACCTGCACAAGTTCATTTTGCGCCACAAGCAACGGTTTGCAAGTACATTGTGCCTGAAGGATACCCGGATAACCCTATTCCGGATGCGATCATTGATATTGCTGCTGTCAAAAACAAGGCGCGGTTATATCTCTCTGCTGTAAATGCCGTTAATGGAAAAATTCATGCACTGGGCACACGTACAGCTGCTTATGTGGGCGTAGCAGACTCAATCAGTTTAGCGGAAGAAATTTCAGAAAAAGAAATCCGCGGCATCGGCGGCCCCTTCTACCACCGCACTGATATTGGCACAGAAACCCTTATCCAACGCTATGTCGACGCCATCCGCCGGCTGAGAGGAGTGTAGTGACACAATCAGAAGACAGACCATTCCTATCTTTTGGGATAATGTGCGTTATAGCTTTAGTTACAGGTTCTCTTTTGTTACAAATGCTCGCAAACCTATCCGGATTCAGATGGTCGTCAAAAATTCATATAACTAATTGATTATATTATAAAAAAAATATACGATCCAACCGGTTCACTTACGCTTCAAACGCGTCATTATTTGCTTCACAGGGTGAAATTGAAGCGAATGAAGCATAAATAACAACACATTAAAAATAATTGCTTCATATGCTTCATTCTGTTATTCGGTAACACTTTTTCTCACGCACCTGCGGTGCTTAAAAGCGTAGGGTGGTTGGCATCACCCCGGCCTTCGGATTGCTACGCTTCGCTGCGCAATCCTCAACCGGGGCTATAAAGCTTTCGGTCGTAAACGACCTGGCTGTGTCGTGACTCTGTATGATTAACCCCAATTAAATTCATTTTGGATTGCGTATGCCAATTAAAAGTGATAGTACAGTGACGCTCCCTTACGGTCGCGGCTCGGTATCGTGGCTCAGTTTTATCACATAACGTTACGACGCAATCAGGTCGTTTACGACCGAAAGTTTTATAGCCCCAGCTAAGGATGCGAAGCGGAGCGTAGCATCCGCAGGCTGGGGTAAGCACAACCACCCTACGCTTTTAAGCACCGTAGGTGCGTGAGAGTTTGCGGAGATAGCTCAGCGCGCTTATTCTATCAATTAGATTTTTCTTCTGTTGTTAAACATCATATTTTCAACTACCGCAACACAAACATCAGCCCCAGCACAACGCATGTCATCGCGCTGCAGGTGAGCATTGTTAAGACTTCTTTGAGGAAAAGCGCTGAGAATAATAGGCTATAAACGGGAACCAGCAGAAATCCAAGTGAGGCAACCAGCGTGGGGAGCTCTTTATTAATCGTCAAGCCACCCCAATAAGACAAACCCGTCACAACAATACCTGTATAAACCAAAGATAGTACCAGCGGCAAACTCCATTGCACATGTATCACAGGTTCACTGATCATGGCATAACACAAAACAGGTATCACCCCAATGAGCAACTGCCACCCAATCAGCTCGATAGGGCTTTTATGCCACGTCATGTAGCGCGCGCAAAGCATAGAAATAGTCCAACACAGTGAACTCAACAACAAAACAAGAATGCCTAACACCACCCCTTTATTAGACCAATTCATTTCCCAAGGACTCAATAAGATCACAATCCCTGCGACACCCAATAAAAACCCCAACCATCGAAAAACAGATGGCTTCTCGTTGAAGAACAACAGCGTCACAGGCATTACCCACAACGGTGTACTGTAAGCCAAGATAGCAGAACGCCCCGCAGGCAAGTAATGCAACCCAATATTAGCCAGTAAAATGAAAAAACTGATCTGAAAAAGACCAACGGAGAATATCAGCGGCAGGTCTCGACGATCCGGTAGACTGAACTTATCGATAGCAAAGGCGACGCCCATCATGGTAATAGTGCCGATCCCCAGACGAATAGCCGTGTACCAAGCGGGAGACAAATAATCCAGCCCAATCTTATTGATAGGCCAAGCTAGCCCCCAGACCACAGTCACAACAATCAAAAGACCCAGCATTTTCAAGTTGATTTTTTTCATACTTTGCTCGTATTATCCTAATAACCCTCTAGATATGGCGCCATGCATGTTTACCAAAGAATCGCTTTCACAATTTGACCCGGACATTTGGCGTGCTATCGAAGCAGAAGCACAGCGCCAAGAAGACCACATTGAACTCATTGCCTCAGAGAACTACGTTAGCCTGAATGTACTGCGCGCGCAAGGGAGTATCTTGACCAATAAGTATGCGGAAGGCTACCCCGGTAAGCGCTATTATGGTGGATGTGAATTTGTCGATATCGTTGAGAATATCGCTATCGCTCGCGCTAAAGAATTATTCGGCGCTGCTTACGCCAACGTGCAACCTCACTCCGGCTCGCAGGCTAATGCCGCGGCTTACGCTGCACTTTTAAATCCTGGCGACGTTGTGCTTGGCATGAACCTTGCGCATGGCGGACATCTCACACATGGCTCACCTGTTAATTTTTCAGGTAAGCTGTATCAATTCCATGCTTATGGTTTAGATCCCAACACAGACGAGATTGATTACAAAGAAGCTGAACATTTAGCAAAGCTACACCGGCCAAAACTCATTGTCACCGGATTTTCTGCTTACTCAAAACACATTGACTGGCAACGATTTCGTGATATTGCAGACAGCGTGGGCGCTTTTCTGCTAGCGGACATTGCACATGTAGCAGGTTTGATTGCCGTAGGAGATTACCCTTCTCCTGTTAATATTGCAGATGTCACAACAACCACGACACATAAAACATTGCGTGGACCACGTGGTGGTATGATTTTAGCAAAAGCAAATCCTGAATTAGAAAAAAAACTGAATGCTGCAGTGTTCCCTGGCGGACAAGGCGGCCCACTCATGCATGTGATCGCAGCAAAAGCAGTTGCATTGAAAGAAGCATTACAACCTGAATTTAAAACTTACCAACATCAAATTCTAAAAAATGCACGTGCGATGGCAGCTGTGATTATGCGTCGCGGTTATCGCATTGTGAGTGGTGGCACAGATGATCACTTAATGTTGATTGATTTAATTGATAAGAAGATCACAGGTAAAGATGCTGAAGCGGCACTAGGCGCTGCTTTTATCACAACAAATAAAAACAATGTACCCAATGATCCGCAATCTCCTTTCATCACCAGCGGCATCCGCATCGGCTCACCTGCTGTGACGACACGTGGATTCAAAGAAAAAGAATGCGAGCAAGTTGCAACGTGGATGTGTGATATTTTTGATGATTTGAACAACGCAGACACCATCGCACGTATCAGGAAAGAAGTCACGGCATTATGCCAACGATTTCCTGTTTATGCCGTCCGCAGCTGAAAATGCGATTTGCAACGTTTAAATAAAACCGAGCTACGTTACCGAGCCGCGACCGTGAGGGAGCGTCACATGAATCTGATAAAAACTGATGTGGAACAATGCAACATGTCTACCGTTAGAAGACGATTTAATATCATAAAGTAAGAAATTTCAGCTAAAAGTGATAGTACAGTAACGCTCCCTCACGGTCGCGGCTCGGTTTTCTGCATACTATGTCCTTTAGGTTACGTTTTTCGCAACCTAAAGGACATAGCATACACAAAATACCTTGATTGAAAGAAAAAATAAGCCTATTATGTCCTTTAGGTTACGAATTTCAACACCTAGAGGACATGTTATGTTTTCTGAATATCTAGATAAACTGAGAATGTACGGTAAAAGACACTTTACCTTTCAGGAGATCATTCAAGATTTACATGTCTCAGAGAACGCAGCTAAAGCTGGACTTTTTCGGCTTAAAAAAGCAAATAAAATTATCACCCCAATAAAAGGGCTCTATGTTATTGTCCCACCTGAGCATCGGCCATATGGGTCTATTCCAGCAGAAGAGTTAGTCCCTATCATCATGCAACATTTAAATGCTGATTATTATGTTGGATTACTCAGTGCTGGACTATTTTATGGTGCAACCCATCAAAAACCGGCTCGCTTTCAAGTTGTCACCAACAGACGAATTAAGCATCCTCTCAAATTTGGTGATGTGGTTATTGAACTTGTTTACAAAGATTCTTTAGAGAATTTGCCGACAAAAGATTTTGTCGTGCGCACTGGTTATTTAAAAGTGGCAACTCCAGAATTGTTAACCATTGATCTTTTCAAATATTCAGACAGAGCTGCTGGCATTAGTCACATTGCCACCGTCTTATCAGAGCTTACTCCTAGCATTGACGAAAATAAATTAATTGAGCTTGCAGAACACTTAGGAGAAGTCAGACAAATTCAAAGATTAGGATTTATCTTAGAGAAAATTGATGTTATGGAGGATGAAGAAAAGAAGCTAAAAATAATTGACAAATTATTAGAATACATGAAAAATGCAAATCGCCCTTTTGTTTCTCTTGTTCCATATATGCCAAGAACTGGATGTCCTAGGCATAAAAAATGGAAAATTGTCGAAAACACTGATTTTGAGAGTGATTTATGATACCAGAAATTTTTATACAAGAGTGGCGAAAAAATGTCGCATGGCAAACACCCGCCCAAATTGAACAAGATTTAATAATCAGCAGAGCATTAATCGATTTGTATAGCGATCCACATGTCAGCGAGACTTTGGTTTTTCGTGGTGGCACTGCACTCAATAAATTATTCTTAAAACCACCATCAAGGTACAGTGAAGATATTGACTTCGTTCAGAAAAATCCCAGTCCAATTGGCCAAACAATTAACGCTATCAGAGAATTATTCAAGCCATGGCTTGGCGACCCAAAATGGAAAATCACCGAGCGTAGCGCAAAATTAATTTACAAATACGAATCCTTCAACAATATGCCTGCAAAATTAAAAATTGAAATCAATACCACTGAACATTTTCAAGCGCTCCCTCTAAAAACAGTTCCTTTCACTGTTGCATCAGATTGGTTCAATGGCGCAGCAAACATCGTCACCTATGAGTTAGATGAATTGATGGCTACTAAACTTCGCGCTCTTTATCAACGCCGCAAGGGTCGAGACTTGTTTGATTTATGGCTCACGGCTAAAAATAATCTGGTTAATACTGATAGAGTTTTTGAAATTTTTAAAAAATACTGCATAAGCGATGACTATCATTTTTCCCGAGATGAATTTTTGCAAAATTTAGCGCTAAAACGAAACCACGAGGCTTTTCGATCAGATATGTATGCACTACTTCCTGTTGGATTAAAGTGGAATTTTGACGAAGCCTATCAATTTGTTCTAGAGCACCTGATCAACAGGCTGCCGTGAGTGAGATGCTTTAACGACCTGAACAACACAGATCAGAATGAAAGTGTAAATTTCTTCTCACGCGCCTCCGGCGCTTAAAAACGCGGGGTGTTTGGCATTTTACCCCGGCCTTCAAATGCTACGCTTCGCTTCGCATTTTCAGCCGGGGCTGTAAAACTTGCGGCCGTAAACGGCCTGACTGCGTTGCAACGCTCCGGAATAAAACCGAGCTGCGAAACCGAGCCGCGACCGGCAGGGAGTCACATGAATCTGATAAAAACTGATTGAGCATCTCTGAGGCCAAGTCTTGCATGTCTTCTCCCGAAGGGGGCTTTGTTGAATAAATCGGACATGCTCTGTGAGGCACTCGGTGTAACCGAGCCGCGACCGTAAGGGAGCGTCACTGTGCTATAACTCTTAGCTGAAATTTCTTACTTTATGATATTAAATTGCCTTATAGTGGTTAAGATGTTGCACTGTTATACACCATCTTTTATCAGATTCATGTGACTCCCTGCCGGTCGCGGCTCGGTAACGTAGCTTAGTTTTATTGCA
>DATLOT010000021.1:0-20346 GCA_035536095.1 Gammaproteobacteria bacterium | reverse complement strand
ACAGTGACGCTCCCTCACGGTCGCGGCTCGGTTTTACCGACCGCTTGTTAAAACAACCCCACCCGCCTTCATACAATCAAGCGCTTTTTGTGTATCCCCAGGCTGTAATTCCACCCCTCGACAGGCATCAACAATAACATGTACATCAAAGCCCAAGGACAGGGCATCTAATGCTGTGTATTGAACGCAATAGTCCGTTGCTAAGCCAAGCAAATAAAGTGATTGAATACCCTGCTCCCTCAAGTAAGCTTCTAACCCTGTTGCGCGTAAACGTGCATTGTCAAAAAACGCGCTATAGCTATCAACATGCTTATCCGTCCCCTTGTAGACAATATGCTGGATGCGGCTAGTCTCTAACTCTGATACAAAATCCGCACCTTCGCTGTCTTGCAGGCAATGTGCAGGCCAAAGTATTTGAGGCAAGTCATGTAAAGTAACCCATTCGCCAACAGATTTACCTGGATGATTACTTGCAAAACTCAAGTGGTCTTTTGGGTGCCAGTCTTTTGTTGCAATCACGCAGTTAAAGTGATGCTGTAGGTCATTAGCAAGCGGTATCACTTCTTTGCCACCCGGCACAGCAAGTGCACCGCCTTCGCAAAAATCGTTTTGTAAATCTATCATTATTAATGCTTTTTTATTCATCTTCCACCACGCTTGGATTACTCAGTCAATCGCGTTATCCTAGCAGATTATGACAACACAATACACTACGCTTAATGAGGCAGGACTACTTAAAGTAACTGGTGCAGATGCCAAAAAGTTTCTGCAGGGTCAGTTAACTTGTGACGTGGAGCAAGCGCATATCACGCCTCAAATGGGTGCGCACTGCCAGCCGCAGGGGCGTGTGTTGAGTCTGTTTTATCTTTTTTATCATGAATCTGATTATTATCTTTTAATGAAACGTGCGATGATTCAAATAGCATTGGCTGCTTTAAAAAAATATGCGATTTTTTATAAAGTTGATTTGGTTGATGTTTCTACAGATTTTGCTTATTGCACCTGTGACGGCGCTTCGCCATCTCTAACAGAAGGTGTTGTTATTCCAATCAAAAACCAGCGCAATACTTTAATTTTCAATAAGTTGCCAGAAAAAATAAAAGAAGCGCTATTGGCATTGCCTGTTGCTGATGAAAAAAGCAGAGATATTTTAGAGGGTATACCCCAGCTTTATCCAGAGATATCAGGCGCTTTCTTGCCGCATGAATTAAACCTCGTAGCGTTGAACGGCGTTAATTTTCATAAAGGTTGTTTTACGGGGCAAGAAATTATCGCGCGCATGGAATATCGAGGTAAACTGAAGTCGCAATTATATAGCGCATACCTGGAAACAGGGACTCAACCTGATTTAGGATCAAATGTTTATGCTAATGAATCTAATGTATCACGCGAAGTCGGAAGGATTGTGAATGTCTCTCTTTGCGAGAAAGGATGCTATGTTCTGATGGTTGTTGATAAATCGCATGCGCGGAACGATCATCTTTATTTAGAAAATCAAACGGATACTTTTTTAAATATATTGGAACAACAATAATGAAAAAATTACGTATTGTACTTGCTCAGCTGAATATGAAAGTTGGGGATCTTGAGGGTAACTTACAGAAACACATTCAAGCAGCCGTCGCTGCGCGAGATGAGCATGCTGCTGATGTGATTGTCTTTCCCGAACTCAGCCTGATTGGATACCCAGCGGAAGATTTGTTGCTCAGGCCTGGTTTTATACGGGCGGCCACGCATGCTTTTAAAAAATTGATGCAAGAGATCCATGGTATTCATTGCCTTGTTGGGCATCCGCATGTTGAAACGCACCACCTGTATAATGTTTGCTCATTGATTTATAACGGGCAGTTATTAGGGCGCTACGCTAAGCAGCGCTTACCCAATTACGGGGTATTTGATGAGTATCGTTATTTCACACCGGGCGATACATCCTGCATTGTGTCTATCCATGGTGTGTCTGTTGGTTTTGTGATTTGCGAAGATGTATGGCGACTGGACCCTGTGCATGAGGCAGCTGAGCATGGTGCAGACTTGATACTGTGTCCTAACGCTTCTCCTTTTGAAGCAAACAAACATGAACAACGCATTGCTGTTTTATCGAGACGTGCAAAGCATAACGGTGTGCCTATTGTTTATGTGAACCAAGTGGGCGGACAGGATGAGTTGGTGTTTGATGGTGGTTCTGTTGTTATGAATGCAGAGGGGCAGCTGGAAACGTTTGTTGGCTTTTTTAATGAACGGTTGGTTGGCGTTGATATAGCAATAACGAAATCACCCGCTAAATCTGAACCGCTTGTTATTCATGATACGGCAGAAGAACGTATTTATCATGCGCTTGTGCTGGGTTTAAGGGATTATGTGCGTAAAAATGGTTTTTCTAGTGTATTGCTCGGCGTATCAGGTGGGATTGATTCTGCATTAACGGCTGCTATTGCGGTGGACGCATTGGGTGCTGACAAGGTGCATGCGGTGGTGATGCCTTCTCGTTTTACCGCGCCCATCAGTTTGGAAGATGCAAATGCGCTTGTGACGGCGTTAGGGATTCATTCTCGTACTATTTCAATTGAACCTACTTATCAGCAGTTTTTAGAAACACTGGCGCCTGTTTTTTCTGATAAAAAAGTGGGTGTGACGGAAGAGAACATACAAGCCAGATGTAGAGCGGTGATTTTGCTCGCTTTATCAAACAAGGAAGGTCATTTATTGCTAACGACGGGTAATCGCAGTGAATTGGCGACAGGATATTGTACGCTTTATGGCGACATGGCAGGTGGTTTTGCTGTATTAAAAGATATTTTAAAAACAGAAGTTTATGCTTTAGCTGCTTATCGCAATGGTATTAATCCCATTATTCCAAAACGAACAATTGATCGGGCGCCGACGGCTGAGTTATCAGATGATCAGAAGGATGAAGATACGCTCCCACCCTATCCTATTTTAGATGGCATTTTAGATAGTTATTTAAATCACAATCAAAGTGTTTCTGAGATCATACGCGCAGGTTACGATAAAGTGGTTGTCAGAAACGTGGTAGACATGATTCACCGCAATGAATACAAGCGTCGACAAGCAGCCCCTGGCCCACATATTCGGCACAAATCTTTTATCAGAGACTGGCGTTATCCGATAACGAATGGGTTTAAGGATTAGCGGGCGGCTATAGATCTAATTTCTTAATAGTACCCATTGGAAGAAATAGCCGGCTGTTCTTATTAGATGATAAATTTATTGTTAAAATTCAATTTGTTATTGCATCCCCTCATCCGCGTGATCGAACCCTCTCCTGGAGGGGTTTTGTTGAATAAATAAATGAGAGGTGTTCAGGGAGCACTCGGTGTGACCGAGCCGCGACCGTGAGGGAGCGTCACATGAATCTGATAAAAGATGGTGTATAACAGTGCAACATTTTAACCACTTAATATCATAAAGTAAGAAATTTCAGCTAAAAGTTATAATGCACTGACGCTCCCTCACGGTCGCGGCTCGGTTACACCGAGACTTAATAAGTTACTTTCATGTTCGGATAATTAAAATGCAAGACAGTCAGCGCTTCTTGTTCTTGCCTGCTTAACCCCAATTGATGATCCGCTTTGATCATCAACACCAAGGCATCTACAACAGCAGGTGCGCCTTGGTAGTTTGTCACAACGCTGCTTGCACGATTAACAGCAGCAACATAAGCGCCACGGTTATAATAATATTGCCCCACCTCTAATTCGTGATTCGCCAACACATTACGTAAGTAAACCATGTATTGGTGCGCAGAAGGTGTGTACATGCTATGCGGGAAGCTTGTTGTTAATTCACTAAAGTCATGGTACGACTTCTGGATCTGCGTTAAATCACGCGTTGCTAAATCAATTGTAAAAAGCTGCTCAATCACACCTAAATTTTGATAATAATTAGAAATGCCGCGCATATAATAAGCATAGTCCACATGCGGATTCGTTGGGTGCATGCGGATAAAACGATCTGCTGCTGCAACAGCAAGCGTATATTCTTCCTTCATATAGTAGGCATAAATCAGATACAGCTGCGCAGACTCTGTCTCTGTGCCAAAAGGATACTGCACATCCAGCGCCTCAAAACGTTTGATCGCTTCGCTATAGCTTTTATCTCGTAAAGCTTCTACCCCTTTCTGGTAGATAAACGCTTGCGTCTGACCCTGGTAAGAATCAGAAGGGCCTGTTGATGTCGAGCAAGCGTTAAGCAATACAGAGGTGCTTATTATCAGTAACGCTATCAATATTCTCATTTTTTTATTCCTAATTTGACTATTATGTACTATTTTTGGCAAAAAGCCAGTGGAGCTACCACTTAACCCGCTGAATTTGGCGTGCATTCTACCATCATTTCTGTCATGATTCAGCGGCTTATGAATAAAAATATTGTTGTGATTCCTGAAGAACATGCAGGGGAGAGGCTGGATCAAACTTTGGCCAAGCTGATGCCCCTTTACTCCCGTACGCAAATTAAAGAATGGATTGATGCCGGGCATGTGTTGGTGGATGGTTCATCTATTAAGGGAAAAACAAAACTTAAGGGCGGAGAAGTGGTGGAAGTCACCATTGAAGAAAGACCTGCGCTAGAGGACGTTGCGCAACCCCTACCCCTACATATTATTTATGAAGATGATGCTTTCCTTGTGGTGAATAAACCCATTGGCTTGGTGGTACACCCAGGAGCAGGTAATGCAGATCGTACGTTATTAAATGCCTTGCTTTATCATGCGCCTTCCCTAAAACATCTGCCCCGCGCTGGTATTCTGCATCGTTTGGATAAAGACACCTCTGGTCTGTTACTAGTGGCAAAAACAGCGGCTGCTTTTAAAAAATTATCGTCTCAGCTAAAAAATCGCACCTTGGTGCGTGAATACCAGGCTATTATTTCCGGCGTACTCATCAGTGGTGGTAGTGTGGATGCGCCGATCGCGCGACATCCTTTGCAACGTAAACGGATGGCAGTGATAGAAACGGGAAAACCATCTGTTACTCACTACCGCGTCATGGACAGGTATCGCGCACACACGCGATTGAAACTGCAGCTTGAAACAGGGCGTACACACCAAATTCGTGTACATATGGCGCATATACGTCATCCTATTATCGGTGATGCAACGTATGGTGGTCGTTTGCAACTCGCAAAAGGCACGAGCGATGCGCTCAAAATAGCATTGCGTCAGATAAAACGACAAGCATTGCATGCTTTTGCATTAGAACTGGTACACCCTACAACAGAACAACCCATGCGTTTTGAATGCGAATTACCTGAAGATATGCAAACACTGATATCCATTTTAAAGAGAGATAACAATGAATAACGTAATACTACCCTCTTGGCATGCACCAAAACAGATAAAAGCTTACACAACATTGCGGACCAAAACACGTGAAGATATTTTACGATCTCTTTCATTGCCTTCAACGCCGATACAGTTAACACAAAAGCACACGGCTATTGTGATTGAGGCGGATCTTGCACATAGCAATCCTATTGCAGATGCAACGTTTACCAGCAATCTACAACAGGTTTGTGCAGTAGAAACAGCAGATTGTTTACCTGTTCTGCTATGCGACAAACAAGGCACGGAAGTTGCAGCCATTCATGCGGGGTGGCGTGGTTTGTCAGCGGGTATTATCGAATCAACATTGCAAGCAATGAGATGTTCAGCCACAGATATCATGGCTTGGTTAGGCCCTGCGATTGGCCCACAGAAATTTGAAGTTGGAAAAGATGTGTATGATGCCTTTGTTTCGCAGGATACAACAGCTCAAACGGCATTTGTCCCTTATCGTGAGGAGAAATGGCTGGCTAATTTATATTTGCTTGCAAAAATGCGATTAATGCAACAGGGCGTGAATGCAATTTATGGTGGCGATTATTGCACTTATACGCAAGAAGAGATGTTTTTTTCTTATCGTCGCGATAATGGAAAGACAGGTCAGCAGATAGGCCGTATGTTGAGTTTAATCTGGATTGATGGAGCCCTTTCATGATAAAGCCCATGACAAAACCAATGTCCAGCATGTTGCTTTACGTCGCTATTTTTTTTGCCATTGTTTTTGGATGGTATGGCCTTAAGAAAGCTATTTTTGGATGGTTTATGGCGCACTATCAGCCACCTGCGGCAACGGTTATTGCAACTGAAGCGAAAGCACAAGAATGGCAATCTTATATTAATGCGGTTGGTACTATTACAGCAGTCAATGGTGTAGATATTTCAACAGAAGTGCCTGGTGTGGTTCAGGACATTCAATTTCATGCGGGACAAACAATACATAAAGGTGATGTGATTGTCTTGCTTCGCAGTGACTTAGAACAAGCGAATCTAAAGAATGCTGAGGCCAAATATACATTGGCTAATATGAATTATGAACGAGAAAAAATCCTCTTTACTAAAAAAGTGTCTTCTCAGTCAGCACTAGATGCACGCTATGCAGAACTCACTGAGGCGCAGGCTGGCGTTGAGGCCATTAAAGCACAGGTACAACAAAAAACAATTACAGCACCCTTTGACGGCGTGTTGGGTATCGGCGATATTAACTTGGGTGAGTATGTGTCGCCAGGCAAGCTAATCGTTTCACTGCAATCTTTGGATCCCCTGCGCGTTGTCTTCAACCTGCCTGAACAATATGTTTCACAGCTATATCTTAATCAATCTATTGATGTCACTGTGGATTTGCCTGCGCCGATACGGTTACAAGGAAAAATCAGCGGTATTAACACTAAAGTTTCAGAAGACACGAGAAGTATTTTAGTGGAAGGAACCATTCCTAATCCTTCTCACCGTTTGCTACCAGGCATGTATGGACAAATAAAAGTGTGGCTGAGTGATCGCAATCGTCGTATCGTGGTGCCACAGACTGCGCTGTCTTATAGCTTAAGTGGTGATTATATTTTTGTTTTAAAACAAGAAGGCAATGCAAAACATCCTGCCTATCGTGCATTTCGTCAGGCAATCACAGTGGGCGAACGTCGAGATAATGAAGTGACTATTATAGGCGGGTTAAAACAAGGTGATTTGATTGTCGCGGCAGGACAATTGAAACTGCAGAATGGTGCTGCTGTGCTTGTTGATCAAAATATGAAAATGTAACTTTTTTTGCTAAGAATATATCTTGTAAGGAATCATCTCTGAAGCTAAGCTTTGCATGTCTTCTCCCTCAGGGAGAAGATGCCCGGTAAGACCGAGCCGCGACCGTGAGGGAGCGTCACTATTGTTGAGCAGTGACGCTCCCTCACGGTCGCGGCTCGGTTTTGCCGAGCATGCCCGACAGGGCAGATGAGGGGGTTCGTGAAGTGCGAGAGGTAATAGATGCTAACAGATTTGTTTATTAAACGCCCTGTTCTGGCTTGCGTTGTCAGTCTTATTATATTTTGCTTCGGTGTTCGCGGATTATTTGCTTTACAATTGAGGCAATTTCCTAAGATGGATAACAGTGTGATTACTGTTACCACAACTTATCCCGGTGCAAATGCAAATCTCATACAGGGGTTCATTACGAGTCCACTTGAAAAATCAGTAGCGAGTGCAGATGGTATTGATTATATCACGTCGCAAAGCGTAGAGGGAACGAGCACCATTACAGCTTATGTCAAATTAAATTATAGCCCCGATACTGCAATGACTGAGATGATGTCGAAAGTTTCTGAAGTCAGCGACGCTTTGCCTGCTGAAAGTGGTAAACCCGTTGTTAGTAAATCTGCCGGTATGCAAATGGATTTAATGTATATTGGCTACAGCAGCAAGAATATGTCAAATGCGCAAATCACAGATTATCTTTCTCGCGTTGTACAACCCAAATTACAAACCGTTGCTGGTGTTTCTCAGGCTGAAATACTGGGTGGTCAAGTTTATGCAATGCGTATTTGGTTAGATACACAAAAAATGGCGGCGCTACATATCTCTGCTGAGCAGGTTAACGATGCGCTGACTAAACAAAATGTGCAATCCGCGGCCGGCCAAACAAAAGGCAAGTATGTCTTGTTTAGTGTTAACGCAAAAACAAGCCTAGAAGATCCTGAGCAGTTTAAAGAGATATTGATTAAACGTGAGAATGATCGTCTTATCAGATTAAAAGATATTGCGCGTGTTGAGATGGGCGCGGAGAATGAGGATTCTTCAGTGAAATTCAATGGGAAAACAGGTGTTTTCTTAGGAATAAAAGGTAACCCCACAGCAAATGTGCTCAATGTGATTCATGGTGTGAAAGAAATCTTGCCGTCTATTGCGCTCAATTACCCACCAAGCTTAGAAAGTAAGATTGTTTATGATAGTACAGAATATATACGCAGCACGATTCACGAAGTTTTAAGCAGCCTATTTGAAGCAACGTGTATTGTTATCCTCGTGATTTTTGCTTTTATAGGCGCTCTGCGTGCTGTTTTAATTCCTGTTGTCACGATCCCGTTGTCTTTGATTGGCGTTTGCGCGCTGATGCATATGATGGGCTACTCTATTAATCTGCTTACTTTGCTTGCCATGATTATTGCCATTGGTTTGGTGGTTGATGATGCCATTGTGATTGTTGAAAATATTTATCGTCATATTGAGGAAGGACTTCCCCCTACCGAAGCCGCATTGAAAGGTGCGCGAGAAATGACAATACCTATTATCTCAATGACAACCACTTTAGCTGCTGTCTATGCTCCTATTGGACTGATGACAGGGCTAACAGGTGCGTTATTTAAAGAATTTGCTTTCACATTGGCATTGTCTGTGGTGTTATCGGGTGTTGTTGCACTCACCTTATCTCCTATGATGTGCGCGCATATTTTAAATACGAGGATGATGAAAGAACGCTTGGTGATTTATATTGATTCTTTTTTCGAGCAATTAAAATATTGGTATGCTAAAAAATTATATACTGCATTGGCAAACTCACGCGTTGTAGCAACTTTTACAGCGATTTTATTGGTCGGATGTTTACTCATGGCAGCCACGATTCCCACAGAGCTTGCACCAGATGAAGACCAAAGTATTTTATTTTTAGTATTAAATGCACCTAAATCTGCGAATTTGCATTACACTGAGAAATTTACGGAACAGTTGACTGGTATTTTTAATGCAGTCCCGGAAGGAGAAGATACTTTCGTGATTAATGGTAGTGGTTCTGTGAATAATGCAATTGCAGGACTCATTTTAAAACCCTGGGGTGAGCGGAGCAAGTCCCAAGCAGATGTTCTCAATGTCTTGCAACCGGAATTATTAAAAATTGCGGGATTAAATGCTGTGGCATTCCCCCTCCCCTCCCTGCCAGATAATAGCAATGGCTTACCGCTGCAATTTGTTGTGACATCCACTGAGCGTCCAACGGCGATTTTCGATGTCATGGAAAAGCTGAAACAATCAGCGATGGCGAGTGGTTTATTTATTTTTGTAGACAGCGATCTTAAATTTGAAAAACCCGTATTACGTTTAGATGTTGACTACGCAAAAGCTGCTAGTATGGGTATTAGCATGCGAAATATTAGCAGCACACTTTCCACTTTGTTGGGTGGGAATTATATTAATCGATTTAGTATAGAAGGACAAAGTTATAAAGTCATCCCGCAAGCCTTACAGGTGGATCGTTATAATCCTAATAAGATGAATGATTATGTTTTAACAACAGAAGATGGCCGTGCGATACCTCTTTCTAGTATTGTGCATTTGAAAATGGAGACAGAACCGAATGAGTTGTATCACTTCCAACAACTCAACTCTGCCACACTCTCTGGCATGGTGATGCCGGGTAAATCAATTACAGATGGACTACGCTTTTTAGAACAAGAAGCAAAAAATACTTTTCCTGCTGGGTTTTCTTATGATTATGGTGGCCAGG
The DNA here is from genome assembly GCA_035536095.1 of Gammaproteobacteria bacterium. Taxonomy (GTDB): domain Bacteria; phylum Pseudomonadota; class Gammaproteobacteria; order DSM-16500; family DSM-16500; genus Aquicella. The sequence continues at coordinate 10,522 of DATLOT010000021.1, read as the reverse complement.
CGCGTCAAGTTGTCAAAGAAGGCAACACCATGCTTTATACCTTCTTTTTTGCCTTATTGCTCATTTATTTGGTGCTGTCTGGACAATTTGAAAGTTTTACCGATCCTTTTATTATCTTAATCAGCGTTCCGCTTTCTATGGTAGGTGCGCTACTCCCTTTGCATTTGGGGTTTGCGAACTTAAACATCTACACAGGCATTGGTTTGGTCACGTTGATTGGCTTGATTAGTAAGCATGGTATTTTGATTGTTGATTTTGCTAATCAATTGCGCCGCCATGAAGGGTTAGCGATACAAGAGGCCATTATTAAATCAGCAAGTTTGCGATTACGTCCCATTTTGATGACGACTGTTGCAATGGTATTTGGTGTGTTACCGCTGGTTTTTGCCAGTGGCGCTGGCGCGCAAAGCCGATACGATGTTGGTCTTGTGTTGGCTTTTGGTATGACCGTCGGAACATGCTTCACGTTATTTATTGTGCCAACCATGTATTTCTTATTAGCAAAAAAGGCAGTGACAAAGCGTCTCCCGTCACTCGCAATAGAAGGATCAATTCCATGAAGAAATTAAAAACATTTGCTTTAACATTATTAATTACGGGCGCTATTGATAGCATTAGAAACTTACCTGCTTCTGCGTTATTTGGTAGCACGCTTATTTTCTTTTTTACTTTCGCGGCTATCACTTTTTTGGTGCCAACTGCTTTAGTTTCTGCAGAGCTTGCCGCGAATGTGGATGAGGGTGGTATTTACCAGTGGGGAAGATTGGCTTTTGGTGAACGTGTGGGATTTTTGGCAGTGTGGTTGCAGTGGGTAAATAATTTGGTTTGGTTCCCTGCCATTCTTTCTTTTATTGCTGGTACAGCTGCTTATTTGATTGATCCTGCGCTTGCGCAAAGTAAGGCTTATTTAGTCACTTCTATTCTTACCATATTTTGGGCGCTCACACTGATTAACTTAAGAGGCATTCATCTCTCTGCAAAATTCACCAGTTTTTGTGCGATTATTGGATTGATTGTGCCGATGATTTTAATTATCGTCCTGTTACTCGTATGGGTCCTATTGGGTAATGCTATACAAATTCATTTCACCGTAGCGAATATGTTTCCCAGTTTCACGAGTACGGATAATTGGATTGCTTTGACTGCGATCATGTTGGGTTTTGCAGGTATGGAGTTGGCGACTGTGCATGTTAAAGAAGTACGCAAACCACAGAAGACGTTCCCTAAAGCTTTAGGTTATTCGAGTGTGATTATTTTGATAACAATGATGTTGGGGTCTCTCGCGATTGCTTGTGTATTGCCTTATGATAAAATTAACCTGGTAAATGGTACCATTCAAAGTTTTGCTTACTTCTTGTCTGCGTATCATTTGTCTTGGTTAACACCTGTGTTAACGTTGTTGTTGGTGATTGGCAGCTTAGGTGGCATGATTAGTTGGGTGATTTCTCCTATTAAAGGTCTCTCTCAAGCAGCTAAGCATGGTTTTTTGCCTGCTCTCTTTGAACGACATAATGTGCATGGTGTGTCTCAGAATTTATTAATCGGTCAGGCGATATTAGTTAGTTTTGTTTGTTTTGCTTTTTTATTTTTTCCAAGTGTGAATGCTTCATACTGGTTACTTTCCTCGCTCACAACTGAGTTGTTGATGATCATGTATATTGTGATGTTTTTATCTGCCTTACAATTACGTAAAAAATTAGTGTATCCGAACCATACTTTTGTGATACCAGGCAAGAGAGGGTTGTGGTCTGTCTGTTTATTAGGCTTGGTGGGATGCACAATCACGTTCTTAGTTGGTTTTATTCCCCCACATAATATTAATATAGGCAGTAAATTATATTACGAATTTCTATTTTGTAGCGGTATTGTGTTGCTGCTCTCCCCTGTTTTATTTCTTTACTGGTATCAGTCTAAAAAGTCACATTAAAATCGCTCACGCACCTACGGTGCTTAAAAGCGTGGGTGGTTTGCACGTACCCCGGCCTTCGGATTGCTACGCTACGCTTCGCAATCCTCAGCCGGGGCTATAAAACTTGCGGCCGTAAACGGCCTGGTTGTGTCGTTATTCTAGGGATAAACATAATACGCGCGTTACCTGCGTAAAACGTAGCCGCGTTACCGAGCCGCGACCGTAAGGGAGCGTCACTGTACTATAACTTCTAGCTGGTATTTCTTACTGCATGATAAAATCATAACGAAATGATAGACATGTTGCATTGTTCTACACCATTTTTTATTAGATTCATGTGACTCCCTGCCGGTCGCGGCTCGGTACCGTAGCTCAGTTTTATCGCATAGCGTTACAACGCAATCAGGTCGTTTGCGACCGAAAGCTTTACAGCCCCGGGTAAGCGCGGAGCGCGCAGCCCGGGGTAAAATACCACACCCCACGCTTTTAAGCGCCGTTAGGCGCGTGAGGATGTGATAAAATGCTTACCCAGAAATGGTTACAACAGGATACTCGGGAATTTTATTATCTCTGGTAATAATGACTAAATTCTGAAGCTTAGCTTGAATAACCAGCATTCTATCGAATGGATCAGTATGTATCATAGGTAAATCTGCCACACCAAGGCACTCTTCCGCTAAAATAGGCAGGATTTTAAAATGCTGCCTGGCAATCGCTTCCATTAAATTATGCGGCAGCGTTAAACGCCCGATGCTTTTTTTGATAGCCATTTCCCAAAAAGAAGCGCTGCTCACATAAATGACATTTGTACTGTCTTGAATAATGCGTCGCGCTTTTGCATGTATCGTATTTGGTGTGCTGAGCCACCAAAGCAGAATATGCGTATCCAGTAGGTATTCCATTAATCTTGTTCTCCATAGAATTGACTCAACAGCGCATTGGGCAGCGGCGCATCAAAATCATCGCTCATCTCTATGAGTCCTTTCAGCTGGCCACCATGGCGCTGTTTTGTTTCCTCTGTATAAATGATTAACCGAACAACAGGATTCCCATCGCGCGCAATGATCACCTCTTCGCCCTGCATCACTTCTTGAATTAATTTGGAAAAATGTGTTTTAGCTTCGTGTATGTTGACTGTTGTCATAATAAGGTTCCTAAGCGTTTTGACCCTATTTATTAGTCTACTAGACTAATTTGACTTAGTCAATATGGTCATAGGATATATTATCTACAGACTATTGTAATATTATAAAAAAATGCGCTACAATGGCCGTCGAAGCGTTCGGCTGAGTCACGATACCGAGCCGCGACCGGCAGGGAGTCACATGAATCTGATAAAAGATGGTGTAGAACAATGCAACATGTCTATCATTTCGTTATGATTTTATCATGAACTAAGAAATTTCAGCTGAAAATTATAGTGCAGTGACGCTCCCTTACGGTCGCGGCTCGGTACCGTGGCTCAGTTCTATCGCATAGTGTTACGACGCAATCAGGTCGTTTACGACCGAAAGCTTTATAGCCCCGGGTAAGCGCGGAGCGCGCAGCCCGGGGTATAGGCGCGTGAGAGAAAACCATCTAGCCCTGCCGCTTTCGCTAGCGATAAAATATCCGCTGGCAGGCCGGTGATAGTAAATTTTTGATGATGCGCTTTTGTGAGTTTTATCCATTCAATGATGAGCGCGAGGCCAGTGCTGTCACTGGACCTCAACTCGGTACAATCCATTTGAATGTTGTCACGATTCAGAAAAACCGCTTGGCTGTCAGCATAAACTGACATAACGTTTGAATAATGCAAGTCACCCGATAGAAAACAGATATTGTCTCTCAGCGTGATGGTGGCTTGCTTCTTCATATTCTCTTTCATACCGTTACCTTGAATTACGTCCAGACATACGCTGTAGCAATGTCTCTATGTTCCCCTGCGCAAGAATATCAGCAAACTGCGCTCTGAAACTTTCCAACATATCCACCCCTTCTACAGACATGTCGTAGAGCCGCCAGCTGCCACCGCGATTAATCAGGCGGTAACTCACACTAATGGGATCGCCCTGTGACCCACTGATGCGACTGTTAACCTCGACTGTGTTTCTACCCTGAGAACCGCCTCTGACAGGAAAGAACTGGATCGTCTGATCTTCATAGGACGTTAAAGCAGAAGCATAAGTTCGAATAACAGTACGCGTGAATTCTTTTTGAAAGCGACTTCTTTGTTCTGGTGTCGCGCTTTTCCAAACAGCAGGTGGTAATACCCGTTTGGACATTTCACCTAAATCTGCATAAGGCACAACATATTGATACGCTAATTTATAAACGATGCTTGGTTTAGATTTTAAAGTCGCTTTATTTGCTTTTAATCCTGCAATCATGTTATCTGCGATATATTGCAGCAAAGCAACGGGTTGCGATTGTGGCGCAGCACTGGCATTTAACCAAACAAAACAGCTTGCTAACATCACTGAAAAAACAAGCATACCCTTTTTAAAATAACTTAGACGCTTTTTCATTGCTGGCCTCCCTTCTCTGACTGTTTATTTGAATTGCTATTATCACTTTGCCCACTATTGCCAACCTTATATAAGAATTGGCCAATTAATTTTTCTAATACCATCGCGGAGCGTGTTATTTCAATATGACCACCCTCTTTTAAGAAAGTGGTATTATACATCGGCGTGATGGCAATGTAATTATCCCCCAACAACCCAGCCGTAAAAATACCCGCAGAAGAATCATCCGGAATATCACGATACTGATTACGAATGGCAAGCGTGACAACAGCCTTAAATGTTGCTGGATCTAAAGCAATGTCGGAGACCTCACCAATCTGTACGCCGCCTATTTTGACAGGTGCTCGCACTTTTAAACCACCTATTTCGTCAAAGTCCGCAGTGATGTGGTAAGAAGCATCGGGAAATAAGCTCGTTAGGCCACTGACCTTAAAAGCGAGTATACTTAAAGCCAAAGCCGTAAAAATAAGAAATAGACCCACAATACTCTCAATAAATCGTTGCCGTAGCATTACCACTCCCCTATCATCACAGCTGTTAAAATAAAGTCTAAACCAAGTATCACCAACGAACCATAAACAACAGATCGCGTGGTTGCATTTGCAATCCCAGCAGAGGTGGGTGCTGCAAAATATCCCTGAAATAAAGATATCCAAATCACAGCAACGCCAAAGACTACACTCTTTAAAATGCCGTTTACAACATCACTGTGAAAATCCACAGAAGAGCGCATGTTCGACCAAAACACGCCAGCATCTACACCTAACCATTTCACGCCAACCAAGTAAGCGCCGTAAATAGCCATCATATTAAAAATAATAGTCAGCAGCGGCATTGAGATAAATCCACCCCAAAACCGCGGCGCAATCACGCGGCGCAGTGGGTCAACCGCCATCATTTCCATACTAGAAAGTTGCTCTGTTGCTTTCATTAAACCAATTTCTGCTGTGACAGCAGAACCCGCACGCCCAGCAAATAAAATAGCCGTGACAACCGGACCTAATTCTCGCACCACGCTGAGTGCAACCAAAGGCCCTAATTCTTGCGAAGCGCCAAATTTAGAAAGTGTATGATAGCCTTGCAATGCAAGCACCATGCCGATAAATAAGCTAGAAACAATAATAATCGCAAGCGATAACACACCTTCGGCATAAATTTGTTGTACAACTAAAGGAAAGCCTTTACGAAAATGTGGGCGATAAAAGAGGATCTGATAAAGTAAAATGCCTGCTTTGCCAAAATCTCGCAGCAGTTGTATGCCCCACTGTCCTAATAACGCAACTTGATTCATCTAAACATGTTCCTCTAAAAAATCTTTTTCCAATGATGCAGCAGGATAATGAAAAGGTACCGGACCATCAGCTAAACCTTGAATAAACTGCTGTAATTGTTTATTAGCTGTATCGTTGACAATGGCTTCAGGCGTGCCTTGCCCGATGATTTTAGCATCGACAATCACATAAACGTAATCAGCAATAGTGAGTGTTTCTTGCACATCATGCGAAACAATGATGCTGGTTAATCCCAATGCATCATTCAGTGTACGAACGAGTTTCACAAGCACGCCCAATGAAATCGGATCTTGGCCTGTAAAAGGCTCATCATACATAATCAATTCGGGATCTAGTGCAATGGCACGGGCGAGGGCAACACGTCTTGCCATGCCGCCAGAGAGTTCGCTTGGCATGAGGTCTTTGGCGCCACGCAATCCGACCATCTGTAGTTTCATTAGTGTGATTGTATGAATCATCGATTCTGAAAGCGGTGTGTGCTCTCGCAAAGGGAAAGCAACGTTATCAAACACCGTCATATGCGTAAAAAGCCCACTTGCTTGGAATAGCATGCCTAAACGACGACGCAATTTATAGAGCGCTTGCCTAGATAGGTCATGCACTAGCTCTCCTCCTACGCGGATGGTGCCGCAAGTAGGGGCGAGTTGTCCGCCAATGAGCTTAAGTAAAGTGGTTTTTCCTGTGCCGCTTGGCCCCATCACCGCTGTGACCTTGCCTTGTGGTATCAGCAGATCAACATCCCTAAACACGACTTTGCCGTTATCGTGTTGAAAAGACATCTGATTAATTTCGACTATGTTTGTTGGCATAAGTATATAGTTTCTCACAACCTAACAAGAAATAGCCAGTTGTTTAACGATGAAATATTAACAATTATCGAGTAGAATAGGAATCTTGATAATAACCAAGGTTCCTCTATCACAATGAAATTTGAAGAAATATGTGCTCGTGCGCAAGCCGTGATTGCAACGGAAGCGCAGATGATAAGCAACTTAAGCAGCAGAATTGATCAAAATTTTTTCAGTGCATGTCAGTATCTGCACAACTGCACCGGACGTATTATTGTAATGGGAATGGGCAAATCTGGCCATGTTGCTAAAAAAATAGCCGCAACACTGGCAAGCACGGGCAGCCCGGCCTTTTTCATTCATCCCAGTGAAGCCAAACATGGCGATATGGGAATGATTACCCAGCAAGATGTTATTTTGGCCATCTCTAATTCAGGTGAATCGGAAGAAATCATTACCCTCCTCCCCTTTTTAAAGCGCTTAGGCACACCGCTTATTGCCTTGACGGGTAAACCACAATCGCAGTTAGCCCTGTATGCAACTGTGCACATTGATATCAGTGTGGAAAAAGAGGCTTGTCCTTTGGGGCTTGCGCCAACTTCAAGCACAACCGCAGCGCTTGTGATGGGAGACGCGCTGGCGATGGCGTTACTTGATCACCGTGGTTTTACAGCCGATGATTTTGCGCTCTCTCACCCAGGCGGTACGCTGGGTAAACGTCTGTTGCTGACGGTGGAACATATTATGCATCGAGGAGAAGCGATCCCCATTGTTTCTGAACGAGCCACACTCAAAGAAGCGCTGGTTGAGATGACAAAGAAAAAATTAGGCGTGACGACCATTGTGAATGAAGCGGATATCTTAATTGGTATTTTTACCGATGGTGACGTCAGACGAGCCTTAGATAATAATATTGATATTCACAAAACGATTATTTCAACCTGTATGTCCTGCTCTCCTAAAACAATCACACAGAACATATTGGCAGCTGATGCCTTACACTTATTGGAAAAATATAAAATCACTTCTTTAGTTGTAGTGAATGATCAGAAAAAATTAGCGGGTATTCTGCATATTCACGATATCTTACGTGCGGGTATTGCATGATAGAAAAAGCAAAGCAAGTACGTTTATTGGTGTTAGATGTGGATGGTGTGTTAACACCAGGCACAATCCATTTCTCAGAGAATGGGGATGAATGCAAAAGTTTTCATTTGCATGATGGCTTAGGCATTCAATTATTACAAAACGCAGGGATTCCTGTTGCGATTATTTCCGGCAAACAATCTCGTGCTGTTATCGCACGTTGCGAAGATCTGAAAATTAAACAATATTATTTAGGTAACGCACATAAACTACCCGCTTATGAATCGTTAAAAACGCATTATCAATTAGAAGACAATCAAATTGCCTATATGGGTGACGATTTGCCTGATTTGCCCATTTTGAAACGCGTTGGCTTGAGTGTGACTGTCCCTCAAGCGCCTGATATTGTGAAAAAGCATGCGGATATGGTAACAACACATTTGGGTGGTGATGGCGCGGTGAGAGAAGTATGTGATTTTATCCTCTCTGCACAGAATAAATATGAGTCCTCAATAGCACGCTTTCTGGAAGAATAGATGACACATAAACATACATTCATTACGTTTATCAGTGTTTTGTTTTTTGGTGCGGTGACTTGGCTAACATTTGCCTTTTATCAGCCTCAAACACTCAGTTTTCGTAAAGATGATAATATCCCTGATGCGATCATGGAAGATGTGACTGCTGTTGTGTTAGATAAACAAGGAAAACCGAAGATAAAAATCATGACGCCAAAAATGGTGCATTTTAAAGCGAGTGATAGAGCAACTTTTATTACACCAGAATTGATTATTTTTAGAAACTCACCAAATCCTTGGCGTATTACATCAAAGTATGCTGAGGCAACGCAAGGTGCGAGTCTATTAACGTTCTGGGACAGTGTGACGATCCATCACGCAGGAGACCTGAGTACGCCAACAACGTTAATCCAAACACAATCTTTAATTGTGCATGTTGACCCTAAAACGGCTGAAACAGCAGACCCTATCACGTTGAATCAGCCGCATATGACGATAAAAGCAACCGGCATGTTTGCAGATATGAATACAGGCAGCGTCAAATTGCTGACACAGGCGCGGGGCGAATATGTGCCGACGAACTAATTATTTTTTTTGTTTATTAGGGATGAGTGTTTTTTTAAATGCGTTTGCATTAAAAGAAGATGCGGCAGAGAAAATTTATATTGTAGCTGATGCGACGCTTTATAATAGCAGTACCGGCATAACGACTTTTCTAGGCCACGTGAAGGTTGATCAAGGTAGTACGCATTTATTAGCGGATCGTTTGGTGACGCAAAGTGATAATCATTATAAAATTCAATTACTCACTGCATGGGGTGAGCAATCGCTAGCGCATTATTGGACATTGCCCACGGTGAAAGAAAAAGAATTGCATGCTTATGCCACGATGATAAAATTTTATCCGCTTGATTCTAATGTCACCTTGGAGCACAATGTGACTCTCACGCAAGGAGAAAATACTTTCCGTGGTGAGTTAATACATTACAATGGCTTGTCGCAGACAATTAATGTGCCTGCTTCATCGGAGGGTCATGCCTCACTTGTTTATGATTCTGATAATGAGACGCATACATGATGCCGCAATTAGAAGTTAAAAATCTTAAAAAAACATTCAATGCAAGAGACGTTGTCAGAGATGTTTCTTTAACTGTGCAGGCGGGCGAGATTGTTGGTTTATTAGGGCCAAACGGCGCGGGAAAAACAACCTCATTTTATATGATTGTGGGATTGGTTGCAGCTGATGGTGGCAGTATATTGTTAGATGGCAAGAATCTCACAAAATTGCCTGTGCATACGCGTGCTCAATTGGGTATTGGTTATTTGCCACAGGAAGCTTCCATTTTTAGAAAGCTGACTGTTTCTCAGAACATCATGGCTATTTTAGAGTTACGTAAAGGATTAACAAAAGCAGAGCGATTATTAACCCATGATCAGTTGCTAGAGGAATTTAAAATTACGCATTTGCGGGATGCGATGGGTATCAGTTTATCGGGTGGTGAGAGGCGGCGAGCGGAAATTGCAAGAACATTGGCAACAGATCCTAAATTTATTTTATTAGATGAGCCTTTCGCGGGGATTGATCCTATTTCTGTTTTGGATGTGAAGCGTATTATTACACATCTTCGTAAGCGTGGTATTGGTATTTTAATTACAGATCATAATGTTCGCGATACGCTGACTATTTGCGAGCGTGCTTATATTGTGAATCAAGGTGTGATTATTTGTGAGGGAAATCCTGAAGCTATTTTAATGAATAGCGAAGTACGTACGGTTTATTTAGGGGAAGAGTTTAATTTATAGGATCATTTCTATGATAAGAGAACAGTTAACCATTCAAAATAAATTTGGATTACATACCAGAGCTGCTGCCAAGCTTGTTGATACGGCAAAGCGTTTTTTGAGTCGTATTGAATTGGTGTATCAGGATCGCGTTGTGGATTGTAAAGGCATTATGGGCGTGATTACACTGGGCGTTCAGAAAGGCAATAGGCTAGATGTTGTGTTGACCGGATCTGATGAGCAAGAAGCGTTTAGCGCTATTGCGAGCTTGGTTGATGATAAGTTTGGGGAGGAGTGAACGCGGAATAAATTTATTCTCACGCACCTAACGGTGCTTAACCGTGGGTGTGTTGCCATTACCCCGGCCTTCGGATTGCTACTACCCCGGCCTTCGGATTGCTACGCTCCGCTCCGCAATCCTCATCCGGGGCTATAAAGCTCCCGGTCGTAAACGACCTGATTGCGTCGTAACGCTATGCGATAGAACTGAGCCACGATACCGAGCCGCGACCGTGAGGGAGCGTCACATGAAGTCGTAACGCTGTGCGATAGAACCGAGCCACGATACCGAGCCGCGACCGGCAGGGAGTCACGTGAATCTGAATGATTCTATCATGAAGTAAGAAATACCAGCTAGAAG
>DATLOT010000020.1:0-42936 GCA_035536095.1 Gammaproteobacteria bacterium | reverse complement strand
CATATGACGCTCCCTCACGGTCGCGGCTCGGTAACGCGGCTCGGTTTTGCCGAGCATGCCCGACAGGGCGGATGAGGGGATATTAACCGGTAACACCTATCACTTAACGCTTTGGCCCTGCTGGCCCTTTGCCTCTCCCGCTACGAAGCTCTTCTTTCTCAATACGTTCGAAATCATCGCTATCGTGTCTAGTAAGTGGCTTCTTTACGCTATTCAGCATAGCTTGAATATCCCCCTCCAGAAAGGGTCTTGTCAAGTGTGTTTTATCTCCAGCTGTAGCATATAACGAACTACCCCAAGCTCCCTTCGGGTCTAAAGTAGACGAAACTAACTTTTTATATTCTTGAACAAAAGTATCCGCGTCTTTTTGGTCAGCACCATACTCTTTCAACAACTCTGTCACTTTCTTCTGAAAGTTCACGAGTATCTCATGTTGTCCAGGAAGAAAAGGAGTCCACTGTTTTTTTATATCTCTCGGCAAAGCAATCAACTTCTCCTCAATTGCCTCAATCAATTTCGCTTTACCCGCTTCAGGCGAAGTAACAAGCCAGTCATCACCCCGGAGGGTATCAAAACCTTCCTCATCTAAAAGAGCACTGCCAGCATGCCTTGAGAAATCATGATTACGCATTTCTTCTGCAAATGCCTTTAGGTGGTTAATAGAATGCAGCGGATTGACATCACTTTGAAAAAGACCAGGGCCAGCAGGCGCAGCTGCACCGCGATAAAGAGGCTGCATTTCCTCCAGCCCCGCTTCTTTCTCTATCTCTATCGCTGACTCAAACTTCGTAGCACCTCTCGGATAAGAAGGCGTCTTTTTCTGCTCCTCATTAACAAGATTACAAAACGCGTTCATTGCCTTCTGGTATTCCGCAATAAAATCGTCTCGCGTATATCGTTCAACACTGGTAAATTTATTCATTACACCGTTTAAATAAAGAACGAGCTTATCTCTTTCGTGACTCAATTCTTCTAACGCCAGAGGCATCTCGATATTTCTTAAGAAGTCAACTTTACTTTTTACAGTAGAAATATCATCTTCACGTGCTCTCACTTTATCAGCACGCTCTCTTTCTGCTGCTTCTTCTGCGCTACGCGCTGTATCAGCTGCTTCTTTTTCCTGCATGAATTGATGGACACGAAATCCTGCTGTCAAGTCATTTAGCGCGGTAAATCTCAAAGCAAGCTGATAAGGATAAGCTGCCTGCCCTGATCTTTCACTCTCAAGTTTAACTATCTCACCTCTATACGCTTCTTCCGCAGCCTTTAGCCTACCAAGTGACTCTTCACTATCATCTGAACAATACGCTATCATGCTATCATGTAATTTCTTCTTAAAGTTATTCAAGACTACTGTCGTTGGAGTAGAAATAAGCCCCGAAAGCTTATACCTTTCTGTTTTACTCCAATCATCTATCACTGAAAGCAATTCATAACGACGCACCATTTCAGGGTCATTCGTTATCTTATCTTTAAAGCTTTCAAATTGTTCTATGGTAATTTTATGATTACAAAAATCCCTCGCCATGTCATAAAGCGCCAAGATTCGCATATATTTCTGAGGGAGATTGTCTTTTATAAAAGTCGCATCGCGATAAGAAGCGCTAAACTTACCACCTAAAAGTATCACAGCGTTTATATTATCATTCTCTTTACTGCAGGCCATCAGCGCTGCTTGCAATAAATCAAAATAATCATGTACACCTAAGTCATCTGCATATGCACGAGATTTGAAATTCCCATATTCATCTTCATCGTTATAAGAACAACCTGCTGTGATTTTTTCGAAGAGAGACCAATGGTTAGGATGTTCACCAGTGACCGCTTGCATTAATAGTGTTTTAAAGCTCTCGCGACCCTCCGGACTAACGGGTGCATTCCCGAAGGTTCTTTGAAATTCCGCTACCGTTGAGATTTTCTGCGTGACCGGCATGATGGCTCTCCCCATTATTTTTTATACTATTTCCTATATAATAGCATATTTTTGAGTAATTTTCATTAAAGGGCGCATCAAAAAGCATATTAACTATATGAATATAAACATAATTATTACGAGATACTGACTGGGGAGTCAGCTACGTTTGTCTGAAAAGTGGCATTGACTTATATTTTAACCGGGTTAAAATAAGGTTTGGTTTATTTTAACCGGGTTAAAAACAAAGTTATGAGAGATAACCTAGTCCAGTTACTCCATCAGGCCAATCCATGGGTCAAAGATAAAAACGCACCTATACAGCAAGGCGAATATATTCCTCGCCTTCAAACAGAAAAGTTACTTTCTCCGGAATGGGATAGCTGATCTACTCGTGCAAAGCGCTATCTTTCAAGAATTGTTGAAATTTAAGATTCAACATTTTTTCGAAAAGTTAAGGGCATCACTGCAATGAAAGGTTTCTTGATTTAACCAAGCAATCCGGATAACGATCAACAATAAATTGCATGAGCTTCTCTCGTATTTCACAACGCAACTGCCACAGGTGACTTGCATTGGCGGCGCTGACTAATGCGCGTAATTCCATGGCACCTTCTTTAATATCTGTAACTTGCAAAACACCAACCTTAGCATCCCAATAAGAAGAAGACTTTAACAAATCTGTTAATTTTTGACGAATCACATCAACGGGCAATGTATAGTCCGTACAGAAAAATACCGCTCCTAATAATTCCGTTGATTCACGCGTCAGATTTTGGATACTGTTCTTAGTGAAATAATCAATAGGCAGAATTAATCGCCGCAAATCCCACAACTTAATCACAACATAAGAGAGTGTAATCTCTTCCACTTCACCAGATTCGTTTTCAACAATAATTGTGTCGCCAATGCGAATGGGTTGTGTGAAAGCAATTTGCAACCCGGAAAATAACCGAGACAGACTTTCTTTACTCGCAATAGCAACAACCGCACTCACAATACCCGCCGTTGTCAACAATCCAGTACCAATACTCCTGACACTATCAAACACCATTAGCATAGAGGCCAGAATAACAACAAGCCCTACCGTTAAAACGATTCTTTTTACAATCAATATACGCGTATGCATTTTTCTGGCTAAATAACCGACCTGTTCACATTCCACATACCGATAAAAAATAATATTTCCCAATATATTCACCAACTGAACAAAAAACCATCCTATCGCCGCTATCCACGCGACCTGGGAAAACTTTCCAATCACATACCTCCATTCTTCGGTTACGGTGATACTGGAAAAAAATATATTCATCACGACTAAAAAAATAACAATGCTTAAACTGATATACAGCCAACGGCGGAATCCAATATTCTGACCTTTCTCATTGCAAACTTTCATCGTACTTTCCTTGCCGAATCACCTATAAATATATTGGGAAAATTGTAGCAAAAAGCGGCATGATTGCAACATCAAAAATAGCACCCTAATAGGTGCTATTTTTGTAATTTACTCATTAAGACACCCTTTCGGGGGCTATAATGGCTAAAAATGCTTGATAATAACCGATCGGGTGCTATAAATAGCAACAGAAAAGACCTTAAAAAAAACGCGGACCTCTGGGATCCTCCAATCCTCCCAGATCAAGCGGTATATCTTCTTCTGTAGGTAGCTCTGTATTAATTGCATGAAGGAGACCTGTTATTTCACCATCTATAAATGGTGCTACTAATTTCGATTTGCTGCCGTAATGGTAGTCAGTCGCAATTAGCGCTCGATACTCTTTGATGAAAGCAGTTGCATCTTTTCTGTCCTCCATATACATCTCTAATAATTCTATCACTTGTCTCTCAAGCTCATCTAACCTTGTCTTTGTCCAAGGAAGCATCCAAGCTTGTGATTTTTCTTTTCCGAGCGTTTCTAATCGTAATTGAATTTTATGAACCAACTCTATTTTGCTCATAGCGGGCGACACAACAGGCACGCTATCAACAAAATCAGGGTGCTCAGGATCATCTCTATAACGACTTAAGACAGGACCCTTTCCTATTTCTCTCGCAAGCACTTCTAGCGTTAGAGCAAAACTTTTTGTAGTAGCTCCCTGAAAAAGACCAGGATAAGAACGTTTACCTCCCACCTTAGCAGCTTCTTTTACAGCTAAAGCATTATCAACATCAGAAGGCATACTTCCCTTTATGATAGCAATCTTATTGCAAAAATTATTCACTTCCTTATGGCATGCTTCCATGAATTTCTCTTTTGCATTACCTTCATAAGGTTTATCCACCATACCTTTTTCTGCCACTTCTATAAAGAGAACTAGACGATGAGTTAGATCATTTGTTGCTTTAATCAACTCATCATGACCTGACGAAGCACTTATATTTTCTAAAAGAACTATTTTCTGCTTTATAAAATCAATAGCGCCTTCCATAGTCCTTTTTTTAGCCTCTCTGGCGTCACGCACTTCCTGTATTTTTTTCGTTGACTCTTGTTTTATAGTGCGAACTTGCTCATCTATTAACGGTTTTCTTAGAAGAGAATTGGCATAATCTTCTACTTTCCCATCTTTCACAAGCATCACGCGTGATGCAAGCTCATGCGCATGCGCATGAACATTTTCCCTCCGAACTGCTTTCAGATTCTCTGTTATACACCTCTGCTGCTTACCCATTAAATCAAACAGGGACGGATCATCTGATTTACAGTACGCTACCATGAGATCGTGCAATTCGCGCTTTATTTTATTTAGAATCACTGCAGTTTGTTGATAAACATCTGCTGGGAGTTTAAGTGTCTCTACCAAGCGTGTCCGTTCAGCAATAAAATCATCTACTGCTGAAAGCAACTTACGAAGAAACGCTGTTTCATCAGCAGACATTCTATTTTTAAATACTACGAATTTCTTTGCAGAAACCTTTCCCTCAACCTCCTCTAACATCGAAAAAAGCGATGCCACTTGCATATAGCGAGCAGGTAACTCACTATTTCCTGAATATAACGATATAAATTTCTGACCTAAGAGCATCTGTATATCTTCTTTGGCTCCATCGCACTTCTCTAGCGCTTGTTCTAACAACGCAAAACAATCCGCTATATTAATCGCATCAAAATAGGAAGCGGAAGCACCCTCTGCTGTTTGATAACTGCAATGCTTTGCAATGCCTGGACACGCAAACCAATTATCTTCAGCTATCGCTTGCGCTAATAATTTTTTAAATTCCTCGCGACCCGCATCACTGATGGGCGCTTGCCCAAAGTGAGTATTGAATTCGATAGCTTCTTCTGGAATAAGCTGCATTGGCTCTGTTGGTCCAGGCATAACATACCTCGTTCTTTTTTATTATATCTTCCGGTATCATAGCACATTTCTGGATAATTTTCATCAAGGAGGGCGAGCTACATCATGTAACTCATTAAATATAAACGTAATTATTCGAAGAAGAGATAGCTCATTGCAACGAGGGCAGACATTGTTGCGATGGCCGCAAGCCACCAAGCATGATGTATACCTGACATAAAATTAACAGAAAGCATTTCAGTTCTCATACCAATAAACATCGCTGAGCCAGCAGCACCAATTGTAACGGCTGCACTTTGTAACATTCTAATCAACGATGCAACAAATGCCTGCTCTTGCTGGGGAAATTGGGAAGTTAAATGAATAAGACTGGATGTCATAAAAAACCCAGCGCCCAATCCATATATGAAAAGCAGAGAGAAAATAGATATCGTTAACCATGAAATCTGCATCTGCGTCAATACCAACAAAGGTACAGACATCACAACACTACCCAATAACATCGAAAAATCAGTGCTATGTATTTTAGATAATTTAGCAGAAATCTTCGACGCAACAACAATACCGAGTGGCGCTGACAGGCTAATAAATCCGACTTGCCATGATGCAAATAATCGTATTTTCTCAAAAAACAATGGCGGAACAATAAAGGCAACCGCTGTCGCAGTCCCCATTGCCATCACCCCCAATATCGGCGCACAGAAAGTGATTTTTCTAAATAAATGATAATTGATAATAGGACGCTCGGCATTTAATTCAATGTAAAGATGCAGCGCAAAAACGATCACCGTCGCAACAAAAAGAGAAGCCGCCACCGTACCATTAATAACAACATAATTCATGCTCAGCAGTAGTAACAGCATAGCGATACCAAATAATACTAAATTCAGATAATTTAGCCGATGAGAGTGCAGTATTTCATCTGTTGATTTTAATCGTTGACAACCATACAATCCGTACAAACAAATCGGAATATTCAACCAGAAAATCCAACGCCAACCGATACTGCTTAAGATAAATCCGCCCAATACGGGGCCCAGCATCGGCCCCAGCCCCATCAGCATACCTAAGGTACTGACTGCTTTTGGTATTTCTTCTTTTTCTAATCTTGTGGTAATCACTGCGATTGCTGTGGCCTGCATAATAGCCGCGCTACAACCTTGTAATGCTCTAAACACAATCAAGAAATAAATATCGGAGGATAGACCACATAAAAAAGAAGTCATAGCAAAGCACAACAAACCAGCTCTATACACTTTAACGCGACCATAGCGATCCGCCAATTGCCCAAAAAACATAATGGTTGCACTCAGCGTCAGCGTATAAAGTGTAATAGTCCAAATCACAACATCCAACTTCGCATGAAATATTTGAATGAACGATGGAATAGCAATATTGGCAATACCTGCACCCAAGGTGGAAAGAAACATACCAATACTTGCGATAAGAGTAATAAATAAAGGGGTGACGCGATAATCACTAGCCATGAAACATGTCCTTAAGGCGCTACTGCTGCTTACCGATATGTTCGTATTTATCTATCTTACCGGGGATCATGTAGATCAGTGTAGGCAGCACTAATAATATAAAACATCCCTCTGTTGTCCAGTGCGCCAAAATCAACGAACTGACATAAAATATTGGCGCAACAAGAATACGTAACAGCGCAGCGCGATAAATGGCTGGCGTACAAGTTGATTTATTCAAGTTAAAATAGTAGGCACTGCATAAAATAAGCAGTTGTCCTAGGCTACTACAAAGCAGGTTAACCGCATAAAAATAAATGCTTTCTACACTGTGCCGATATACGCCCAACAGATTGGCCGAGAAGGGAATAACGCAAATCACCATTAAATAAAAAATATTCGCCCACAAATAAGGTCTATTCAGGCGCACCAGCAGTCCCCATTGAAAATTCATTGCAATCCAATGGGTGCCCAGAATAATGAAGGTACCAATATAAATAAAAAGATTCGCATAAATTTCATCATGCAACAGAAATTGCAGATTCTGATCAGGTAAGTGCATAGGGACATGGAGGTTTAAAATAATAATCGTCATAGCGATCGCGAACACGCCGTCCGACAGGCTTGCCAATCGAGATAACTTTAATAAATGTTCAGATGCCATGCTTTTGATAATAGTAGATAAATAGGCTAGGAGCAAATGATCCATGCAACTATGGCTGAACAGCTATAGCTTTACTTTATGGCTGTATAGCTATAAGATTGATACCGTCGCATAAAGGAAACCATCTTATGGATCAAAGAATTTATTCACCAAAATCACTTGGCAGCGCCATCAAGAGACAGCGCAAGGCAAAAAAACTAAGTCAACGTGAGGCAGGGGCTGCTTTTAGGCTTGATCAAACTACTGTCTCTAGCATAGAGCAAGGCACACCAGGCACACGACTTGAAACAATATTTCGCATCTTAGCAGCATTAGATCTTGATATGTTTATCAAACCAAGAAAAGGTATTCTCGATAAAAACGGAGAAAACTGGTAGCACATATACCCATCATACTTTAAAATGCGAGATTTTAAAGTATGATGGGTATAGATCAGCGAGCGCGGTAAATGGCTGGCGTACAAGTTGATTTATTCAAGTTAAAATAACATGACCTATTTCTTTAATATACTTTGTATTGTTTCGCTAGCACGATTCAATGCAGAACAAGCATCTCTTGCTGTTCGTGGGGCTTTAAAAAAACCGAGCACTTTTCCAGTAATGACATTTTCGTAACGATGTTTCATCAAAACAGATTTATCTTCGTTACTTAAATTAAGTATCTTAGCAGAAGAAAGGGTATGCCTCTTTAGCGATCCTTCTAATTTTTCACGCAATTCACTGTAAGGTAAATCTTCATGTTTAAGTTCTGCTACGTTTTCTATGTCCTTTTTAATTGCTTCCATGCGTTTTTCTAACTGCAATAACATTGCCTGGATCGTGATTCTCTTCTTTTTCTGACCACCTATTACAGGATACTTTTGCTCAAACTGCAGGACAATAAGACTCATCTGCAAATGAAGTGTCTCTAAAACCTGGTGGATGGATTCCAATTTTTCTCTATATCGTGCGATAAATTGATCGATATGTGCTCGCGAATTAGCTTTTCTCAGATATTTTGTGTTCATATCATTCTTATCATCCCACAAGAGCTTTAAGCTATGTTGTTTGCTATTGAACTTTGTTACGCTGGCGGTATAATAGCGACAGTCCTCTTTAGAAGGCATAGGAGAAAAGGAAAAGAACTCCATCTTGTCTACATACTCAGAAGCAGGATACACCTGGTTACACCACGGGTCGCAAATATAAGCGTCGCCTCCCCAGGTTTCAGGTTTAGTAGGATCGCTACCCTCTATTCTCCCAATCATAAGAAAAGCATGATCACCTTCAGCTATCCTATAAACTTCTGCATTGACTTCAGGCGCATGAGAAAGGACATAATCCAGCGCCATCAATGCCATCTCACTACAGTTTCCAAGAGAAAATTTCTTGCAGGTTGCAATGTTCGCATAAAAGAACTCAATGCCTGCATCTGATTCAATACGGGATTCAGATGCTTCCTTCCTAAAGGCTCTTAGATCCTTAATACCCTTAGTTAAAGCCACGCGCTTTGCTTCATCAAAATCACTATTTTGAATTTGGGTCGATCCTGCAATTATCGATTTTCTAGCGTATTCACAGGCAGATTTTGCGATCTCTGCCGTGTCAAAATTACGTGGCTGCATTGTAATCCCCGTTTTTTATTTATATACAGTTTAGCCATTATACACAAATATGTGTAAAATGTAAACATATTTTAATATACAAATCACGAGCACCACAATACCGAGCCGCGACCGTAAGGGAGCGTCACGTTAATTTAATAAAAGATGGTGTAGAACGATGCAATATTTCTACCGTTACTTAATGATTTTAATATCATAAAGTAAGAAATTTCGGCTAAAAAGGACTGGACAGTGCACGCTCCCTCACGGTCGCGGCTCGGTATCGTGCCAATCGTGAAGACATGGGATTATCAAGTAAATAACCACGCCACCCGCCACCACACAGAACTATCGGTTGAATACCGAGCCGCGACCGGCAGGGAGTGCACTGCCCCATCTCCTGGAACAGGATTATCGAGTGAGTACCGAACCACGATCAGCAGGGAGTTACATCATTTACATTTATCAAACTGATTGAGTATAATAACCGAGCCGCGACCGTCAGGGAGCGTTACATCCTTCAAGCAATTCCTCGTTTATCAAACTGGTTAAGTACAACAACCGAACCGCGACCGTCAGGGAGCGTTATATCCTTCAAGCAATTCAAAAAAGGAGACTATTTGGTATGCAATCAAAGGAAATCACAGTACCACTGGCTTATTTTATTACTTTTTCATGTTACGGAACTTGGTTGCATGGTGGAAAAGAAACATCAGTCGATAGACATCACAATATTCCAGAAACAGAATTTTTACCGCCCAATCATGCTCGCCAAACAAGTGCAAAAAACCGCATGCTGGAAACAGCCTACTTGTTGAATCAATCCCAAAGACAAATTGTACTTAATGCCATTAAAGAGGTTTGCCAGTATCGACGGTGGATCTTATTAGCAGCCCATGTTAGAACCAACCATGTTCATCTTATCGTTCATGCAATGCTGTCTCCAGAGATCATGATGAATACAATCAAATCCTATTCATCACGTCAACTAAATGCATCCAAATTAGATGGTCGCAGAGTAAATCGATGGACGCGGCACGGGAGCACAAGATATCTTTGGCGTGAAGAGGATATTGAAGCAACAATTCAATATGTGATTCACGAACAGGGAAGTCCTATGGCTACATTTGAAAACAAGATGCGCTCGTTTGAACCATGCGACTATTGATAGTCCACGGCCGAACTGCGCAAGACCGATTACGCGTAACCGAGCCGCGACCGTCAGGGAGCGTGCACTGCGCTATCACTTTTAGCTGACATTTCTCACTTCATAATAAAATCATAGCGTACGTAATGGTAGACATTGTTGCATCGTTCTACACCAGTTTTCATCGGATTTATGTGACGCTCCCTCACGGTCGCGGCTCGGTATCGTGCCAATCGTAAAGTCTGTTCAGATAAAGAAATAGATAAGATTTCAAATTGGATAACGGAAATATTACTGAAATTGATCATATCTTGCACACGCCAAACTATAACTCATTAAATAATTTGGCGTCCCCAAGGGGATTCGAACCCCTGTTACCGCCGTGAAAGGGCGATGTCCTAGGCCTCTAGACGATGGGGACGTCTATTTTATGTGCTACTGCCTGCCACTTGTGCAGACTTCTTCGACACTGGAGCTAACCGGGATCGAACCGGTGACCTCTTGCATGCCATGCAAGCGCTCTCCCAGCTGAGCTATAGCCCCTTGAAATTACTAAAGAGAGCAGGGATTCTATGAAGCTATAAGAAGTTTGTCAACGAGTTTATATTATACCAAGACAACAAATGCCTTGGTTAACGCCACCTCTAAGTCTCAGCCTCCTGATAACCCGACATCAGGCGCATTTGCCTCCCTCTCAATTCCTCTTGCCCTAAATGAGCAACAGCAATAGAGGGATGCCTCCCACTGGGAGAAAACAAACCAAATAACCAAGTACCAGGGCGCACAAGACAAGTCTCCAACAGATATCCTCCTCTCGATGGCCAACTCTCTATCTGGACAGGCTTCAATTTTTGCAATCTCGGATTTAAACCATCAACAACAGTTTGGATACCATGCGTCGAAGACGCATCCTTCAATTCATCTACCACATAAAACATCACCAACAATAAAAAGCTCGCCCAAGAAAATTGGAGGGGTAAATTAAGAAAGGTGTAAAGACCATATACTAACAAATCATCTTTGCGATAAAAATTATCTTCTAAAAAAAGATTTGTCGCTTCCTGCCATTTCTCCATGATGGCATTTCTGCTCGTCACTTGTAACATCACCGAAGAAAATAACCACATCAGAAAATATAAACGCAAGAGATCATTACCAATGCACCTTGCCACATGCATCGCTTTATCCTTATAAAGAGCATAAAAAGGACGCCTATCTGTGTATTTCTGGATACGAAAAACTTTTCCCATCGCCATAGGCGAAGCAAAAGTATTCATGGGATTGGGATATGTGACATATGTCACCAGATGACCAGACTGTAACCGCGCTATACGCTCAGACGACAGCACTGAAGGAAGCAGATGTTGCACACCAGGGCTTTCAAATACAACAATACGACAATCATGGCCTTGCTCCATCAAACCAATACCCACTAACTGCGCTAAGACCCCACCAAGAGAATGTCCCGTAAAATAAAGCTGGTATCTTCCTGGAAGGACAGGTCTCAATAACGCCAATATTTTTTGACGCACTTTTGAGAGAAAAGAAAACCGAGAAGCAGGAAGCGTTGATGAGTTCAACATCCCCAACACTTTGTTTTTCTTTGCTGTTAGTGCATCAGGCCCTTTTCCCAGTAAAAGCAAGCCATGCATGATGATGTTTCGGATAAAAACAGGCAATCTTGTGGGATCTGTACCACGAAAAGCAACAACCTTCACTCTGTTATCGTTACGTGTATAAACAGAGAATGCTAGACCATCATCGGGATCATCACAACCAGTTTCTCGCCTCCACTCAGAATCACCACCAATAGGCACACCTGTTCTTGAATAAACATCTTTTGCCATCAGCGCTAACGCATAATGCAAATTTTCCTCTACAGGATCACGAACATCATGCAATCTACGAGCTAACACGCAGACAACCTCTCAACCGCTCTCTCTCGACCAATTAAACAAATGGTCAGATCCAAAGGTGGCGAAACTGTACCGCCCGTCATCGCAATGCGAATAGGTTGCGCCAACTTCCCTAGTTTCATCTCAAAATGCTCAGCAACTGCCACCAGTACAGCATGGATCGACTCTTTATCCCATACCGATAAGGCTTGCAACTTTTCTCGTACAGCCTTCAAGGCGGGCAATAATGCGGGTGCAAAATGCGATTTCATCTCATCAGACAACACAACATCCTCGTAAAAATAACGACTGCGCTCTGCCATCTCCACCAGCGTCTTCGTACGCTCACATTGTGCTTTCACAATGTCTGTTAATGGTGGACCTACACTCACATCTATCCCTAATTTCTGCATATGCCACCCTAAAGCCTCCGCGACATAAGCAACATCACTGTGCTTCATATAATGCTGATTCAACCACAACAACTTATCCATATTGAATGCCGCAGGGGCGCGATTAATATTCGCCACATCAAACAATGCAACCAATTCAGAGACAGAAAAAATTTCTTGATCACCATGCGACCATCCCAGTCGCACTAAATAGTTCAACAACGCCTCAGGCAAAAAGCCATCTTCTTTATACTGCAACACACTGACCGCACCGTGACGCTTCGATAAACGCTTACCATCACTGCCCAAAATCATCGGAACATGCGCATACAAAGGTGGCGCTGCCCCCAATGCACGCAGTATATTAATCTGCCGCGGCGTATTGTTAATGTGGTCGTCCCCTCGAATCACATGCGAAACCCGCATGTCCCAGTCATCTACCACCACTGTAAAATTATAGGTTGGCGAACCGTCACTACGCACAATCACTAAATCATCTAATTCAGCATTGGCAATTACAACCTTGCCACGCACCAAATCATCAAATTCAACCACACCCTCTGTCGGATTCTTAAAGCGCAGGACAAACGATCCTTCACCCGCCCCATGACTATCGCGACAATGACCATCGTAGCGCGGCTTCTCTTTACGAAGCGTCTGCTCTTCTCGCATTTTCTCCAGCCGCTCTTTAGAACAGTAACAACGATATGCTTTACCTTCGGTTAAGAGCTGATCAGCCACCGCTTGATACCGTTCAAAATGCTTAGTCTGGAAATACGGACCCTCGTCGTAATGCAGATTCAGCCAGGCCATGCCATCTAAAATAGCCTGCACCGATTCTGGCGTAGATCGTTCTAAATCTGTATCTTCGATACGCAATATAAAGGTACCACTCGTCTTACGGGCATATAGCCAGGCATACAGCGCCGTACGCGCCCCGCCAATATGCAAATAGCCTGTGGGACTTGGTGCAAATCTTGTACGAACCATCTCCTAAACCTCCCAATACTGATCTGATGGCATCATACAGGGACAATCGCAAAAAAAACACTTCCCCTTTATAAAGGCCTGTTTATAATTCCATATGATACCGATGTCTTTAACATGGAGAGATTTAGCCCTATGATTCAAATGACACTTACACAGGCCGCCAACCTACTAGGCCTCCCAGCTGGCTACCCAGATATCCGCTTTCAAGGCATTTGCATTGATTCGCGCAAACTAGAACCCGGCAATCTTTTTATCGCGATCCCAGGTGAGCGGGTTGATGGTCACGATTTTATCGAAATGGCACAACAAAAAGGCGCAGTGGCAGCCCTCACCACACGACCCGTTTCAACAACACTGCCTACCCTGCAAGTCGAAGATATCACGCTCGCACTTGGCAAGTTGAGTAGCGCCTGGCGCAACCAGTTCAGCCTACCCTTTATTGCTGTTACAGGCAGCAATGGTAAAACCACCACCAAGAACATGATCGCTTCTATTTTAGAAGCCGCCTGCGAAGGCAATAAAGAGGCTGTGCTCGCCACACAAGGCACGCTGAATAACCATCTGGGACTGCCCCTTACCCTTGCACGTTTAACACCTGTTCATCGCTATGCGGCGATTGAAATGGGCATGAATCATTTTGGTGAAATTGAATATCTCACTAAAATCACAAAACCCTGCGTGGCTGTGATTACCAACGCTGCGGCATCACACCTGGCTGGCGTGGGGAATGTGCAGGGTGTTGCGCGTGCCAAAGCAGAAATTTTCTCAGGCTTATCAGAAAAGGGTATCGCAATTTTAAATCGCGACGACGATTTCTACACTTTCTGGCGTAAAACAATCGGCGAACAACCTTTCTTAACCTTTGGTCTACATCGACATGCAGACATACACTTGGAAACGGAGTATGCGCCAGGTATGCCAACAGAAATTCGCACCCCACACGGCAATATCACTATACAACTCCCCTTGCTCGGTAAGCACAATGTGCAGAATGCACTTGCAGCAATTGCCGCAACACTTGCGATTAACATCGATCTTACTGCTATCAAAAAAGGTTTAGAAAATATCAAACCCGCACCTGGACGGTTAGAAATGCACACGCTAAAGAACGGCACTTATGTGATTGACGACTCCTACAACGCGAATCCCTTTTCTTTAAATGCTGCTGTTAATACACTTTCCGCCTTTCAAGGTAAGAAAATTTTAGTACTGGGCGATATGAAAGAACTAGGAGCAGAGGAAGTGCAATTACACCAGCATGCGGGCGAAGCCATTCGCCAAGCAGGCATTGATCATCTATTCACTTACGGCAAATTAAGCGCGAGCACAACACAAGCTTTTGGCGAAGGCGCATGCCATTTTACAGAACAAGAAGCCTTGCTGTGCGCATTGAAACCATTGCTCAACACGCAAAGCACGATTTTAGTGAAAGGTTCACGCTCAATGAAAATGGAAAAAATTGTCACTGATTTAATTAATTAACAAAACTAACAAAATGAGGATTCGCCATGACAATTAAAACACCGATTACCATTGCTTATGGCGATGGCATTGGCCCTGAAATCATGAAAGCCACGTTAAAAATATTAGATGCTGCCAATGCTGCTATCGACCCCGATGTCATTGAAGTCGGTAAAAATATGTATCTCAAGGGTTATAGCTCAGGTATTCCTGATAGCGCTTGGCAATCTTTGCAACGCACGAAAGTATTACTCAAAGGCCCTATTACCACCCCGCAAGGCAGTGGCTATAAAAGCTTGAATGTCACGCTGCGTAAAACACTGGGCTTATACGCTA
This sequence comes from Gammaproteobacteria bacterium, assembly GCA_035536095.1. Taxonomy (GTDB): domain Bacteria; phylum Pseudomonadota; class Gammaproteobacteria; order DSM-16500; family DSM-16500; genus Aquicella. The sequence goes on along the minus strand of DATLOT010000020.1, from coordinate 27,792 downwards.
ATGTTCGTCCTTGCATGACTTTCGAGCCTTATATCCCTGCCGCACAAGGCAATATGGATCTCGTGATTATCCGAGAAAATGAGGAAGACACTTACTCAGGTATTGAATATAGGCAAACAGCAGATGTGTATGCTTGCACGAAGTTAATCACACGCCCTGGCTGCGAACGTATTGTTGAATATGCTTTTGAATATGCACGCAAATTCAACCGCAAAAAAGTCACTTGCTTAAGCAAAGACAACATTATGAAAATGACAGATGGCTTATTCCATCGTGTTTTCAATGAGATTGCAGCAGCATACCCCGATATTGAAACAGACCATTTTATTGTTGATATCGGTACTGCGCTGATTGCTTGCCAACCACAACGATTCGATGTACTTGTCACACTGAATCTTTATGGCGACATTATTTCAGATGTGGCAGCGCAAGTGGCGGGATCTGTAGGCATTGCAGGTTCTGCTAATATCGGAAATAAAATGGCGATGTTTGAAGCCATACATGGCTCAGCACCTGATATTGCCGGCAAAGATATTGCTAACCCCTCTGGTTTATTGAATGCAGCCATTCAAATGCTTGTTCATATTAATCAACCTCAAACAGCCAGCTTAATTGAAAACGCTTGGTTGAAAACGATAGAAGACGGTATCCATACGGGTGATATTTATGCCGCTGCAACCAGCAAACAGAAAGTGGGCACACAAGCTTTTGCAGATAACGTCATTCAACGTTTAGGTCAAACACCAACGCATTTTAAGCCTGTTCATTATCAACCTGGCGCTTATACCAAAATCAGCTGTTACGGCGAGAGCACTCAGACAACAATTGAAAAAAAACTGATTGGTATTGATATTTATATTGATAACACTCAAAACATATCCGCGGATACGCTTGCCTCACAACTGGCAAAGCTAAGTGATGCATTAGCACTGAAAACAATCAGCAGTCGCGGACTCAAAATCTGGCCAAACAGCCACATTGAAGACCCTTATTTAGGATATTGCTGCTTACGCTTTGAATCTACACAATCACAACAAGCGGTGAGCGCAGATGCCGTGATAGCCTTACAAGCAAAAATAAATGCCGTGGGTTTTTCAATCAGCAAAACAGAAAATCTCTATCTTTTTGATAATGCATTGGGGTTTTCTCTCGCGCAAGGTGAATAAAGGGGTCGATGTGAGTAAAAAAACAAATTTACCAAATTTAGAAACAGCGTTAACAGAACTCGACGAGCTCATTCATAAAATGCAGCAAGGCGAGCTCACACTCGAACAATCTCTCGCACAGTTTGAAAGAGGCGTTCAACTGATTGCGCATTGTCAAAAAACACTGAAAGCGGCAGAACAAAAAGTGAAAATCCTGATTCAAGATAATACCGGAGAAAATCTGGTAGATTATCCTCAAGAAACACCCGATGAAGGATCGAACCGTTCATGCTAAAAAGTATACCCAACACGAATAACGCTATTTCACTCAGTGCACTCTCAGATTTGTGTAAGAGTCGTCTTAAAAAAATCACAGACCACTACCTGAATGATATTCCTTCACCTGAGCTGAAATCAGCCATGGCATACGCATTATCCAACACAGGAAAACAGCTGCGCCCTCTACTCGTTTATGCAACGGGTAGTATTTTTAACGCGCCGCTTGAAAATCTGGATGTACCTGCTTGCTCTATTGAGCTGATTCATACCTATTCATTAATCCATGATGACCTACCTTGCATGGATAACGCTGATTTACGACGCGGCAGCGCTACTTGTCACAAAGTATTTGGTGAAGGTCTGGCCGTTTTAACGGGTGATGCACTGCATACGCTCGCTATGCAAATTTTAGCCGCTCAGCCTGCTGCCCTCTCTGCTGAACAGCGCACAGAAATGATTGCTGTATTAAGCACAGCCTGCGGGCCTTTCGGCATGGCCGCTGGACAAGCACTCGATATTATATTAATGCAAAACACCATTCTGCCGCCAGAAACACTCACCCATATTTATCGCCTCAAAACGGGATCTTTGTTTGCCGCTTGCATTGAATTGGGTCGCATTGCTTCTGGAAATCAAGAGCCAGCGCATCAACAAGCATTGGCACAATTTGGGCAGCTTATTGGTCTCGCTTTCCAGATTCAGGACGATATCCTTGATATTGAATCTTCAACAGAGATGACGGGGAAACCACAAGGAATAGATGCGATTAACAACAAAAGCACCTACCCGCTTGTCTATGGGTTGGATGAAGCAAAGCAAGCCGTGCGTGCGCTTTATACGCAAGCTATTGAATATATTAATTATTTAGGCGATCATGCTGCATTATTGCGCAGTCTTACCGGCCACATTCTGCAACAAAACAATTCAGCATAATCGATAATCGGCTATCATTTTGGCATACATTTGAGGTAAACTTTGGGCAACTCACAATGGTCTTAATTCAAGGTAGTTGAAAACTGTTATGTATTGTCCATTTTGCAGCGCGGTTGATACAAAGGTGATTGATTCTCGCCTCATGCGAGAGGGGAATCAAACACGCAGACGTCGCCAGTGTTTTGATTGCTTGGAGCGGTTTACGACCTATGAAGTTGCTGAATTATCTCTTCCAAGAATCATTAAGCGCAGCGGCAGGCGAGCTGCTTTTAGCGAAGAAAAATTGCGTGCAGGCTTATTAAGGGCGTTAGAAAAGCGGCCTGTGAGCACAGAACAGATTGAAACAGCCGTTGCGCGTATTTTACGTAAGGCGATGACACGTGGGGAGAGAGAGATTCCATCTTCTGAAATAGGAGAATGGGTCATGGAAGAGTTACACCAACTTGATCAGGTAGCTTATGTGCGATTTGCCTCTGTCTACCGTTCTTTCCAAGATATTAACGAATTTCAAAAAGAGATCAGTAAGTTAACGAACCATGCAAAACGAATCCGACAAACAAAACTTAAAGACAAATAAGTTAGATCCCGCTGCGAGACACAATGCGCGCCGCTATCTTATTCAGGCTATGTATGAGTGGCAGCTCGCGAGCACGCCATTAGAAGACATCGAATATACTTTTTTAAAAACGCGTATCGATAGAAAATGTGATGTGGATTATTTTAAGACTTTATTATATGACATTCCCGCGCAGCAAGCTGTCTTAGAACAGGCGATGGAGCCTTATCTCGGGCGACTACTGAAAGAAGTTGACCCCATTGAGCTTGCTGTCTTATACCTGGGCACATATGAACTGTTACTGCGACCAGAAATTCCTTATCGCGTTGTGTTAAACGAAGCATTGGAACTTGTTAAAAAATTCGGCTCTGTTGAGGGTTATAAATTCATTAACAGTGTATTAGACCGGGTTGCGAAGAAATATCGTGTGCATGAGGTGTAAATGAATTTGATATTACGCAAATTTGTTTGCAGTGTTGTTTGATATCCCTTCCCTCAATCCGCCGGTCGGACCTTCTCCCAGAGGGGCTTTGTTGAATAAATCGGATGACCTAGGAGGCGCTCGGTGTAACCGAGCCGCGACCGTAAGGGAGCGTCACATGAATCTGATAAAAGTTGATGTAGAACAATGCAACATTTCTAGCGTAGAAAGACATTTAATATCATAAAGTAAGAAATTTCAGCTGAAAGTTATAGTACAGTGACGCTCCCTTACGGTCGCGGCTCGGTATCGTGGCTTAGTTCTATCGCATAGCGTTACGACGCAATCAGGTCGTTTATATTCGATTCACCTCATACAACAACAACGCAATCAGGCCGTTTACGGCCGAAAGTTTTATAGCCCCGGCTGAGAATGCGTAGCGAAGCGTAGCATTCGAAGGCCGGGGTACAAAAGCCACCCACGATTTTAAGCACCGTAGGTGCGTGAGGATTGTAGTCTATGTCATCTAATGTGGCGCCGTCAATAATGGGGCGCGATCTCCGCTGCTATCATTAATTGCTGCCGGTGCTGCCGGTGCTGCCGTAGACGGCGGCGAAGCAAGCAATGTAGCTGTCGAAGTAGCAACACCGACTGGTGCGGATGTTGGCGCTGGCGCGTGTTTTGTCTCAAGAGCACCGACTATTTCAAACGACTCAGTATCAAACTCAACATTCAAAAATCCTTCCGGGAACTCAGTTTTTGTGAAGGAAAAAGTAACTTGCCCTATTCCTGCCGATGGAAAAGAACTGATAAGCGCCCGATCATCTGTTATTAGTTTAGCGCAATGAGCAAGCTTCAAGTCTTTCAGAGGACACTCAAGCTTCTCTGCTGCTCTATGCTTTACATTTACAATCGTATCACTGGGAAAATGATAAATGGTATGTGTGTCCTCTTCATCAGTAGAATTCCGAAGAAGGACATTAGCGGTTAATACTCTAACTGCGATTTTCTCTTGCGCTGTTACAAGTCCAGCAAGACTTGTCGGGCCCTTTAACTCTCGCTTCTGAAGGCATAATGCTAACTGCTCAGCCACCTTGTCTCCCCAAGTGAAAGAGGGTATTGCGTGAGAATGATCAATAATAAACTTTCTTAATTCCGCCACGGTACTTATTTTAGTGCCCGAAACTTCTCGCTGAAACGCTATCTTATCGGCTCCCTCAACACCATCTTTGGCAATGCTAAACACGATTTGATCATGTGTAACTTCAACGGTCAACCGAACAGCATCAGTCTGAGCGGGCACCTCAACAACAGCTTCCTTTCCTTTGCTCCCTTTATTTCCCATAGCAATTCATTCCTTTTTAGTTAATTTTCAAACGATTGGATGATATGCCAAGAAAATTGAAAAGTAAACAGTTAATCTCAGTTGTGCAACGGGCGTTGCACAACTTCATGATGCTCGCTAAGCCTAAGCCCCACTCATAGCCATAACTCGTTCCGACTCAGCACTTACAGTATCCAGTACTACCGGACGATTCTTATATCGGAATGCTCGGAAAAGGGATCCATTATTCTTTGAATATAGTATCCCGTCCGGCTGCTTAACGCACACCTCACCCTCAAGATAGCGCTGAATAAACTGTCCTACTATTTCGATTTCATTCCTCAGTTCTCGCTCATCATCTTCATCCGCAAAATATAAATCTCTGACAGCATCTGTTTGGAAAGTAGTGATAACCTTATCCCAGTTGCGGCTATTTTTCTTATACTCGCGCAGCATTTCCCTCAACAATCTCTCCGTCAGTGATGGTATGTTTAAGAGGAATGTTTTCCTCATGAAGATAGCTAATTTTTCTTTACCATTGCCAGCGGGTGGTATCTCTATTCCCTCCGGCAATTTACCAAATGTTGATAAAGCAGAAAAAAGATTTTTAAATCTTTGCATTGTTTCGTCTCTGTCCCCGATATGGTGACACTCAAATGCTGACCGGCCAAATGCCCTATGTAACAGCTTGCAAATAAACACAACCGGCGAAGCAGCGATCGCTATCGTTAACATAAGCGGTAACCTTGCCCATAAAATACATGCGATTGGCAACGTGACAACAAAACCCACTACACAACCTATTGCACCATACCCCAACTGCTGCTTCAACGTACGGTTATCATGTTCAAAACTATTTTTAAAGAGGTGACCATTGTTTAATGCCATATTAATCATCGATCCACTCATTGAGCGGAACGATAAAACACTATGTTTAATAACACGACAAAAATGCACAACCGACAACACAAAGATGCCCGCCATACCACCTAGCAATAATCCCGGCAAACCCCATCCATATTTACGCCAATTAGAACGATCATCTTCATAACGATCTACACCCAAGCTAGGGTCCAGCGCAAGAAGAGAATAAAATGATAGTGCAAAAGACGTCATATTGTTCGTGAGGGTACGCGCCATTATGATCGCAAGCATGGAAAGAGCACCGATAATAATGCCTGGCAATATACCGAACGCACCTAACACGTAAAATTCTACAGGATGACGATCATCAGGCTCCCAATTAGAACGACGAGCAAAACCACACGTTGGCAATACGATGTACATCATGCCAGAAGCGATTGTACTAGCTGTTAAAAAGCTGTGAAACGCCACCTTTAGCACAGCACCAACCAATCCACCGAGGCATAAACCTGGCAAACCCAACCCATATTTACGCCAACCAGGACGTTTATCCACTTCCCGCAAGAGATACAAATCATGCCTCATCACACACTCAAACGCAGCTGCAAAAGATTTCAGGTTGTTTGTTAATGTGCGTACTGCAATAATTGCCAACATAGCAAGCGCACCCGCCACCATACCAAACAGCACACCTGGTGCACCTAATACATAGGTGTGCAAACGGTCACGATTGTTTACAATCTCACTCAAATTCCTCTTTTCATCACTATGCAATACCAGATGAGCCATACTGCGAGCAACGTATAAAAAACTCAAACCACTGTTGATAGCCACTGTTTTTAGAAATCTCACTATATTAAGCGCCGCAAATGCAATAACACCTGCTATACCACCTATCAGCAATCCGACACACCCAACTCCATATTTTAAAAAAGGCGAACGTTCCTCTTTGTCAGAAGAACCCTCTGACGCCTCTTCTATAGGAGGCATCCTAAACTCATACCCAGCGATAGTTTTAAATGCATACTCGCAAGACTTTGCATTGTTCGTCAAAATACGCACTGCAATAATACCAAAAACAGACACAATACCCGCAGCCACTCCCAACACCAAACCAGGGAACCCTAATACATACTGCTGAAAAATACCACGATGAGCATATGTTCTCTGTGCTTTATTTTGATGCTCTTCCGGCAAGACCCAAGCGCTCATCCATTTCACAGTATCTGCAAAAGTTTTTGCATTATTCTGTGATATTATTGCAAGTAATAACGTAAAATTTATTCCCGCCGCAACCAGTACACCTGCTATTGCGCCAGGCAATAATCCTAGGATACCGAATCCATATCTACAGAAAAGTTGTTCTCTATAATGATGGTTAGTCTCACCAGTCGCATTAGCAGGCGTATAATTTTCAGGCCTTGGTAGTGACGTTAACTGAACCATACTGAGTTTATACAAGGTAAATAAAAATGCGTCTGTAGCAGAGGTAAATGTGTTAGCTGCAATACGCGCAGCAATGATGCCTATTACGAGAACCATTCCCGTGATAGCACCTAGTAATGCGCCCGGGATACCAAAGCCATAAGCTTGATAAAGCGGACGATCTTGTTGACTTTCTTGAACCATATAACTCGGCAATACCTTGTTGCAGATTGACCACACGACGTGTAGGTAAGTCTGCCCACTATGAATGAGAACTGCTTTGATAAATCGAAACAAATTGATGCTAGCAAGTCCAATAACACCCGCTATTCCCCCTAATAATAATCCTGGCAATCCAATGCCATACGTGAGAATAACACCACGATCTTCTTCATCTTTAGGTAAATCCCTTAAGCCCCAGTCGCGATCCATCATAAAGGTAAACGCATGCCAGAAAGATCTCAAATTATTTATCACAAAACGCACAAGTAGCGTTGGCACAATTAATAAAGCGCCTGTGATAGCACCCATTACAACACCTGGGAATCCAAAAAGATATTTTTCTCTAGGCAAGCGTTTATCATCAAAAGACTGTTGAACCGACTCCCGATGCTTTTTTTCTAATACAAGTGAGGTAATGTAAGCAGCGGTTGACATCCAACTCCACACACTGTGAGCATAAACAACAAGAAATGCACCTGCTGCACAACCTAGCAATACACCCAAACCACCTACGCCAAATGTCAGAAAAAGGCTACGCTTAGACAAATCTTCGGATAAACTCCCATCGCGAGACGATAAAGAACCTCTATACATCACCTCAGTCATCGCTGCAAAAAATGACTTAATGTTATTTGTTATCGTACGCACGATAATGGTAGCAATCAGCAACGGTATTGCCGCAGCCATACCGAATAATAATCCCGGCAGTCCGTAAACATAGCGCCTAAGGAAATTACGATGTTGGTGATCATTCGTGATATTACCAGCAAAAACAGAAGATCGATAATCTCTCCTAAACGCCGGAGACATGGCCGCAGTGGCAACTGAAGAAAATCCGACAGCAAATGACTGAATAGAATTTCCCACGAGTGGCACAAGCGTAATAGATAAGAGTATAGAGACTGGAATAACGGGTATCACAAAAAGCGCGATATTTCCTATCAGGTTACGCCGAAATTGTGGTGGCTCACCAGCCCTGTCACCTTCTGCATCCTGGTAGTACTGTGATATAGGAAAAGTATGACGGCCAGCCAAATGATATGCCACGTTTGTCGTTTCAAAAACGTACTGACTCACATCAACAGCAGCGTGATTCATGGCGGACCCAAAGGCTGTCAACGCGTCTGTTAGCGCTCGCATTCCTTCCGTGACACTTGCACTGATATCTCCAACTACTGAGGGCATAACCATTCTCCCGTTTTGAACAAATCTAATAAGGTAAAGCAACCCAAGATAAACGTTGCGTATTTTACGTTATTTTATTAGACTTGGCAAAATAATTTATATCCCAGGGGGAGCATTGAAAATGACCACTTTCAAACTAAGCGAGCCGACTGTTTTTGCGGATCTGAATAAAGCTGAGGGAAAAGAAGCGAATCATGAAAGGTCTGAGATCTCGATTAAGACTTTGAAATATAAGCATTTTAGATCTGTTGTACAATACCCAGAAGCTGATCAAATGCATCATTTAATGCGCATCATGACCGATCTTTCAGAAGACGATATTGGTGAATTAACACCCAATGACGCCGCAGGCATCTCCCATCTCATTTTCGATGCGATGAAAGAGTACATGAAACTCGGCCAGCACATTATGAAGGGTATAGAGAATCCGAAGTAATCCATCGCGGTGATAGCTCTAAGGTTTCGTTTCACATGCCCTCTGTGGGCGTTGTTGAATAAATTGGAGACGCTTTGGGAGACACTCGGTGCAACCGAGCCGCGACCGTGAGGGAGCGTCACTGTGCTATAACTTCTAGCTGAAATTTCTTACTTTATGATATTAAATTGCCTTATAGTGGTTAGAATATTGCATTGTTATACACCATCTTTTATCAGATTCATGTGACGCTCCCTCACGGTCGCGGCTCGGTGTGTTAGCTTGGCTAATTGCGCGCAAAAAAGTTTTCCTGAAAATTAATTATTATTTAAAAGTACAATACTCCTTGTTATCTTCAATTGTGATTTTCTTCTTCTCTCGCACCTTCAGTGCTTAAAAACGTGGGTGGATTGTTGCTTTACCCCGGGCTGCGCGCTCCGCGCTTACCCGGGGCTGTAAAGCTTTCGGTCGTAAACGACCTGATTGCGTTGTTATTTTATGGGGTCAAACCCAAAATGCGTTTAACTTGAGTAAGAAATTTCAGCTAAAAGTTATAGCACAGTGACGCTCCCTTACGGTCGCGGCTCGGTTACACCGAGTGCTTCACAGAGCATTTCCGATTTATTCAACAAAGCCCCAATATTAGGCAGCATTCACCCACATGGCATCACCGTAACTATAAAATCGGTAATGATTAGTAATAGCCGCCTGATACGCATCCATCACAGCTCGATACCCACCGAATGCACAAACTAAAATTAATAAACTGGAACGCGGTAAATGTAAATTCGTAATCAGCGCATCAGCACAGCGGAAGGTGTAGCCCGGATAAATATAAATACTGGTTTCACCCGCATAAGGCGCAATCACACCACCCTGAGACGCAGTCTCTAACGCACGCATACTCGTCGTACCCACGCAAATCACACGCTTACCACGCGCTTTCGTGCGCGCAATCTGATCGCATAGCTTTTCCGATACCTCTAAATACTCCGCATGCATTTTATGCTCTGCCACATTCGCAACACGTATAGGCGTAAATGTGCCCGCCCCAATGTGCAACGTTAAATAACCCATCTCGACTTGCTTATCTCTTAACTTCTGCAACAATTCTTCATCAAAATGAAATCCCGCTGTCGGTGCAGCAACAGAACCCTTATGTTTTGCATAAACGGTTTGATAACGCGCTATATCATCCTCCTCCGCCTCACGCTGCATATAAGGCGGCAAAGGTATCTGCCCGATAGACTCTATCATTTTTAATACAGAGACATCATCATCTTGATACTGCAACTCATAAAACTGATTATGTCGACCACACACTTCTAAATGAAATTCTCGCGGAAAGAAAATAGAATCCCCAATGTGCGGCGGCTTACTGGCTCTTAGCTGCGCTAAAATACGCGAGCGATCAAGCACGCGTTCTATCAATACTTCAACCTGACCACCCGTACTTTTATGTCCATATAAACGCGCAGGAATCACTTTTGTATCGTTAAAAACAAGCAAATCACCCGATTCTATGCAGTCTATCACTTCATCAAACTGACGGTGCTTCACACTACCCGTCTTCTCCACACAGAGCAATCGACTCGCACTGCGCTTTGCAAGCGGATAGCGGGCGATTAGTTCTTGTGGTAAGGCGAAATCGAAGTCTTCTAGTTGCATGTATATACTCTCTTACATTGCCACATTCATGTGACCGCTCCCTCACGGTCGCGGCTCGGTTACGCGGCTCGGTTCAAAACCAATGCTGATTCGGTAACGCATATCACCCGATAGACAATCGACACATATCGATAAAAAGACTCGGTGCCAAACCCAACAATAAAGCAGCAGAGCCATTCAAACTAATGGCTACGAACATCTCTTTAGATAAAACAAGTGGCGATAGCAACGCACCTTCAACAGGCTCTTCGAAATACATTAACATCACCACACGCAAATAATAGTAAGCACCAATGAGCGCAAACACTAACGCTAACGCCGCCAACCAAACATAATTTGCTTGCACCAATGCCTCCAATAATCCTAACTTCGCAATAAACCCAACCGTAGGCGGCACACCAGCCATCGAAAACAATAACAACAACATCATAAACGCAAGCCAAGGATGGCGCGCATTTAATCCGCGGTAATCATCTAGTTTATCAAACTCAATACCATGACGACTTAATATCGCAATAATCGCAAAAGCCCCTGCCGCAACCAACACATACGTGGACATATAAAACATAGCCGCAGAATAACCCTGCGTTGAATCAGGCCCCGCTAATACACCCAATAACGCATACCCCATATGCGCAATGGAGGAGTAAGCAAACATACGCTTCAAATTTGTTTGCGCAATGGCAAGCAAATTACCCGAGAACATCGATAAAATAGAAACAACCACTAATACATGTTCCCACTGCACAGCAAAATTCGGCAATGCTTGCACTAACACTCTCACCAATATCACAAAAGCAGCAATCTTAGGCGCACTCGCAATAAACAAGGTGACTGGCGTTGCCGCCCCCTGGTACACATCAGGCACCCACATGTGAAAAGGCACCGCACCTAACTTAAAGAGCAATCCAGATAAAATAAACACAAGCGCAACAACTGGCACCACACCCTGATAAGATTGCAATGCATTTGCAATCTCAACAAGCTGCAAACTACCTGTCAACCCATACAACAAAGAGATACCGTATAACAGCAACCCTGAAGCCAACCCGCCTAAAATAATATATTTCATCGCAGCTTCGATGGCATAACGAGACTCTTTATGCATTGCAACAATGGCGTACAACACCAAAGACAACAACTCCAAACCTAAATACATCGTCAGCAAACTATGAGCAGACACCATCACAAACATACCCAACACAGCAAGCAAACTGAGTAAATAAAAGTCCCCCAGCGCCATTTTGCGATCCTGCACATACTCTTTTGCATAAGAAAAAGCAAAGAAACAAAAAAACAAAATAAATAATTTCGCAACCACAGCAAAGCGATCAACAATATAGTGGCCACTAAAACCTACAACAGGTTCAAGGTATAACTTAAACTGAGGCAATACTAAGAAAAATGTCGCAACTAAGGCAAGTTGCGCTAAATAATAAGTGATCACACGCCTACCCGCGGGCAAAAAGGCATCAATCACCAACAAAGCAGAAGACACACAAAACAAAAAAATCTCAGGCAAAGCCATTGTTAAGGGTGGCGATGAAAATACCATGATGCACCTCAGCTATATAAAACGTGCGTATTTGAGAAATTCAATGCCAATTCTGGCGGTATACTTTGCAGTAACAAGTGTCCAATACTCACCTTTAACAACTCAATAATCGGCTGAGGATAGAACCCAACAATAAACACACCTGCGGCAAGCAAAATAAAATTAATCTTCTCTGTTAATGTAATATCGTGAAATGCACCCACATATTCATTTGCAACAGGGCCGAAAAATACACGTTTGTACATCCATAGCGTATAAGAAGCACTGAGAATCAAAGTGACTGATGCAAAAACAGCGACCCAAAATTGCGCCTGGAAAGCACTCATAATCACCATGAATTCACCGACAAAACCAGCAGTCCCAGGCAACCCTACATTAGACATCGCAAACAACATAAAGAAAGCAGCAAAAATCGGCATGCTACGCGCAACACCGCCGTAATCTTTAATCAATCGACTGTGGTTATGGAAACGCTCTGCCAGCAAACCAACACCTAGGAACATCGCACCCGAGCCAAAAGCATGCGCAACCATCTGAATCACAGCGCCTTCTAAACTCATATAAGCATCTTGCAAGGTGTGCATTTCATGAATGATGTCGTACACCATAAAGCACCCCAGTGTGGCAAACCCCATGTGCGCAATAGAGGAATAAGCAATCAGCTTTTTCATATCTGTCTGTACAATGGCAACCAAGCCAATATAAACAATCGCAATGAGCGAAAGCACAATCATCAACCAAGACAAGGCATCACACGCTTGCGGTACAATAGGCATGCTAAATCGTAAAAAGCCATACACACCCAATTTTAGCATCAACGCAGCCAAGACTACTGAACCACCAGCAGGCGCTTCTGTATGCGCATCAGGCAACCAAGTATGCACAGGCCACATTGGCACCTTCACTGCAAAAGCAAGCAAGAACGCAACAAATAACCACTTCTGAACACCCATACTCAAAGGCAATCCATAAAAATTTTGGATCATGAAGCTACCGGTTTGGTTGTAAAGATAAATCAATGCAACCAACATTAGGATAGAACCTAAAAAAGTAAATAAGAAAAATTTAATAGAAGCGTAAGATCGGTTTGCACTTCCCCACATACCAATCGACAGATACATCGGTATCAGCATCCCTTCCCAGAAAATATAGAATAACACCGCATCCATCGCACAAAACACACCCACAATCATGCCTTGTAAGGACAAAAAAGCCGCCATGTATTGCGCAACACGCACAGAAATCGCGTGGCATCCTGCGATAATCACAAGTAAGCCCGTAAAATTGGTCAGCATGACCATCACTAAAGAAATGCCGTCGATACCTAGCGCATAATGCACCTGATAAGCCGTAATCCACAGATGATCCGTGACCCATTGCATTTCATAGCGACTCGGATCGAAGGCTAAATAAAGCGGTATACACAACAGTAAATTCAATACCGCTGTGCTAACAGCAATAAAGCGTGCAACATTCGCATTTTTATCACCACCCGTTAACAAAACCAACACGGCTCCCACAATCGGCAACCAAATTAGCACAGAGAGCAGGGGAAGGTGTGTTATGAAATCCATATTATCCCCACATTAACCAACTTAAAAAAACAACCATACCCAATACCATACCTAACGCATAGTGATATAAATAACCCGTTTGTATACGACGCATAACACGTGCGAGACGACGCACAAAATGTCCCATCCCATTAACACAAACACCATCGATGAATTTCACATCGCTCACATCATAAAAAAGATGCCCCACCTCTTGCGTGCCGCGCACAAAGACAAACTGATTAAATGCATCAAACCCATATTTATCAACCAAGATACGATACACCCAAGAAAATGACTGTTTGAATTTCTCCGAAAGCTGAGGATACCCAACCGTAAACACCCAAGCACAGAGAATCCCGCCGATTGCTAACCAAAAGCTAAGATGCATGCCTGCCTCTAAGGCCATTTGCATCGCACCACTAAACTCAGAGGCTAATTGTTCAACCACATTGTGTTGGGGCAACACAAAAACAGCATTCCCCAATAAGGTCGGTTGGTGATAGAGCATAGGACTGATCAACAAATCACCCGCGAAGACACTAGGAATCGCCAATAAAATCAATGGGATAAGAATAACCCACGGAGACTCTTTAGCATGTTCTCTGGCGCTATTCATAGCAGAACCTGGCGCACGATCATGGAAAACCATGAACAAAGCACGAAAAGTATAGAGTGGTGTTACAAAAGCACCCAACAGTACACAATAATAGGCATAACGCGCACCTGGCATTTGGCTGAGAGACGCAACATCAATAATCGTATCTTTAGAGAAGAATCCAGAAAATGGCGGTATCGCGCACAATGCTAAGGCACCAATCAAAAAAGTGCCGTAAGTAATAGGCAAACGACGATACAACCCACCCATACGACGCATATCTTGCTCATGGTGCATTGCAATAATCACCGATCCCGCTGCTAAAAATAATAGCGCTTTAAAGAAAGCATGTGTAATGAGGTGAAAAATAGCAACATCATAAGCAGAAGCCCCTAATGCCACCACCATATAGCCCAATTGTGAAATGGTAGAATAGGCAATGACACGCTTAATATCATACTGCGTGATCGCCAATAGACCCATAAAGAAAGCTGTGGTACCACCTACAATCAGCAGTGTACTCAACATCACAGGAGAATATTCAAACAACGGTGACATACGCGCAATCATATAAATACCGGCTGTTACCATGGTTGCGGCATGGATCAGCGCAGAGATCGGCGTGGGGCCTTCCATTGATTCTGGTAACCACACATGCAAAGGCACCTGCGCTGACTTCGCAACAGCGCCAATAAAAAGCAAAGCGCATATTAAGGAAATAACAGAAACGGTATGGCCACCGAATAAATGGAAGGTTTGCGTCAGGACGGTGGGCACTTCCGTAAACACATCATGGTAAGACAAGGTACCGAAGTATCGAAAAATGCACGCAATGCCTAACACAAAACCAATATCACCAATACGATTGACCAAGAATGCTTTTAAACCACCTACCGCTGCTGATTCTCGTTCAAACCAATAACCAATTAAGAGGTAAGAAACCAGGCCAACGCCTTCCCATCCAAAAAATAAGACTAAGAAGTTATTTGCCATCACTAAAACAAGCATTGCGAAGGTGAATAAAGAAACATAGCTAAAAAAACGCGTGTACCCAGCGTCATCTGCCATATAGCCAATGGTATAGATGTGCACAGCCAAAGACACGAAGAGCACAATCATCATCATGACGGCGCTTAATCGATCTAACAAGAAACCAACTTCAAAATGCATCATGCCTGCTGTAGCCCACACATAGAATGCATCTTCTACAGCGGGATGCCCTTCTAATGCGATGATATTAAACAAATAGCAAGAAAGTAAAAATGCAATACTCACGCATCCAATTGCAAAACGATGAGACCACCGATTGCCAATGTATGCACCCAACAACCCTACCACAATAGAACCCATCAGAGGCAACAATGTTGCGATAAGCGCTGTTAACATAAGCATATTTTGCATCACTATCCCCTCAACCCATCTAACTCTTTCACTCTGATCGTGCCACGCTTGCGATATAATACAACGAGAATAGCCAAACCAATCGCAGCCTCTGCTGCTGCAACAGTCAACACAAAGAAAACAAACAGCTGACCTGTAACATTCCCTAAAAAGTAAGAAAAGGCAACGAAGTTTGTGTTCACTGCCAGGAGAATCAACTCAATCGACATCAATAATGCAATCAAGTTGTTACGATTCACAATAATACCCGCCATCCCTAGGCCAAATAGCAGGGCAGCAAGGCTTAAAAATTCAGTTAAAGATGGCATAATTTCTTCCTCTTTTCATCCACTTCCCTCATCCGCGTGCTCGAGCATGCCTGGCAAGACCGAGCCGCGACCGTGAGGGAGCGGTCACTGCTAATCAACAGTGACGCTCCCTTACGGTCGCGGCTCGGTTTTTCCGGGAACCGCATTTTCATACATCACTCTCTCGCGGTGTGGGCGGCATAGACACTAAACGCAATCGATCCGACGGTCTCGCAGCCAGCTGCGCGCTCACATCTTGTTTTTTGCGACGCACCACACTGCGATGCGATAGTGTGATCGCTGCAATAATAGCAGCCAATAAAATAACACCCGCAATTTCAAATGGATAAGCGTATTGTGTATAAAGCACCTCGCCGAGGGCTTTTACATTACTATAATCAGCCGGCTCTGCAGGTGGTACTGGCATCTGCGATAAACCAAAATAATGCGGCCCAACAGCAATCAATAAAAAACCCGTCACAAGCATAGCAAGTATGGTACCCACTGAATACCACTGCGCATAACGCACATGGCGCCGCTCACGGTCAATATTTAGCATCATCACAACAAATAAAAATAATGTCATCACAGCCCCAACATAGACCAACAACAAGATAAGCGCTAAAAACTCCGCTCGCAATAGCATCCATACACCCGCCATCGCAAAAAAAGTGACAACCAAAGACAGCACGCTATAAACAGGATTACGAAAAGTCACCACACCAACGCCAGACAACAAGGCAAGCCCCGAGAAGAGATAAAAAATTACGTGTAAAGGTGTAAGCGTGAGTATCATCAGTGACTCCTACCGATAAGGTTCATCTTCTAAGCGATCTTTTGCAATTTCTGCTTCATATTTATCGCCAATCGCAAGCAGCATATCTTTTGTTAAAATATTTTCGCCACGGTTTTCGAAGTGATAATCAGCCTTATCGGTTAAGACGATAGAATCGACCGGACATGCTTCTTCACAAAAACCGCAATAAATACATTTAAATAAATCAACATCGTAGCGCGTCGTGCGCCGCAGACCAGCCTCTGTTGGCTCTGCCTCGATTGTAATCGCAAGTGCAGGACAAACCGCTTCGCATAATTTGCAAGCGATGCAACGCTCTTCTCCGTTAGGATAACGTCTTAATGCATGGATGCCTCTAAAACGCGGCGAGGTCGGTGTTTTTTCATCTGGATAGTGAATCGTAAATTTTTTCTTCCAGAAATATTTGCCCGTCACACGCAGACCTGTTAGCAAGTCCCACAGTGCAAAACTCTTAATATAACTTTTTACTCGTTCTAACATAGGCCATGCCTCACTTTTCACGACAACCACTGCAACTGTACTGCAACGGCCACAAGCACCACCCACACGATGGTCAGTGGAATAAAAACTTTCCAACCCAATCGCATAATCTGATCGTAGCGATATCTGGGAAAAGTTGCTCTAAACCATAAATAGCAGTATAAAAAGAATGCGATCTTTAAAAATAACCACAACGAACCTGGCACCCAAGCAAACCAGTTTTCTAAATAAGGCACACCTTGAAACGGTGACAACCAGCCTCCTAAGAAAAGCAAAGAAATCAAGGTGGAAATCATCGTCATATTGACGTACTCAGCAAAGAAGAACAAAGCAAAGGTAATGCCGGAATATTCCACGTGAAATCCAGCTACAATTTCAGATTCACCTTCAGCCACATCGAAGGGCAAACGGTTTGTCTCAGCCAAACCAGACACCCAGTACACAATAAACATAGGAAACAATGGCAGCACAAACCAGTGCAATACACTGCCATTTTGTGCAGCAACGATATCTTGAAAATTCAGCGAACCCGCAAGCATCATGACTGTAATCAGCGCAAAACCCATGCAAATTTCATAGGAAATAGACTGTGCAGCTGCTCTTAATGCACCAAACAACGCGTACTTTGAATTGGATGCCCACCCTGCAATTAAAATACCGTATACACCTAGAGAAGAAACAGCGAAGGTGTAAAGTAACCCTGCATTTAAGTTTGCTAACACCACCCCTTTATCAAAAGGAATTGCCGCCCAACCGATCAAGGCAATACCGAAACTCAAAATAGGCGCTAAGACAAACAGAAATCGGTTAGAAGCGGTCGGCACAATGATTTCTTTGGTCATTAATTTAATCGTATCAGCAACCGGCTGTAACAACCCCCACGGACCAACACGATTGGGCCCTATACGTACATGCATATAAGCAATGACTTTTCGCTCTAGATACGTTAACGACAAAACAACAAACACCAGCCCCACCACAATGGCTACTATTTTCAAAATAATCATCGCTATGAGTGGTAAGGTTTCTAACATTTGCTTATCTCAATTTCGCCGAATAAATCACCAAGCCCGCTGGTTTGTGTCACACCACCTGGCACCCACAACGCTTCTTTTGCGACACGCTCATCACATACCACGCTCAGTTCAGCACTGGCTGTTTGTTGCTTCACAGAAACACGATCCCCGGTTTTAAGTTGATGACGCGCAGCTGTTTCTGGGTGCAAGCGCACAACACCCACTTCACCCATCATTACTGTTTGCGCTGCTTGCAAGGGCGATGCGTGACGAACCATTGCATCTATCGCATAAATTGGCACTTCCCCTACACGATGCAAACCCGATCCTGCAGGCACATCATTCGGCAAGGAAAAAGATTGCGCAGAAGAAAAATCAGATTGATCACACAAGGCCTTCACTTCATGCCTGATTTCCTCTGAACTTTCATAAGCAAAACCATCTAAATGTAAAAAGTTACCCAGTGCACGCAAAATTTTCCAGGCAGGACGTGAAGAACCTTCAGGATTCGCCACACCTTGGAAGGATTGCCAAGCACCTGCAGCATTCACATAAGTCCCAGATGTTTCTGCAAAAGCGCCTATCGGCAATATGACATCAGCATAAGCCTCTAATACGGGATCACGAAACAAAGAAAACGCGCACACAAAACGCGCTTGCTTAAAAGCAAGCGATGCTAAATGGGCATTCGCGCAATCGAGCGCAGGCTCCACATTAAACAATAGATAAGCTTTACGTGGATTCGCTAACATGTGATAGGCATCCAACCCTATCTGTTCTGCCTGATGCGCACCCGCTAAACGATGCGGCACAGCACCCGCCAACCAAGCGCCCGCGCTATTAGAACCTGCTGTCAATAAGCCCAGCGTTCCGTTATATTGCTGCGCAAGCTGCTGTGCATAATAACGCAAGCTGGCTGCTTGCTGATGCTGGAAAGCTAAGGCGCCCAACAAAATACAAATTTTTTGTTTACCTTGTAAGCACATCACAATGTGATGCTGCGCATCTTGCGATTTCACAGCGGTTAACAGATCAGCCAATGCAGAAACCATCTGTTGTGGTGGTACAATCTCTTTTGCTGTCACATCAAAATTAAAATGATAATCGATGGGATTAATTGCAATCACAGCTGCGCCTTTCTTAACAGCTTGGCGCACCTGCAAAGCCGCTATGGGTTGTTCTTTTTGAATATTCGAACCAATTAAGACAATCGCATCACAATCTGCAATATCAGTAACAGACATGGATAAGCCAGGAAAAGCGCCCATGGATGCTTGATCCTGCATATCTCTTTCTCTTAAACGATGATCAACATGCGGACTACCCAGACTACGCACAATCTTTTGAAATAGATAACACTCTTCTACTGTTGCATGCGGCGATATTAAGCCGCCGAGCTGTTCTGATCCAAATTCCGTTATCGCATCTTGTAAATGAAGCGACACAGCTTGTAGCGCTTCTTCCCAACCCACTGTTTGCCATCGGCCTTCTTTTCGCAGCAAGGGTTCTTTTAAACGATTAGCGTGATAAAGTCCCGTATAAGAAAAACGATCACGATCGGAAATCCAAGATTGATTAATTTCAGCTGACTCGCGTGATACAACGCGCATTACTTTTCCATAACGCGTATGCACATGAATATGTGAGCCAAGGCAATCATGTGGCGCAATACTCGGCGCTTGATTCAACTCCCAAGCACGCGCTGTAAAACGATAAGGTTTGGACGTGAGCGCACCCACTGGGCACACATCAATCATATTACCCGATACTTCCGATAGAATGGCATGTTGCACATAGGTGCCAATATCGGCATCTTCGCCCCGCCACAGCACACCCAATTCACGCATACCGGCAATTTCATCTCCGAAACGCACACAACGCGTGCATTTGATGCAACGTGTTAATTCTGTTGCAATTAAAGGACCAATATCTTTATCAGGCACTGCATGCTTACATTCATCAAACTTAGAGGTGGATGAACCATAACCCATTGATAAATCTTGCAATTCACATTCCCCGCCCTGATCGCAAATCGGGCAATCCAGAGGGTGATTAATGAGTAAAAATTCCATCACAGCCCGCTGCGCAGTCAATGCTTTTGCTGATTTTGTGAACACTTTCATCCCAGGCATACAAGGTGTTGCACAAGCAGGAACGGGTTTCGGTGCCTTTTCAACTTCAACCAAACACATTCTACAATTGGCTGGTCTAGATAATGCTTTGTGATAGCAAAAACGCGGAATATAAATACCTGCCTCATCCGCTACCTGAATCACCGTTTGATTTGGTTTTGCCGTGACAGGCTGTCCATCAATTTCAAACTCTATGTCAGCCATTTAAGCCCCCACCAAACATTTACCATGCGTGACATGATGTTCAAATTCTTCATAAAAATATTTCAAGCATCCGCCAACTGGCCACGCCGCTGCTTCACCAAATGCACAAATCGTACGACCTTCAATATTCTTTGCAACACGACGTAAATTTTCTAAATCTTCTTTACGACCGCGACCCTGTTCAATATCGTGCGTTAAACGATACAACCAACCTGTTCCTTCACGACAAGGCGTACATTGCCCACAGGACTCATGCATGTAGAATTTAGAAATGCGTTCTAGTAATTTCACAATACAAACGGTTTCATCTAGTACAATCACAGCACCCGATCCCAACCCAGAACCTGCTTTCTGTAGAGAATCAAAATCCATATCCAGAGACATCATCACTTCTGCCGGCAGAATAGGCATCGAAGAGCCACCTGGAATCACCGCTTTTAATCGATGTCCGTGCCGTACACCACCTGCTAAAGCCAATAACTCTTTAAAAGGTGTGCCTAAAGGCACTTCATAGTTACCTGGTTTATTCACATGCCCTGTCACAGAAAAAATTTTACAGCCACCATTGTTTGGTTTACCTAATCCCAAAAACCATTCACTGCCTTTTTCTAAAATCACAGGGATAGAAGCATAGGTCTCTGTATTATTAATTGTAGTGGGCCGACCATACACACCGTAAGCTGCTGGGAAAGGTGGTTTATTACGTGGCAGTCCACGTTTTCCTTCTAAAGACTCCATCAATGCCGTTTCTTCGCCGCAAATATAAGCACCTGCACCGAGATGTGAAAATAATTCAAAGTCTACACCGCTGCCTAAAATATTTTTACCCAATAGCCCCGCTTGTCGCGCTTCTGCTAGTGCTGCTTCAAAACGCGTAAAGGGTTCCCAATATTCGCCACGAATATAGTTGTAACCCACAGCCGCACCCATTGCATATGCACCGATTGCCATGCCTTCTATCACCTGATGTGGATTAAATCGCAACACATCGCGATCCTTACACGTACCAGGTTCACCTTCATCTGAATTACACAATACATAAGCCTGTGGACCACGGCGTATAAAGCTCCACTTCGTTCCCGTAGAAAACCCTGCACCGCCACGACCACGCAAAGCAGAAAGTTTAACAGCTTCAATAATTTGTTCTGGTGGTGTTTTCTCCCGCAGAATTTTCTTCCACTGCGCATAACCCCCCGCAGAGAGATAGGTCTCGAGCGTCCAAGGCTTATCGAGATGCAATGTTCTAAAACAAATTTCATTCGCCATCTTTACCAGCCTCTAGTACTTTCAACACACCATTTATTTTTTCTGGTGTGAGATTTTCATAATATTGCTTACCTATCTGACAAACAGGTGGTGCAACACACGCACCCAAACATTCCACTTCTTTTAACGTAAATTGACCATCCGGTGTTGTACCATTCATATCGATACCTAATCGCTTCTTTAAATGCGATACAATCTCTTCTGCGCCATTTAAAGAACAAGAAATATTCGTGCACACTTCAATGACATGTTTGCCTACCGGTTCTAGGCGAAACATCGAATAAAATGTCGCAATTTCGTAAACAGCCACATGCGGCATACCTAAATAATTCGCAACCGCTTCCATGAGCGCAGGCGTGAGAAAGCCACCATTGCTTTCCTGCACCACGCGCAAGGCTTCGAATACACCCGAGCGCTTCTGTTCTGGTGGATAGCGCAAATTCCACTGATCAATGTGTTCACAAATGGCAGCACTTAAGCCACTCTCTTGTTTGTTATCTTTTCTTGTCATCTGTCTATTTCACCAAAAACAATATCCAAGCTAGAAAGTATCGACACAACGTCTGCTATCATATGCCCACGCACCATTTCATCCAAAGCCGCTAAATGCGGAAAGCCTGCAGCGCGCACCTTCAGGCGATAAGGTTTGTTTGCACCATCTGACACCAAATACACACCAAACTCACCCTTAGGATGTTCTATCGCTGCATACACCTCACCCTCGGGCACGATATAACCTTCGGTCATGTTTTTAAAATGATGAATCATCGCCTCCATACTGACTTTCATTGTTTCTCGTGGTGGCGGTGCAATTTTATAATCATCAATCATCACAGGGCCTGGATGTTCACGTAACCACGCAATACACTGACGAATAATACGGTTGGATTGTCGCATTTCATTTACGCGCACGAGATAGCGATCGTAGCAGTCACCATTTGTCCCAACAGGAATATCAAAATCCATTTGATCATAGACTTCATAAGGTTGTTTTTTACGGAGATCCCAAGCCACACCTGAACCACGCAGCATCGGACCCGTTAGGCCTAAAGCAATCGCACGTTCTGGACTGATTACACCAATATTAACGGTACGTTGCTTCCAAATACGATTCTCCGTCAGCAAAGATTCATATTCATCGACACAGCCAGGAAAGCGTTCTGTGAAAGCCCACAAGAAATCAAGTAAAGAACCTTCGCGATTTTCATTGAGTTTTGCAATTGCCTTAGCATCATGCCATTTAGACACTTTGAATTTCGGCATTGCATTGGGCAGATCACGATAAACGCCACCAGGGCGATAATATGTCGCATGCATACGCGCACCGGAGGCCGCTTCGTAGCAGTCGAGCAAATCTTCACGCTCTCTGAAGCAATAGAGCATGGTTGCCATAGCGCCGTTATCTAGGCTGTGCGCACCTAACCATAGCAAGTGATTTAAAATACGTGTGACTTCATCAAACATCACACGTATATACTGTGCACGTTTAGGCGGCGTGATGCCCAATAATTTTTCTATCGCCAACACGTAACCATGTTCGTTACACATCATTGAAACATAATCTAGGCGATCCATATAGCCAATTGTATGATTAAATGGTTTACTCTCTGCTAATTTTTCTGTTGCGCGATGTAACAATCCCACATGCGGATCTGCTCGCACCACTGTTTCACCATCGACTTCTAAAATAAGACGCAATACACCGTGCGCAGCGGGATGTTGTGGTCCAAAATTAAAAACATAATTTTTAATTTCAGCGGCGTTTGCATGCGTTTTTTTCTTATTTTCCATCGCCTGCCACTCCTGAGTGCTCACTCACATAACGATTATCACGACGAATCACTTTAGGTTCTAAAATACGTGGTTGTATACTAACAGGCTCGTAGATAACCGATTTCAATGCAGCATCGTAACGCGCCTCGACTTCACCAATAAGAGGAAAGTCTTTTCGGAAAGGGTGACCAATAAAACCATAATCTGTGAGTAGACGCCGTAAATCAGGATGCCCTTTAAACAGTATACCAAATAAATCGAAAGCCTCGCGTTCAAACCAATTGGCAGACGGCCAAATACTGATAACAGAATCAACCATACACGCTGCATCGGCAGGAATATTCACGCGTAATCGTAGGCGATGATTATGTGTTAACGAAAGCAAATGATAAACCACCGCGAAACGTGTTTGTTTCTTTGGTGCTTCAGCAATCATACGTGCTGTTTGGCCACGAGAAAAGCCGGTTGCTGTCGCAGATTGTGTTTCCCAATCATCTAAACCATAATGCAGATAATCAATACCACACACATCCACAAGTAACTCGAAACAAAAAATCTCTTCTTCACGCAAAGCAGCGCAGACTGCCAACAGATGGGGAGGTTTTATTTCGAGCGTTACTTCTCCTTTTGCAACCGTTGCTGTTTCCAAGGCAGAAGCAAAACGTTCGGCTAGTTGATCACATAACATTTTTGCTTGCATCACAGCACTCCTTAACGCTCAATTTTCTTTGTCTGGCGAATTTTGTTTTGTAATTGCAAAATACCATACATCAGCGCTTCAGCAGTCGGCGGGCAACCAGGCACATAAACATCAACAGGCACGATGCGATCACAACCACGCACAACGGAGTAAGAGTAATGATAATAGCCACCGCCATTCGCACAAGAGCCCATAGAAATCACCCAACGCGGCTCAGACATTTGGTCATACACTTTGCGCAAGGCAGGTGCCATTTTATTACATAAAGTACCCGCTACGATCATCAGGTCAGACTGACGCGGGCTGGGTCTAAAAATGACCCCAAAACGGTCCAAATCATAGCGAGACATCGCGCAGTGCATCATTTCAACTGCGCAGCACGCTAGACCAAAAGACATTGGCCACAGCGATCCTGCACGTGCCCAATTAAAAACAGCTTCGAGAGAAGTCACATAATAACCAGGCTTTAGGAGATCACTTAACCGGTGCTTCTCTAAATTTTCATCTCTATTGACTTGTTGCATGTGATCCCTCGTTGGTTATTCCCACTCTAACGCGCCTTTTTTCCACTCATAGATAAAACCAACGGTGAGCAGGCCCAGGAAAATACCCATTGCGACCATTCCAAACCATCCTAGCTGACGAAAACTCACTGCCCAGGGTACTAAAAAAGCAGTTTCCAGATCAAAAATAATAAAAAGAATGGCAACAAGGTAATAACGCACATCGAAAGGTGCGCGCGCATCATTGAACGCATCAAAACCACATTCATAAGTAGACAATTTTTGAGGATTAGGACGCTTCAGGCTGAGCAGATAGCCGATGAGGGGCGCAACAAGACCTATCCCCAATCCGATTATCATAAAAATCAACACTGGCAAATAATGTTGCAGCATCCACATCCCTCACTTTCAAATTCTTACCGGCGGGCGGACTCGAACCGCCACGGCTTTTCAGCCACTACCACCTCAAGGTAGCGTGTCTACCAATTCCACCACGTCGGCGTACATTCTTACTCTCACAAGTCACTTTTTCACAGGCTCAGCCGGTAATGCAGTCTGCAATGCCGTTGGCTGTGAAGATTTTAAGGGTAATGTTGCTCCTGGCACAGGCTGTTCTGACGGCAAAGCGGGGATCGTAATCACACGCGCTTGCTTATAAGTAGACACTGTCCAATAATTGAGAGAAATACTTGTCATAAAAAAGAAAATTGCAAAAGCCATGGTGACTTTAAAAAGAAAGGAACCCGATCCTCGACTACCGAAGATGGTTTGTGATGCGCCGCTACCAAAGGCTGCGCCCATCGTTGCACCTCTACCCTGCTGCACCAACACTAAAATAACAATACAAGCTGCTGCAAGCACATGTAAAAGCAATATAAATTGATACATAACTCTCCTAAGCTAAACAGCCGTCTGATGAACGCTGTTTGATATCTTATCTGCCGCTTCGCAAATCGCTAGAAACGCTTTCACATCCAAAGATGCGCCGCCAATTAAGCCGCCATCAATGTCTGGCATGGCCAATAACGAAGCAGCGTTGTCAGGTTTCATGCTACCGCCGTACAGTATACGAATTGTCTGCCCTATATCAACCTGAATTTTCGAGATAAGTTGCCTGATATAGGCATGTACAGTCTGCGCCTGGGATGGTGTTGCGGTTAATCCGGTACCAATTGCCCACACAGGCTCATAGGCGATGACGGCGCGACCCATATTATCGATACCAACCAAGTCAATAACGGCTTGTAATTGTTCGAAAATAACGCTTTCTGTTTGCTCTTGTTCACGTTGCGCCTGCGTTTCTCCTATACAGAGTATAGGCGTCAGCCCAGCCGCTTGCGCGGCTTGGAACTTATGCGCCACCTCATTGGGTGTTTCATGAAAGAGTGTACGGCGTTCTGAGTGACCAACCAGCACATAGCGGCAACCCGCTTCCAGTAGCATCTTGCCAGAGACTTCTCCTGTGAATGCCCCCGCCTCTCCAAGATATAAATTTTGTGCACCCAACAGCACGTGGCTACCGTCGATCAATTGGCGTACTTGACTGAGGTGTATAAAAGTCGGCAATAGCAGAATATCAATGTACGGAAACGCAATAGCGCCTTCCACGATACCACGCGCAAGCGCAGCCGCCGCAGTGAAAGAGCCATTCATTTTCCAATTCCCTGCTATCAACTTTTTCCGCATAGCGATGCTACCATTCCGTCATCCGATGAATGAGATAGCATTCTAATGATAAATGCGTAGGGGTCAAGCAAATTCACATACTCACGCGGTGATCACACCTACTCATGGAAGCAATTTCTCTCTTAGACAACCCTATTGGAAAATCAGCAGTCTCTTCAGAAAAAGCGGTTTTGCTTAAAGCTAGAATAACATTTCTCAATATCGCGTATGACTTGAGAGACTCTTCTGCGGAAGCCAACTTCCTTGATATAACGGATGCACTAGGTTGTTCACAACCAAAAGAGTCAAGTATTAACCAATTTGTTGCATTAAGAAATAATTCCATCTTTTCCGAAGGCCAACGCTGTGCTTCCACCACTTCATTGTATATTTTTATAAAACCATGTATTACAATTGCATTGTATTCACCCCAGCATCCGCCACAAAATAGATACTGTATATATAATATTTTTAATTCTCTTATTAATCCCTCCAGTGGTATATTATCTTTATCAGTAGTTGGTTGATCTAACAATGCAACAATCCCTCTCACACATTCAAGCACACCATCTGCTTCTTGCTTCTCGTATTCACGAGATTGACAATGCTCATCAAAATGTCTATAGAAGAGTCCATAACCTTCCTTTCCTAACACTTTATAAGCATCGATTAAAATTCTCCAAAGATCTTTGTTTTTTACCTGGCTCACGTATGCTGCGTTTGCCAAACTCACTATGCATTCTAGTGGTGTTAAAGAAACCCACTGTTCTGAATCTGGAATCTTGACCATTCGTTTTGCTGATAAAAATTCGACAAGCTTACCATTATCGATGGCCCTCTCTATTGCTTGCCCTAAAAAACGAGAATTATTATCGTTGGAGAACATCACTTCGGCAAATCTTGGTCTATCGCGAAAAGATGAAGTCATCGACTCTTCATAAGAAATGAGCACGCGATCGAAGGGATCCACATTTTTATCGTAAGCTAATTTTATAAACTCTAATGAATCACGCGGAGAAAAAAGACAATGCCAACCGATTTCACCTACCATAGGAGGGAGATTACGCCTTCTTTGAATCCTAAACAGCGTCGCTGCCAGCTGATCTCGAATATTGTTTTCTTTTTTCTGATTCTCTTCATCATGACTTTTTCCTCTATCTTCGCCAGGCAAATCTCTACTGTTACCCATTTTCAACTCCTCTCTCATCTTTTTGGTTAAGATAACTTTCTATTTTATGTACCCATCATACTTCAAGATGTGAGATTTTAACGCCCAGCTTGCAAGAAATTTAAACGTTCTGATTGAGAAAAAGCGCAGGAATAGTTATTCTATTTCGAGCTTTTTCGATTGAAGAACGTTTAAAGTTCGACGCAAGATGGGATGTTAAAAATCGCATCTTGAAGT
>DATLOT010000019.1:0-25073 GCA_035536095.1 Gammaproteobacteria bacterium | reverse complement strand
TTTTTAACTGAAATTTCTAATAACGCAGCTCATTTTATAGCGGTGTTTGATTAGGTTGATGCGACGCTCCCTCACGGTCGCGGCTCGGTTACGCGCACGATGTGACTCATGTGTTACGGAATTTTACAATTTGTGTAATGGCTTCTATCTCGAGTAATAACAGATTGTAAAACACATCGATTTCGTTTGAATCATCCTTTCTCATCGCGAGTTCCAATTTGTCGCAGATTGCCTGTAACCGTGTCGTGCTGCAGTAACTGGATCCACCTTTGAGTCTATGCGTAACGGCTTTGATGGCATTATCATTTCGTTTGGTATATGCAATTTCCAGTGCTTTGGTTTCTTTGGGGAAGCTATCGACAAACATGTCCAATAGCTGATGCACAGCGTCTTCATCTTTGAATCGCTGTACTGCTGCTTTAAAATCAATCGTCATTCCTTCAACTTGAGATAGTTCTTTCATCATGATTCCATTCCAGGTTTAGACGCCGCATTTGGCTCGCCCATTATACCTGAGAAAATTATCATTTGCGAGGAGTTGAATATGCGAATTTTGCCCTTATGTAAGTAGCACAGTGATTATTTTTAAGGGGATTTAGGTATGTCAGTAGAAGCCCATCAAGAAAAATTGAGTTTTCAGGCAGAAGTGAAGCAGTTGCTTCATATTGTTGTGCATTCTTTATACAGCAATAAAGAGATTTTTTTACGTGAATTAATCTCTAATGCCTCTGATGCCATTGATAAATTGCGGTTTGAAGGGTTATCTGACCCTGCGCTTTACGAATCCGATTCTCGGTTACAGATCCAGCTCTCTTTCGATAAAGAAAAGCGCACGGTAACGATCAGTGATAATGGTATTGGGATGAGTCGAGACGAGATCGTTGAGAGCCTGGGCACCATCGCAAAATCAGGCACCCGAGAATTTTTATCTCGTCTAACGGGTGATCAAAAGAAGGATGCACACCTAATTGGGCAGTTTGGTGTAGGATTTTACTCTGCTTTCATTGTGGCGGATAAAGTGACAGTCGTCAGTCGTCGTGCCGGTTTTGGCGCAGAACACGGCGTTCAATGGGAGTCTGCGGGTGATGGTGAGTATACGGTCGCCAATGTAGAAAAAGCCTCTCGCGGTACAGAAATTACCTTGCATTTAAAAACAGAGGAAGATGATTTTTTGAGTGACTGGCGATTGCGCAGCATCATTACAAAATACTCAGATCACATCAATATTCCTATTATGATGCTAAAGCCTGGTGAAGAGGGTAAGCCGACAACAGAATGGGAGACGGCTAATCGTGCGACTGCATTATGGACTTTAGCAAAGTCTGCTATTACAGAAGAGCAATATCATGAATTTTATAAACATATATCACATGATTTTGAAAACCCTTTAGCCTATACCCATCACAAGGTAGAGGGTGGCAATCTTGATTACACAGATATCTTGTATATCCCTTCACATGCGCCTTTTGGTTTATGGCAGCGTGATGCGCGCCATGGCGTTAAATTGTATGTGCAACGTGTTTTTATTATGGATCATGCTGAGCAATTTGTGCCGCAATACTTACGTTTTATACAAGGTGTGCTAGATACCAGCTCTTTACCTTTGAATATATCACGTGAAATATTGCAAGATCACCCTATTATCGCGAAACTGCGCGCTGCTTTAGTGAAGCATACCTTAGACTTGTTGGATCGTTTAGCAAAAGATGAACCTGAAAAATACCAGAAATTTTGGGATGAATTTGGTGTAGTGCTAAAAGAAGGTCTTGCTGAAGACTTTGCAAATCGTGATCGTATTGCAACATTGCTACGCTTTACAACAACATCAGATGAAAAACCTGTTGTTTCTTTAAAACAATATGTAGATCGCATGAAGCCGGAGCAAAAGAAGATTTACTATATTACGGCGGATAATATCAATGCTGCAAAATCCAGCCCACATTTAGAGATTTTCCGTAAAAATAATGTTGAAGTATTATTATTGACGGATCGTATTGATGAGTGGGTGGTGGGTCATTTGCCTGAATTTGAAGGAAAAGTGCTTCAATCAGTTGCGAAAGGGGATTTATCATTAGATGAAATTGCCCCTGAAACCAAAGAACGAAAACAAGAAGAAGAGAAAAAAGATAAGGTGCAGCAAGAAGCATTTGAATCGACTTTGCAATCATTGCAAACGATCTTAGCGGATAAGGTGAAAGAAGTGCGTCTCACGCATCGTTTAACAACATCACCAGCCTGCTTAGTGAGAGATCAAAGTGCATTGGGTCCGCAAATGGAGCGGTTGTTGAAGGCTGCTGGACAGTCAGTAGAAGAATCAAAACCAATTCTTGAGTTAAATCCAGAACATGCTATTGTAGAGAAAATGCGTCAGGGCTTGGAAGAAGCGCGTCTTAAGGAATGGACAATCTTGCTGTATGAACAAGCTTTGCTAGCGGAAGGTAGTCCGTTGACAGATCCTGCGGCTTTTGTGCAGCGGATGAATCAATTATGGATAGAAATATTATAGGTAATAAATATGAAAATTGGCGTGCCGAAGGAAGTAAAGGATTTTGAATATCGTGTAGGCCTTGTGCCCAGTAGTGTGCGCGAGTTGGTTGCAGCAGGGCATACGATTTGTGTAGAGCGTCATGCGGGACTGAAAGTGGGTTTCGATGATGCTGCCTATGAACGGGTTGGTGCACGCATCTTAGATAATGCAGCTGCTATTTTCGCTGAGTCTGAGATGATTGTAAAAGTGAAAGAGCCACAGCCTAGCGAGTGTGCTTTGCTGCGAGAAAATCAAATTCTTTTTACTTATTTGCATTTAGCGCCAGACCCTGTGCAAGCTGATTTGCTGCTCAAGTCAGGTTGTATTGCCATTGCCTATGAAACGGTGACAAATCACAGAGGTGGTTTACCCCTATTAGCGCCGATGAGTGAAGTCGCAGGACGTATTGCAGTACAGGCGGGCGCTAATTGTTTAGAAGTGAAAAATGGTGGTAAAGGTATTTTGTTGGGTGGTGTGCCCGGCGTGATGCCAGGCAAAGTGGTTGTGATAGGTGGCGGTGTTGCTGGAGAAAACGCTGTCCGTGTTGCAATGGGCATGGGTGCCAATGTATTTGTGATGGATAAATCATTAGAACGCCTTTATCATTTGGATTTGCAGTTTGGTTCGCAGATTAATACGATTTTTTCAACAATGGATGCAATAGAACAACATATTCGGGATGCTGATCTTGTGATTGGTGCTGTGTTAATTCCAGGCGCTTCTGCTCCTCGTGTCGTGACGCGCAAGATGTTATCGAGTATGCAGCCTGGTTCTGTGTTGGTTGATGTTTCTATCGATCAGGGTGGTTGTTTTGAAACAAGTAAACCCACAACACACACGTCGCCAACCTATGTGGTAGATGGCGTAGTGCATTACTGCGTAACAAATATGCCAAGTGCTGTTCCCAGAACATCTGCTGTTGCTTTAAATAATGCAACGTTGCCTTTTGTGTTAGCGCTTGCGAATAAGGGCTATCAAAAGGCGCTGATGGATAACATTCACTTGCGTAATGGCTTAAATGTTTATCAAGGCAAAATTACGCACCGTGCTGTTGCTGAGGCATTGTCGCGATCATTTTCTTCTGCGGAAGAATTGTTAGGATAACATAAAAATGAATATCTGTTTTGTAGAAGAAGCTCACGCTGCAATACCCATTTTTATCGTTAAGCAGAAAGAATATGATAACTGGGTTTCTCAGCAAACACCCTTCATGCAAAATTGGTTGAAAACCACGCAATGTAAGGCTGATGTTGGTGTCGTGCGTTTATTACCCAGTGCGCAAGGTGCATTATCTGGCGTGTTGTGTTGTGTAGCAGATGTGTGGAGTTTTTGGCGTGTTGGTCATTTGCCGCAAGCGCTGCCACCGGGTGTTTATTGTATTGATCATCTTACGGAAGATGATGCGATTGCTTGGGGCTTAGGCGCTTATCAATTTACGCGTTACAAATCACCAAAGCGTGAATCTGCTCAGCTCGTATTGCCAGAGCGTATCAAAGAAGCGGTGGATAATGTTGTGAATGCCATTAATCTGGTGCGCGATTTAATTAACACGCCGGCAGAAGAGATGGGGCCAACTGCATTGGCGCAAGCAGCAGAGATGCTTGCAAAATCGTATCAAGCGCATTTTTCGCAAACAATAGGCGATGATCTCTTAACGCAACATTATCCTGCGATTCATGCGGTGGGTCGTGCGAGTGCTGATGCGCCACGATTACTGGAAATCACGTGGGGTGATAGTGCGCATCCACTGGTGACGCTTGTTGGTAAAGGTGTGTGTTTTGATAGTGGTGGTTTAGATATCAAGTCTGCTTCTGGTATGTTATTGATGAAGAAAGACATGGGTGGTGCAGCGCATGTGCTTGGGCTTGCGCGCATGATCATGCAGGCGAAGTTGCCTGTTCGTTTACGCGTACTGATTCCCGCTGTGGAAAATGCCATTGCAGGGAATGCTTATCGACCTGGTGATGTGATTCAGAGTCGTAAGGGTTTAAGTATTGAAGTTGGTAATACAGATGCCGAGGGTAGAGTGGTATTGGCGGATGCATTGGCATTGGCTGTTGATGAAAAGCCGGCATTGTTAATTGATATGGCGACGTTAACCGGGGCGGCACGTATTGCATTGGGGACGGAGCTGCCAGCTGTTTTTTGTAATCAGGATGCTTTGGTGCGCGATGTTTTAGCGGTTGGTGAAAAAGCAGAGGATCCCATGTGGCAATTGCCGCTGTTTGCACCTTATCGTGAATATATTAATAGCCAGATCGCTGATATTAGTAATAATCCTGCGGATAGCTACGGCAGTGCAATTACGGCAGCGTTATTTTTAAAAGAGTTTGTGCCGGATCACGTGCCGTGGTTGCATTTTGATATCATGGCTTGGAACTTACGCGCTCGCCCCGGCCGCCCTGTGGGCGGCGAGGCAATGGGGCTGCGTGCGCTGTTTGCTTATATCAAATCAAAGTTTAGGGGTGATTGAATGATTAGCTTTACAGCCGAATGTTTGGTGTTTACTCGGGGAGGTTGAACGGTTACAAACCTCTTCAGCTTAGGATAAATTTTTTTGTCCCATTATGTCCCATTTAAGTATAACATATTGATAAGTAACGTTTTATTTATAAAAAGTGGAGTTTTAGTCATGTCCTATTATGTCCTAACCCATTTTTTCACTATAAAACCAGGTAGAATTAATCCCCTTGCCCTCTAACCGCACGAAACCAAGCCCCATCAAATAATTAAGGTCACGACGCAGAGTTCGATTAGTAACATCCGCACCTAATTGATTCAGAATATCCGCATTTTGTAATCCGTTATGTTGCTTTAATAGAAACAAGATTTTTTTCTGGCGCTCACTTATCTCTATGGCGCTAATTCTAAAGCACACAACAAAAGTATTTCCTCTTTCCATATACTCTGGTTCAGGTTTGCCAAGTTCTTTGCACTCTTTGATCATTTCCTGCGTGCCAGTGCCAACCGACTCAATAACACCAACTTTATTCATCACATTGGTTATTCGTTCATTTCTTGGTAAGGATTCATGTCTTCTTTTTAAATCATCTTTTTTTCAATAGGAATGTAATCAATGTCAAGGGATGTCGGGGGCTCTAATTTAGATAATAAATTTGCTATTTCTAATCGGGTATTATCAGTTACATCCTGGCCAATAATCTATCCATCATTTTTTACACCAATTAAAACCGTACCACTACTCCCATTTAAAAATGCGCAAACTGTTTCGAACGCATTATGTAATTTCGCAGTAGATGTCTTAAACTCTAAGTCAGAAGACTCACCTTGCTTTGCAAGCATTTCGATGTCTTTTAAAATTAGCTTCCCCTAAACCATTATTGTTATCCTATTTTTCGTCCCAATATATTACATAATTGAATGCCTTAATTACAACTGATAAACGATGATTAGAGCAAAAAAACACTCAAGCATGCTGGAATTCATTCATGAAGCAGAAAAAAATGCAATCCTATGATGGGTATATACCCAAGGATTTTAAAAAAAGACTTCGCTTGCGAATAGAGAGTACTGTAGGGCGCGGAGAAAAATAGCAATAACTGTTTGCTAATGGTTTTGATATCATGGCTTGGAACTTACGCGCTCGCCCTGGCCGCCCTGTAGGCGGCGAGGCAATGGGGTTGCGTGCGCTGTTTGCTTATATCAAATCAAGCTTTGCTTAGATGGAGGAACCAGGTGAGGAGTAACCATCATCATTCGCATCATCTCTATTCGCATCATTAACGGCCTGGTTGTGTCGTAACCCTATGCGATTAACCCAAAATGCGTTCAATTTTGGTTAATCGCATAAAACAACAACGCAATCAGGTCGTTTACGACCGAAAGCTTTACAGCCCCAGGTAAGCGCGATAGCGCGCAGCCTGGGGTAAAGCGACAATCCACCCATGTTTTTAAGCACCGGAGGTGCGTGAGATTTAATTTTTAATTAGTTTCTCAGGTTCGAAACACTTATGTATAAGGATATGACCGTCAGGGGTTGGGTGTTACATGCGCGGCTCGGTTTCGCGCGTTGCGATGTTGTGACGAGTTGTTTGGTTAGCTAGCAAGTGCAGATGCCAGCGTTCTGCTAAGTCTGAAATAGCAGCTTGTGCGCGTACGCTGTTGCCGATGGTGTCTAGTCGCGGTGAGTAGGCAACAATCGCCATACGATGGGGTACTACAGAGATAATAACGCCACTCACGCCGCTCTTCGAGGGAAGGCCAACAGACGACCACCATTTGCCACTGTTCTCATATAAACCATTTGTGACCATGGTGGAAAGTACGTCTTGTACGTGATTCTTTTCAATAATCTTTTCGTGAGAGAAGGGATTCATACCATCATTAGCAAGCGTTGCTCCCATCGTCGCAAGTTGAACTGCTGTTGCCATCACAGAACAAGCTTTAGTATAACGATCAACGGCATCTTCCGCATTGCTATACATCATTTTATAGGAATCAAGTAAGGTTGCGATGGCGCGGTTATGCTGATTCGTTGCCATTTCAGACTGATAGATTTTTTCACTCAAATAAAGGTTACTGTCACTCAGTTGTTGCATAAAATGCAGGGAACGGTTCCATTTATCAACACTGGAAGTTCCCTTAATGAGACTGGTAATTTGAATGGCGCCTGCATTGACAAGCGGGTTTTGTAAATGGTTTGGATTCTCTTCAATTGCTATGACGGAGTTAAAAGGCTTGCCCGTTGCGTTTAGGCCAACATATTCATGGACTGCTTTTTCGCCGTTATCTTGTAGGGCAAGCGCATACATAAATATCTTAGAAACAGATTCTAACGCAAAGGCAACATTGCTATCTCCAGCAACCACCGTCTGGCCATCTGTTGTGACAATCGCAATGGCAAAGTAATCTGGATTAACCTTGGCGAGCTCGGGAATGTAGTCTGCATTTTTTCCATCTTTCATGGTTTTGTATTTATCGTAGACAGATTGTAGGGTTTCTTTTGCGTTTGGGGGTAGGAGAGGAACGGGTGCAGCATAAAGAGAGGTTGTGAATAAGCAGATACAGGCCAAGCTCAGTAAGCGCATGATGACTCCTGTCAAAATAAACGATCCGGATAATGATGTAGCCTATAATCCGGATAGTGTGAATGTATTTACGGCGAAGAGCAAGAAGGAGGAGGACAGGGATTTTCATCACGTCTGTTGCTGTCCTCTGCTTGTCGTTGTCGAAGTAACGCAGCGGCAATAGCTGGATCAACTCGTGACGAAGGCGCGATAGCCTGTTCTGGATTACCAGCTCCTCTTTCTGTTAAAAGCGCAATAATCTCTCGCAGTTTTTTCCGCCGAGCATGGTCGAGAGCTGTGAAACCGTTTCTGTCACGCGCAGCGGTATTGATAGTTGGTGATTTGAGCAGTGCGGCAACAGTAGCTGGATTTTTGGTAAGAACCGCTTCACAAAGCGGTAAACGATGATGATCGGCTAATCTGCGAGGGCAGTGTGTGAGTTGGTTAGGGTCTGCGCCGTACTTTAATAAGAGTTCAATCATAGCTGCATTTTCGAATGCAGTAGCTACAAAAATTACCGGCTCGCCGGTAGTAGGATGCAGCTTTAGATCAGCTCGTGCGCGCAATAGAGATTCCGCCATTTCTTCTTTTTTCCTCAAAACTGCTAACCAAAGCGGTGTGGCGCGAACTGGTTTTTTCGAATTATTAGGGTCAATTTCTGTTAGTGAATCAATTTGAGCCTTATACTTTCCTATTAAAAGGTCCGCTGCATATGTTGCCCCAGATTCTGCTGCTATATGAAGCAGATTGAAACCGATATTATCTTTTATATTTAAGGGAGCATCGATAGTTGACATTCCCATTCTTCTCAATCCATCGTTACTCAGTAATGAATCCATCAGGTGGATGAGATTGTTATTTTGAGCTAATAGCGAAGCTGCTAAGCGCATGATTTCTCGATCCTCCTCCAGGAGGTTGCTATCCGCTGCTATCATTTGATCAGGTCTAGCTCCATGAGCCATTAAAAGAACAGCAGTATCGATTAGTAGATATTTCGCTATACCGAGACCGTCACCCTCACGAGGATGGCGCACTAACCGATGGCACGCTAACCAAAGTGGCGTAACAATACCGTCACTAACTTTTGCCTGCAAATTAATGTTGGCGCTGTACGTTTGCACTAAGTGGTCCATTATCATTGTGGTTGTGGGCGGGTCATCTACCATTGTGGCTGTGCTCGAAAAGAGCGGGGCATCTCGCGCTGCGAGGTGAATGAGGCTCAGTCCTCCGTTTCCTGGTAAAGGGGTATGGATAGTCAATAATCCTGCTTTTTCCCTGAACCCATCGGCTAATACATCTCTAAAACGAGGGAAATCACCCATTGAAATTGCTGTTGTGGCTAATAAGCATATCATTTCTTGATATTTCGTTATGTCTATTTTGCCATCCGCTAATAATCTGGTTGCTAACGCTTCAATCGTTGAAGGATACAATTCATTTATTGCTATTCGATCGGGATCAGCTCCTTTTTCGATTAAAAGACGAGCGGTATGCAAATGCCCGTTTTCTAGAGCAGCATACAACGCGCTTTTACCATTTGAAAATGCAAGAATGTCTGTCGATTCGCGTGTCCCTGGTTCATATGTGTATGTGTGGGATGCGCTGTGGAGCAGTGGATGAATAATATCATTCTCCCCACGGGCAGCAGCTAGATAAAGCGGTAAGTGGCCATTACTGTCTGGCTTGTCGGTGAGTGCATTGCAACGCTTTACTAAAAAATCGACGGCTTGCTTTGTGTCGCGCAGCACTGCCGTATGCAGTAGGTTTAATCCAGGGGTTTCTGGTAAATAACTATTGATATTTTCTAGCCCCATTGTTTCTACTATTTTTATAGGATGCCGTAAATTTTCAAGGTAATCCGCTTCTATAGTATGCTCTAAATTTGCAAGGTACTCCGTTGTATCATGTTGGATTGCCGCCAGCACTAATGAGCGCGTCTTTGCTTGCTCTATCTCACTTCGCTGCATATTTTCTCACCGTTCGTTATTCAACTGTTTGTTAACGTATGAGCAGATCCATCAGAACAAAGCGGCTTGCTGCTGCCCTCTACTTGTCGTCGTTCAAGTAACGCAGCGGCAATAGCTGGATCAACTGGTGGTGGAGGTGTCGCGATCGACTGCTCGGTAGTGGACAGCGTAAGCGGAGGATGCATTACCGATAACAGAATTCCCCGATGATGAGGCTTTTTGCTGTGTTCCAACAAGAGTATGATCATTTCCTTACTGAATTTGGTAGCAACTTCATCAAACGACATTATATCTGTAATATGAGATATGTATGGTTGTGGATCAGCTCCTTTTCCCAACAGACATTTCGCCCATCCTGTATCATTACCAAGGACTGCAAAATCAAGTGCTGTACGAGGAGGATGGCCAGCGTGATCTGCTGTTTTCGCATTAACGTTAGCACCGCACTCCGTTATTAAAAAATTTGCCATCTCCTCACATCCTTCTTTCCACCGCTTGTTTGTCACTAGTTTATGCAGCAGAGTATCCCCATTGCAGTCGGGGGTATCGATGGTCAAAAACCCTATTCTTTTGAGGTCGCCATTAATCATCAAATTTCGAAGACGATTTACGTTGTTACTTTTTATTGCCTCCCCTTGTAATACCACTATGATGAAGTGATGCATCGCTTCATCTATGTGACCGCTTTCTGATAATTTAGTTGCAAATTCTTGAGCTGTTGAAGAGTCTGATCCGTCTACTGTTATTTGACCGGGATCAGCGCCTTTATCTATTAAAAATCTAAAATTTCCTAACGACAGGCTTTCTAAGGCGTAATACAGTGCGCTCTTGCCGTTTGAAAACGCATTGAAGTCTATCGCTGTGCCAAGGGGGCACAGTTCTTCTAACACGTCGTTATTAATAGTAGCAATAGTAGCATTATCAAAAGTAGCATTATTAAAAGTAGCATACCTAAAAGTAGCTGCTCGATGAAGCGGTAAAAAACTATTCTGGTGTGTCCTAGGATCTATTTCATACACACCGGTGCTCGCATTGTACTTACGTATTAAAAGACGCACTGCT
This sequence comes from Gammaproteobacteria bacterium, assembly GCA_035536095.1. GTDB lineage: Bacteria > Pseudomonadota > Gammaproteobacteria > DSM-16500 > DSM-16500 > Aquicella. Next base: position 14,490 of record DATLOT010000019.1, on the reverse strand, counting down.
TGTCGTGCTTGTTTTATTACTGCTATATGAAGCAGGTTTTTTCCGGGGGTTTCTGGTAAATAATCATTGATACTCTCTAGCCCCATTTGTTCTTTTATTCCACCATGCAACAAATACTCAAGGCGAGATACCTCATCCTTTTCGATTGCTTCCAGAACAGCTAAGCGTATCATTGCTTGATAGTGGTTTTCCGTTATCTTACCCTTTTGTAATAGCCAAGCTGCAATCTCTTGAATGGTTGAATAATGAGGATTGTCTGTTATGTGATAAGCATCCGCTCCTTTTGCTAGTAGCAAGCGAGCAACATCTAAATTTTCGTCCTTTCTGCGAAGAACGAAAAATAACATGCTGCAGCCGTTCGTATATCTATTGACATCTATTTTCGGTGATTCAAGCAATACCTGAATGGCGTTAAAGGGAGCAATGGATATTGTCTGACAAAACCGTTGGTCACCATCAATCGCTGTCTGTGGATCAGTTTCAGCGTAATGAAGATAAGGATCTGCATCACATTCAGTTATCAAATAGCGCGCCACGTTTGGTGCGTCTTCTCTCACTGCTAAGTGAAGCAGATTTAATCCATAGGTATAGGGTAGAGATATTTTTAAATTGTGATTGATGGTTGGTAACCCCATTTTTGCTAGGTGCTCTTTAAGGTGATCTACATCATCATATTTAATCGCTATCAGAGCTGCTATACGTGCGTCTTTTTCTGCTCCTATGCCTGTATTGCATGTGTCTTCTTTGGGTGCTTCGGTCGCACCCCCTTCAGTTTTTGGCGGGACGAAAAGGTCTGTTTTTGGTTTTTCAGTTGTAATATCAATGCGTTGCATGATTTCGCTCCCAGTTTAGTGTTAGATTATGTGTCTAGAGGCGCCAAGTGTATCATTAATTGTGCAATAAATCAATACCCTGGAAAGTCTTCTACCTTTATGTTTTCTTCCGAAATACCAGATTCAGCAAGCAATTCTTGGAAAGTTGTGACCATCACCGGTGAACCGCAGATATAATAGATGGGTGTTGTGAATGCAGGTATATATTTCTTTAACATCTCGTATGTGATAAATCCAACTTCGCCTTGCCAGTTATCGTTGGACTGCGTGACAGTCGGAACGAAGGTGAATTGGGGATGCTGCGCTGCAAGGGCGTTTAATTCCGAGAGGAAAGCTGTATCCTCTGGACTTTGGTTGCCATAGAAAAGATGTATTTGTCGGTTTGGTTGATGCAAAATAGCGTCGTGAATCATGCTATAAAAAGGCGCAATGCCAATTCCGCCAGCAATGCAGACAGCAGGTATGGTTGTATCTTCATGTAGGGTGAAAGTTCCCGTAGGCCCTGCAAACTTCACTTCACTGCCAATGGCTAATGTGCTCAGTACGCGCTTATAGGCAGATTGTTGTATACGTGTTGCAATCTCAAGATAAGTATCGTCGGGTGCCGACAGTAAAGAAAAGCGTCTGGTGATGCCGTTCGCATCTGCTTCAGGTGGGTTAATCAACGTAAATCCACCATACTGACCTGCCTTAAACTGAAAACCAGCTGGTTTTTCAAATGTCAGTACGATTGTGCCGCGTGCAACATCTCGTCTATTGCGCAAAATGAGATGATAGATTGGCATGCTTACTTCTTCTTCTGTGGGGGTGAGGCATGGAGAGAATTAATGAATTGCTCAACCTGTGTTACCACATTATTTGCTGGTACCGCATAACCTAGACACAAAATGAGACTGCATAGTTGCCTAATGTTTTCTTGCTCTTCAGTTGTTCTGAGGTTGTTGGGCAAGCGCTCCTTGAGCAGCGTGGTTAAATTGCTAGCTGTTTGTGGTGAAAAACCAGTAGATTCTCTTAACATGGTTTGTATGAGCTGAAGTAATTTTTCTTTGTCTGTGTTATTTTGTTGCACGATAGTCTCCTCTCTTGAAACTAAGGTATACTCTACGCGATGATGCGCATAGAGACAATATCGCGGGGATAAAAATATGGGATTGGAAGAAAATGCTTCAGAAATGGCAAGATTAGCATGGGCTTGTCGCCGTGGCATGCTAGAGCTTGATGTGTTATTGGGCGATTTTTTGAAAAATCACTACCAAGACCTGTCAGTAGAAGAAAAAAGGCACTTTGCTGATTTATTGAGCATGCCAGATCCCGATTTATTCGAATGGTTGATGGGACACGCTGTGCCGGAGGAGAAAGCAATAGCCGAAATTGTCCAAAAAATAATTAAATCCAGAGCGATCAAAAAATAATTAAATTTAGAGCGATTCGCCTCTGAAGCCGGGCTTCGCATGTCTTCTCCTCCTGGGAGAATGTTGTGTCCCTATACAAATGTGCCCGGCAAACCGAGCCGCGACCGTGAGGGAGCGTCACATGAATCTGATAAAAGATGGTGTATAACAGTGCAACATTCTAACCACTATAAGGCAATTTAGTATCATAAAGTAAGAAATTTCAGCTAAAAGTTATAGCGCAGTGACTCCCTGCCGGTCGCGGCTCGGTTACACCGAGTGCCTCACAGAACATTTCCGATTTATTCAACAACAAAGATAATGGAGAGAGATTAAATATGCAGCAAGAAACCTTTCAACTTCATCCTTCTCGATATTACACTTATTTTTTCTCTTTTTTTACGATTAGCACAATGGCGGTGGTGTGCTATTTTTCCTGTGCCGTCGTTATTAAGCTGGGATTGCTGCTTTTCACTGTTTTCTACAGCGCATCGATCTTTAAGCGCCATGTTTTTTTAAAAAGCCCCTTGTCCGTGCGATGTATCACATGGCGTCAGGGTCAGTTGTGGCGACTGAGCTTACAAAATACCTCTGTTGATGCTGTGTTGCGTGGGGACAGCACAGTGACACGCTTTGTTTCCGTTTTGCGTTTTTCAGTGCAAGGTTCGCGCTGGCCGGTATCTTGCGTTGTTTTTCCAGATGCGCTTGCTGTGGATAAATATCGGCGGTTAATCAGATTCATGAACTGAACAGCGCGTGAAACCGAGCCGCGACCGTAAGGGAGCGTCGCTGTGCTATAACTTTTAGCTGAAATTTCTTACTTCATGATATTAAATTGGCATTGAGCGGTAGACATGTTGCATTGTTCTACACCATCTTTTACCAGATTCATGTGACGCTCCCTTACGGTCGCGGCTCGGTTACACCGATGCAACTCCCTTTCATGTGACTCCCTGCCGGTCGCGGCTCGGTAACTCAACGATCGACAGGCTGCGGCACTCTATCCTCATTAATTGCAACAAAAGTAAAAAGACCCTCTGCGACTTTCGATTCTGTTTCATCAAATAAACCTGATGTCCAGACTTCAATTTGGAATTGTAGCGATGTTCGGCCTTTTTTAAGAAGTGTGGCGTAACAGCACACGGTGTCCCCCACATAAACAGGCTTGATAAAGTGCATTTTATCGATGGCGACAGTCACAACGCGACTGCGTGCCAGGCGGCGCGCTTCAATGCCGGCTGCCATATCCATGCGAGAAACAAGCCAACCACCAAAAATATCACCATTTGCATTGGTATCTGCTGGCATCGCCGCTGTTTGTAGTGCTAACTTACCGTGTGGTTTGGGGATACTGTTCATTGATTCACTCCATTATCCTATTATAAATCCCAAACCCCCTTATGTCTTGCCTAAAAATACGGTAACATCGTCATAAAAATGTGCTATGCTAAGAGACTTGATAATAACTACTTGAAAAATATATAAATTTTATCTATTTAACATATAAGAGCGTTTATGCAGAATATTCGGAATTTTTCTATTATTGCTCACATTGATCACGGTAAGTCCACACTCGCGGATCGTTTGATCCAGCGCTGCGGGGGGCTCAGTGAACGTGAGATGCAAGCACAAGTGCTCGATTCCATGGATTTAGAACGGGAACGTGGTATTACGATAAAAGCGCACAGCGTGACGCTCTACTATACTGCGTTGGACGGTAAAAAATATCAGCTTAATTTTATTGATACGCCAGGGCATGTGGATTTTTCTTATGAAGTGTCTCGCTCCTTAGCTGCTTGTGAGGGTGCGTTACTGGTGGTTGATGCGGGGCAAGGCGTGGAAGCACAAACCGTTGCAGTATGTTATACCGCTCTGGATCAAGGCTTAACAGTTGTGCCTGTTTTGAATAAGATTGATTTGCCCCAAGCAGATGCAGCGCGTGTGATCAATGAAATTGAAGATATTATTGGGTTGGAAGCGCAAGACGCTGTCCCTATTAGCGCTAAGCAAGGTATCGGTATCGATGATTTGTTAGAACGGTTGATTCGGTCCATCCCAGCACCCCAAGGTGATCTTGATGCACCTTTACAAGCGTTGATTATTGATTCTTGGTTTGATACCTATTTGGGTGTTGTTTCTCTTGTGCGTGTGAAGAATGGACGCATGAAAGTGGGCGAGAAAGTGCAAATCATGTCTACTGGTAGAGCTTATGAAATTACAGGTTTAGGTGTCTTTACCCCTAAACGTGAAGCGCTCAGCACGCTGAATGCAGGTGAAGTGGGTTACGTGATTGCGGGCATCAAAGAAATTAACGGTGCACCGGTTGGCGATACGCTGACGTTGATGCATCATCCGGCAGATGCCATGCTGCCTGGTTTCCAAAAAATGAAGCCACAAGTATATGCGGGATTATTTCCAATACACTCTGATGATTTTCCTGCTTTGCGAGAAGCGCTTAGCAAGTTACGCCTAAATGATGCGGCGTTGTTTTTTGAACCTGAGTCTTCGGAAGCCCTTGGTTTTGGTTTTCGCTGTGGATTTCTCGGGCTACTGCATATGGAAATTGTGCAAGAGCGTTTAGAGCGAGAATATCATCTTGAACTCATTACAACGGCGCCAACTGTCGTATATGAAGTTGTGAATACAAAAGGCGAGATATTATATGTTGATAATCCTTCTCAATTACCAGCTGTGAATCAGATCGCTGAAATACGAGAACCTATCGCAAAAGCCAATATTTTGGTTCCGCAGATGCATTTAGGTAATGTGATTACACTGTGTGTGGAAAAACGTGGCATGCAAAAAAGTATGCTCTTTCACGGTAATCAGGTTGCACTTGTTTATGAGCTACCAATGGGTGAAATCGTGATGGATTTTTTTGATCGATTGAAATCTGTGAGCCGAGGTTATGCTTCTTTAGACTACAGTTTCTCACACTTCAGTACGGCAGATTTAGTGAGATTAGACATTATGATTAATGGTGATCGCGTTGATGCGCTTGCCACTATTGTACATCGAGAACAGGCGCAATCCCGTGGTCGTTTGGTGACTGAAAAAATGCGTGAACTCATACCGAGACAAATGTTTGATGTCGCTATTCAAGCAGCCATTGGTGGGCAGATTATTGGTCGACAAACGGTAAAAGCGATGCGCAAGAATGTCACCGCTAAATGCTATGGGGGTGATATCTCACGTAAGCGCAAGTTACTTGAAAAACAAAAAGAAGGTAAGAAACGCATGAAACAAGTGGGGAATGTAGAGGTGCCACAAGAAGCATTCTTGGCTGTATTGAAATTGGATGAGAAAAAATAGGTGTGATGATGAATTTTGATTTTGAATTGATATTGTTTTACGCTACGCTTATCACAGGGTTGGTTAGCTTAGCAGACGTATTGTTTTTTGCGCGTAGACGTAAAGCAGAAGCCCCTTCTTGGGCGATTGAATACTCGCGTTCTTTTTTTCCTATTTTACTGATCGTTTTCTTATTGCGATCTTTTTTCTTCGAGCCTTTCCGCATTCCTTCAGGATCTTTGCAGCCCACTTTATTGATCGGCGACTTCATTGGTTTGAATAAATACCATTACGGTATCCGTTTGCCTGTTTGGCATAAAAAAATCATCACAATAAAAAACCCAGAACGCGGCGATATTATGGTATTTCGTTGGCCGGCCAATCCCTCTTACTACTTTATCAAGCGCGTGATCGGGTTGCCTGGCGATCATATCAGCTATATGAATAAAGAATTAACGATTAATGGCCAAAAAATCAATCAGGTCTTTCAGCAAAACACAATGTCAGCAGATGAAAATGGGAATGAAGAAGCTGTGGTTGAGAGCAAGGAACAATTGTTTACTGTCGCTCACCACATTTATACGACGCAATCTAAAACGAGTCGTGACTTTAAAGATATTATTGTCCCGCAAGGTATGTATTTTGTGATGGGGGATAATCGAGATAATAGCGCAGATAGTCGTTATTTTGGTTTTGTACCAGATCAGAATATTGTTGGTAAAGCGGAATTCGTTTGGATGAGTTGGGATCGTGTTGCAAAACGAGTGCGGTGGCATCGTATTGGTCACGCGATTGATTGAGGTTAGTTATGCATGCGGAATTAATCAAAAAATTGAATTATGAATTTATACAACCTGAGTTGCTGACGATTGCTTTAACGCATCGTAGTAAAGGCAGCAATCATAATGAGCGCTTTGAATTTTTGGGAGATGCTGTTGTTAATTTTGTTATTGCAGATATTTTGTTCCATCAATATCCATCTGCAACTGAGGGAGAATTGAGTCGTTGGCGCGCAACATTGGTCAACAGAGATACCTTAGCGGAGTTGGGTAGAAATTTTGATCTGAGTCAATATGTTTTATTGGGTCATGGTGAATTAAGGAGTGGCGGTAATCAGAGACACTCTATTCTTTCCTGTGCGATGGAAGCAGTGATTGGCGCTGTTTTTTTAGATGGTGGTTTTGATGTTGTGCGTAAAAAAATCATGGAGTGGTATCAGCCACTGTTATTGAGTTTATCTTCTGCTGCGAGTCATAAAGATCCTAAAACAGTATTACAAGAATTTTTGCAGCGTCACCGAAAATCTTTGCCTGTTTATCGGGTTGTTGGTATCGCTGGTGAGGCGCATCAGCAAATATTTAATGTCAGTTGTGAAGTAGCTGGTGCTGGACAAGTGCTTGGGAAAGGGACGACGCGTCGTCGTGCAGAGCAAGAAGCAGCGCTTGCCATGTTGGAGGTATTGAGAAAATGACAATCACACATTCAGGATACGTTGCTATTGTGGGGAGACCCAATGTTGGCAAGTCAACTTTATTGAATAATCTGTTGCAGGAAAAAGTGAGTATTACTTCTCCTAAGCCGCAAACGACGCGGGCGCAAATTTTAGGTATTCAAACGCTACCAGATGCGCAGATTGTTTATATCGATACGCCTGGTATACATCGCACGGAAAAGCGTGCGATTAACCGTTATATGAATAAAATGGCAACTTCTGTTTTGCAAGATGCAGATGTTATTATTTTTGTAGTGAATGCAACAGTTTGGCGTAGCGAAGATCAGTTGGTTTTAGCGCAGCTGCAAAAAGTAGATCGCCCTGTTATCTTGGCTTTAAATAAAATTGATTTGGTAAAAGATAAAAATGCATTGTTGCCGATCATTGCAAAGCTAAGTACTAAGTTAAATTTTTCACACGTAATACCTATTTCTGCATTGAAAGGCGAGCATATTCAAAGTTTAGAGGCGGAAATTGTTAAATTATTGCCACCGGGAGAGATTATTTTTCCTGAAGATCAACTGACCGATAAAAGCATGCGATTTCAAGTGGCTGAGATTATCCGTGAGAAAATTATCTACGCGACAGAAGAAGAATTGCCTTATGCCACGACTGTAGAAATAGAAACATATCGCACTGTTGAAGCCTTAACAGAGATTGCGGCTACTATTTGGGTAGAGCGGCGTGGACAGAAAATCATTATTCTTGGGAAGGGTGGTGCGGGTTTAAAGAAAATTGGTATTGCCGCGCGTCATGATATTGAGAAGTTAGTAGGCACAAAAGTATTTTTGCGGTTATGGGTGAAAGTAAAAGAAAATTGGACAGATGATAGTCGAGCATTGAAGCATTTAGGTTATGAATAATAAAGTATTGCTGCAGCCAGCTTATGTGTTGCACCGTCGACTTTATCGAGAAACAAGTTATTTGGTTGATTTGTTTACCGTAGATCATGGTTTGGTGACGGCGATTGCCAGAGGTGTGCGTAAGCAGCGTTCTCAGACAGCCGGCTTATTACAACCTTTTGTGCCGTTACTGGTTTCTTTTGCAGGGAAAACAGATTTAATGTTGTTAACGCATGCGGAGGCGCATGGTCCAGTCGTTAATTTGGTAGGGCAGTGTTTGTTTGCAGGATTGTATGTGAATGAACTGCTTAGCTGCTTGTTGCAAAAGTGGGATGCCTGTGGTGAAGTTTATCATCTGTATACGCAAGTGCTGGCTGGGTTGACGTCTGGTATGTTGGAGCAAAAAATATTACGTTCTTTTGAGAAGAGTCTTTTGCAGCAATTGGGTTATGGATTGTTACCAACATCAGAGCAGGAACTGCAGCGAGTGTTTTCTGCGGATAAACACTATGCTTATCTGCCGCATGTTGGATTTACGGAAAGCCATGTCTTTGGCTCGGAACCTCATGTTTTTTCTGGAAAGAGTTTATTGGCTTTTGCAAGAGAAGAGTGGGATGATGCAACTGTTTTGAAAGACGCGAAGCGACTCATTCGAATAGCGCTTTCTGCGTTACTGGGCGGTCGAATGCTCTATAGTCGGCAGTTGTTTGTTTAGTTTTTAACTGAGGTGAATAATGTTAAAGCGACCTATTTTCTTGGGTGTCAACGTTGATCATATTGCAACGATACGGCAAGCGCGGCTAACACGCTACCCAGATCCGGTGAGCGCTGTGCATCATGCTGAAAATGGCGGCGCAGATGGTATTACAGTGCATTTAAGAGAAGATCGTCGTCACATTCAAGAACGCGATGTTGAATTGATAAAAGCAACCTTGTTAACACGTTTAAATTTAGAAATGGCTGTGACGGATGCTATGTTACAGTATGCTGAGAAAATATTGCCGACATATTGTTGTTTTGTGCCTGAAAAGCGTGCTGAGTTAACCACGGAGGGTGGGTTAGATGTGATAAAACAGGCGTCGTTGATACAGGATGCGGTGACGCATTTGCAAAGCTTAGGTATGTTGGTTTCTTTATTTATTGATCCTGATGCTGCGCAGATTGAAGCCAGCGCGCGGTGTGGTGCAAAGATAGTAGAGTTGCATACCGGTTGTTTTGCGGAGGCTGTGACGCACCATGAGCAAGAAGCGGAGCTGCATCGTCTGCAGAAAGCGGCTACGATAGCACAACAAGCTGGCCTGATTGTGAATGCAGGGCATGGTTTGAATTATCAGAATGTACAAGCGATTGCACGTATACCAGAAGTGAATGAATTAAATATTGGGCACGCTATTATTGCACAGGCGTTCTTTATCGGATTAGCGCCTGCTGTACAAGAGATGAAACGTTTAATGATTGAGGCAAGAGGTGAGTAAACATGACTGAAGTACGTACGCGGTTTTGTCCAAGTCCCACGGGTATTATTCATTTAGGTAACGCGCGTACTGCGTTATTTAGTGCTTTATACGCTAAAAAAAGTGAAGGTGTCTTTGTGCTGAGAATTGAAGATACGGATGTGTCTCGTTCAGAAGAGCGTTATGTGGAATCCTTGCAAGAGAATATGCACTGGTTAGGATTGGCGTGGCAGGAAGGTCCTGGCGTGGGTGGTGCTCATGGTCCCTACTGGCAGTCGCAACGGCAGTCCATTTATGAAAAATACTACCGTGTATTAGAAGAAAAAAAACGTATTTATCCCTGTTTTTGTAGCGATCAAACCTTGGCTTTGTCTCGTAAGCTGCAGTTATCACGAGGGCAAGCGCCTCGCTATGCAGGGAGTTGTTTAAAGTTGTCGGCAGAAGAAATTGCAGCACGTTTAGCGGCGGGTGAACGTCCTGCGTGGCGGTTTTCTGTTCCGGTTAAAGAGGCCATCGAATTTGTCGATATGATTAAAGGGCCGCAGTGTTTCCAATCAGATGATATTGGTGATTTTATTGTGCGTCGCGCAGATGGGACGGCACCATTTTTGTTTTGTAATGCAATTGATGATGCAGAAATGAAAGTGTCGCATGTGTTGCGAGGCGAAGACCATTTAGCAAATACACCTAGACAGCTCATGATATTAGAATCACTGGGGTTGTTTGTGCCAACCTACGGTCATTTGTCAATGATTGTGGGAGAAGATGGTGCGCCATTATCAAAAAGGCATGGTAGTTTCAGTGTAGATGGCATTCGTGACGAAGGCTATCTTGCCATTGCGGTGATGAATTATCTTGCGCGTTTGGGGCATGCAACAGATAACCAACAATTATTGCCATTTGATGCATTGGCGAAACATTTTGATATTGGGCATGTGAGCAAATCGCCAGCTAGATTTGATAATATCCAATTGCTCTATTGGCAAAAAATGGCAGTACAATCATTAAGTAACGATGCTTTTTGGCGTTGGGTGGGAGAGAGCGTTAAGAATCAAGTGCCAGAGGCGATGTCTGATTTATTTGCAACGAGTGTAAAAGCAAATATCGCTTTTCCACACGATGCTTTGTTGTGGGCAAAAATATTTTTTCACGATAGTGCAGACATAGAAGCAAGTGAGCTGGCGCTTTTAAAAGAGGCGGGCGAACAGTTTTTTGTGACAGCAGAATTGATGGTGGATAAATATGGTTTAGACTTATCCACGATTCTGAATGAAATGAAGCATACGCTTGGCGTGCAGGGCAAGAAATTATTTATGCCGCTTCGCATTGCTTTAACGGGTAGAGTTAATGGTCCAGAGCTTGTACAGATAGTGGGATTATTGGGTCAACAGAAAGTAAAACATCGTTTGGGCCAAGCGGTTAAACGCGTTAGTCAATGAAGGGTTCCTATGTTACAAATTTATAATTCATTAACATTGCAAAAAGAAAATTTCAAACCTATTTCTGATAAGAGGGTGAATGTGTATGTGTGTGGTGTGACAGTTTATGATTATTGTCACATTGGACATGCGCGTACTTATACATTCGCTGATGTGTTGATTGCTTATTTACGTTTTTCTGGGCATCAGGTTAATTATGTCAGAAATATCACCGACATAGACGATAAAATTATTAAACGTGCGAATGAAAACAAGGAAGATTTTCATGTGCTCACAGACAGATTTATTAGGGCAATGCATGAAGATTTTGCAACCTTAGGATTGCAAATGCCTGATCACGAGCCGCGAGCAACCGCTTTTATCTCTGAAATGATCGACTTAATACAAAAAATCATTGCGAGTCACCATGGGTATGTCGCTGATAATGGCGATGTTTACTTTAGTACACGTGAATTTAAAAAATATGGTTGTTTGTCACATCATCAGCTAGACCAGTTAGAGAGCGGTGCGCGTGTAGAGGTTGCAGAAGTCAAGCGCGATCCATTGGATTTTGTTTTGTGGAAAATCGCAAAACCTGGTGAACCCAGCTGGGATTCGCCGTGGGGAAAAGGTAGGCCGGGGTGGCATATTGAATGTTCAGCCATGTGCATGGGTTTATTAGGGCCAAATTTTGATATCCATGCAGGTGGTCGTGATCTGATTTTCCCGCATCATGAAAATGAAATTGCGCAATCGGAGTGTGTAACAGGACAACCTCTTGCGAATTACTGGATGCATGCTGGCTTTTTGCAAGTGGATAAAGAGAAAATGTCGAAATCGCTCGGGAATTTTATCACAATTCGAGATGCGCTGCGTGATCACTCACCTGAAGTGTTGCGTTACTTTTTTATTTCTAGTCAATATCGCAGTCCTTTAGTGTATACAGACGATGCATTTGTGCAGGCAAAGAGGGCATTAGCGCGTTTGTATACAGCGATACGTTTTCTACCGGAAGCGATACCTTTGGTTGGGAGTGAATACGAACAACAATTTAGAGAAGTGATGGATGATGATTTAAATACGCCGCGTGCTTTATCTATTTTATTTGATTTGGCGCATGAAACGCAGCGTTTAGCAGAGACAGACACAGCAAAGGCGGCTGCGTCTGCAGCTTTACTAAAAAAATTAGGCAATGTATTAGGTATTTTATCTCTTTCGCCTGATGTTTTTTTTCAATCTGATCCGGCAGTTGATGTAGCGAAGGTGGAGAAATTAATTGCTGCGCGTGAAGTTGCGCGCCAGAATAGGGACTGGGCGGAGGCAGATCGATTACGCGCTGCATTACTAGAAATGCATGTTGTGATAGAAGATAGCTCGCAAGGCACCACTTGGCGAATGATGTGACTCAAAACCGAGCCGCGAAACCGAGCCGCGACCGTGAGGGAGCGTCACATGACTAGCAAGCGTCACAGTTCAATAACAGTGACGCTTGGCTTAGCGCGCGGCTCGGTAACGCGACTCTGCTATACGCGGATGAGGGGATATAAAATAAGGACGCACCACCATGTCAAATCTTGAAATGATACACATTATCGATTGGATGTTATTAGGTTTTTTATTCATTGTTTTCAGTGTCATCGAAGGCGCAATTGTAGGCGCGGCGATGCTTTACTCTTTTGTTGCGCGCACAGAGATAGAACGCCGTATGTCTTTAGTGGGCATCCGTGCTTTTTGGGACAGTATATCAGCTTGGACATTTTTGTTAGGCATTGTCACCCTCTTTTTTGTGTGGCGTTCTTTTTTTTCTCCTCTCTTTTTTGAATTTCAGTTATTGATCGTGACAATATTGTTATTATTCAGTATATCGCGTCCTGTCAACCTTGCTCGTCGTGGATTTTTAGCGAGTTATTTACCAAAATGGTATTTACATCGTTGTTGGGATATTGTGTTTTCTATCAACGCTTGGGCGCTAGCAATATTGTTCGGCATTTTAGTAGCGCAAATGCTAATGGGGGCTTCTTATCTGGTAGGCGGGCAGGGGTTGCGTTCATTGCATGAATGGATGGGTTTGTTTTCTCCTTTTACTTATTGGTGTATAGGTATTAGCATTGCTGCGCTTTTAATGCAAGGCGGTTTATATTTGGCGGTTAAAACAATTCATCCTGTGCGCGCGCGAGCATTATTCGTTGTGAGGATGTCTGCTTTTCTTATGATATGTCTTTTTGCCTCAGCAGGTTTGTGGGTGAAGTTTGATTTAATAGGATATATATTTTCAAATGAGATGAATCCCTTGCAGAGAGAAATATTTCCTGTGTTAGGTGGATGGATGCATAATTATGAATTATACCCTGTGCTATTCTTGGTGCCAGGATTAGGATTAATGGGTGCTTTATTTGCTTTGATAACATCAAATATAGGCACGAGCCGCTTTGCCTTGTACTGTAGCAGTTTGAGTTTAGCATCTGTGCTTGCAACTGTTGGTGTGAGTATGTTTCCTTTTATTTTGCCGTCCTCTTTGGATCATAATGCGAGTCTGCTTGTTTGGGATGGATCTACCAGTCGCGCATTAACAATTACACTATTGAGTATTGTTGCAATGGGTATGATTTCTGTTTTATCACAGAAGGTAGCGAGTAACTAATGGATATACAACGTGATATTGCGCTCATCAAAACTTATTTGCTAGATTTACAGAATCGTATTTGTCAGATGTTAGTTTTGGAAGATGGCCGCGCTTCTTTTCGAGAAGATTCCTGGTCTCATGGAGATGGTGGTGGTGGGTTAACGCGCGTGATGGCGGAAGGTGAGGTCATTGAAAGAGCGGGTGTGAATTTCTCACATGTGTATGGAAAGACTTTGCCAGCAGCTGCATCTGTACGCCGTCCAGCGCTTGCTGGTCGTAGTTTTCAGGCGCTGGGCGTTTCTGTGGTCACACATCCTTTGAATCCCTTTGCGCCAACTTCCCATCTCAATGTGCGCTTTATTGCGACGGAGAAAGCGGGAGAGCCAACGCTGTGGTGGTTTGGTGGTGGTTTTGATTTAACACCTTATTATGGTTTTGTAGAAGACTGCATACACTGGCACCAAATGGCTAAAAATGCTTGCGATCCTTTTGATAAAACGCTGTATATGAAACTTAAAAAAGAATGTGATGATTACTTTTTTTTAAAGCATCGTCAGGAACCGCGTGGTATTGGTGGTCTTTTTTACGATGATTTGCATGAATGGGGTTTTGATCGTTGTTTTGCCTTTATGAAAAGCATTGGCGATCATTATATCAACGCCTACCAGCCTTTATTGCAGAGGCGTAAAACGATGGCTTACACGCAACGTGAACGTGATTTTCAATTGTATAGGCGTGGGCGCTATGTGGAATATAATTTGTTATACGATCGCGGCACGTTGTTTGGGTTGCAATCTGGCGGGAGAACAGAATCTATTTTAATGTCTTTGCCGCCCATGGTGTCTTGGGTCTATGATTTTTCACCCACGCCTGGTACACCGGAAGCAGCGCTTTACGAAAAATTCCTTGTACCTAGAGAGTGGATTTTGTAATGTGCACAAGTGCTACGTGTGTCACGTAGAATGACAACATAGCCAGGCTGTTTATGACCGAAAGCTTTATAGTCCCGGGTAAGCGCGGAGCGCGCAGATACTGTGTTGAATTGCAACCCCTCATTCACAAGTATTCTGAATCTGAAGAACTAACTAAGATCGCTCACGCACCTACGGTGCTTAAAACATAGGTGGATTGTCATTACCCCGGCCT
>DATLOT010000018.1:0-68579 GCA_035536095.1 Gammaproteobacteria bacterium | reverse complement strand
TTTATTAACAGTGACACAAAGCGTAGATGGAACCTATGCGGGTGTGATTAGCGGCAGCGGTGGATTCACAAAGGCAGGTACTGCTATTTTAACCCTATCTGGTACTAACACTTATAGCGGTGTTACCAATATTAATGCCGGCGCGATTTATGCAACGAATAATAACAGCTTAGGCGATACGGTTGGTAACACAATTATCGCAAATAATGCGGCATTGCATGTGGGCGGTGGGATCACAATCGCTGAAGCCTTAAATATCACAGGCACAGGCTTATCGAGTGCCGGAGCAATCAGAAGTATTAGCGGAAATAATACCCTATCCGGTGCAATTACCTTAGCGGGTAGTAGTCGAATCAACAGTGATGCAAATACGCTAACTCTAACAGGCGGTATCACAGGTATCGGACAAGCTCTAACAATAGGTGGGAGTGGCAATACCACCATTAGTACAACAGGTATTAATACCAGCACAGCAGGAACTCTTACCAAAGACGGCTCAGGCGTTTTATTACTAAATGCTACTAATAACTATACCGGCGCAACCAGCATTAACGCAGGTACGCTAAGACTCGGTGCATCTGATCGTATTGCAGATAGCAGTGATCTAACTCTTGCTGATGTCGCAAGTGCGGTATTTGATTTAAATGGTTTTAATGAAACCATTGCTAATTTAACAGGTGGTGGTTCAACAGGTGGTAATATTACCCTCGGTGCAGGTACTCTAACGGCTACACAAAGCTTAGACGGAACCTATGCGGGTGTGATTAGCGGCAGTGGTGGGTTCACAAAAGCAGGTACTGCTATTTTAACCCTATCTGGTACTAACACTTATAGCGGTGTTACCAATATTAATGCCGGTGCGATTTATGCAACGAATAATAACAGCTTAGGCGATACGGTTGGTAACACAATTATCGCAAATAATGCGGCATTGCATATTGCTGGTGGGGTGACAATAGCTGAAGCCCTTAATATCACAGGCACAGGGCTATCGAGTGCCGGAGCAGTTAGAAGTATCTCTGGTAATAACACCCTATCTGGTGCAATTACCCTAGCGGGTAGCAGTCGAATCAACAGTGATGCAAATACCTTAACCCTCACAGGCGGTATTGTGGGTACAGGACAAGCTTTAACAATAGGTGGGAGTGGTAATACCACGATCAGCACGACAGGTATTAATACCAGCACAGCAGGAACTCTTACCAAAGACGGCTCAGGCGTTTTATTACTAAATGCTACTAATAACTATACCGGCGCAACCACCATTAATGCAGGTACATTAAGACTCGGTGCATCTGATCGTATTGCAGATAGCAGTGATGTAGTGCTTGCTGATGTCGCAAGCGCGGTATTTGATTTAAATGGTTTTAATGAAACCATTGCTAATTTAACAGGTGGTGGCACAACAGGTGGTAATATCACCCTTGGTGCAGGTACTCTAATCGCTACCCAAAGTCTGGACGGTACTTATGCGGGTGTGATTAGCGGCAGTGGTGGATTCACAAAGGCAGGCAGCGCTGTATTAACACTATCTGGTGCCAATACTTACAGCGGTGTCACAAATATTAGTGCTGGTGCCATTTATGCAACGAATAATAATAGCTTAGGTGATACGGTTGGTAACACAATTATCGCAAATAATGCGGCATTGCATATTGCTGGTGGGGTGACAATAGCTGAAGCCCTTAATATCACAGGCACAGGCTTATCGAGTGCCGGAGCAATCAGAAGTATTTCTGGTAATAACACGCTATCCGGTGCAATTACCCTAGCGGGTAGCAGTCGAATCAACAGTGATGCAAATACCTTAACCCTCACAGGCGGTATTGTGGGTACAGGACAAGCTCTGACAATAGGCGGTAGTGGCAATACGACCATTAGTACAGCAGGTATTAATACCAGTACAGCAGGTACACTGACTAAAGATGGCAGCGGTGTATTGCTTCTAAACGCTACAAATAACTATACCGGCGCAACCACCATTAATGCAGGTACGCTAAGGCTCGGTGCATCGGATCGTATTGCAAATAACAGTGATGTAGTGCTTGCTGATGTCGCAAGCGCGGTATTTGATTTAAATGGTTTTAATGAAACCATTGCTAATTTAACAGGTGGTGGCACAACAGGTGGTAATATCACCCTTGGTGCAGGTGCTTTATTAACAGTGACACAAAGCGTAAATGGAACCTATGCGGGTGTGATTAGCGGTAGTGGTGGACTCACAAAAGCAGGTAGCGCTGTATTAACACTATCTGGTGCCAATACTTACAGCGGTGTCACAAATATTAGTGCTGGTGCCATTTATGCAACGAATAATAACAGCTTAGGCGATACGGTTGGTAACACAATTATCGCAAATAATGCGGCATTGCATATTGGTGGTGGTGTTACAATCGCCGAGGCACTTAATATCACAGGTACAGGTATTTTTAGCACAGGCGCATTGAGAAATATTAGCGGAAATAACACCCTATCTGGTGTAATTACCCTGGCAGGTAGCACTAGAATCAATAGTGATGCAAATACTTTAACGCTAACAGGCGGTATTGTGGGTACAGGGCAGGCTCTGATAATAGGCGGTAGCGGTAATACGACCATTAGCACAACAGGCATCAATACCAGCACTTCTGGCGCCCTCACCAAAGATGGCAGTGGTGTATTGCTGTTAAATGTAGCTAGCAATTATACAGGACTAACTACTATTAATGGAGGCACAATAAGTATCGCTAATGCGAGCGGACTGGGGGATGCCTCTGGTGGAACCGTTGTATCCTCTGGTGCAACACTTGATATAAACAACGTGAATATTAACAATGAAGAACTAACATTATCTGGGAATGGTGTCAGTAATAATGGCGCATTGATAACAACAGGCACATCATCTTTCTCTGGTAACATTAACATACTGAATAATAGTACCGTCAACATTAACAATGCCAGCGAATTAACACTGAGTGGTATTGTGAGTGGTATAGGTGATCTAACAAAAATAGGAAATGGAATGCTAATTTTATCTGGTAGTAACACTTACACGGGAAAAACTTATATTAATGCTGGTACCATTGATGTTAAAAATGCAGACGGATTAGGCTCAATAAGTGAGGGTACTGTTGTTGCGGCAAATGCAACACTCTCTGTTGATAATCTTGCATTGAGTAGTGAGTTGCTAACATTAAGTGGTGAAGGTGTTGGTTCTCTTGGTGCATTAGTGGGAAATGGCGTTACGTTGATACCAGGTGATATTATTATAAATGGTAATGTTGGTGTTGGCGTACCAGGCAGCAGCGTGATGACCGTGAGCGGTAATATCAGCGGAGTGGGTAGTATTACAAAAATAGGCACTGGTACATTAATTTTATTAGGAGATGATATTTCCGTTAACACCCAAAATATAACGGGCGATAATACATTTTCAATGGTACCTGAAAGTGTTTTAGATAATGTTTCGAACAAAGTATACATACAGGTTCCGATTTTTAGTCGGGATTCAGACGATGCCCTGGAAATTAATGTAAACGGATTTGATTTGAAAAAATCATTGAAAGATTTTATGGATAAAATGGAATTGAGTATTGTGGAGCGCTAAAACCACTTTATCTCTTTCTTTTGATTATCGTAAAAAAATTTAATAGATGATTCCCACTTGAGATTCTGCTTAAGATGATGAATATTGAGGATGGCAGCATTGTTTCTGGATTCGGGGTCACGACAGGAAGGATATAAAATAAAAGAAATGTCTGGATGATTTTTAATAAATTGATGCGAGGCAGTGTAGTCATCTTTATCTATAATATTCTCGATCTGCCTATCTTGACTAAGATCAAAAGCAAATCGATCATCAGCATCAACAGAAAAAATAGTACGAGTCCCTGTTTCACTTACGATATCTAAATGTACACGCTGTTTCATAAAATGAAAAGCATATTCATAAAAAGCAGTTTCTTTTGCTAAAGAGCCATAAAATACATTTTTTCCATAAGGCGGACGAAAGCGCGCTTCTGGATGTGGTGGTGAATATCGAAATGGTGTTGAAATGAGAGGATGCCATTCTATATATTGATCTCTTGCTTTTGTCGATTCTATCACTAACTCAAGCGTAATAGCGCGCTCTTCATTTTGCGTTGCGCGATAACTGGATAAACTTGCTTGATGTTCTACGATGCGAATGACTTCAATCATGCACCGCGACCTCTGACATAATCTAAGTATTGTCTCACAAAAATTAATCCATCAATTGATTCAGCCATCAATTTTTCTGGCACAACTTTCAATTCAGGATGAAAAGTAGATAACCATGCCTGTTGATGTGCTGGATTTTCAAACATTGCTTCTAAGCTGCGATGTATTGCAAGCAAATGGATAATAGCCTGTATATCGGGTTGAAGCTGAGTGCTGGTAATTGGTACGCTGCCTTTCTTCAGCCACGTATTCATTGTATTCGCCGGCAGGTGGAGTGTATGTGCAATTCTGGTGCCAGACCACCCCAGCCTGTTTTGTAAGTAGTAGAGTCCTTCTGCGACGGCTTGCCCTGCGATACTTGGGTTCCATGTCGCGTCGCTTCTTGAAAGAGTAGAGGATTTAGGTGTATTTTCTTGTTCTGGGTATGAGATTGTCATTTCACTAACCTATCTTTAGCTGATATTACCAGTATAACCCAAATTGATCGATTTTTCAAAAAAACAATCATTTTAAATGATTATCAATTAATAATCAACATGTTATATATAAACCCATAATGTTTGGCATCCCCTCATCTGCCTTGTCGGGCATCTTCTCCTGGAGGGGGCTTTGTTGAATAAATCGGAAATGACGTTACCGAGCCGCGACCGTGAGGGAGCGTCACTGTATTATAAGTTTTAGCTGAAATTTCTTACTTCATGATATTAGATTGCCTTCTAAGGCTATAAATATTGCATTGTTATACACTATCTTGTATCAGATTCATGTGACGCTCCCTCACGGTCGCGGCTCGGTTACGCTATTTGTGACGCTCCCTCACGGTCGCGGCTCGGTTACGCTATCTCCGATTTATTCAACAAAGCCCCCTGAGGGAGAAGACATGCGAAGTTTGGCTTTAGAGATGAATCGTTACAGTATTATTCTTCTGTCTCATTTTATGCGACAGCTTTGACATCTCCTATGTTGGCTCTCCACCAAGTAAGGGTTTTCTGTATGCCACTATCTAAATCGGTGCGTGGCGCCCAGCCTAGTTCGGTTTTTGCTAATGTGCAGTCCAAAAATAAACTTGTTTTAATGGTGGGTTGCGATAAATCATGCTCGATTTGGAGTGATTTACCAGAATAACCAACAATTTTTTCTACCAGTGTTTTAATAGGGATTGCTTGGCCTAAACCGCAATTGTATAACCTGTATTTTTCCGTTTGCTTGTTAACAGCCAATTCAACAAACTCGACTAAGTCATCAACATAAATTAAATCGCGTTCTTCTTCGCCTGTGCCCCACACAATCACCTTATCTTCGGCTGCCATGACTTTCGTAATGGTTGCGCCGAAAACGTGACTGCGCTCTAAATCAAATTTATCGTGTGCGCCGTAAACATTGGAATGTCGGATAGCGGTGAATTTGGTATCAGAGATGCTCGCATAGAACTCACACATTTTTTCAGTATAAATTTTTGTATTACCCACGCCAAAATAACGAGCATGTAATGGCTTATTTGCATCAAAATCAGATTCCAGTAGCGCTTGATCGCTAGACTGGTACATCACTGTGCAGCTAAAGAAAACAACATGTTTTACTTTATGTTCAAACGCAGCACGGAACAGATAAGCATTCATCACGGCATTATCTGTCACGTGAATATAAGGACGTGAAACAATATCCTTGGCGCCAGATGTTGTCGCTGCTGCTTGAATCAACACGTCCATTCCTTCAATAACGCGTTCAACATCTTCTGGTTTACGTAAGTCAGCTTGGTGCCAGATCACGCCGGGACAGTGGTATTCGGGGCGATGATATCGTACAGCATGTACCTCTAAATCCTCACGCTGGCTAAGTTGTTCTGTTAGGTTGCGACCAATAAAGCCAGTTGCACCACAAATAAGGACTTTCTTTTTTATCATAATGCTGCTTCCTTTTCTTGACGACATGCGTGACTCGTATGTTCTGTGATAAAACGATCAATGGTATTGACAACATAAGCCTGTGCTTGCTCATCAACAGCATGGTGACAAGCAAAAGCAAGACCGCGCTTCATCACGGTATCTGCAGATGATAAATCGCCACCAATACGGTGTTCAAACATGTTGAAGGCAGGATGACGAGCCATATTGCCAGCAATAATAGGGCGTGTTTCAATGCCTTGCGATTGCATGTAGCTTGCTAGTTGTTTCACTGTAAAAGGCGCGTTTTCTTTAAGAATAAGCGGAAAACCAAACCAAACATGTTTACCCTTTGGTTCTTCTTGCTGGAATCTAAAGAAATCACTATGTTTTGCAAGTGATTTAAGAAAGTAATTTGCTGTTTTACGTCTATTTTCTACAAAAGTATCTAATTTTGGTAATTGGAGCTGACCCATTGCCGCATTAACTTCTGTGGGTCGTAAATTGTAACCCACATTAATAAAAATGAATCTGGGGTCAATATCAGGATACATGTTAACGTATTTTTGATGCTCATCGGCTTCTCTAGACCAGCCATGTGCGCGTAGAATCCGCATGGTTTCAGTTAGATCGAAATCATTGGAAATGGAAATGCCGCCTTCTAATGTTGTGATATGATGCGAGAAAAAGAAGCTTAAGTTGCCAATATGACCCATGCTGCCGACTGCTTTGCCATCATATTGTGCACCCATTGCCTCACAACAATCTTCGATCACAAACAAGTTATGTTTTTTAGCAAGGGATAAGATACCATCCATGTTGCAAGGATTGCCGTAAACATGTACGAGTTTAATGGCACGTGTTTTAGGACCAATTGCTTTCTCTAATTTATTCAAATCAAGATTATAAGTATTTAAATCGCAATCGACTAATACAGGTATTAATTGATGTTGAATGAGTGGCCAAATCGTTGTAGACCAAGATAAAGCAGGCACAATCACTTCATCGCCTGGCTTAAGATAATCAGGTGTGAAAGGATTCGCTAAGGCCGCAACAGAGAGTAAATTCGAAGAAGAACCTGAGTTAGACATCACGCCGTAACGTGTCCCCGCATAAGCGGCATATTGCTCTTCAAAAGCACGTACTTTTTTACCCATCGTTGTAAAGGTTGAGAGCATGGTTTCCATGGCTGCAAAGATTTCTTCAGCATCTGTTGTGGGTTCTTGTAAACGCACAGCGGGTTTGTTTTTGTTAAATCGATAATCGTATGCGTTATTGCAGTATGCTTTAATATCTGATTTAATACGATCCAGTAAAATTTGTTGATCACTCATACAGCTTCCTCCGTTATTTTCTCTGTTACCGTTAATAGTCGATTGAGTCGTTTTTTTTGTAGCGGTTTTGTTTCTTCAAGAGATGCATTCAGTAAGTCATTGTAGTCATTGCGCGTTCTGGTCATTTGACTATTGTTGAGATGATCATAAAAGATAATCTGGGATCCGCTCGATTCAAAATCAAAAGGAACGAGCAACACATCTTTTAATGCTTCACATACCTGCAGTTTTTTCTCAGGTGGTACAAAAAACAGCATAAACCCACCACCGCCTGCACCTAATAGCTTGCCGCCAATTGCGCCAGCAAGTTGCGCTCTTGTATATAATTCATCAATAAAAGAGGGCGAAATTTTTGTGCTAAGCTGACGCTTCAATAGCCAAGCTTCATGTAATAATTCACCAAAATGAATAATGTCTTCTCCAGAGCAAAGGATTTTTTCAGCCTGATCAACCATGGCGCGCATTTGGCTGAGTTCGTGTTGTTTGTGCGGGATGGATCTGATTTTGTCTGCTGCAATATCAGATGCAGTACGTGAAACGCCAGTAAAAAATAACAGGAGATGCTCTTTTAATTGGTGTACGCGTCCCTGTGGTAAAACCAAAGGAATCACTTCAAAATCTCCATCAGGATGAATAATAATTTTATTTAAGCCACCATAAGCGGTTGCAATTTGATCTTGTACGCCCACATTTTCTTTTAAAATATCACGTTCGATGTGAATGGCTTCACATGCCAATTCACGTTTGCTAGACATCATGCCACGTAACGCATACATTGTGTGTAATAGGCCAACAGAAAATGCAGAGCTGGAACCCAAGCCAGAGCGAGCAGGCAAGTCGCCTTGATGGTGTATCTCAACGCCTTGATTGATATGCAAATAGTCTAGAATAGCCCGCACGGCAGGATGTTGGATTTCTTGGTGTTCTAATACCTCTTCAACTCTAGACCAGACAATACGGGATTTATGCTTAAAAAAAGGTGCTAACATACGACATTGTAAGTAGCAATATTGATTAATTGTTGTAGAGAGCACGGCTGCGCCGTGTTTTTGGTACCAAGTATGATAATCTGTTCCACCGCCAACGAATGAAATACGATAAGGCGTACGGCTAATAATCATTGCTAAACTTCCTTTTAATAAAACTATCAATACTTAGGTTGATAATGTTTTTCCGTGATAAATAGATAAAGCTTCTTCTGTTGAACCAAAATATTTTATGCGTCCGGCATCCATGATTAATGCTTTAGTGCAAAATTCAGTAATTAAGTCATCAGAATGTGTTGCCATAATAACAATGCTCGATTGATCAAGCAGTGATACCATCCGATTTTTTGCCTTCTCCATGAAGTCTGCATCGCCTGCACCAAAAACCTCATCAATCAATAAAATATCCGGTTTAATGCTTGTTGAAACAGCAAAAGCAAGACGGATTTTCATGCCAGCAGAATAAGTGCGTACTGGCATGGATAGGTAATCCCCTAGACAGGTCAGTTCTGCAATCTCATGCATTTGATTTTTGATTTGTTTGCGAGACAAACCGAGCAAGATGCCCCGTGAGTAGATATTTTCATATCCTGTGAGTTCTGCTTCCACGCCTAAAGAAATATCGAGCAGGGGAGAGATCTGTCCTTCAATATGTAACTGTCCAGTATTGGGCTCGTAAATTTTAGCAAGCAATCTCAGTAGCGTGCTTTTCCCAGAGCCATTGTGCCCGATGAGGCCAATGCGCTCGCCGTGGTGAAAATCAATGCTGATGTCATTGAGTGCTTTGATAATGACTTTTTCTTGAGCATCGCGAGAAATGGTACCACCTGTTGTGCGGTGCAGTACTGCTTTTTTAAAGGAGCGGCCACTTAGATTATAAATGGGAAACTCAACAGAAACAGAACGTAAATTAATTTGTGCCATATTATATCCAATAAATGATGCGTGCACGTCGACGGGTAAATAAGTAATAACTCAATGCAATCCCAACGAGTGTTGCGAGTAAGCTCATGGCCACGTTAGAAGCGGTGGGCAGATTGCCGAGCATAGGGGCGCGAACCATTTCGATAAGCGCATAAACGGGGTTGATGAGGGCAAAAAAGCGTTTGTCAGGAGGTAAAATATCGGGTATCCACATGACTGGCGTAAGAAAAAATGCAATTTGAATGAGGCTCTTGATAACTTGAGAGATATCTCTGTAACGTGCACCAATCATTGATAAAACAATACCATAACAGAAAGCGTTAGCATAGATAAGCAGTAACCCAGGCAGTAATAACAGTAAATGTATGTTCCAGGCTGAGGTGCCACGAAAAAGAATCAATATGGGAACTATCACCAGGATATTGTGGAAGAAAATAATAAAATTGCGCATGATGACTTTGTGTATATAAAGGGTATAAGGTAGCTTAATTTGCCGAATCAATTCACTGGACTGCGTGAAAGTTTCAACAAGCTCTGTGGCTGTTGTTGAAACCAAAGACCACCCTAGCATACCCGCAACCAGATAGGGAAAATAATCATGCATGTTCATTTTAAATAGATGACTGTAAAGGTATCCCATGGAATATACGGTAATTGCCATGCTGAGTGTGATCCAGAATGGACCCAGGGTGGAACGTTGGTAACGTAGCCTGATGTCTTGGTAAGAGAGGAGCAACCAAATACGCCAACGCAATAACCCATCCCGAATGTCTTCCCAGGCAAGCATTTTTTGACTTTTTTGATGAAAAACGATCTCATTCTGCTCTGATGTTTCTCGTTCATCAGAATAAAGTGGTTGAGAGAATGTTGCCTCTGTTTCAATAATCATAAAAAATATGTTCGACCTTATTGTGGCAGTCCTTCGGAGGGAGAATAGCACGCATGAAGTGACTCATCAACAAAGCGCATGAAAGTATGACGAAATTTGTCTGGACTAAAGCGTTTTGCGTTCTGCACGCAGTGATCAGGATGGTATCGTGAGATATTATTTTCAAAAGCAGTAATGGATTCACAAATTGCTTTTACCGTCTGTTGATTAAAAAAGACGCCAGTTGGATTTTTATGATCGATATTTATCACAGTTTCGCATGCGCCACCTTTGCCGAAAGCAATAACAGGTGTGCCACAGGCTTGTGCTTCTACTGGCATTAAACCAAAATCCTCTTCGGCCGCAAAAATAAATGCCTTTGCATTTTTAAGATAATGAATGAGCGTATCCTGTGATTGATAACCCAAAATTTCTACATTTTTCCCTGCTTTGCTCTTAATTTTTCTCATATCTGGTCCATCTCCGATGACTACAAGCTTTTTATCAGGAAGATGCTGGAAGCTTTCTACAATGAGATCGATCTTCTTGTAGGGCACTAAGCGTGAAGCAGTGAGATAAAAATCCTCTTTGCTAAGTTGTGGTGTAAAGCGATCAATTTCAATAGGCGGATAAATAACAGTTGCGTCTCGCCTATAAGTTTTTAGAATACGTCTGGCAATGAAATTTGAATTGGCAGCGAAATGATCTACGCCTTGTGCGCTACGGCAGTCCCACAAGCGTAATTTATGTAAAAGGTAACGAGCGATATAGCCGGATTGTTTTTTATCGAGCCCTGTTTCGCGCAGGTACTGATGTTGTAGGTCCCAGGCATAGCGCATGGGGGAGTGTACATAGCTGATGTGGCATTGATCCGGGCCTGTTAGCACGCCTTTGGCAACAGCATGCGAGCTGGAAAGGATGAGGTCATAGCCTGATAGATCAAGTTGCTCAATGGCTAAAGGCATAAGAGGGAGTAGACGCCGATAGTGTCTCTTAGCCAGAGGGAATTTCTGCAAGAAAGTTGTTTGGATGGGTTTTTCTAAGAGGAAGGCGCGCTGATTGGGTGGGATGAAGTCAATGACTGCAAACAGATCAGCATCTGGGTAACAGCTGAGAAGATGTCCCAGGAATTTTTCTGCACCGCCTATGGTGACTAACCAATCGCAAACAATAGCAGTTCTCATTATTAACCTATATATTTAGATATAAGAATAGTGAATCAGGATAACATACTTAATATGCTGCCTAAAGGATTATTAAAGGAACATTTTCGTGCGATTTCGCTGATGATTCGTTTAGCGGACATGTGCGTTGTTTTTTTTGCGGGTTGGTTAGCTTATGTTCTCAAATTTTCAACGCTTGGCTTTTTAACGCACTTCTCGCATTTCACAACACTTGCAATAGACCCGGCTTATCTGAAAGCGATTTTCATAGGGATGGTGCTCACCGTATTCGTCTTTTCTTCTTTCAATATTTATGCTTCTCTCCGGGGAAAGACGTTCTCGAGCCACTTTTCACGTTTAATGAAGGCAATTGCGATTTTGGCCATTTTATTGGCAGGTGTTGCTTTCTTTACGAAATCAGGAGAAATATATTCGCGTGTTTGGTTTGCCATGTGGATGATGTTTACCGTTCTGTTTATTGTTTTATATCGTTACGGGGTTCTCTGTTTCCTGACTTTTATGCGTACGCGCGGGTTGAATGAGCGTCGGGTGGTGATATTGGGTGCTGGTGAATTAGGTATTAAAATAGCGAATACGATACAGCATGCGCTTTGGACGGGATTTCGCGTGATGAGTCTGATTGATGACGATGCAGAGAAAAAACCAGCCTCTATTAATGGTATTCCTGTGATACAGACACCTGAAGCGCTTGATGTTTATTTAAGTGAACATGCGATTGATGAAATTTGGCTTGCTTTGCCACTCAGAGCGGAAGCGCGTATGAAGGAGATTTTGCATATACTCCGTCACCACATGATTACGACGCGTTTTGTGCTAGATATTTTTGGGTTAGATTTAATGAGTCATTCTATCACAGATATTGCTGGATTTCCGGTTCTCAATATTCGGTCGACGCCAATGCAAGGGGTGAATCGTGTTGTAAAGGCGATTGAAGATCGTTTGTTGGCTGCATTGATTTTAGTATTGATCAGCCCGTTATTTTTGCTGATAACGGTGTTGGTAAAATTGCAATCGCGTGGTTCTGTTTTTTTTAAGCAAGAGAGATTAGGTTGGGATGGCTGTGTGATTAAGGTTTATAAATTTCGCACCATGTATGAGCATATTGAGGATGAAGGTGCCGTCACGCAAGCCACGCTGGATGATAAGCGTGTGACGCCGTTAGGTCGTTTTTTACGCAGAACAAGTTTAGATGAATTGCCGCAGTTTATTAATGTCTTGCAAGGTCGCATGTCTATTGTGGGGCCTAGGCCACATGCGTTGGCGCATAATGAGTATTATAAGGATACGGTGCATACTTATATGCAACGTCACTGCGTGAAACCTGGTATTACGGGTTGGGCGCAAGTCAATGGTTGGCGCGGTGAAACAAAAACGCTGGATAAAATGCAGAAGCGTGTAGAGTATGATTTGTATTATATTAACAACTGGTCCCTGCGTTTTGATTTAAAAATTATTTTAATGACATGCTGGAGAGGTTTTATTAGCCGGAATGCTTATTGAGCATAACGCGGATCTCCGCACTTCCTTTGTGTTATACTCCTCGCGGTGAGATCATGGACTTTAAAACCGATCCGCATCTGAGAAGCTATCTTAAAATCGCTCACGTACCTACGGTACTTAAAAACATGGATGGATTTCCATTACCCCGGCCTTCGGATTGCTACTACCCCGGCCTTCGGATTGCTACTACCCCGGCCTTCGGATTGCTACGCTTCGCTTCGCAATCCTCAGCCGGGGCTGTAAAACTTGCGGCCGTAAACGGCCTGGCTGCGTCGCAATTCTATGTGATTAACCTCAATTAAATTCATTTTGGGTTAATCGCATAAACAACAGCGCAATCAGGTCGTTTACGACCGAAAGCTTTATAGATACTGTGTTGAATTGCAACCCCTCATTAAATTAATTTTGGGTTGACTTCATAGAACAACAACGCAATCAGGTCGTTTACGACCGAAAGCTTTACAGCCCCAGGTAAGCGCGATAGCGCGCAGCCTGGGGTAAAGCGACAATTCACCCACGTTTTCAAGCACCGTAGGTGCGTGAGATGCGCTATATAACGATAACGGCTGTCACGATTTATTCTCCGCACATCATGCGGAGAATATGCTATATTGTATTGCTATGCCTCGCGAATTTTTTAATTAAGTAAGATGTTTCACCCAATCAGCAAAGCCTTCGTCTTCAAACTGGTACTTTCCAAACTCAATTTTAGTAATTAAATTTTTGTTGGACAGTCGACGCAACGCGTTTTGCGTCGTGTTCCTATCAACATTATCACCAATCCCCAGTGCCTCTCCTAATTTTTGTACCGCTGATTTGCTATGCAAGTCAGTAACGCCATGAGAGATCATCGATAATATGATTTGATCTGCTGGGAGTAGTGCTTCCCATTGCTGTTTAAAGTTTTCGTCACTAAATACGCTACTCATAGTAGCGTGTAAGATAGCACCGGATCCTTTTTCTGGGTTAGTGAGATATGATTCAACATATCTGCGGAAAAATTCTGGTGTATGCTTCAGTTTTGTGAACGCCTCAATTGCTTTATCAATTTCTAAAGGAAATTTTGATATCTTGTTAACTTTTTCTACCATAGCCTGCACAAACGCGACACCAAGCAATTCGAATGGTTCTATAGGCGCCCAATTATAAAAAGGCTCAGAGGCGACACCAAACATTCTTCTTAACGTTGTTTCAGAGCTACCGGCAAATATCACTTTTATTCTTTCCTTTCTAATATCTAATGCTGCTCTTAGGGCGTGGGCAAAATGAGCATTTTCTTCATATGCTAGTACCTGTGCCTCATCAATAAGCAGTATCATCTTGCTTTTTGTTTTGTCAAAAGCATTCATTGCTTCCATCAGTAGGGTGCCCGACAATTTTTTCGTATCATTGAGATCAGCTTCTATCGCTCCTTCCGCAATACCAGCAATTTTACCGGAAGCTTTTATTTTGTTTACCGGGCGAGAGAGATTAGCCCATATTTTATTGAATCCCTTTGGCTCAACTGCTTTGTAAATTTCGGATACCAGTGCAATTGCAGGGTTGATTTCTAATTCCCATAGATTTGAATAAACAACAATATACCCAGCTTTTTTTGCGGCAGGAATAAGATCTTGTTTCAGGAACTCGGTTTTACCCATCCGGCGTCTGGCAAACAGGCATTTCGCAGACGTCAAACCAATCTCAAACAAATTGATATAGTTATTAGCGAGTTCTGGCCTTGCAAAATGCCAATTATTTATCATAGATATCCTAAAAATCTCTTAACAGAGTAGGAACTATTATATGTACAATCATTCAGTTATGCAATGTATTAAAATGTATTAATTGATTTAATACATTTTAATACATTCTTTAGAATAATGGCTAAATTGATTAATTTATGATCAAAAGTGAACGCATTTACAGGCAAGTAAGCGCGTAACGCACAGTCCAGCGTTCCAGGCTGATGTTATTCCCTCGGCGTGTTGTTGCTAAGGTGCTGCCACTGCTGTGTAAGCGGAAACATCTTCGTCATCAGGAAAATAAAGCGTCTCTTCGTCTGATATCTCGCTATACTGACCTTCTCCGCTATAGTCTGATGCGTCATTACGTACGATTTCTTCTATTATTTCATTTGCTAATAAAATAATGTGGCCTACTGCTGGTGTTGCTAACCCCTCTTTTTTTAGTCTTGTTAATCCAGACATATGGCGATCCTCTAACTGACAGACGAGTTCAGCTGCTGTACTCATTCTAAATGCAGTTAATAGATAATTTATTTCTTGATAGAATCCCACTCCTGCTCTGCTTTCTACATCTTTATCTGCTCTGAGCTGAATTAATTTTTCTATCAATTCTCTGGTTTTGTCTGTTGCATTTGATAAATTCTGTTTTAAAACAGACAGTTTCTCATCTAAAATTTCGATATTTTTCAGTAAAATAAATTCTTGGATTGACCTCGTGATTTTAAGTAAAGTTTTCTGTTTGTCTGAATTTTTTTCTAGTGATTTATGGATGGCGCTTAGCTCACTTTGTATGCTGGCGAAAGACGAGCGATCTCGTTTGGTGTGTATATATTGTTTTTTCTCTAGCTTCATGAGCATGTTCATGACCTGTGCCATGTTGATCAAAAACATGGTATTGATAGAAATATCTTCGGAGCTCATTAATGGAGAGGCATCGAGCATTTCGCTATATATCTTACGTAAAAGTGTGTAAGGATCGTCTGTCGGACTTTTTTGTTCCTCTTCTTCTTTGAGAAGATTATATAGCGAGAGCAATGTTCTTCGAAAAATATTTTCTGCGCCATTGTAAAGATGGGCTTGTACATCCTTTATTGCTTTAGAGATGGCTTCGCTGGATTTAGGAGATGAGGTTTCTATTTCTAAAAGGAGCGTCTCTGAAATATCACTGATAGGGAGCGTGAGATGAGTTTCCAACTCTCTATTCATCCCAATATAAGCATTGGTAACTTCTATTAACCCAATATATTGACAAAGTTGTTTTTTTAATGCGTTATTTAAAACATTTCCTTCTGATAGCGCAGAGAGTTTTTTGCCAACTGCCATTTGAGTTACGTCTTTTGGGATACGCTCTCCTCTTGCGGGAATTTCACAGCAAGCAAAAAGAGTGGCAGAGAAATGAACCTTGCGTGAACCTTTACGGGATGCGCTCATTTGTGTTTTCCTCGCTTGATTTATTATGATTGTTCATTTAATGAGCTTATTGTATCATATAGTTTATTAAAAACACAACTCTATGTGTATTTTACATAAAATGAGCGAAGATGAGAAGTGATAATTTGTATTATTATTTAATAATCAATAAGTTATATACACATCATATTAATTAAAGTATGATGTGTATATCAACCCATAATGACTGATATCAATTCATACACTTTTGCAACATCGGATTTTCCCTTCACTGTGATAGAAGGGAGCTCTCTGAATTCAAAGAAATCTTTACATATGGTGTAAATGGCTTCGCTAACTAAGATTTTGGTATCATACACTTTGTTTGCTGCTTCTAAACGGGAGGCGAAATTCACAGCATCTCCTAATATCGTATAGTTCAAGCGATCGGAAGAGCCAACGTTGCCAACAATCACTTCTCCTGTGTGAATACCAAACCGTGTGACAAACACAGGATCGCCTGATAATTTCCATGCTTCATTTAGTGCATCAATGCGTTCTTTGCATTTCAACGCAGTGAGACAAGCGTGATATTGTTGTTCGGCATCTGGAAACGGTGCACCCCAAAATGCCATCACAGAGTCACCAATATATTTATCAACATTACCATTATTTTGATGAATAATTTGTGTGACTTCATCGAGATAATTTGATAACTGTTGCGTTAATGCCTCGGCGGGTATTTTTTCTGCAATATTCGTGAAATTTTCGATATCAGTAAACAAAATACTAACTTGTTTTTTCTCGCCACCAACCACAGCAATTTGGCCTGAATGTATCAGTTTGACAACAAGTGCTCTGGGTACATACTTTGAAAACGAAGTGAGTGCTCTGCGCGTTGCGTTAAATGCTTTGGTGAGGATAATCACTTCATAAATATTGGTTTTGATATCAAGTGGTTCTGAAAAATCTAAGCGTAATATGTGTTTTGTGTAATTGGTTAGCTCCATAATGGGTTCAGATATTTTTCGAGAAAAATAATAAACAAAAATTAAGCTTAATAAAATTAATAAAGAGCATAATATCATATTATTATAATTGGCAATGTTGCTTTCACGCAAAATATCATCGACAGGTAGGACGGTCACAACAATCCATAAGTTATCTTTATCCAACGCATAAGGCATGAATAATCCAACATAATCTTTGTGTTTTGCTGTAAAAGTAAAATAAGGCAATTTCTTTTTTTGATAAAGAGCAAATGCCTTCATTATAACGGGATCTGTAATTTGATTTATCTTAAGTAAAGTATAATCTTTTTTAGGATTTTGTGGGTCATCATAGATAATGATATTGCCTTTATTATCTACAATAAGGCTAATACTGTTTTTGCTTAATTTGTATTCGGTAAGATAATTCTCGATGAGTTGCATATCAAGATCAATGCCAATAATGCCAATGACTTTGTTGTTAATGACAATGGGGTCTGAGATTGTGATACCATAACCCGATTTATTAGGGAACGGATAAATATCAATATGTCGAGAAGTGCCCGATAAGATCGTTTTGTTTAACCAGGGCTGATTACTACCCTTGGGATCAAATGGTATATTCTTTTTACCTAAAATGTTACCGTCAATATCTTTAAAAGTAACAACAGACACGGTTTTTTTATCAGTTCCTTGAATAAATTGTGAAATATAGTGTGTGCGAGGAGGCACCTTAGTGAATGGTATCGATGTGCCGTTGGCATGCTTATGCAATGTTTGTGCTAAATTATCCTCAATGATGACATTGCCCGTCGTGTCACTGATGTAAGCGCTGGTGATCTGTGGGTAAGTTTTTAAAATGAGATTCATGTAATGCGTTAATTTGTCAGACTGCTTGAGTGTGAGGACATTGTCTTCAATCAGTAGGGAAGAAGGGTGAATAATATGACTTGGTTTTAAGTGATCATTGAATTTTTCCATTGCGTCTTGGGTTGCGCTGATAATAGCAGTGCTGCCCATTTTGAGAATAATTTTTTTGTTCTGTATATAGGAATAAGTAATAATGCTAGTGCAAGTGGTGATAATCAATAAGGCGAAAACAACCAGAATATCAACACGTAAGCGCCTGTTTTTAAAGTACATTATCCTGCTGCTCCAGATATCGTGCGAGATATGCTCATTTTTAGCCAATCAGAATAAATTTTTTTCAAAAAATCTCATAAAAATCATGATGTCTATCGTCTAACTTAGCATATCCGTCGTTATTCAGCAAATGATAGGGCTGGCAGTGCACGCTCCCTCACGGTCGCGGCTCGGTTTTAGAGTCCGCGTTCTACGATAACGAATGAATGAGTTTTTTCACTTGTGTTGTTCCTGTTTGCCAGTTAAGGCGAGTGGCAAAGGTTTGATAGGAAGAAAGCGCAAGTGATTCATAATCATGGTAATTTTGCATAACATTTACAATGTAGTCGCAGTAGCTGTTAATGGGTGCGTGCAAACTGAACGTCATGCCATTGATATGGTCTTTTACAACCGTGCCAATACCGCCTGTATAGGTTGTTAAACAGGGTACACCAAAAGCATTTGCCTCACAAAAAACGATACCGTAGGCTTCAGCGCGTGAAGGTACAAAAAGAAAATGTGTATCTGCTAACAGTTGTCGCAATTGTTGTTTGCCAGCAGGATCATGTTTAGAAAGGAACCCCGTGATTTTGACATAGGGTGGTACAGGGTGTAGATGTGGCGGTAGGTAACCTGTAATGGTTAATTCAACAGGGTGCCCCGCTTCGTATAATGCTTTTGCAACAGCGAGTACAGTATCGCCACCTTTACGCTCCCAGCTTTTTGCCAAGAAAAGGAGTTTGATTTTTTTCCTTGCGCGGTGCTGAATGAAAGTCTTTACGTCTGCAAAGGTGGGCGCGTCTTCTAGATTTGCACCAAAAGGTACAACATGTATTTTGTGACGATCAACGCCGTATAATTCAATGGCGCTATTTGCTGCCCAGTCAGAGCAGAAAATCGCAAGGCTGCAACGTGATAAACATGCTACTGTCATTTTGTTAGCTTGCGCGATAGTCTCAGCCGAATGATAAGAAAACGGTGCATAAAAACCCAGTAACCCCGCATACAATGCATCTGTCCAGAGCACAATAGGGATGTCGCAGTCTAAATGACTGATAGGATTGATGAGCGGCGAAACAATGGCATCACATTTTAGGTGCGCTATTTTTTGCGCCACTTGTTCGGAATAATATTTTGCGCTGACTTCGTTAAATCGTGGGCTGATACGTTGCCTGCAAACCCATTTTGTCCAGGTTTGTTTTACTTTGAAGAACGGTGGTAACTTTCGTTTCAGTGAATCGATATAAGTCACATCAACACCGTTTGCTGCGAATGCGCGGGACATATGAAATGGTGTACCAGACCAATGATGTATATCGTGAGCGGGTGCAGTTGTTGTGTAAGCGATTTTCATAAGTAATGATTTTTTTCAAATAGTGGCAGTTGCCAAAATGCTTTTTGGAAAGCCGGAATAGAAAAGCACGCGCTGACATGTTGATATCCTATTTCGCCAAGATCAGTGCGTTCCAGTGGGGTGCGGTGATACATTTTTTCCATGACTGTTGCCAATTCGCTTATATTGCCGGGTTGTATTAAGTGGGCAACATTGCCTACAACTTCAGGGATGCCATGTGTGCGTGTCGCAATGATTGGAATTTTTGCAATCATTGCTTCGAGTAATACGCGTCCAAACGCCTCTTGTGTTGAACTTAATACAAAGCAATCGAAGGCTTTCATATAACTAAATCCGGCATCGATATAACCCGTGAAAATAACGGCATCTTCTAACTGCAAGGTGGTAACCATTTGTCTGAGTTTATTTTCAAGCGCGCCATCACCAAGGATAATGAGTTTTGCAGTGGGGCAGCGTTTTTTTATTTCCGCAAATGCTTGGATTAAACTTTCTTGATCTTTATTCGGTACAAGTCTTGCGAGTTGGCCAAACACAAAATCACCTTCCTGTAATCCTAATTTTTTTCGCGCTGCTTGTTTATTTTGTAGTGCAGGTTCCATCATCGTAATATCAATCACATTATACAGCGTGATGATGCGGTCTTTTGGAATGCCCCATAAGCTGTTACGCATATCATCCCGCACGGCATTTGATACGCCTGCGAATAACATATTGCTATTGCGACGCGCAAACACTGTCATGAGAATTTGTCTGCCGCAAGAAGCCATTGTGCCCAGCTCATGCATCACAAAAACCATTGCCGGAATACGACAAAACTGCGCAACCCATAACATGATATAAGTCGGTTTATAACGATGACAAATAACGGTATGGAATTTTTTTTGTCTAGTGAGAGACAATAATTGTTTGATGGCTTTTATTTTGAGAGAGCGGATATCTTTTTTAGGAATATTCAAAAAAAGCACTTCATCTGCCAGTGTGCGATTTCGGGTGTTTTCGTTTGGCGCGCCTGTGAGATAAGCTACTGTAATGTGGTAACTTGCTGGATCAAATAACCGTGCATATTGATTATAGATATCAATAAATTGCGTGGCGTCATTATGACCCAGAATGAGTACGTTTCTTCGCATAAACAAGTTCTCAAACAGCAGTTGCGTAAATCCCTTATCATACCGTTTGGTTAAGTGATTTGCTATAGCATATTTTATTATATTTTTCAATAAGATACGATATATGATGATCGCCTATAAACGTTATTTTGCACTCCAGGTGGTCTGTGTTACCATTTGCATCAACTATTTTTGTTAAGGCAATGGTTCTAAAATATGAGAATTACTAAGGCTATTTTCCCAGTCGCGGGCTTAGGGACGCGCTTTTTGCCTGCTACTAAAGCAAATCCTAAAGAGATGCTTCCTATCGTCGATAAACCGCTGATTCAGTATGCGGTGGAGGAGGCAATAGCTGCAGGTATTACTGAACTAATTTTTGTCACTAACAGCAGTAAAAGAGCAATTGAAGATCACTTTGACTCTAACTTTGAGCTGGAGTTTTTTCTGCAAAACCGTGGAAAAGAACAATTATTGGATGTTGTGAAACAAATTTTACCACCTGGGGTTTCCTGTGCTTATATTCGTCAGCAATCTCCACAGGGGTTGGGGCACGCGGTGTGGTGTGCTAAGCAACTGGTGATGCAAGAACCTTTTGCTGTGTTATTGGCAGATGATTTAATTGACGGTGGGCAGCATTCTTGTTTAAAACAAATGATGGCCATGTTTGAAGAAAACCAATCAAGCATTATTGCTGTAGAAAAAATATTACCGGCAGAAACGACAAAATATGGTGTGGTGGATGTGGCGTCATCAGAAAAGCTGGCGCGGTTGCATGGTATTGTAGAGAAACCACAACCTGCAGATGCGCCGAGTCATTTAGGTGTAGTCGGGCGCTATATCTTGACACCAAAAATATTTACCCTCTTAGAAAAGACGCATCGTGGGTCTGGTGGAGAAATTCAGTTAACAGATGCCATTGCAAGTTTATTAAAAGAAGAACAAGTCTTTGCTTATCAATTTGAAGGTAAGCGTTACGATTGTGGTAGTAAATTGGGATATTTAGAAGCAACGGTTGCCTATGCACTCAAGCATCCTGAATTGGCCGATGATTTTAAACGATCGTTGGAGTTAATGATTGCATGAAATGGTGGAGCCGTTTAACAGAAGATAAAAAGGCAGATGTTAGCATCTATGGTCTATCTGCTTTGCTGAGTTTGTTATTGTCTCTTTGGGTGAGCGTTCGTGTGACTGTGATTAACCCGGATGCCATTTGCTATTTATCAAGCGCGGCTGTTGCAAACATGGGCTTGTCTACGATGATGCACTTGTGTGGTCAAGCTATTTGGCCGTTCTATTCCTTACTGATTTTTTCTGTTTCAAAAATAACCTCGCTTTCTTATTTGGTGGCGGCAAATACCATCGATGCGTTTTTTACCGCGATGACCGTTGTGACCTTTGTCGCTATCACGCAGATGTTTGGTGCCTCTAAACGTGTGATGTGTCTCGCTGCAGCAACGATCTTACTGTGCCATCAGTTTAACGATGTGAGACAGTATATTGTGCGAGATCACGGCTACTGGGCCTTTTATTTAATGTCAATCTATTTTCTGCTGCATTTTATGCAGAAGTCTAAAATGAGCCATGCGATAGCCTGGAGTGTCACATTGCTGCTGGCGACTTTATTCCGTATCGAAGGTGCTATTTTCTTAATAACACTTCCTTTTGTGATGTTATTCAAGGTGAATACGCCGATCCTTCGACGCGTACAATACATCGGTATCCTGTGCTTGCCTGTGATTCTTATTTCCACTGGTATAGCAGGCTGGTTAGCTTACCATCCTGATCAGACATTACACGTTTTTGGTCGGGTATCAGATGTGGTTGTGCAGCTGAGAGAGGGTTGGCAAGCCGTGCTTGATCGTTATCAAAGTGTGACGCATGCTCTGATTGACCATGTGCTGCCAGTAGAAGCCATCCGAGATGCGGGTGCGGTGTGGATGAGCGTTTTGTTGTTTTTATATTTACAAAATATCTCTTTGAATTTATCTCTCATCTATACTTTTTTATTTTTATATGCTTTGCAATCACGACTCTTGCCAGGCTCGTTTCAGGCTAAAATGGTTGTGATAGGCTATGCACTCGTGAACTTGGTTGTGACATTTGTATTTTTTATTGAACATCTTTTTTTAGCAAAGCGCTATATGATTGCATTAACGCTCACGCTCATGCTGTGGGTGCCATTTGCACTAGAGCGTCTATTAAAACGCACCCTATCGGAAAAAAAGTGGATATTATCAAGTATAGTGAGTTTCTGTATTTGTGTGTCAGCGGCGGGTGGTATTTTTGATTTTGGTCGAGACAAAACGTATATTCGTCAAGCGGGAGATTGGTTAGCTGAAAACGTTCCGCCAGAAGCAACACTCTATGCGAATGACCATCAGCTTATGTATTATTCGCAACACTTTAAAGAAGATCTTTTTATAAAATTTAAGGAATACGATCACATAGAAGATATGATTCCGCATTGGCAATCTTATCAATACATTGCATTAC
Source organism: Gammaproteobacteria bacterium (assembly GCA_035536095.1). Classification (GTDB taxonomy): domain Bacteria; phylum Pseudomonadota; class Gammaproteobacteria; order DSM-16500; family DSM-16500; genus Aquicella. The sequence goes on along the minus strand of DATLOT010000018.1, from coordinate 45,538 downwards.
GTTTATCGAGAGATGAGAAAGATAATACCAAAGAGCGTTTTTTAATAACAGAAATGGATTTATATCCTTTGCAGACATTTAGCAATCGGGATGGTGATCAAGTGATTATTTTTACCACTGTGGTCGCGCCGGATATGCGACCTATTGAACTGCTTGATAGTAAGAAATAGAGAGGTATCAGTTGAATATTGTAGTAATCGGAGCGGGATATGTAGGGTTGGTGACCGGTGCTTGTTTTGCCGAGTTAGGTAATCACGTGACTTGTGTGGATGTAAACGAACAGAAAATTCATAACTTAAATCAAGGTATTTTGCCAATTTATGAGCCTGGATTGGAGTCTTTGGTCGTCACAAATAAGCAGCAGGGTCGGCTGCACTTTACCACAACGCTAACAGCTGTATCTGCACAACCACAACTGATTTTTATTGCAGTTGGCACGCCGAGTGATAAAGACGGTGCTGCTGATACGAAATATGTTTTAGAAGCTGCGCAGCATATTGGTGCTTACTTAACACAAGATTGTATTATTGTGGATAAATCCACAGTGCCTGTTGGGATGGCAGACCAAGTCAGAAATATTATTCAGCAGGCTTTGAATCAACGTGGTGTTGCATTAAACTTCGATGTGGTGAGTAATCCTGAGTTTCTGCGAGAAGGTGCGGCGATTCAAGATTTTATGTCACCAGATCGTGTGATTATTGGTTTGTCATCTGAATATGCTAGGCGTGTCATGCTGGATTTATATCTACCTATTTTGCGTAGCCCGGAGCGTCTTTATTTTATGAATGTAAAAGATGCTGAAATGACGAAGTATGCGGCAAATGCAATGCTTGCAACACGTATTTCTTTTATGAACGAGATGGCTGTGCTATGTGAACATATGGGTGTTGATATTGAAAATGTACGTATCGGTATTGGTTCCGATGCGCGCATTGGAAATGCTTTTCTTTATCCAGGATGTGGTTATGGTGGATCCTGTTTTCCTAAAGATGTGCGTGCTTTGCTGAAAATGGCGGAGCAGCATGGTATTGATCCGCTCATATTGCGCGCTGTAGAAAATCGTAATATGGCACAGAAGAAAGTATTGCCGCAACATATTACACAGGCATTTGGTGAAAATCTAAAGGGTATCACAATCGCAGTATGGGGGCTTGCGTTTAAGCCAGGTACAGATGATATGCGTGAGGCTTCTTCTCTTGTGTTAATTGAAGAGCTACTGAAGCGGGGTGCGTCTGTGAGAGGCTATGATCCTGCGGCGATGGTGGTTGCGCGGGAGATCATGCCGGCATCCTGGTTCTCTGAGAATCAGTTAATATTAGCGGATAGTCAGTACGATGCGCTCAAAGATGCTGATGCGCTTGTTTTGGTCACAGAATGGAAGCCATTCTGCTACCCAGACATAGCAGCAATGAAAAATATGATGCGTGGCAATAAGATATTCGATGGTCGCAATCAATATGATCCAGAGCAGATGCGTGCTGCCGGGTTTGTTTATTGTGGTATAGGACGGTAATATTGCTTATTAATCTCTGTTGGGGTAGATTAGCCGCTCGGAGGACTTGATCATGCGACGACAGGTACCTAATTATCTACTCATTGGCAGCCAAGGTCGTGTTGGGCGCCATATCAGGCATTATCTTTCTTTGCTAAATATGCCCGCGGCAGTGTGGTGTCGCGCAGAGCCGTTATCTGTATTGGAGCAACAGCTTAAAGCGGCGACGCATATTTTGGTATTAATTTCGGACGCTGATATTGAATCGTTTATTAAACAGTTTCTCAGCAGTACGGAAGCGACTGTTGTGCACTTCTCGGGTAGTTTAGTGACTGATTTGGCTTATGGTGCGCATCCGTTAATGACATTCCACGATTCGTTGTATGAATTAGAAGATTATCGATCTATTCCTTTTGTGATTGATCAAGACGCGCCAGATTTTTCTGAACTATTGCCTGGGTTGCCTAATCAATCTGTTCGTTTATCTCCGTCGTTAAAGGAAAAATACCATGCTTTGTGCGTGTTAAGCGGAAATTTTTCTTGTTTATTGTGGCAGAAGTTTATGCGTTATCTAGAAAAAGAATGTGAAATCCCCGCTCATTTGTCGCATCCTTTTTTCATGCGACAAATGAAAAATGTGATGTTGCATCCTGAGACTGCACTAACCGGCCCCTTAGTACGCGGCGATACGGCAACAATACAAAGGAATATCGCTGCATTATCAGGAGATGCTTTTCAACCAATTTATAAAAGTTTTATTGAGTCTTATCAGAAAATAAAAGAGGAAAGTAAATGAATATTGTCGATTTTTATCGTATTAAAAACAGTAGTAAAAAAGTAACGGTGGTCACTTGTTATGATTATACGAGCGCAAGGTTATTGTCGCAGACATCTGTTGATGTGTTGCTGGTTGGCGATAGTGCTGCGATGACCATGCATGGATATAAAGATACGATTTCAGCAACAATTGATATGATGGCATTGCATACACAAGCAGTTGCCCGTGGTGCGGGAGAGAAATATATTGTTGCTGATTTGCCATTCTTAAGTTATCGAAAATCACTGAGTAAAAATATTGCGGCGGTGCAAACCTTAATGCAAGCAGGCGCGCATGCAGTGAAATTGGAGAGCGCTTTAGGCAATTTAAAATTGGTAAGTCATTTGGCGCAATCTGGTATTCCTGTGATGGGGCATTTGGGGTTGACGCCGCAGTTTGTGCATGCCCTCGGTGGTTATCAGGCGCAAGGTAAAACAGAGGCGAGTGCAAAAAAATTAAAAGAAGACGCGTTGTTATTGCAAGAAGCGGGTTGTTTTTCTATTGTGTTGGAATGTATACCCGCACAATTAGCTAAGGAAATTACAGAAAGTTTATTTATCCCAACGATTGGTATTGGTGCAGGTCCTGATACAGATGGGCAAGTGTTGGTATTTCAAGATCTATTAGGATTAAATATTGATTTTACACCAAAATTTGTAAAAGTTTTTGTAAATGGATTTGATAATTTAAAAGCAGGTGTTGATGCCTATGTAGAGGCTGTACAATCTGGAGCATTCCCACGTGATGAACATTGTTACGGAAATTAGCGATTACAAAAAGTTGCTTGCTGGTTGGCAAGGTAAGTCCATTGGGTTTATTCCCACGATGGGTCATTTGCACGAAGGGCATATGACTCTGTGTGAAGCGTCAACATCGCAGAATGATATCACTGTTGTGAGCATTTTTGTGAATCCTACGCAGTTTAATCAAGCATCGGATTTTGAACATTATCCGAGAACCTTAGCAGAAGATCAGGCATTGTTGGCATCGGCAGGTGTCGATGTTCTCTTTCTGCCTGATCAAGCACTGTTGTATCCAGATGCTTATCAGGTAAAAATAGTAGAAACAATAGAAAGCACATTATTAGAAGGAATGTATCGCCTAGGACATTTTGAGGGTATGTTAACTGTTGTGCTGAAGTTACTAAATATTATTACACCTCATCGTGTTTATTTTGGAGAAAAAGATTATCAGCAATTATTGCTCGTTAAGAAAATGCTGTCAGCTTTGTTTCTGCAAATAGATATTGTGCCGATTGCAACAAAGCGCGCACCAGATGGGTTGGCATTGAGTTCGAGAAATTCTCGTTTAACAAAAGCGCAAAGAGCACATGCAGCGCATTTTCCGCGATTACTGGGATCAGATTTATCCTGTGATGAGATTCAACGTGCACTCATTGCGCTTGATTTTCGTGTGGATTATATTGTAGAGCAGTGGGGGCGTCGTCTGGGGGCTGTTTGGTTGGGTGAGGTGCGATTGATTGATAATGTCCTAAAGGGGTAAGGTCATGCTTTTATGTTTAGATATTGGTAACACGCATTTATTAGGTGGTGTCTATGAGAAAGATAAAATTATTGCGCGCTTTCGTTACGCCACGCATTTAATTGGTACGGCTGATCAATTTGGTATGTTTTTATTAAATATATTGCAGGTGAAGGGTATTCAAGGAGAGCAAATTAAGGCATTTGCAGTTAGCTCGGTTGTGCCAGGCTGTGATTTTACAATACGACACATGATATCTCTCTATTTTAAAGCAGATGTTTTTATGCTGCGTGCGGGTGTGAAAACAGGGTTAAACATTAAATATAAAAACCCAGCTGAAGTCGGTGCTGATATTATCGCGGGCGCAATTGGTGCGATGCATTTTTATCCTAATCAAAATGTACTTGTTGTTGATATGGGTACGGCAACAACAGTTTGTGTGGTAACAAAAAATCGAGATTACTTGGGTGGAACAATTTTGCCTGGGTTGCGTTTAGGTATGGAATCATTACGCAATAATACGGCAAAACTCATGGAGGTGGATATTGAAGAACCTGCTTGCTATCTGGGTAGTTCAACGCGAGAATGCATTCAGTCCGGTTTGTATTATGGCCAACTTGGTGCGTTAAAAGAGATAATAGTGGGAATGCGTAACGAGGCATTGCATGGTGAAGACAGTATTGTAATTGGCACGGGCGGTTTTGCGCAATTATATAAAGACAGAGGTTTGTTTGATGTGATTTTGCCGGACTTGGTGTTACAGGGTCTGCTGAAGGCTTACGAATATTCTGTGTAGGTGCCCGGTAAGACCGAGCCGCGACCGTGAGGGAGCGTCACATGGCTAACAGGTGCCACCGCTCAATAACAGTGACGCTTGCTAGTCATGTGACGCTCCCTCACGGTCGCGGCTCGGTCTTACCGGGTATGCCCGACAGGGTGGATGAGGGGAAGTTTTAGCTTGCAATGCATAACTTGCTGATGGTGCCTGGCCTCCTTGTTGTTCCATCATCAACACTGTCCATGCTCGAGCCGGATCCTTCATACTGGCAATTTCCCACCTCTTCTGCCGGAGAAGGCACGAATCCTGCCGGTAACGTTTCTTGATACCAACTTTCAAAGTACGGTATAATTTCCGATAAATTCGGCCTGTTCGCTTGATCTGAAAGATAAATTCTCTCAAGCAAGGATCTTATTTCTGATTTTCTCACTTCACTGACAGATGAAAATACATCATCAGTCAATAATCTTTCGAAACGATACGTTTGTGAAAGTCCTATACGTTCTTCGTAATTTGTTTTTCGCAGAGCTTCATATAGCTGCGAATATTTTTCATAAAACAGTTTATCATATTGTTCATCTGTTATTTCCGAGGTTTTGGGAAAATCTAATTTTGTTTGTCTCTCTGCTTCTGTACGCATCGTTTTTTTGTATTCTTTTTCATGTCTCTTTGCTTTTTCTAAGAAAGGAGCGTTGGGATCTTGCGCGCCAAGTATGATGCCAATTATAATAGACGCACCAGGTAAATCGCTTGCGGCAGTATAGGTATATGGCTCGTGTTTCTCGCAGTGATCAGCAGTTTCTTTAGCAAAATAAGCAGCTGTTCCGCTTGTAGAATTTTCATTGAATGCTGCATCATGTGAAAAGGCAGATAAATCAAAATCAATGATTTTGACCGTTAGATTTCCTAAATCTAGGATTACATTCGCAGGTTTGATGTCTTTATGCAGAATGTCTAGTCCGTGTAATCTATGCAGTTCCTTGAGAAAAGCAATGCACAGTTTAAGTCGTGCGCTATATTCTAACTGCCCGCCCTGTTGTGTCCATTCTACCCATTTTTTTAAGTCCATTTGTTTATCTGTTATTTGCGCATTATCTTCGATCATGCCTTTGCAAACTCTTTTGCTGGGATCGACATGATGAGGTTGAAGCAACTTAAATGGGCGGCTGATTCTCAGCGCTCTTTCTCTGATAGGTGCTGTACGTTGATGTCTTCGATAAAACATGCCATTTTCGCTGGGCTTTATTAGTTTTGCAACACAATGATTAGGCTTGGCAAATGATTTATCGACACTGTTAGGATCTCTGAAAGAAATATCTATTCCTTTCATTCTGCCTGTCGTATATTCTTTTACTTTCATGGCGCCTCTGGTCCTATTGACAGATGTACTAGCGCCTTCTCCGATAAAATCTGCTGTATCAGACCAGACTGTGTATCTGGTTCGATTTCTTTCGTGTCCTTTACTTCTGTAGTAGAGTAAATTTTCTGTAAGACGAATACAAACAAGATTATCGCCATTTCTGATAAGGTACCTACTTGCATTATTAAACGAATACCCTTTAGTACATGTTTTAGTTAGTCGATCCAATAGCAAAGCGTTTCTGGAAGCCAATTTGTTTGTTTGAATATTGCTAGGGGAGAGTTCAGATGGTGTGATGTGTATTACTTTGATAAAACAAGCAATTTCGCTTGGTGGCGGTGTCATGTAGTGGGTTCCAATAAGCCGTACAGGGGTAGTCAAACCAACAGATTGATTATCTTCCAAAAAATATACCACGGTTGAATTAAAATAGTTTTCGTCTGGGTGGCGATTAAGAATATATTGCAATGCATATAATGTTTCAGGCTTCATATCTGTCGGATTGATAGTTATATCGCAGTGCTGCTCTGTCGGATTGATAGTTATATCGCAGTGCTGCATTATTGTCCTCGTTTGTGAATTTTTACCATTATTTCATAATGGGTTGATTATTAAACATATTTTATATGGGGTCAAGTGCTTTTTAGAAAAACTGTAAGATAGGGATCATGGTAATGACAATAATCAATGCAATGAGCGGTGCAATTGGGATGATGAGCATCACTGTTGCGATAGATAACTTCTTAAAAACCCGTTTTGTGCATGCAATGATAACAAAAGCGTAGAGTAAACACAGGAAAATAAAAGGAGTGATCCAATGAGCGCTCCGATGTTTAAAATACACTGCCACACAGAATGTTGCGATATAAAAAGCAAGCAGGGATTCAAGCGTGGTGGCTAAAAAGGACTGCCATGCCACGCGAGGTTGTGAAGAGGAAGATGTTTCATCTATTTTTTCCATGCAGGACCTCTACAGAGTAGGAGAATCATTGTTGAGCATCGATTTTCGTATGATTTTAATGGGTACAAAACCTTGGCGCATAAAATCATCATGGAACGTTTGTAAGTTAAATGCTGTCCCTAGCTTTGCTTTCATATCATGTTGTAATTTCAGAATTTGTAATTTTCCGAGTGTATAAGCGAGATAAGTGGGGTCAGCGGTGCCGCGTTTTGCCTCTACTATCCCGGCAGCAAGGGGTTGGTAGCCTTCTTTGACAAAGAAATTAACCGCTTCATTAAATGTCATTTTTCCAGCATGCATCTTAATGGCGACAGTGAAACGTGCATTGCGTAATAATGCCATTTTTAATTCTGCTAGCCGCAGTTCCTTGGCTATGAGTGAATCTTCTGTTTGTCCAAGTCCTTCATCTAGCATCATTTGCTCACAATAGTGTGCCCATCCTTCAAAATTTGTCCTGGCGGCAGGGAGTGTGCGCACGCGATCAGTGATATCATGTGACCATAAAAATTGCACATAATGTCCAGGATAGGCCTCATGGATAGCCACGCTGGTGATTTCAGGAAAGTTAAAAAAGTTTTTCATGAAATCTGCTGTTTTCTCCTTGTTCCAATCCGCGTGTGGAAAGGTAACATTCATAAAAGCATCAGTTGCCACTTTTTCATAAGGCCCCGGTGTATCCATTGAAGCAAAAGTTGTGGCGCGTAAGAAGGGCGGTGTTTCCTGTAGGATAGGTTGTTTGTCTGAAGGAATGGTAATGATTTTTTTATCTTTAATAAAAACAATGAGTTTATCGAAGTTAGCTTCAAAGCTGACCAGGAGCTTATCTGGTGAAGGGTAATTTGGTTGTGTCTGACGTTGATCTTTTTGGTCTCGTATTTCTTTTTGAACTTGTTTAAATAATCTCTGATTTTCTCGCATATTTTTTGTGTTGACGGTAAGTAGCCGGGACAGCGGTAAGTCTACCATTTCATCATAGGCCAATTTCTCTCTTAATGTTTTCTCGCCAATACGAAAATCTCCATGTGAAACAGGTAAGATGCTTTCTTTTAGCCAATGCTGGTATGCTTCTAGCGCTTTAATAACAGTATGATTTGATTTTTTAAATTCATTTTGCAACTTTTCATCTTTTACGTTAGCAAACGCCAGAGGCACATCTTTTTGAAAGAAAGCAATGAGTCCAGGCAATTGTTCTAATGCAATTTCTGTATAAATGTGAGGAGGATTTTTTAACAGAACATGTGCATTTTCTAAAGCGGCAGGCATTTGCTTTTCTCTGTTAATCAATGCCTGTAAGCGAATATCTGCGGGGGCAAAGTTGCGTTCCATTAAAGCAAACGCGCTCTCGGTAAGGCTGCTTGCATAATAATCTGGATTTTTTTCCCAGGGTCGGATACGCGTGAGTGTTAGTATCTGACTGCGAATATGATTTAATAATAAATCGCGATCAGCTTTTTCGGTCTCATTTGATGTCTCTGTAGAAATATTTTTGATTATTTTTTCGAATTTTTTCAGTGCTAACAGTGTGCGTTCTATGCCTTTTTTTGAGTAATCTTGCAATTGGCCATCGTATAAATGCACGCCTGCTTCTGTTGCGTCCACAGGGTGGTAAGGGAAGTAGAAGTCATCAAGATAATGATCTGTTTGTATTTTTAATTCGTCGCTTGCGGTATGTTGATGAGCAATCGCCGTACCAGATGCTAAGAAAAGTAGTAAACAAGCGAGGGATAAGGTAAGTCGTCCGACAAATTTCATAAATCCTCCATAAATAAGCGATGAAACGATTCATTTCGTGGGGGTATTTATACTATAATGAGAAGCATGAATCAACTACTCTTAGGTAATCAGGCATTTGCAACCAACCTTATCCAGGGCCCTTTGGCGGGTGTGAGTTGTGCACCTTTTCGTCGTCTCGCTTGGCAGCATAGTCAGCCTGCTTTTTCTTGTACAGAAATGATCTCTTCTCATACGATTGTTCATGGATCGCCCAGCCAACATCGGCGTTATTTGAAAAAGGATCTACAAGAAGGTCCTGTTTGTTTTCAATTGTCTGGTACCGATCCTCATTTGCTAGCTGAGGCGGTGAAGCGTGTGACTGATCAGGGAGCTGATTGCATTGACCTCAATTGTGGTTGTCCTGTGAGAAAAATTCGCGAAAAAGGAGCGGGTTCTCGTCTGCTGATGAATCCTATTTTGCTTGGTACATTGATCACGGCAATGAAGCAAAATACGCACTTGCCTGTTTCTGTTAAAATTCGTGTCGAAGGTGAGTGTGAAGAGAAATCGAATGCTGAAGTGGCACGTGCCGTCACGGATGCTGGTGCTGATTTTCTGGTTGTGCATGGTAGGCACTGGACGGAAAATTATGATGTGGCTTGTCGTTATGATCAAATAGCATTTTTTGTCTCGTCTATGAAAATACCTGTGATTGGTAATGGTGACGTTAGTTGTATCGCTTCGTTAAAGAAAATGTCTGAGACAGGATGCGCAGGGATGATGATTGGCCGATCTGGTGTGGGTCAGCCGTGGTTAATTGCAAAGTTACGCGCAGAAATGCGTGGAGAGGTTTTTGTGATACCAGCCTGGGAAGCCAGGGCGAATATGTTGATAACACATGTGGAAGAGCTGGCATCCTTGCTGGAAAATGAAAGAGTAGCGTTATTACAAGCAAGGCAGTTTGCAAAATACTATGCGCGAGGTTTGGTTTCTTTTTCAGCATTTTGTGATCATGTTAATTTGTGTCAGGATATAGAGACGTTGAAAGAAATGATCAATCGTCATTTTATCTATCAGGCCGAATGGCGGTGGGGAGCTGTTTCATGAAGGTTAGGATATTTACGCTTTCCTCCTTTTTTTGGCTATCTCTATTTTTGCATCTTTTATTTTTTTCATTTTTTTATTATCTCAATGTATTTATCACAGCGGTTCCGCTTGTTAAGAAAGAAGAAAGTTATTATCGTTATGTGCCTGCTTATACCTATGCGCCTTCCGCATCGTCTGTTTCGCCTATGCAGAAGTCTCAAAAGATATCGCGAGAGAAAACAATCGTAGCGCAGCAAAATAATATTAAATCGGATCGTGATTTTGATTTAAGTCGCGCGCAGCGGCACCCTTCTTATCGAGATTTTTTTGAAAATGCGAAATCCTTATCTGATTTAACGCATCCCTCTCAGCCCGTGTCTGCTGAAAAATATATGGAACCTATTCATATGATAGGTGAAAAATTATCGGAAGATCCTTTAAGAAATTTATTAGGTCGTGCGATTACGGCTAAGCTTTATTATTCTAAAGTTGCCAAGGACTTGCAGATGCATGGTATGGTTTCTGTTGGTTTTGTACTGCATCCCGATGGGCAGATTACAGGTGCGCGTGTGATTAAGAAAAGTCGTGAAAGAATACTCGATGCCGCTGCGCTTAATGCGATTAATGACGCCTCTCCCGTGCATGATGTCGATATTTATCTCAGAGAAGCGAAATATTTGGTCGTTAACATTATCTTCTAAAAATGACACCTTTATTTTTTGAGTCTTATTAAAAATTCAACTAAAATATGCATATTTGTAGATGGATTTGTTGATTTTGTTAAAAAGTTGTGTTCTTGTAACTGTTTTGCATTTTTTATTGCAGCATCGAGTTTATTAATCAGTTCACTGAACCATGTAGTGGTGTTTTTCTTATATAAATTAAGATAGTTGCATAAATCAGCGATCAGATTATCTCCAGCAGATTTTGTTCCGCTAGCATGATAAGATTTTGTGGTATAGCAGAAATGTAAAAGTAGCCATATCTCGTAACAGGGCGTTGATGTAATGGCCCAGTAAATTGATTTATTTTTGTTGGTTGATTTAAGCTCGTCCAGTTTATTGATTGCGCGTTCATAACTTTCATGGGTATCGCGATCAAATACACAGGCTACGTAATCAATTTCAGGAGTGTTTTTGGTCATTCCTATAGCATGGTTAACTACGTTAATAGGAGCTGAGCCTTTACTCGATGCTATGATAACATTTGCAGTATTAAGCCTGAAGTGGCTTTTTAGTTTGTTGAAGTAAGAAGGGGAGCTTTTGCTGTCTTCGCAAATGATTGCAATAGTGGCATACGGTGATTTTTTCGCTTTTCGACGAGCAAGTTCGTTTGTTTTACGAAATTTTTTCTTCTGGGATACATGACTGGCACTCACACCCATTACTCCATATTATAAATTAAACTCACCAAAGAAAGGCAGTGCACCATAGCGCCCTAAGAGGTAACCTTTTTCAAGCGCTTCACCTTTGCGAGGGCTGAAGTCAGTTAATGGATAAAGATGTGATTCTTGCTCTTGATTTCTCTCCATGAACCAAATTTGATCGCGACGGAACAAGTCCATATCTAGTAAAGAAGTATTGTGTGTTGTGAAAAACAATTGCGCACCATTTTTATTTAGATCAGCGTTCTGTATAAGGCAGATTAAAAATCTTACCATTTTTTGATGTAAGCTACTATCTAACTCATCAACAATTAATATTTTCCCATTCCGCAGAACATCTAAGATTGGTCCAGCATAAGCGAATAACTTTTGCGTGCCATGGGATTCTTCCTCGAAAGTAAAACTTATTGGATTTTTGTTTTTATCTTCATGGAAAAAAGTAGCGCTAGGGACCTCCATCTCTTGTTTGTGCTCAATCGCTGCTGTGCCGGATTCTAAGCGCACTTGTATCTGTTGTCCTTTCTGCATTTTAATTTGTACGTCAGTGATGCCTAAATCGGCCGCTTGTAAAAGTTCAATAATTTTTGGTTTATCACGTTCTTGCTTGATGCATTCCATTGTATAGAATGGATGAGGAAATGCATTGTTCTCAATGATGATTAATTTATTCACAAACCAATTAAAAATGGGACGTAATTGTTCGCTATTAAGATTAACTGCTGTTGAAAGAAAGAGTGCATTTCCGCGTGTAGATTCGCTCCATAAATTACGTTGTTTCCCACCGAGTAAATGACTGCCAAAGTTCCAAGTGTCTTTATTTTTTTTAACGTCGTATTGTCTCTCAAACCAAAGTTGTGGTTTACGATTTATGCAAGCAAATAACCACTCTTTTGTCACGCGTGTTGCATTAACCTCAAATCCGTATTGATAGCGTATGCCATCTTCAATAATAATAATTTCAAATTCTGTTGGCTTGGTTGCTGTTTTGGGATCAAGACGAAATGGCGAAATATTGAGTGTTTGGCCTTCGCGTATACTGACAGCAGAAGTTTCTACCATGCTTTTCATAAATGCAAGCGCTGAAATGAAATTGCTTTTGCCGCTGGCGTTCGCACCATATAACACCGCGCTGCGTATGAGGTGAGGTAGGCCAGAGACTCCTGTCTGCATGCAATTGGTATCTTGGTGAGAGATGTCTTTTGCCGCAACCATGCTTAGGGTCTGGCTTTCTCTTATGGAGCGGTAGTTTGCTATTTTGAACTCGATCAGCATGGGTTATTCTCACTATTTAAGATAAATAAATACAATTATTGCATATTTAATTCAAAAATCAACTTTATTTTATAAAAATAGATGGAATAGTGGGTTTTGATAGAGAAATCAAGGGGGGGTTGTGGTTGGGCACGTAGTAGTCAAGTAAAGCTATAATAAGCAATAAGCATGTCTGTGCTAAACTAAGATGATATTTACAACGATAAGTGGTCGTTATATGAACAATAAAAGATCGCTTGATGTTATAACTGCGAAATCTTTTTGTAATTCAGTAAAAATTGTATTTGATAAATATAAGATCCCTCTCTTAACGTCCAGCATGGAATTTAACTATGTATCTGATTGGAGAATGCCCACTTCAGTTATACAGAATGATTTTATTGATAAGCACATACTAGATAATCAATTAAGATTCCTTTGGCATGCAGTAGCGGCTATGCAGACAGAAGTTGCTAGCTTTTTGATTTTCTTTTCTCAGCTGGAAACAACAGCAGCAGAGGATGATAATGCTATATTATCACGAATACTATGTTCTCATCATCATTCATTATCATACGAATGTATTTACCGCTCATGGGAAAGAATAACACAGATTCTGCATTATCTCCACTATAAAAAGGAAAACAAAAGAATTTATTTTGGCGATATTGTAAATGCACTTGGTTGTTCCGGAATATATTCTCAGAGAAGCATCGCAGATCTCAAATCTCATATCTATAAATGGGATAAAATAGCGGAAATGAGGAATATTTTTAGTCACGAAGAGAGTAGATTGTTTTTGTATGATTATCAGCCTTCTAAGGTTTTAAATTATTATGGGTTGCCATATTCATTTACAGAGAAGTCTACAGACTTCAAACAAGAAAAAGAATCGTTAATCAATAGATATAAGCAAATTCCAAGTGTAAATCATTCATTAAGGAAATTTCTTAATGAATTTCCAGAGTCAAGAATTAAGAGGATATAGGGGGAATGCATGAGTCCAAGCGAAGATGCAGTTCATAATTTTAGATTGAAACTGCAAGATATGGGTGTTGATAAAGTAAAAACACAAATTTCACAACGCGTGTATGGTCCGGAGAGTAATTGGCAACATCAGGAAGCCCAGAGGTTTCTTAATGACGAAGCAGCAGAAAAAGAAATGGAAATAAAGCGTGCATCATTAGAGCAAGCAAAGTATGCAAATCAATTGAAAGAGCAGGGAAATAAAACTGCTAAGTGCGCCTTACGCATATCTATTCTTTCTTTGCTAATTTCATTAGGTTCATTGGCGGTTGTGTTTTTTAAATAATTAATATAGGGGCGATAGATGTTTTGTGAGTGTAAAGGGTTGCGTAGCAACCCGCAGGCCGGGGTAAATAAGAACCACCACGTTTTTAAGCACCGGAGGTGCGCGAGAAAAAATATATTCGATTCAGGGTAGGTGCTGTTAAATTAGCGGATACAATTAAAGTATCCGCATTTTAACAGCTCGTGGCTCCGTTCTATTGCATACTAAAATTTTTTATTCCTCAAAAATCATTCGGTTAGATCAAAATTCAGCGACATCTTAATATTTATCTGCTTGCATCGGCATAAAATGGAGTTTGATTGATCTGCGTGTAGAAAAGGGTCGTCAACACAAGGAGTGGTAGCTATGAAGAGAGTCAACTTATTGTGTGGTTTCTTATTTATTCTTTTTATTTCTTTTATTTTATCCTCCTGCGCCAGTTATTCTTCTTCACCTGAAGAAGAGGAACAATTTCATTCCGCTGCTAATACAAGAGGATTGCCTACCAGTATTGAAGCTGGAGAAAGAACTGTGCTTGTTGATCCGAACAGGCATGCATGGGGTGCTTATGATGCAAGCGGTCGTCTTGTGAATTCAGGATTAGCCAGTGCCGGTAGTGATTGGTGTCCTGATTTAAACAGGCCTTGTCACACACAGGCAGGTTCATTTAGGGTGACGCAATTGGGTGGTGCTGAGTGTTATTCAACGCGTTTTCCTATTCCAACAGGCGGTGCGCCAATGCCTTATTGCATGTATTTTAATGGTAATCAGGCCTTACACGGTTCTCCGAATGTGGTAGCTGGTAATATTAGTCATGGTTGTGTGCGCATGCATACTTCCGATGCAGAATGGTTGCGTTATAACTTTGTCAACGTCGGCACTAAGGTCGTCGTCATGCCTTACTAGGGCTTATCTGTTCTCGGCAGTTGAGAAAACGCAGACTTAAAACCGAGCCGCGACCGTGAGGGAGCGTCGCAGTGAAGCGCAGTGACTCCCTGCCGGTCGCGGCTCGGTAACGCGACTCCGTTTTAGAAAATCGTGATCTCAAGTGCGCTGAGTATATAACCACTTTACGAGTTCAACCATCACAAAAGTGTCTTTCTCGCAGTACGCAAGCATCGCTTCTTTAAGCGATGCTTTTCTTCTGGAAGAGGTTTTAGGTGAGATGAGTTCTTCAAAAGCGCGTTGTGCCTCTCCACCATTTGCAACTAACATATCATCGTAACTGCCGGATTCACCTAACAAGGCAGGTGCAACTTTCTTTAAGCTATAACTACCAGCAAATCCATTATCATAAACAGCTTCACGAATGAGAGGGAGCGGATCTACAATACGTTCTATGAGATTTTGTAGCGCATCGCGATGGCTTGGAGAAAATTGAGCAAGCGCTTGGATTCTTTCCGACTCGAAACGACCAAAATAAGCAACAATAGATCCTGTTGATCCACAAACATTAAGTAGTGCGGGAATCAGAGGAATGCGTGGATCGCTGACAGCATCGTGCAAGAATGCATGATGTGTGATCTCTTCCTCAGGTGATTGCCAAACATGTACGCTAAATTGAAAAGGGACATGTTCGTAAGGTCTGCAGCCTGTATAACGAGGAATAGCGGGATTAATGGTTTCAAAATCTAAAAAGACTAAGGGAAATTGCCATTCAGAGAGTGCTGTTGCAATAACATTTTTATTAATATACTGATCACCTGTTTTAAAGCAAGTAGCAATACGTTCTTGCGTATCATTTAAGTCGGTTAAGCGGGGATCATCCAAAGAAATGATGCCTTGGTAGTAGAGTTCCCATTTTCGAGTTTGCATCTGTGGTAAATTAAATACGCTCATTTCCGGTATGTTCTTTTCTTTCCAGCAATAATCAACAAACCCGCAAGTGGTAGGGGCAAGGCAATAGGAGCCAATATCGATATCCGGAACAGTGGGTGCTGCAATAGTCGATAACATTTCTGCTATTTTAGGTTTGATGCTCAGATATTTTTCTCGCATTTCGGTTGTAATATCAACGGCTGTAAAAAGATTGCTGAGATCGGGATAAACGCAATCTGTATTCAAATGGAGTAGATAAATTTTTTCCAAAGGCAACCCACTTCTAGCCATGATCCATGTCTGCAATCCAATATCATCGTAATGTTCTGGTTTGGGTTTTGTGGATGATTTCACTTCATAAAGAGACCATTTTTTTGTCTCGGGCGAATATTGGATAATATCGGCACGTGCGAAACAGTTTTGATATGTAAAAGCAGCTTCATAAAGGACAGTAGCCGTTTTGTTTGCCAATAATGCCTGTGTTTGAGCAAGAGCGCCTTTAAAATCCCAGGGTGCATTATCAACTAATATACCACCTGGATAATATTCTCTTGCCAGGGCG
This sequence comes from Gammaproteobacteria bacterium, assembly GCA_035536095.1. Classification (GTDB taxonomy): domain Bacteria; phylum Pseudomonadota; class Gammaproteobacteria; order DSM-16500; family DSM-16500; genus Aquicella. The sequence goes on along the minus strand of DATLOT010000018.1, from coordinate 29,543 downwards.
CCTACCTGATTCCCTTGATCAAAGAGGGCTTGTGTTTCTGGTGTAATAGGCGCCTCTAATGTAGGGTGATGTATGGTAAGGTAGAGACATTTGAGGCAGCGATAGCCTCGCATCAATTTGGTTTTGCTTAAGTAATGAGATTTCATGGCGTCATTATAATGCGACGATCACGCTAGTAAAGATAAAAAATGTTTGCTAGACTGAGATGCTGTGGATGAAGGAATGAGTGAATATATGATTAGACTAATACTTTCTTTGTCAGTACTTGCCTTGGCTGGATGCGCCTCAATGACCCAGCCTTTTCATCAAACTGTGACTGTGCCAGCTGCTGCTCCTGCGGAGTCGCCGGAGACCATGGGATCTGTTGAGGGATTATCTGCTGGTAGTGGCGCGATTGGTGGTTCACTGCAGCGGTCAATGGATGAAAACGATAAATCTAAGGCATCAAAGGGGTTAGATGGTGCTGTTGGTAAAGAAGTGCGTTGGACAAACGCGATGTCACAGACAACTTATGTCATGATTCCAACGGAAAAAGTGACAATTAATCAAAATCCTTATTGTCGTAAGTATCGTATGCAGCGTATCGTGCACGATAATACGCAAGAGATGAATGGTACGGCGTGCATTGGTTCTGATGGTAATTGGCATGAAACATAAGGAGATCTTCACATGGTAACAGTGCTAAGACTGGTTTTTATTGCTACGGTTTGGATGGTGTTAAGCGCTTGTGCGTCAACCACTGGCATGGATGGTCAGCCAATGGATACACCACGTGCTGGTGGTGATTATGCGCCAGCGGGCCCTGCTTCTATGTATCGCAGTCCGACACCTGCTGCGCCGGCTGCTATACGTGCTGCTGCTGGTAGGTAGTATGATGGTTCAAAACGGAGTCATGTAACCGAGCCGCGACCGTGAGGGAGCGTTACTGTCCGATCGTTTTATAGCTGAAATTTCTAATAACTCAGCTCGTTTTATGCCAGTTTTTTATTGGGTTAATGCGACGCTCCCTCACGGTCGCGGCTCGGTTACGTGGCTTCGTTACGTAGCATAGATCCTATACTACTCCTCATGCTTAAGTAGCCACTCCTTAAGTGCAAGCAGCTCTCCCCGCACTGCTCCTGAATAACCGCCCATGTGTGTAGAAGCAACGACGCGATGACAGGGGATAATAATAGGAATGCGATTTGTCCTACAAGCTTGCCCAATAGCGCGAGAGCCTGTTTGCAGCTGCTTTGCTAATTGTCCGTAAGTCAATGTTTTGCCAGAGGGGATGCGAGAAAGTGCTTGCCAAACTTTTTGCTGAAATCGTGTGCCTTCAACCGCGAGAGGTGTGGTGAAGCAATGCTGGGGATTTTCAAAATAGGAAGCAAAGTCTTCAATAGCTTGTTGCATAACCGGTGTGTACTGTTTGGGTTTGACAGTGACTTCTCCCGGAAAGATATCTAACCTCGCCAATTTATCTTCTACAAACCATAACCCGAGTTTGCCGAGTGGTGAAGAAAACACAATATAGTCTTTTACTTTTCGCATATGGGTTGATCCGTTAACTTAGATGGTTAGCGTGATGCGCTTTCGGTTTCAGCCAGAGCACAATGTTTTTGAAAAAATCAACCGGAATAAAAAGGGGTAAGACTAATTTGCGAGAGGTGTAGTCTTGTATTTGATACGGTCGAATAATAACACGTGTGCCTTGATAATGGTTCTGTGTGCTGGGTCGTTCAACAAAATATTCCCTTAACCATTTTGCGTCTTTGGTGTTGACACGTACGCATCCATGACTATTGTTACCATAAGTCACATTATCTGAACCATGAATGGCCTCATTCCCATTGAAATACATGCAATAGGGCATAGGTGCGCCGCCTGTTGGAATAGGATATTTACTGGAGATACATTCGCTGCTGCCCAAAGAATAAATTCTGTAAGTGCCTGATTTTGTGCGGCAAGCTGTTCTGATATCAGCGCACCAATTAGCGCCAGCGCTTGCGATACCCCAGCGAATCAGTTTACCTGTTGCGTTATATGCGCCCCATAAATGCTCGTTTGGATCGATCAAAATCGTTTTTTCTTGGGTATGCAGTTGCTTAGGTAATGCAACGCCCTCTGTTGCATAGGGTGAGCCACTGATTTCAACAGGATCGCTGTATGCGCAGTGCATGCTAATCAGAAGAACAAAAATCAAATATCTCATGCTGTTAATCCTGCATCTTGTATAGGCTGTAAATAAAGTAGTACAAGTAAAATACCATTATGTGACTCCAAGCTGATGGTTTCATTAACTGTTCTATTAAAGCAAGAGTTACTTTCTGGAAAAGAAAGTGTTTGCTTATCTAACTCCCACTTTAAGCCAGTCGAACTGACATTCGCCGTTGGTATACCAAACAAAGATATTTTAGTGCCAACCGCTAATGTGATTGTTTTGCTTTCTGCTTCTTTCAAAAGAAATCCAAGCAGTGGTGGTGCATAAAGCACATTGTGAGCATGCATCATGATGCTGATGTTGTTAAGTACATGATCAAGATAACCGCCATTGGTGCCCAATACGATAGTGGGTAGGAGTTTCTTTTCTGACAAATAACAGAGCGATTTTTGAAAATCCCCTGTTGCTTGGCTGGGATAGCAGACGCTGTGGTACTTATCCAGTAAGGCGGGTGCCACGCTATCTAGATCTCCAATGACGGCAACAGGATCGATTCCCATTGCTGCTAACTGATTGGTTGCGCCGTCTGCGGCAACAATAGGTAAGTCATAGCGTGCAAAAAAATCAGCAGAGGGGAGCTCGCCATTGAGGCACAAAACAGAGCGGTATGTTCCGAGCTGATCTAATATATTGTCAATAAAATCAAACGGTTGCTTTTCTGTCATAATGTCGCTTCTGATAAATAAGAATCAGGCTGCCAATCAGTCCGATGGCGTTACTGAGGATAACAAACGCGGAGTTGATGCAAGCCCCATACACAAGCCAGGCAACGGAACATACTAAATAATTCATTATCATGAGTGAAGAAATATCTTCAGTTGAGCGTGTTTTAAACGCTTTATAAGCCTGTGGTAATAGACCAACAAAGGATGTGATAAAAGCAACGCTGCCAAAAATAGATTCAATAGTTATCATAAATAAGAACACCTTCGTAAAGTAGATTGAGTTAACATTTCTCTCTTAAATGGTCAATATTCAACCTTCTTCTCTCGTTTTAGTGAGGGCGGCATCATTCACCAGATAAAAGTTTTCATATATTAGCTTTGTTCTGGGCAATTCTAAAGGTATGCTTTTACCGTAGTAAAGATTTTTATAGATTATTTTAAAGTACAGTTGGCCTTATCAAGGAGTGGTGAGATGAAGTATTTAGGTATCAATAACTTAAATTTAGGGATACCGACCCTTTGGTTAGAATGGAAGGAATTTCTCAATACTCGCTATTTATTGGATGATGTCATAGCGGGTATAACAATTGCCTTTGTTGCGATTCCGCTTTCTTTAGCGATTGCGTTAGCCTCTGGCGTGCCTGCAGGCACGGGTTTAATAACGGCCATTGTCGCAGGGCTGGTATGCGCACTATTTGGTGGTAGTCGGTTGTCTGTCAGTGGCCCTGCTGCAGCCATGAGTGTGTTAGTTGCAGATGTCGCTGCAAAGTTTGGTCTTGAAGCGTTGATCTGTATCACGCTGATGACGGGTGTGCTTCAATTGATGAGTGGTTTTTTAGGAATAGGAAAGCTGGCGCGTTATGTGCCTTTGCCTGTGATTTCTGGTTTTACGGCAGGTATTGGTGTGATTATTTTGGTTGGGCAGTTGCCACGTGCATTTGGGCTCGTGCTTCCGCCTGACATTAGCATTACAACGGTATTCTCTTATATTAGCGCAAACTCATCAGAAATAAGTTACACTTGCCTTTCTTTGGTTGTGCTCACGATTGTGATCATTCGTGGGCTGCCTTTATTGTTCCCCAGGGTACCATCGATATTACCGGCTGTGATTACTGTTGGTTTGATCGCTTATTTTTTTGGTTTTACGGATGTGCCTGTTATTGGTGAAGTGCCGCATACGCTACCCATGCCGCACCTCCCGGCTTGGCCAGCGATTTCTTTTCATGAATTCATGTTTAATTCATTTGCCATTTATTTATTGGCTTCGTTAGAGACGTTACTGTCTACAACTGCCATTGATAAAATAACAAATGATAAAAAGCACGATTCTAATCAGGAATTGATCGGTCAAGGTCTTGGTAATATTGTTGTTTCTTTTTTCAGTGGCATGCCGGTGACAGCTGTTATTGCGCGTTCCATGACAAATGTAAGAGCAGGTGCTAAGACCAGAAGATCGAGTATTATTCATTCTATTGTTTTGTTGCTTGCTGTGCTGATGGCTTCTTCTGTCATTGCGCATATCCCTATCGTTGCGCTTTCAGGTGTGCTATTTTCTGTTGCTTACTCGATGATTAACTTTAGAGAATTTCGCGAGTTATGGCAAACGGCACGTCCTGAAGCCGTTATCTATGCCGTCACTTTTTTTGTGATTATCTTCTTTGATTTAATTGCAGGCTTCCAAGTGGGTATTATTGTTGCGTCTGCGATTTTACTCTTAAAAGCAACAAGAACGAATTTACATATTACAAGTTCCTCGCGTGATAATGTGATTCGTCTTTCTTTGTCTGGTACGCTCACTTTTTTATCTTCCGGCAATTTGGCTGAGTTAGAGAAAAAATTGCATAACGTAAAACCTGGGCAAATGGTGCTATTAGATTTGTCTCAAGTCACGAATATTGATAGCTCAGGCGCATCCTCTATTATTGATTTATTTACTTTATGCAAAAATAAACAAATCTCTTTTTATCTGAAGGGATTGCATAAACAATTTGAATCTATGTTCCGCATGTTAGGTGGAACAGAGTTGTTAGAGCATTATTATGTTGTTTCAGAGCGTGAATTGCACAAAAAAGAGAAAAGTGCAGACCAGTCCTCTATTGGCCGCTTAGTGCATGGTGTATTACATTTTTATCAGTATCGGGAAAAAACGAGTCATGGTTTATTTGAAGGGATTGGTGAGAGTCAGGATCCGCACACTTTATTTATTACGTGCTCAGACAGTCGTTTGATTCCCTCTTTAATTACCTCATCTGATCCAGGTGAATTATTTATCGTGCGTAATGTGGGTAATGTTGTTCCACCGTATGAAGAAACCAGTTTGTATAGTGAAGAAGCAGCATTAGAATTTTCTATGACGAACTTGAATATCACAGACGTTGTGATTTGTGGTCATTCCAATTGTGGTGCAGCGAAAGCTTGCCAGAGCTTTGATGATCCTGCTTTCTTACTGCCTCCAAAATTAAAAGGCTGGATTGGGATGATGCACCGTCAATTGATTAAGTTAGATCCTTATTTAAGCACAAAATCTTGCAATAACGTCGCTAAATTGAACGTTCTGAATCAGGTAGATAACTTACAAAAACATCCCGTCATACAGAAAAAAATGGCAAGCGGTGGATTAAATATTCACGCGTGGTTTTATGATTTTGATGAGCATATTGTTTTTGAATGGGATCCTGAGAAAAAGTTTTTCAAGCCAATTTGTGAGGCTTAACTTTACTGGAGTCGGGTATGAGATGTCAGCAGATTCTTTTGTTGCTCTTGTCTGTTTTCTTATTACCTGCATTTGCTTTATCTGTTCCTTTTCAAGTGTATGTTAATCCGAATGGTATGATAGTTGCCGACTATCAATTCGGCCAGTATCCCTTAATATTTTGTTTTATTAATTCCACGCAAACGACAGCCGGTACGATCTCCTGGTTTTATCAAAATAGCGTTAGGAGTGCGCCTATGCCGATTACCTTAACTCGCTTGGCTTCTTATACGGGTTCGTTTGCAGATACCACTGGTCAGATCAGTATCGTTAACACGCTTCCCACTCAAGAGCTGGTTTCTTGCGATTTCGCTTTTTAAAGCCGTATAATGAAGATACGAAGGTTATGGAGTACGCAATATTGTATTATCGTCATATATTGCTTTTTATCATATTATTTATTCTCAGTTCTGTGGGTTATGCTGATTTTGATGCTGCATGCTTAGATGATTGTTTTGGTACAAAGCATGACTGCTTGTATTGCCAATATGAATGTGCCACCGATGGTGGTCGACCTGCGGTCTATAGAGACGAAGTAACGCCTTGTTTATTAAAAGGTTATGATAATTATTATCATTGATGTGTTTTTATTCTGGTCTTTTATAATTGAAATAGGTAAAAAATGTATCCCTCTAAAGGACTCAATGGCTGTTCTTTTTCGATAAAAATAAAAAAATAAATATAATCAATATATTAAAAGTGTATTTCCTTAAAACTTCAGCCTTCTAATTATGCTAGACTGTACGAAGTAGTGCATAAGAAATAAAGAAGGAGTGGTATTATGTTGAATCGACTGATACGTGCTTCACTTGTTACTTTTCTTTTCTTCGCTGGTTCTCCTGTTTTTGCTTATTATCAAGGTGAGATGCCTTCTCGTATTGCGCCACCTGGCGAAAAAGTGATTATTGTTGATCCCACGGTGCATGCCTGGGGTGCTTATGCACCGAATGGCGAGCTGGTCAATTCTGGGATGGCGACAGCAGGATCTAAGTGGTGTCGAGATCTGCATCGCCCCTGTAAGACCAAGGCGGGTAGTTTCAGGATATATTCTTTAGGCAGTTTTGGTTGTAAGTCTTCAAAGTTTCCCTTACCCAGAGGGGGCGCACCAATGCCTTATTGTATGTTTTTTCACGGCGGTCAAGCATTGCATGGATCGTATAACGTTGTGCCGGCTAACGTAAGTCATGGTTGTGTGCGGTTAACGGTGGAAGATGCAGAATGGGTTCGTTTCAATTTTGCTGAGCACCCCAATGCGTCGAATAACTATCGTGGTACACGTGTGATTATCAGGGGATACTAATAGACAAAGGGGGATGTGATGATGCATAAAGCCAAGGGTTCGCTCGAGAAGAACTTAATCAGGCAGCAGCCGTTCTTTGCAAAGTTTGCAGAGGAAGATCTGGGTGGGTTGTCTGCTTTGTTTGAGAAAAAGACGGTTAAGGCGGGTGAAACCATTGTCAGGGAAGGTGATCCTGTTGACTACGTTTATTTGATTGTACGTGGTACGGCGGAAGTGAAGCATCTCAGTGTGAAAGAGGGAAAAATATATGCTGAGTCCTTGGCTTTGTTAAAAGAAGGTGGATCAATTGGGCTAAGCGATACAGGTTTTTACGCATTGTCAGGCGTGAGGACGGCGACGGTTGATGCCGTAACAGACATGACACTGTTGCGACTCAGTAAAGCTGCTTTTAATGGATTTGTACTCGCAAATCGACGTGTTTCTGAGATTTTTCACCAGGAAGAGAGGAAAATAGATACCCATTAGGTAACTATTTCTTCAATCGAACTGTATGACCCGGCACGTGAGAAGTCACAAATCGTGGGAAAAACGTAGACATATTGTTGTGAAGCCTAACAGGCGAAGGTCCAGCGCTGTTTTTCTGGTTATTCTTTCGCGTGCTTTTTCCTTGTGGAAGATAGAAGTAATTTGAAGCGTGATGAGGAATATCTGCTTGTTGAAAGTACTGCGCCATACAGAATACGGCGCCCATCTGCAATGTCATCAGTAGCATCCCTAAAGCGGGGTTAATGACACAAACACCCAGCATGGTTGGCAGGATGACTGCGCTGACTGTGATAAAATTAAAACCGAAGCTGAATAGGATGCTTCGATTGGTAGCGGTTTTTGCTTGGTCGGCAATGCTCAATGCTGTCACCACGCTTCTTAAAGAATTATCGACACAAGCGCCAGCATGGTCTCGTAGCGTAGGATGTGCGGTTGGAGAAGAGACGGCAATACCACAGTTAGCGCCTGCTAGCATTAATACATCGTTTGCTGAGTCACCAACAGCAACAACAGATTCTTTTTTTGCTTGCCATTCCTGGATATATGCTATTTTATCGGTAGGGCTGCAATTTTGTTTGATTCTCTCTGCTGGAATGCCGAGTGTTTGGGTAATATGCGCTGCAACTTGATTGCCACCACCAGTACAAACAAAAACTTTCCTCTTCAGTTTTTTTTCCAGGAGAGAAATCACATCTTTGCTTTCTTTTCTGAGCTTGTCTTCAATGAAGAATTTCGCGATAATTTCTTTGTCGCGCGTTAAGTAAATGGTTTGTACTGTGCTCATTTTTTCTGGATTAAAGGCGAACTTTTCATTTGTTAATAGTGCTTCATTTCCCAAGAGATAGGGTGTTTCACCTATCGTTGCTTTAATGCCGCAATGAGAAGCTTCCTTATTTTCTAGGCGGTCTAAGAATCTCCGTGTTATCTTTTTAGCATCAATATGTTTTCTAATAGCCTGAGCGATATGATGCGGCTGTCCTTTTTCCATTTCCTGTACAAGTGCATAAATAGCATCAGGATCTTCACCTTCACCAATCCAGTCTTCAGTAACAGTTGGTTTGCCTTCTGTGAGTGTGCCGTGGTAGTCAAAAACAACTATTTTTGATTCAGCTGCTTGGCTGATATCAGTGGCATTTCTAAAGGTGATATTCCGTTGATTTGCTTTTATCGTCGCAACATGCATGAAACAAGCGGGAATCATGCTTGCAAAGCAAGGGCAAGCAGAAACAAGCACAGCAACAGCGCAAGAAACCGCGCAGGTGGCAACCATGGCAGGGGGCACTGTCCAGCAGCAGAGTACAGCGGAGATAACAGCCAGTGAAACAATGGCGCCGATAAAATAAGGCGTGATGCTTTCCGCGGTGGATTGAATGGTTTTCTTTTCATCGTGTGCTTTTTTTATTGCTTTGTCTAGTTCGAATAAATAAGAATTTTCTTTGGTTTTTGCTACGCGCAAGTAAACGTTTTTATTGCTTTTAATGATCATGCCAGCGTGGAGTATATCGTTTCTTTCAACGGATTTATTGGGATTACCTGTAAAGATGCACTGATCTACCCAAATTGGGTTTGGGTCAAAACAACTGATGGTAGCTGGTACGCGATGATCCGCTGGTGCAGTGGTGCCAAGATAGCGACCATCAAGTGGTATAGTGCCGCCTGGCGGGATAATGATGATATCACCTTGTTTGACCTCACTGATGAACTTATCACATATTGTACCTTCATTCCACGATAAAAAGCCTTGTAGCGCTTGCTCCTGTAAGGAAAATGTCGTACGTGTTTTGGGTTTGATATATTCTTCGAGTGCACGACCAAGTTGATGTAATCCTAAAATCAGCAAGGGTACATTGAGCATGACATGTAATACAGGTGTGAAAAGTGCGGCAATAGAGGCGCCTAATGCAAGAAAGATGCTGATGGTTAATAAAAAGTTCATATTTAATTTTTTGCGATAATATAAATTTTGCATCGCATTTTGATAAATATCTTTTCCTAAATACAGGCTGAGTAAGCTGACGACGCCTGTTAATACGCAAAGCCAGAACAAAGGTATAGTGACCCCGCATGCGCTTAGGATGAGTAAAGTCAATCCAGACAAGCAACCGAACAGACCCTTTGCCAGGTATGACAGAAGATCATAAGTTGGTTTTGGTTTATTTTGTGTGCGCTCTTGTATTTCAATACCGGTGTTATCGAGTATTGTTGCAATTTCCTCTTGAATTTGTTTATCTTCTTCTGGCGAAATGAGTTCGCCTGTTTTACGAGAAGTGACGGTGACAAGCAGTGACTGGTATTTTTCGCCAACAACAGCTGTCATTTTATAGAGTGGATGTTCATGTTTTTTAAACGCATCTTGAACCCCGTAGAGACAATTTGAAACGCACATCATTGAACTTTGAAGTGTGTAAGCGTATTGAAGTGCTGGATATGCTTCTCGGTTTCTTTTTCTAGGAGCATTTCCTAAGGTCCTGCGCTGCATACTTCGCTCCAGTGTAAGGGGTTCTGTAAACTGCCGAGCAATTTACTCCTCAATCAACTAGAGCGCAAGGCCAGGTCATTTCCCTGGCCTGTAGTTGTTGCTATTGCATCATAAGCCAATTTATGGTATAATTTTTGAACAAAAAGACAGCTGTTTTCGTATAAGAGCGAGGAGAAAATGGATAAGCATCCAGAGAGTCCAGAACAGGCGCATCCAGAGAGTCTTGGGTACACACGTTCAGAGATTGTTGGTCGTCCAGTTTTGTTTAATCATAGGGCTCAACTGCGTGCTGCACGCAGCGTGGATTTTAGAAATGCGTTGGCCAAATTATGGCGTGGTGGCGTCATATACAAACGTGAAATAGCACTGAATAGCGCAGTGTCTATTGACCAGGATCAAACAGTCACTGGACCCATGACGGTGGTGTATTGTCCTGATGAATCATTGCCTAAATCTCCTAGTGAGGTGCCTTATGGGTTGTTATTCTATATCACCATAAAAGCGCGTGATATAGAATGTTATTTGGTTTTCGAGTACATAATCTGGCGGGATGAAGTTCGGTTTCATGGTGAGCGTTTAATACGCCAGAGAATGGGTGAGAAAATGGAGAATGTCGCGTCCTATATTCAAGGGTACTCTAAATACAAACGTTTTCAACCTGGATACTACGATCCAGTGGAACGGGATTTTTTAGGGGAAGAATCTCAATTTAGAACAGCGCTTGAGTTCTTCGCGCTTCTTTCAAATGTTGAACCGCTGCTGGTAGACAGATTGCTTCCTCCAGCTCAAGCACCTGTTATTGATAAAGACAAGGTAATAGGAGGGGAGAAGAATAAGAAAGCTTGGTCTCCACGCTTGCTCATGATATTACCGGCAGGACATCCGCGTGCTAAAGTGAGAGCTAAAGTGAGAGTGAGAGTAAAGGTGGCCATGCTCTCCGCAAACGCTCCCTGAATAAACACCAACGCCCCAAATGGCGTTGTTGAATAAATCGAAAATGCTCTGTGAGGCACTCGGTGTAACCGAGCCGCGACCGTAAGGGAGCGTCACTGTATTACTAAGTTTTAGCTGAAATTTCTTACTTCATGATATTAGATTGCCTTCTGCCGGTCGCGGCTCGGTAACGTCATTTCCGATTTATTCAACTTTTGGAAATCTCGAACTTTCTTCAAAGTTGGCAGAAGTCAGGAAAGTATCGCAGGCTGCCATTGCACAGCTGAACTATTTTTTGATAGGATGCAAGCCAAGATAATTAAAAAAGAGGATAAAAAATGAACGCACGTAGAGAGTTAACGACTGCTCGTCCCATCCTTATTAATACCAAAAATCCTACTCTCGTCAACGCCATGTCCGGGGTTTATAGACACGAGTTGGCTCAATTAGAAAAAGGTAAGTCGTCGATGCGCATAGAAGAAAGCGCAACAGATATCGTTGTGCCTGTGTCGGCTACTTCTCACGTGACTGTTCAATTCATCATAGCAGCGTGCGCCGGTGGATGGTTGTCTTTTGCAATCCTGCCAGTGAGAAATGTGGAATATTACTTCATTATTGATTTCAAAAATAGTGCTATGTTTTTAGCGGTAGAACAGCCCAAACTTGTGCCTCTGGTTAAAGCATTATTTGCTTTACAGGAATCAGCTTTTTTGGAATTGCTTAAATTTTCCGAAGAGATTTCAGAAGAGGCTTTAGAAAAAAGGCGCCAATTGGAAGCATTACCTAAGCCGTCTAAAGCTGGAATAGCGACTTCGGTTCCTATTCACTATTTGTTAGGAGCCAGATCATATGATCGTTCGCCGGGACCGGGGCTTTCTCCTTCGCCAGGTGCTGGGACTTGTGATCTAGGGGGTCAAGAGTCAGGTTTTCCTGCAGTTTCGCAAGAGGCGTTGTTTGCACTTAATGTGTCCGGAGGAGCGTTATTTTCAAGTGCGCCAACGACTGTTGATTCTAAAATCGCTCAAAAAGCATTGGATCCTGCAGCGCCCCCGCGTCCACCCAGAAAAAAAGACGTAGATGCGGCGAAAAAAAGGCGGATTTGAAGAAGGAAGAAACGATAAAAAAATGGTTTGAAAATGTTGGCGTTCCAGAATATCCAACGCTATTTTTTTATCAAGATAGTAGCGATAAAGGTGGCAGCATACATCCTTTTCTTGCAGAAGAATACATTTCTGCTTTTGATAGCTTCTTAGAAAGAAATGGTTATAGAACAAGTTTGCTGGCCAGGTTATTATTCGAGCGTAAGGCTCGTGATCCTGATCGCGCAGTTATCACAATGCTTATGTCTACTGAGAAACGGCGTTCTGTACTCATAAAGCTATTACGTTGTGAAACTCGACTTCTTGATGCGTGGTTATATAATACAATAAAAGGGGCGAGCGAATTGTGGGCGTATGTTAAAAAAATGCCGGATTTAGCAACCATTGTTGCCCACAATAATCCAGAATGGGATGCAGAAAAAATAGAGGGAGAAATAGCGGAAGATGTTCTGCGGCATGAGGAGCAAGAAAAAGAGAAGGTAGCCGCAGTCAATCTCAAGGGTCTATCATTTAGTAGCCGAGATAAAGCAGCAAGAGTACCTCAGACAGCAGAAGCATCGCAGACAACAACGGCAACAAACACGCCAACATGTCGTTAACGTGAGGTTGGATAGTAACCGTCGCTCATGCCGTAAGTGTAGTAATTTGGGCAATTCATATAGACCCTGTGATAACCCTCGCAGGGGAGGCGGCAGCTAGTCTCTGTGTTTGCGCAGTGCGAGGTGCAGCAGCCGGTCAGGAATAAAGAGAGGGACAGTAAAGAGAGGATCATGATGCTTTTTTTGGCAGTGGTCATGGGTCATACTCCTTTTTCCTACCAGTATACCCCGAAATCAGTGCTCCCTGCTAACCTTGTAGATAGCTCAAATTTTGAGCAAAGTAGAATTCACTTGCTTGCCTATGAAAACTACAGTAAAAAGAGCACTCTGAGTTTTTGAATATATGCGAATGTGGCGGAACTGGTAGACGCGCTGGATTTAGGTTCCAGTGGGGTAACCCGTGAGAGTTCGAGTCTCTCCCTTCGCAAAAAATCTATAGATTATTTTGAGGTTATATCATGCAAGTTTCTGTTGAAAAAGTTTCTGATGTGTTGCGTCGTATCACGATCATGGTGCCTGCCGATCTGCTTGAAAAAGCGTATGAAAAGAAGATTGGTGAGTTAGCTAAAAGCGCAGCAGTACAGGGTTTTCGTCCCGGTAAAGCGCCGATCGCTCATGTAAAAAGCCGTTATGGTAAAGAAGCAAGAGAAGATGCAGCCAATGATCTGATGTCAGAAGCGTTTCGCAGTGCACTAAAAGAGCACAGCTTAGCACCTTTAAATAGGCCGACATTTGAGCTTAAACCGACTGATAATCAGCAAATGCTGACATTCACTGCTTCTTTTGAGGTGTTTCCTGAAATTCCGGAAATCCATTTTGCTATGGATAATATAGAAAAATTGAAAGTCGATATTTCGGATGAAGACGTTACGTATGCTGTTGGTCGCCTGCAAAAACAGCATTGCGAGTGGGATGTGGTTGAGCGTGCGGCTCAGCTTGGTGACTCTTTGGTGTTTGATTACGTGATGAAAGTGGATGGCGTTGCGCACCATACCCAAGAAGATGCGCATGTTGAGTTGGGTAGTCAAATGCTATTACCTGAACTGGAAGCAGCGCTGGTCGGTGTGAAAATAAATGAGAGTCGCGTAGTGGATCTCACACTCCCAGATGATTTCCCACTAGAAGATAAGAGAGGGAAAGCTGCAACGTTTGAGGTAAAAGTGTTGCAGGTCTTGTCATCAAAGTTGCCTGAATTGGATGCTGCTTTCGCGAAGAAGCTTGGTGTAGTCAGCGGTGATATATCAGAATTCAAACGAGAAGTGAGAGAATCATTAGAGCGTGAGCGTGATCAACTTGTTAAAAATAAAGTGAAACAACAGGTATTTGATAAATTGCTAACTTCAAATCCGATCGAAGTACCAACGGTTTTTGTTGCTGAAGAGGAGAAGGCGCTTCATGATGAAATGTATCCTCATGAACATAATCATCATGCGCATACTGAGAATGAACTCAATGCGTTCCGAGATATTGCAACAAGACGTGTGAGACTGAGTTTACTGCTATCAGAATATGCTAGACGTCATGCGCTTGAGGTAAGTGAAGACCGCTTGAATAGTCGTATTGCAGAGATTGCATCAGCCTATGAGCATTCAGATGAGGTGATAAAATGGCTTTCTACTGGAAAGCAGTTATCAAGTATGAAGGGTCAGTTGATGGAAGATATTACGATAGACAAATTAATAGAGAATATTCCTGTGATTGAAAAAGTCACCAGCTTTTCTGAACTGAAAGGCCTCAATGTGTCCTAGCATATTTTTTGCCAAGAATGAGTAGTAATGTCTAATATTTTCTTGGTGAAAATATCTTGTTACACTTAGTGTGAAGTCAGGCGTATAATGAAAGGAAGTCTTTAAAATGAATGAGAGTAGAATGAATCATCCCACAATTTCCCAGTTAGTCCCTATGGTAGTTGAACAAACAGCGCGCGGCGAGCGTGCGTTCGATATTTTCTCTAGATTGTTGAAAGATAGAGTTATTTTCCTAGCAGGACCTATTGATGACACGGTCGCTAGCTTGGTTGTTGCCCAGTTATTGTTTTTGGAATCAGAGAATCCAGATAAGGATATCTCGATTTATATTAATTCCCCTGGCGGTGTCGTGACTTCTGGGTTAGCCATTTACGATACAATGCAGTTCATTAAGCCTGATGTTAGTACAATGTGTATTGGTCAAGCAGCCAGTATGGGCGCCTTTTTGTTGGCCAGCGGTAAAGCAGGGAAGCGATTTTGCTTGCCGAATGCGCGTGTCATGATCCATCAGCCCCTAGGTGGCTTCCAAGGTCAGGCGTCAGATATCGCGATTCACGCAGAAGAAACACTGAAAATTCGTAAGCAATTGAATGAAATCTTAGCAAAACATACTGGGCAACCAGAGGATGTGATTGCTAAAGACACTGATCGAGATAATTTCATGAGTGCAGAGAAAGCCCATAAGTACGGCATTGTAGATAAAATACTCAGTTATCGCGCTATTGAGAAATCAACGAGCGTAGAGTGATGGTTGAATTTTTTGAAATCATCCCTATCTAATTAAGTATGAAACTGAAAGGGGCTATATCTTATGAGTAACGACCAGCGCAGTGGTAAAGATAAGATTTTCCATTGTTCATTTTGTGGTAAAAGTCAGCACGAGGTACGAAAGCTCATTGCAGGTCCTTCTGTTTATGTCTGCGATGAATGCGTTGCGCTTTGTAATGACATTATCAACGAAGAAGCAGGCGAAACCAAAGCAGAGTCCCCTTCTGATGTGTTGCCCAAACTTCCTTCACCTTCAGAAATTTTTCATACCCTCGATGATTATGTTGTTGGCCAGACACAAGCCAAAAAAGTGTTGTCTGTAGCTGTCTATAACCATTATAAGCGCTTACGGATGCAAGGCGTCGGTCAAGATGAGGTTGAGCTAAGCAAGAGTAATATTTTGCTGATTGGACCTACAGGTAGTGGCAAAACACTGCTTGCTGAAACATTGGCGCGGTTGCTCAATGTGCCTTTTGTGATTGCTGATGCAACAACACTCACCGAGGCGGGCTATGTTGGCGAAGATGTAGAGAGTATTATTCAAAAACTACTGCAACGTTGTGAATACGATGTCGGCAAAGCGCAAATGGGCATTGTGTATATCGATGAGATTGATAAAATTTCAAGAAAGTCTGAAAACCCTTCCATTACCCGAGATGTCTCAGGCGAGGGTGTGCAGCAGGCGTTGTTAAAATTGATTGAAGGAACAGTGGCTTCTGTGCCACCGCAGGGAGGCAGGAAGCATCCTCAGCAAGAATTTATTCAAGTGGACACACGCAGCATTTTGTTTATCTGCGGCGGTGCTTTTGCGGGACTGGAAAAAGTGATCCGTGAACGTTCTGAAAAATCCGGTATTGGTTTCTCAGCTGAAATTCATGGTAAAGAAGATGCGAAAACAATAGGTGATCTCTTGCGAGAAGTAGAACCTTCCGATCTGATTAAATATGGCTTAATCCCCGAATTAATTGGTCGTTTACCTGTTGTGGCAACCTTGGAAGAATTAGACAAAGCGGCGCTTGTCAGTATTTTAGTGGAACCAAAAAATGCCTTAGTGAAGCAATACCGTAAGCTTTTCGAAATGGAAGGCGTTTCACTTGAGTTTCGAGATGCGGCATTGCAAGCAATAGCTGATCGCTGTGTTGAGAAAAAAACAGGTGCGCGCGGTTTGCGATCTATTTTAGAAAAAACCTTGCTCGATATTATGTACGAACTTCCTTCTTTGACGCATGTGTCTAAGGTTCTTGTAGATGAAGCGGCTATTCATGGAGAAACAAAGCCGATGATCATTTATGAAAATTTAGATCAACAGCAAAGTAGCTAACATTAAGATTTTTTACGATA
Source organism: Gammaproteobacteria bacterium (assembly GCA_035536095.1). Classification (GTDB taxonomy): domain Bacteria; phylum Pseudomonadota; class Gammaproteobacteria; order DSM-16500; family DSM-16500; genus Aquicella. Next base: position 13,172 of record DATLOT010000018.1, on the reverse strand, counting down.
CGAAATGACTTTGGAGAGATAAATGGCTGCTGTAACTGTGATTCCTGTGCTTCCTTTGCGTGATGTGGTTGTTTTCCCGCATATGATTGTTCCTCTGTTTGTTGGTCGCGAGAAGTCTATCAAGGCATTGGAAGAAGTCATGAATACTGATAAGCAGATTCTGCTTGTGACACAACGCAATGCTGTGGACGATCAACCGACAGATAACAGCATGTATCAGGTTGGTACGTTTGGCACTGTACTTCAGTTATTGAAATTGCCAGATGGTACCGTCAAGGTGTTGGTTGAAGGGACTAAGCGTGGGTTCATTACGCGGTTTATTGAAAATGAAGATTTCTTTCTTGCTGAAGCGAGTGTGTTGGAAGATGAAAATTTGGTACATAAAGAAATTGAAGGGTTTGCGCGTTCATTGAAATCGCAATTTGAACAATACATAAAATCCAATCGCAAAATTCCATCTGAGATTGTCGCTTCTATCTTAGCTATAGAAGATGCAAGCCAGCTCGCAGACAGTATTTCAGCTCAATTACTGAATGTGAAATTAGAAGAAAGGCAAACATTGCTTGAAGAGAACGATCTCAAAAAACGATTAGAAAAATTGGCTAAATTTTTAGAGGCAGAAATTGAGTGTCTTCGTATAGAAAAGAAAATTCGAAATCGTGTTAAGCAAGGTATTGAGAAGACGCAGCGCGAATACTATTTGAACGAGCGAATCAGAGCGCTGAAAGAGTTAGAGGAAGGTGATGAAACGGGCGGACGTGAATATACAACGTTGGCCAATAAAATTGAAGAAGCAGGGATGTCTCCAGAAGCAAAAGAAAAATGCCTGGCCGAGTTGGCAAAACTTAAAATGATGCCAGCGCAATCTGCAGAGGCAACCGTTTCTCGTAATTATTTAGATGTCTTAGTTTCTCTGCCGTGGAGCAGAGGAGATGCGATTAAGGTTAATCTATCTGAATCAGAGAAGGTGCTGGAAACAGAGCATTATGGCTTAAAAGAAGTGAAAGAACGCATTTTAGAGTACTTAGCAGTACAGAAACGCGTCAAAAAATTGAAAGGCCCTATTTTATGCCTAGTTGGACCGCCGGGGGTGGGTAAAACATCATTAGGTCAATCCATTGCAAATGCAACGGGTCGCAAATTTGTGCGCATGTCCTTGGGCGGTGTTCGGGATGAGGCAGAAATTCGTGGTCATCGACGTACTTATATTGGGGCAATGCCTGGTAAGATTGCGCAGAAGCTATCGAAAGTGAAAGTCAACAATCCACTCTTCCTATTGGATGAAGTAGACAAGATGGCCATGGATTTCCGTGGCGACCCTGCTTCTGCATTGCTTGAAGTGCTAGATCCTGAACAAAATCACGCTTTTAATGATCATTACTTGGAAGTGGATTATGATTTATCCAACGTGATGTTTGTAGCAACAGCAAACTCTTTAAATATACCGCCTGCATTACGAGATCGTATGGAAGTGATTCGCATCTCTGGTTACACGGAAGATGAGAAAGTGAATATCGCTGTGCGACATTTAATACCGAAGCAGATTGAACTGGCGGGTCTTAAAAAGTCAGAAATTGACATGCCGGCTGAAACAGTGCGCGATGTGATTCGCTACTATACGCGTGAAGCAGGTGTGCGTAATTTAGAGCGTGAAATTTCAAAAATTTGTCGTAAAGTCGTAAAAGGCATTCTGCTCAAGACGAAAGAAGAACGTGCAACGGTCGAACCTGGCGATTTAGAGAGCTATCTGGGTGTGCGACGATACCGTTCAGACTTGGCAGAGCAACAAGATCAAATTGGTCAAGTAAAAGGTTTGGCATGGACTGAAGTGGGTGGCGAGTTGCTTACCATAGAAGCGATTGTTGTGCCAGGTAAGGGTAAAATTATCCATACTGGGCAACTCGGCGGTGTGATGCAAGAATCCATACAGGCTGCGCTTTCTGTGGTACGGGCACGTTCTCATTTGTTAGGCGTACCAAAAAACTTTTTCGAGAGGCATGATATTCATATTCATGTGCCAGAAGGTGCAACACCTAAAGATGGGCCTAGTGCAGGTATTAGTATGTGTACGGCGTTGGTGTCTGTGTTGACCTTGTTGCCTGTGCATGCGGATTACGCGATGACAGGTGAGATTACCCTGCGTGGTGAAGTGCTGCCTATTGGTGGGCTCAAAGAAAAATTATTGGCAGCGCATAGAAGTGGTATTAAAAATGTCATTATTCCCATTGAAAATGTGAAAGATCTCAAAGAAGTGCCTGATAACATTAAGCAAGATTTAGAGATTAAACCGGTGCGTTGGATTGATGAAGTGCTTAATTTAGCAATTGAAGGCTATGATGAGCGTGTATCGCGTAGAAAGCCAAAGAAGGCAAAGGCATCTATTGTTGCTGTGAGTAAAAAGTATAAAGGCAGGAAGTCTGATAGGGTGCGTACGCATTGAAAAGCTACAATGCCTTTTCCCTTGGAAGCTTTGTTGAAAATGGGAAATGTTCGGGGAGCGCTCGGTTACACTGAACTATCACTTGACAGCCCTTTCTCTAAGTTGGTATAAAGCACACTTCGTTAAGCAGTGAATGATAAGAGAGAGGGTGTATGAATAAAACTGAGCTTGTGGGCTTCGTTTCAGAAAAGACTGAGTTGACTAAAGTAGCTGCAGCTGGTGCGCTAGAAGCAGTGATAGAAGCGATTATGGGCTCCCTTAAAGCAGGTAAGCCTGTTGCCATACCGGGGTTTGGTACATTCACGGTTAAAGAATGTGCGGCACGAGAAGGTCGTAATCCGTCCACTGGTGAAAAGATTTACATCAAGGCGTCTAAACGTGCTGGGTTTAAGCCTGCGCAAGCGCTTAAAGATGCTATTGCAACAAAAGATGGTGCCTAACGCTAACGCGCTTAGGTGATCGCTGGGTGCTTAGCTCAGCTGGGAGAGCGGCGCCCTTACAAGGCGTAGGTCGTGGGTTCGATCCCCTCAGCACCCAAGAATAAAAATGTTCTTAAATATTTCCTAAGAACACATGTTATGCCTTGTAACTAAAGTGAAAATGATATAAAAAAGAGTCGCAAGGAGTGGTAGTTCAGTTGGTTAGAATACCGGCCTGTCACGTCGGGGGTCGCGGGTTCGAGTCCCGTCCACTCCGTAGTTTTTGTTTAAAAATGTTGATTATGGAAAGCGCTTGCCTTTGGTGACAAAAGGGCGAGCCTTTACGAGCTAAGAGAGCCTAATATGCTTCAAACCATTCGTGAACACACACAAGGTTGGATAGCAGGAGCTATTATATTCCTTATTATTCTGTCGTTTGCTTTGTGGGGCATCCATAGCTATTTTATTGGCGGGGATGTGAATACAAATGTTGCGAAGGTCAATGGTGTTGAAATTAGCAAAGAACAATTAGCGGTTGCTTATGAGCGCATGCGCCGCCAATCTCAGTTACACTTTAATGCGAATGCACCAGCTACGACAAAAGACGAAACAGAACTTAAAACACGCGCGTTGCAGTCATTAATTGACCTTGAAGTGCTAAAGCAGGCTTCTTATGCGCAAGGGTTTAGAGTTTCCGATTTCCAGGTAGATAGTTATTTGCAGAGCATGCCTGAGTTTCAAGTGGATGGTCGTTTTTCACTAGATCGCTTTCAGGAGATTTTGTCCTCGACCCTGCTTTCTACAAGCGAATTTTTGGAGCTTATTCGAACCAGTTTGCTGATCGATCAGCCTAAATTAGGTATTATTTTCACTTCTTTCTCTTTACCCGAAGAAGCGCATTATACGATTGCTTTGGTGAATCAGGCACGCAATATTGATTACGTGAATATTCCCTTATCCTACTTTCTCAGTCAGTCCTATGAGATAAAGGATCAGGCGATACAGGCGTACTATGATCAACATGCTAGCGAGTTTATGACGCCTGAGCAGGTGAATATTGAGTACCTTGCGCTCTCAATGCGAGATTTATTTGCAAAAATTAATCCCATAGAAGCGGCGTTAAAGTCTTTTTATAATGAAAATATCAATGCTTATACATTGGCTACACGTTGGAAGTTCAGCAGTTTGTTGATACCCCTTTCTGGGAATGCCTCTCAGGAAGAGGTAGCGGCAGCGAAGGAAAAAATGCATGCTGTTGTTGATGCCTTGAATAAAGGGCAGGCGTTCGCCGAAGTGGCGCGTGCATTTTCTGGTGTTGTGACAACCAGTGGTTTAGTGACGTTGAACGAAGCGCCAACAGAATTACAAAAAGCAGTGGCAGGGCTGACGCAAGTGGGTCAGTTATCTGAACCTTTTAGAACGAGCAAGGGATGGATGCTTGTTAAAATAATTGAAGTGCAGCCACCCAAAACACAGTCTTTTGAAGCGGTTAAAGATAAAGTCAAAGAGACTTATGTGCGGCAGCGTGCGGAAGAAAGGTTTGCTGAATTGCGCGATCAACTTGCTAATTTGACCTACGAGCACCCAGAGTCTCTTGCTTCGGCAGCCAAAGAACTTGGTTTGACAGTGAAAACAAGTGAGCTATTTGCCAGGGACAAAGCGGGCAAAGATATTTCGCAATACAAGAAAGTGCGCGAAACGGCTTTCAGTAATGATGTGTTAACGCTGCAAAATAACAGCGATGTGATTCAGCTGAATCCAGAGACAATGGTGGTGTTGCGTGTGAAATCGCATGTGCCGTCTACCTTATTGCCGATTAAAGAAGTCGCCAAGCAGATTGCAGAGAAGCTAAAAGCACAAGAGGCCAATATGCGCGCTGTGCAATTTGTAGAAGGATTGGTTGTGAAGTTAAGAGCGGGTGAAAATCCGCAGCAGCTGGTCAGTGCAAATAAATTTAATTGGGTGCATGCTGGTTCTATTGGTCGTTATTCAACAAAAGTTGATACAGCGATATTAGATCTCGCTTTTCGCTTACCTGATCCTGCGCATGCAAAGGAAAAAATATCTTACGGTATGACGCGTACCCCAAATGGCTACAGTATTGTTGCGTTAAATGCGGTGAAAGAAGGCAGTATCTCTGATAAGCGGCAGGCAGCTGTTTTTGCTGAACAGGTGCAAAATAGCGAAGGTCTGCTTGAATATGAATTATATAAGCTGAGTCAAATCAAGAACGCCCGCATCAAGATGTTACAGAAGTAGATTCCCCTCTGTCTTGTCGTCGTGAAACCGAGCCGCGACCGTGAGGGAGCGTCACATGAATCTGGTAAAAGATGGTGTAGAACAATGCAACATTTCTACCGTTAAAAGACGATTTAATATCATAAAGTAAGAAATTTCAGCTAAAACTTATAATACAGTGACGCTCCCTCACGGTCGCGGCTCGGTTTTGTCTCGCATGCCCGACAGGGCGCTTTGCAAAAACGCATCAAGCGTTTGATTGAACTGATCAGCATACTCCCAAAACATCATATGCTTCCCCAGTGCCTGGACATTGTTATGTGGGGCATTCTTTTCTAACCATAATTTTGCTGCAGGATAAACATCTTTTGAAATAAAACTCATCGTAGGGATGTGATGCTGATCAAGCAAAATCACTTCCTGTCTATAATCAGAATAAATAGCATCAAGCAACATTTCCAGCGCGGCATAAGCGGGTGTACGCGTTGATTGACCGGTTATCCAATCGATCTCATGGGGTTGCAGCGGGCGCTCTACCATATCCTGCGCCCATGTTTTGATAAATTCATATCGGTTGTACATCAGTGGCTGGACGATTTTTTTGCCCCACTCCTCGTAATTGAGAAACGCCCACTCATCTTTTGTGCCGCTTGCCTTTGGCGAACCATCTATACAAACAAACGCCTTAATATTATCCGTTCCTTTTAACCGCATATACGCATAAGCATCATGGCAACCCCATGACCAGCAAATCAGAGTGATGTTTTTTAAATGCAATTTATCAATAAAATTCACTAAATCAATGCCATGCTGCGTATAGTTATTGTTCCTCAGGGTAATATCAGAACGACCGTGACTACGCGGATCCATCGTAATAACACGGTATTTTTTACTAAAATAATCAACTTGTGACTGGAATACATCAGATGATAGTGTCCACCCGGGGATAAACAATAGCGTCTCACCTGTGCCACTTTCTCGGTAAAACAGATTAACATCATCAGATATGGCAAGATAACGACCTGTAGTCATACCAAACTTCCTTGCTAAAATTTTAACCTAACCTAATCCAACCTAACTTATCTTAATCATTTACGCTAGCTTTTTTTGCAAGTGAGACAGGTGTTTTGCAAGCAAGATACCCAGTTCTCTTTCAGGAATGGGTTTAATTGCAAATGCAGTCGCGCCGGCACTCATTGCCATGGTTTTCTCTTGTGTGCCGTCGTAGGCAGTAAGCGCAATAATGGGTATGTCTCTTGTTTTTTCTTGTGCGCGCATTCGCTTCATGAGATCAAAGCCATTCATATCGGGTAAACCAATATCAACAAGCATAAGATCATAGTGCATGGTCGAATCTAGCGCTTTTTGTCCCGTGTCTGCCACTTCAACAGAGCAACCAAGATCCTCTAACATTTTTCTATGAATAAATTGGATAATCGGGCTATCTTCGACAAGAAGAATAATAGGCTGCTCGCTTAGGATGCTAGGGTAAATGTTGGTAGGAGGTTCTGGTATGATTTCTTCTATGATTGGTTCTGGCGCTGCGGTAATCTGAAACGCGCCAGTAACGGAAAAAGTGGATCCTTGGTCGAGTTCACTTTTAACCTCGATTGTTGAGTTAACGGCATGTACTAAATTTCTAACAATCGATAACCCAAGACCGGTGCCTACCCGGCTAGATGTTTGTGAATAGGAATTATCAACTTGACTGAAGGGTTCAAAGATTTTTTCAAAATTTGATTGGCTGATGCCGATACCTGTATCAATCACATTAAATTGGCAAATGGCTTTATCAGGGTCTTTTTCTAAGAGCCGCACTTCGAAAGTAATGCCGCCTGTGTGAGTAAACTTGATGGCATTATTAATGAGGTTAATAAATATTTGTTTTAATATAAGTTCATCGGTAAAAATATAATCTGGTAATCCTGGGTCTACATGAAGTGTAAGGCTAAGCTTTTTTTGCTCAGCAATAGGGAGTAGTAATCTATGGATGCTTTGTATCATGGGTGTAAAAGCAACGTTGCGATTTGTTGTCGTGAACTGACCGCTTTCTACTTTACTGAAATCCAGGATGTAATTAATCAGCCCAAGCAGATGTGTTGCGCATTCTTGAATGTCGTGCACAGTTTTTTTATTTCTATGAGCAATCTCGCTGTCTTTATTTAAAAAGTTGATTAATCCGAGAATACTTGTTAGCGGCGTGCGTAACTCATGATTAAGGATTGTTAAAAATTGAGACTTTGCTTGGTTTGCCGCTTCAGCTTTTTCTTTAGCTATTTTTAAATCAACTTCCATTTTTTTTCTATCTGTAATATTGAAAGACACGCCAAGCAGACCCGCGACTTCACCACGCTTATTCCTGAAGGGTATTTTTTTAGAGAGATAGGTGGCGGGTTGAGCGCTATCGTCAAAACCATGTTCTTCAATCGTTTGTTCTGTGCCTCCTCGAATAATTTCTGCATCTAACAGATCAATTTCGGCTGCCAAATGGGGATCAAAGTCTGGAAATAACTCATCATAGCGTCTGCCTATCACCTCATCCAGTGAAGATAATCCAAATAGTGTCACGACATTAGCATTACAGCCCCTCATCTCGCCTTTGAGATTTTTCCAATAGACGTTACCTGGTAAAGAAGCAATAATAGTATTGTACTCTTCCTGCTTTTCCTCTAAGCGTTTAATCTTTTCTTCGAGTTCAGCGAGCTTTGATTGTTCGTTTTGAGGTTTATTTATCATTTTTTGTCCTGCTATTAATCATGCTGCGTTTAAAAATTCACAAACTGCTTGCTTTGAGGAAACACAGTGCACTATAATACAGCACCTGTTCGCAATAGTCCATAATAGTAAAAACTAGGGTAGGACAAGTTTTATCAGCTTGCTACTTTACAAAATACATACAAAATATACAGCTGAGGAGAGGAATATGTTGAGAAAGCCAAGAGCTGCGACTGCTTTCAGCAAAATCAGCCAAGACAGCAAGGAAAAATCAGGCTGCGCACTGCCTGAGCTTGATGACTTACACTTGCGTGGTAAGTTATTACAGGCGTTCCCTTTAATTCCTTTTAAAAAAATATATGATACTACTGTAGAATTTCAACAGTCAGAGGAGACTCTATCAAGAGGGATTCCTAAACCTACAGATAGTCGACTTGAGTGCGAAAAGGTTCAATTTATCATACCCTATTGTCTACCAGGCAAGATGAACAACGAAGAGATGCGAAATCATGCCAAAATCTTGTGCCAACATTTTAGAAAATTAGGTTTCCGATTCAAAATTGTGTTATTTCCTTGGCTAAGTGATTTTAATCTTTCTGAATCCAGTGGGGGAACAGGTGAACAACACGATGAAAGAATACAGCGCCAGCTTGATAAGCAAGTGGCTGAGTGGAAGCAAGTAAATAACGAATTGTACGAAGAAGGAATTCTGTCCAATGATAATGTGTTGGATGCTAGAAGTTACAAACAGGGGGAAGAATGGGCTCAGCTTGACTTGAAACTTCAACGCTTCCTGGACAGCAATACAAATGCTGCTCGTCAACTGAAAGCTGAAATTGAAGCAGGTAAACAAGCTTTCTTGTCGCGACAAATGGCTCATGATGAAAGAATTTTCTTGGGAGAGGGGGAGGAGGAGGTAGAAAAGGAAGCTGCTTGCAAGGAATATATGGCAAGACAGTGGCCGCAACAAAAGCAAGAAGCGTATTTAAAAAATTCCACTGATCATCTAATAAATGAAATAAAGACTGTCTTAATGTGGCATAATCGAGCTGACTCGATAACGCCTACCTACACGGCTATTTTACATGAAGGTGGTTCTATGAAACCGCTTGATTATCTTGTGAAGAACGAAGAAGTGATCAGTGAGCTTGGTTTTAAATATAAATCAGCGGTATTTATAGAGCCAAGATTCCTCACACCAGAAAAGAGTAAACAGCGTCGAGATCAACGTGCAGATAAAGAGAGAGATAAAGAGAGAAAGACAAAAAAGTGGAAAGAGAAAATGCAACCTGGCGAAAAAGGCAAGGCGGCGACTGACTCTTCTTATTCCCCTCCGTGTAGTGGTGACGAATGTTCTCCTGCTGGAATTACAGACGAATCTTTTTCTGCTGCACCCGCAGCGAAAGAAGTTAAACCTTGTTCTGAGTGTGATAATAGAGGGGAAATGCATAACGGTAAGGATGATGCGCTTGTGCACATGCTTAAAGCGATGCAAAAGGCAAATTTCGACTGTATACAGATCGGGGTCATAGCCGCATCTTTTTGGAATGCACTTATGATGATAGATATGAAGATGCCGCTTGATTCATGTGCAGCGCCTGCAGCCGTGTTGGATGATGTGCTCGGTCAGGTAGTGTCAGCGCTGTATAGCGAGGCTAAATCCGTAGAACCTAAATCCGTAAAACAAAGTATCGTTGCAGCGCCTGCGATCCCATCACTAAATACAGTGAATGGTCGTTCCGCTTTATTGTTTAGTCATCAGAATGGTAGCGTTAAAGGAAAGCGACCGGACGCTTTACCAGCAGAGGCTTTTGCCGCGAAATCTATCACTAGATCCGTTTCTTTCTCTGATATGCAGAGTGCTTCTCTTTCTTTCTCTGATATGCGGAGTGGTTCTCTTTTAGCTGGCGGTCCTGCCGCTCCCTTAAGAGTAGGAACGAGTGGTTGATGATGATCCAGGTTTTTTTCATGCGGCAGGATTCCGCTTCTGGTTAGCTTTGCGCAGTCCTAGTAACGTCGGTTCGAATAGGAGCTCTTGGCGTTAATTTTTATACTGAAAAATTTTCACCACCTTCTGCACACCAGAAACTTGTCTGGCGATATCGATAGCAATATCTGCTTGGTTGTGTTTTACGATACCCATGAGATAAACGACACCATCTTCCGTGACAACTTTGATGCTGCTGGATTTTAAATCATCTGTTGCAAGCATCTGGCTCTTAATTTTTGCTGTAATCCAAGCGTCGCTGGTGCGGATAAGAGAAGAACTTGGACCTTGTATGGTGATCTGATTGTAGACACGTGTCACACGCGGCACGCTTTTCGCTATTTCTTCGGCCTGCTGTTTCCATGCAGGGTTAGGTGTTTCACCTGTGAGTAGCGCAATGCGGTTAAAGACAGTGATATTAATATGGCTTTCGTCACGTAAAGCAGGTATGCGCCTGATTTTGGCTGCAATGGTATTTGAAATGTCAGTATCTTGTAGGGAATTTTCAAAAGCGCGATGATCATAAACCAAGGCAACAGCGGCGGCACCTGCGGCCGCACCAACAACGAAGCAACCCTGGAGTGATAAGGCAAGACTGCCAATGACAATATATTTAGCAAATGATTTCATAAAGGTTCTCCGTGGCCGAATAATCGGAAGTCAATAATATCGCATATACAATGTAAAATAAGTAAATGTGTTTCTTGGATACGGGCGGTATCATGGTTGGATACGCGTATCTCAATGTCCTTTTCTTGTAAAGAGTCCGCTATTCTACCACCATCACATCCTGTTAATGCAACAATAGACATGTTTTTATCGTGCGCCGCTTTGACGGCATTAATGATATTGGCTGAGTCCCCGCTGGTTGAGATGGCAAGCAGGATATCGCCCGGCTGACCTAGCGTGCGTATTTGTTTTGCAAAGATATCGCTAAAGTGATGGCCATTTGCAACAGCTGTTAAGCCAGAGATATCTGTTCCCAGTGTGATAGCAGGCAGGCCGGGGCGTTCTTGCTTAAAACGGCTGAGCATGTCTGTGCTAAATCGCATCGCGTTACAAGCAGAGCCACCATTGCCACAGCTGAGTATTTTATGTCCTTCAAGTAATGCTTGAACAATTTCTTCACTACTCTCGGCAATAACGCTCAAAATTGAGTCTGCTGCGCTGATTTTGGTCTGTATACTATCTGTAAAGTTTGCTCTAATGCGATCGATTAACATATTCATGAATCATATCCTTTTATTCAACCCAGAATGCATTTTTGATCCATTCTAGCGGTTGTGTGCTGCATGTTAGGTGCACCTGTACGATATCGAAGCGGCTGTTTATTCTAAACAACCATTTCTTGGTTTGCAAAAAATGTGTGGCAGTGCGAATGATTCTCATTTGCTTGGGTTTAGTGACGGACTCCAGTGCGCTACCATATTCGGTGCGTTTACGACTACGTACTTCAATAAAGACAATATGTTGGCTATCTTTCATGATCAAATCAATTTCACCTGAAAAACAACGATAGTTTTTTTCAAGCAAGATGAGTCCTTGTTTTTGCAAATGGGTGCATGCAATTTGTTCAGCCATTTTTCCGTCGAGATGGCGTTGATAAGGCGGCATGTGGTAATTTCCTCCATTGAATGTGTGGAAAGGGTTGTTGATATGAAAAATGCAGAGGCGGGCGTGTTGTATGTTGTGGCAACACCGATAGGGAATTTGCAAGACATGAGTCTGCGTGGTGTTGAAATACTTCAGCAGGTGGATCGTATTGCGGCAGAAGATACCAGGCACGCAATACCGTTATTAAAGCATTTTCTAATTAACAAGCCAATGCTTTCTTTGCATGATTTCAATGAGCGAGATCGCTCAGCCGCGTTGCTTCATTATATACAGGCGGGGGAGTCGATTGCATTGATCAGCGATGCAGGGACGCCTTTAATCAGTGATCCTGGGTTTCATCTGGTGAGAGAAGCGCATGCGCAGGGTGTGCGTGTGGTGCCTATACCAGGTGCTTGCGCGGCAATAGCAGCATTGAGTGCTGCAGGGTTGCCATCAGATCGCTTCACCTTCGAGGGGTTTCTGCCTGCAAAAGCAGAAAGCTGTAAGAATCGATTGCTGTCGCTTCTGCATGAACCTCGCACCATGATTTTTTATGAAGCGCCGCATCGTTTGTTAGCGGTACTGCAGATGATGCATGAGGTGTTTGGTAACAGAAAAGCTGTAGTTGCGCGAGAATTAACGAAAATTTATGAATCGGTTATGCTGAACGATTTATCCGAGCTGGTGGCATTCTACGAGAAACATACGGATAAACAGCGTGGTGAGGTGGTGTTGGTTGTCTCAGGAGGGGTAGAGGAAACGGGTGAAACAAAGGAGGTCAGAGCCGAGGATGTGCTGCGTATTTTATTGGCGGATTTGCCCTTAAAACAGGCTGTGTCATTAGCGGCTCAGATAACGGGATGTCGTAAGAATTTGCTGTATGAGATGGCGCTTAAGATGGCTAATAATGCTTAAATGTGCTATAACATCGGCGAGTCAGCCAGGCAATCGCTCTGCCAATTTATTGGTGGGGAGGAAAGTCCGGGCTCCATAGGATAAAGTGCCAGGTAATGCCTGGGAGATGTGAATCTACGGAAAGTGCCACAGAAAACAAACCGCCTTATTGTAAAAGTAAGGTAAGGGTGAAAAGGCGTGGTAAGAGCACACCGCATGGTTGGTAACAAACATGGCAAGGTAAACCCCACTTGGAGCAAGACCAAATAAGAACTCGATAGTGTGATCCGCACTGAGTTCGGGTAGGTCGCATGAGGTGTTTGGTGACAAACATCCCAGATGAATGGTTGCCCACGACAGAACCCGGCTTATGGCTGGCTCATATTTTTTTTAATCGGCGTAAATGCGGAATAAATTTCGTCTCACGCACCTCCGGTGCTTAAAAACGTGGGTGTGGGTTCTCATTACCCCGGCCTTCGGATGGCGTTGTTGAATAAATCGGAAATGACGTTACCGAGCCGCGACCGTGAGGGAGCGTCACATGAATCTGATAAAAGATGGTGTATAACAGTGCAACATTTTAACCACTTAATATCATAAAGTAAGAAGTTTCAGCTAAAAGTTATAGCACAGTGACGCTCCCTCACGGTCGCGGCTCGGTTACACCGAGTGCCTCACAGAGCATCTCCCATTTATTCAACAACGCCCCTTCGGATTGCTACTACCCCGGCCTTCGGATTGCTACTACCCCGGCCTTCGGATTGCTACTACCCCGGCCTTCGGATTGCTACGCTTCGCTTCGCAATCCTCAGCCGGGGCTGTAAAGCTTTCGGCCGTAAACGGCCTGATTCTGTCGCGATCCTATGCTATGCGATTAACCAAAATG
>DATLOT010000017.1:0-68811 GCA_035536095.1 Gammaproteobacteria bacterium | reverse complement strand
TGCTGCGTCTCCTGCTTCCTTCGATAAATGTCTCTTAGCTTGCTCAACGAACAAGGTTATGTCTCCATGTTCAAATATGGACATCACATAACGCATGAATAGTGTAACATAGTCAGATCCAATTTCATATTCGATTATCCTAGCCAATGGAATAGCCTCGTCACAAAACGTATCAAATTCTTTAGCTTTTTTATACTTAAAAGCAAACTCACATAGTCCAAAAAGTTGATTTTTCCTAATATCTGCATCATCCATCCGACAAACATCAACTAATTGTATTGCTTGGTTAAAATTCTCCCTGGCTATATTTTGATAACTACCAAAAAGATCAAAAAAATCCGTACTATAGTGATATTTCTTCTCTCCCGTATATACAATGACAGGAAGCGGTAGTGGCAAAGGAGTATTGGGTTTGTTTTCAGCGAATTCCAACAAAGCCAGCAGCAAATATACCCACACCTTTAACGGTATGATACGCGCAGGCTCACTAAGATGCTCACAGTGAAAAAGCAGGAGTGCTTTTCCATCACTAAAGGGGATTTCATAAAAAATATCAGCTTGCATTTCTCGCATTTCTGGCGTGATTTTTTTATTATGATAAAGCCGCATATTACTTAGATCTAAATGCTTTAGTGTTTCCTCCGGCAAAAAAGAACGTAGCGCATCTTGTGCAATTTTATGATTTCTAAGGGAAGCAAAGAAAAACTTATCGTGTGGATTGTGTAGTGCACTTTCAGTCTTGTAATACGCTTCTTCTACTTCCCTAACCATAATCGCATCCTTACTGTTTTTTAAATTTCGTCCGATAAACTACTGTTTTTATTTTATTATGTAAAGTGATTTTTTATATTAATTAAGCGGTACTACCGTGCAGGTCGTGCAGGTGCATCGAGACTTTCTTCTTCCACATCATTAAAGCCTATTTTTTCTTGACTCTTGCAAAATTTATCTACGCTCTCTAATCTATCTTCAGCTAGCTTTGCGAGAGTTTCAGCCTGGCGTAATACTTTATCGATTACGCCACGGTCAGCATTGGCAGAAGAATAATATTCCTCTACCTTGTTTAACATATCTGCAATAAAATTTTTTGCTATTACAGAATCATTAACCAAGAGAGGATTTACCAAACTGTCAATATACGCTCTAACATCTTTTATGACAGCTGCATTATGCCGATATCGGTTAGCCAGCTCTTCAAATATCGCTACCAAAGCAGATAATAAACAAGCATAGTTATAGAATGAACGAGGTAGTTTAGTGGCTTCAAGCACGGAACCATACATTCCTGTGATGTCTTGTTTAAATTCATCCAGACTCAAATCAGCATACGACTCTCGCATCAACATCGAATGAAAATGCTTGGATAAAGAATCATTCTCCTTGAGAACAGAGAGACATGCTTCCTCTATTTCTGATTCCATTTGCATTCCTATTACATTCTGAGCGAATACATTTAGCTCTCCTTCCAGCCTTGTTAGCTCGTCCGTCAATTCGTCTCTCTGCTAAAGCGGATAGCACGCAAAACCGAGCCGCGACCGTGAGGGAATCATATGAATCTGAATACCGAGCCGCGACCGTAAGGGAGCGTCACATGAACCTGATGAAAGATGATGTAGAACAATGCAGCATTTCTACGGTTAGAAGACGATTTAATATCATAAAGTAAGAAATTTCAGCTAAAACTTATAATATAGCGACGCTCCCTCACGGTCGCGGCTCGGTATTCAAGTTCATGTGACTCCTTCACGGTCGCGGCTCGATTACACCGAGTGCCTCGCTTGGCTTTAGCTGACGAACAATCTCTAACTGCTTACGTAAGGCGCCGCGGTTAGCATGCACCACAGCAAGTGCAGCATCTCCCTGCTTTTGGCAACGCGCAACATCCTGCCTCAACGCAAAAAGAATATTCGCCAAATCTGCTGCATCATTCACCTTGATTAAAGCGCCTTGCGTTATCAACTTCTCCGCAATTTCTGTAAAATTAAAAACAGAATTTCCACTTAAAACAGGCTTGCCCAAGGCAGCAGGTTCCAAGAAATTATGTCCACCACGCTCAATAAAACTACCACCAACAAAAGCGACATCAGCCGCACTATATAACAACAATAACTCACCCATGGTATCACCAACATACACAGCGGTTTCTGCCACTATCACCGACTGCTCACTACGACAAACTGTATTAAATTGCTTAGCACACTCTTTAGCAATTTTAGCAAATCGATCTGGATGCCGCGGTACCAACATCAATAAAGCATTTGGTATCTTTTCTCTTAACAAACGATGTGCCGCCAAAATAATCTCTTCTTCACCTTCGTGTGTACTCGCTGCAATCCAAACGAATCTATCACTGCCTAATTGCTGACGTAAGGCTTTACCTTTTTCTACCAATCCATCTGGAATTTGTAAATCATACTTGATACTGCCCGTGACCTGCACATGCGTTGCGCCCAAATCAAGGAATCGTTTAGCATCCGCTTCTGCATGCGTACCAATCATTTTAATTTGCTTTAGCATACGCCCTGCGAAAGACGCAATGCGCTGATAACCACGCGCAGACTTTTCTGATAAGCGCGCATTTAACACGCACAATGGAATACGACGTTGATCACAAATCGCAATGATATTTGGCCACAGTTCTGTTTCCATAATAACAGCAACACAAGGGCGTGTTGCATTCAGAAACCGCCTTACTGCGCCCGGCAAATCATAAGGAAGATAAACATGTTTAACAGTATCACCAAATGTTTTGACAACTTGAGAAGCGCCTGTTGGCGTCATTGTACTCACAACCATCGTGCAGGCAGGGTACATCACTTGCAATTGTCGAATCAAAGGCGTCGCAGCAATCACTTCTCCCATTGAAACAGCATGCACCCATACACTGTCTTTGAGCTGCCAAGGATAACGCCCAAAACGCTCCCCTATACGCTCTCGGTAAGCAGGCAACCGTCGAGACCGCCAGTACAGACGCAATACCAAAAAAGGCGAAAGAAGGTACAGCAAGAAACTATAGAAATGACGCATTTGATCCTCTGCCCAGATGATGTTAGAATTGCACAATTTTACAGTCAGATACTGAAGGTGTCTATGACATATCGACTACCCGCTACTTTACCAGCATTCGATGCATCCACTGTTCTTATTGTGGGCGATGTCATGCTGGACAGGTATTGGTTTGGCGATACAGCAAGAGTTTCCCCTGAAGCACCTGTACCTGTTGTAAAAGTGAACCATGTTGACAACCGCCCCGGCGGCGCAGCCAATGTCGCGCTCAATATCGCTGCTTTGGGTGTTCATTCTTACCTGATCGGCCTCACCGGCGAAGATGAAGCCGCCTGTACACTCGAAAAACAATTAGAAACAGCAGGCGTGAAACATCGCCTCTGCAAATCTGGTCAAATATCGACCACAACAAAGCTGCGAGTCATTAGCCGCCATCAACAATTACTGCGCATGGACTTTGAAGAAACAATACAACATACACAACAGAAAGAACTGATCGCGCATTATGAGAAGCATCTCGGAGAAGCGCAGCTCGTTATTCTATCGGACTACCATAAAGGTGTACTCCTGGATCCGCAACCATTCATTCAATTGGCACGCGCTAAAGGTATCCCTGTTTTGGTTGATCCCAAAAGTACAGATTTCAACATTTACCGACAGGCAGATATTCTCACGCCTAACTTTAAAGAATTTGAATCTGTTGTGGGAGCTTGTCCAGATGAAGCCATCATTTTAGAGAAAGGCCGCGCCTTATTGAATGACCTACATCTGCAAGCCCTCTTGATTACACGCGGCGAAAAGGGCATGACGCTCATCTGCGCTGAAGATTGCACACATTTTCCTGCTTATGCCAAAGAAGTTTACGACGTCACGGGCGCTGGAGACACCGTTATTGGCGTACTCGGATCAGCAATTGCAGCAGGCATGGACTTAATTGAAGCAACAGCTCTTGCTAATCTTGCGGCAAGCTTGGTTGTAGCTAAGCTCGGCGCAGCCACAGTCAGTGCAGCACAATTACAAGCTGCACTGATCAACCGATCACACACAAACACGGGTATTGTGAATGAATTACAACTTTCTCAAGCAGTGAAGGAAGCGCGCACGCAAGGAAAAAAGATTGTCTTCACCAATGGCTGTTTCGATATCCTGCACGCAGGACATGTCGCTTACTTAGCGCTTGCTAAGCAGTATGGTGACTACCTTGTTGTCGCAATCAATACCGATGCTTCTGTTAGTGCATTGAAGGGTCCCGAACGCCCCTTCAACACGCTAGCAAATCGTATGACCGTTCTTGCCGGCCTAAACAGCGTAGATTGGGTCATTCCTTTTGCGGATGACACACCAGAACGGTTACTCACACTCATCCAACCCGACTCTTTAGTGAAAGGCGCGGACTACACGATTGATCAGATTGTAGGTGCAGATATTGTTCGGGCTTATGGTGGGTCAGTACATATCATCGACCATGATATCCACACTTCAAGCACTGAACTCATTCATCGCTTAGGAAAAAAAGCCACAGGAGAACAACAAGGGCATGGCTAATCTCGGTAATTTGTATGTGATTGCAGCGCCATCGGGCACTGGCAAGACTTCTTTGGTAAAAGCGTTGCTCGACTCTATGCCCAAAATCACTGTGTCTATTTCTCACACAACACGCACAAAACGCCCCAACGAAGAAGATGGCAAACATTACCACTTTGTAGAAAAAAATGAATTTAATCAAATGATTATCAGGGGTGATTTCCTAGAGTATGCTACTATTTTTGATCATTATTATGGCACCTCTAAAAGCTGGGTAGAACAAACCCTGCATGGCGGCATGGATGTGATTCTTGAGATAGATTGGCAAGGCCACCAACAGATCAAGCGTCTTTTCCCGCATTGTATCAGCATTTTCATACTCCCCCCTTCCCTGGCTGATTTACGCAACCGACTACAAAGCCGGAACCAAGACCACCCCGACAGCATTGAAAAACGCCTGGCTGATGCACAGGAAACGGTTCGGCATGTCCATGAATTTGAATACATTATTATCAACGGCAACTTCGATAGCGCCCTCAATGATCTTAAGATGATCGTTGAAGTAGGCCGTCTTTCTCACGATCGACAAACAGCTGAGCATGCACAACTGATTGCTTCTTTAGAAGGTTAGCGCCCCTTTTGTTCTTGCCCCCTTTTTTCTATTCTTATACAATACGAAACTCCTCCGAACGAATAGAGAGTGAATTAGATGGCTCGTGTGACTGTAGAAGATTGCTTAAAAAATGTAAAAAACCGATTCGAGTTAGTTATTCTGGCAGCAAAAAGAGCGCGCCAGCTCATGCATGGAAAGCCAGCTAAGGTGGATGTAGACAATGACAAACCCACTGTTGTTGCGCTACGAGAAATTGCAGCGGGATTTACTGATATTGACCATGAAGAAACGCACGAAGAAGAAGCCGTGATGTTCTTTGAGAAGGCCGTCACCCATACGGAAATCAAGATGGATGACGATATCACCCTTGAAGAAACAGATGAGGAAATCACAGAGTTAGCAGCCAGCGATGAGTCAGATGAAGCAGATGCATCCGGCGAATCTGATGTGGATGCTGATGCTGAGTCAAAATCCTCTACGGAAGAGTAGGCTTCCATGTTACGAATCTTGATATGCGCGCTACTGCTAACATGGACGAGCTTTGGATTTGCTCAGGAGCCTGATAATATTGCCCTGACAAAAAAGAAGCTGCTTAGTTATCATGATTCGCAAGCGTATATCAAAGACCTCAATGACATCATTCAGGAAGCGATCATTTATCTTAAGTTGCGCCTGAAAGAAAGAAATTTCACAGGCAAGCCTGCCATTGTATTGGACATCGACGAGACTGCTTTATCTAATTACAAGAGTATTGTTGAATTAGATTTTGGTGGCACACTCAAAGAAATTCGAGCCAATCAAGATAAGGGTGAGGATCCTGCTATCGCTCCCACTTTAGCCTTATATCGTTTTGCAAAATCACAGCATGTAGCTGTTTTTTTCTTAACGGGTCGACAAGAATATGAGCGCAGCGCAACAGCTGCAAACTTGAAGCGTGCTGGTTATGAAAATTGGGACGGCCTCATTCTACGTTCTAAAAAAGAGGCAAGTCTGCCTGCAGCTGCTTATAAGAAAGCAGCGCGCGCCGAACTAGAGAAACAGGGTTACGAGATTATCTTAAACATCGGTGATCAGTTCAGCGATTTATCCGGTGGTCATTCAGATAAGGCCTTTAAACTTCCTAATCCCTACTACCTGATCCCGTAAAAACGTAAAACTGGGCCGCGCGTAACCGAGCCGCGACCGTGAGGGAGCGTCCCTGTTCGATCATTTTATAGCTGAAATCTCTAATAACTCAATCGCATCAATTGGCAACGCGCTAAACATAGGTAGCCTAACTACATGAATTAATGGAAGTATATAAATATTATTGCTTATTATCTTCATATACATTACACTTTTCCCCTGCCAAAATGATAAAGAATGAGCTATACTTTAAGCGTGGTTCTTTGCCTAACGGCTTGGAACGTACAGAGGCTTCGGTCGCTGAGCCAGCGTAGCAAATCAGCGACCGCTTATTATTTCCCTTTCTCCCATTTAGGTGATTTTCGTATCTCATCGATACTATTGTCAGCAACATAAGCAGTTATAAATTCTGCAGAAATAAGTTTCCCGCTTGCATCCTTTTTTATTTCGATAACGACGACAAATTCTTCATAAACGATACTGACACGCCTATTAGGCTCAACCACTTTATCTTTTTTATTCCATCCCAGATAAAGCTCAGTATTTGGGTTCTCTGTATTGAACGGTAGGTTTCAACTTACAATCCAATTTTTTCTCAAGATACTCAACAACTTCAAGCTTCGCATTACTCTTGGTATCATCATTCATCTTAGCGCTTACAATCCCTAGCAAGAAATCTGTGAGTTGTATCAATACAACCTGATGGGAAGGTAACGCCTGTATAAAGTTAATTTTTGCCGTAAGATTGGCATTAGACAAACATTCTGATAGTGTTTTTAGTCTTAAGGGATCGCGATTAGTTTTTGTATCACAAAAAATTGCGTAGGTGTTTAAGTCAAAAATCCAATAAAGACTTCCGATCATAAGATATTGCCCAGATTTTTTCTTTGCAATCAAATCTTGGCGACTTTCATCACAATAAACTTCGAAATCCATAATTTGCTCCATTTGAAAAAGAGTGCAAGCGATTTGGTATAGGCCTATTAATATTTGAAGATATTGATGATTTAGACTCAACAGAAATTCGTATTGAAGCAGATAGAAAATCTCCTGACCCTAGCGATATAAATGGTTTTATTGCTAGCCAATTTAAAAAAGAAAATCAGCATAAAATCCTTGAAATAATGAAATAATATTTTAGGAATTCATCCAATATTATGGCGTCAGAGAGCTGTCTTAAATCGTGTTGTAGCACAGCAACGCTCCCTCACGGTCGCGGCTCGGTAACGCACGGTTAATTACACAATTTAGTAACGCGCCGTGTGTAGATTAGTCACACATCGCGCCACTTGCTCAAAAACGTCTGCGTCCTCTGCTGCAAACCAAGTGGTGTTTGGCCAAGCGCGCAGCCACGTTAATTGTCGCTTAGCGAGTTGTCGCGTTGCAGCAACAGCTTGTTCACACATCGTCGCGTAATCTAACTCGCCCGCTAAATAAGCCCACATTTGCTTATACCCCACCGCACGCATGGAAGATAAATCCGCATGCAAATCACCACGCATATACAATTTTCGCACCTCCGCCTCAAACCCCTGCGCTAACATTTGCTGAAACCGCAAAGCAATTCGTTCATGTAAAAAAGCACGATCACGAGGAGATAAAACAAAACGATGCAGTTGATAACCAGATAAAGGTGGCAACGCTTCTGTTTGGCACTGCGTTAATGTTTTACCTGTTAACAGATACACTTCTAAAGCACGTACAATACGCTGCTTGTCCTGTGGATGAATACGGTTAGCAGAAACGGTATCAATACGAGCAAGCTCAGCGTGCAAGGTCAACCACCCTTCTTTTTCAGCACGCGTATGTAGCATTGCACGCAAAGCAGCATCCGCTGTCGGTAATTTTGCAATGCCCTGCTCCAAGATACGAAAATACAACATCGTACCACCCACCAACAAAGGAATACGGCCTCGCGAGACAATGTCCTCAATTTCCACCAAAGCCTCTTTTCGAAATTGGCCAGCAGAATAATTCTCCTTCGGATCAATTTTATCAATCAAACGATGCGGCGCAATCGCTAAAGTTTCAGCATCAGGTTTGGCTGTACCAATATCCATTTCCTGATAAACCATCGCAGAATCCACGCTGATAATATCGCAAGGAAATTGTTGCACCAACTTAACAGCTAGCGGCGTCTTACCAGATGCCGTTGGGCCCATTAAGAAAATAACAGGCTGCATCGCTAGCGACCACGCATAAATAATTTATCTAGCTCCTGTAAAGACAGACGCATCACTGTAGGACGCCCATGATTACATTGCCCGCTATGGTCTGTTTTCTCCATCTCTCTTAATAAAGCATTCATTTCTGGCAAGGTGAGCTGCCGCTTTGCATGCACAGCATGTCGGCACGCTAAGGTTGATAACAGGTGATTAATACTTTCTTCCGCACGTTGACTTCTGCCATGCGTTAGCAAATCAGCCAAGGTATCGCGTATCAATTGCTCTATAGACCCAGATGCCAATAATTGTGGCACTTCTCTTATCACCAACACTTCTTTACTCATTCGTTCTATACAAAAACCAAGTTCTTTAAAAAACAAACTCTCTTTTTCTACAAGATCAGCTTCCCGCTCACTTACCTGCAGCGTCACAGGAACAAGTAGAATCTGAATAGGCATTTTCTGCTGAGTAAGCGCTTCTTTCATTTTCTCGTACAACACACGCTCATGCGCAGCATGCATATCAACCAATACCAACCCTTCTTTATCTTCCGATAGAATATAGATACCTTTTAACTGACAAAGCGCATACCCTAGCGGTGGAACAGTGGGTTGAACATCTGTTTTCGGCAAAGGCTCATGTAAATTCTGATACACAGCCAGTTGTTCTTGCACGCGCGGCACAGAGCGCTGATATGACTCAATCTTAGCATTCAACGCTTGCTTAAAGGCGGCACGATCTTCCGGAAAATTTATCTGCTTCTTTGGTGCCGCCAGCACCCTTTCTGCATGTTGAATAGTACAGGCCGCACCGTGCATTATCTCTTGAATCGGAGCCTGTAACGGTGCTATCGCAGCCTCATTCACACAAGCTGCATGTTCTTTATGGTCGCTTGCCAATGCATCGTGTACGCTATTAAAAATAAAATCATGCACCAAACGACTTTCACGAAATCGCACTTCGTGCTTGGTTGGATGCACATTCACATCAATCTGCATAGGCGGAATGTCTAGGAATAACACATAGGCGGGGTAACGATCACGATACAGCACATCGTGATACGCTTTTTTTAAGGCATGCACTAACAATTTATCTCTGACAATACGACCATTCACATAAAAATATTGTTGATCTGCCTGGCCACGTGAGAAATTTGGAGAAGCAATCCATCCAAACAACTGCATGCCCGCCGCTTCAGATTCAATATACAGTGCTTGCTCTACAAAAGCAGGCCCGCATAATGCACTGAGTCGTTCTGTTGCACGCGCAATTTCTTTGACTGGTGCATATTGACGTATCATGCGTTGATTATGTTTTAAGGTAAAACCAACTGAAAAAGCAGCAAGTGCCATGCGTTTGATTAACTCATCAATATGATCAAACTCTGTTTTTTCCGTACGTAAAAATTTACGGCGCGCAGGCGTATTAAAAAATAAATCACGCACTTCAACGGTTGTACCCTGCGGATGCGCAGCAGGTGCAAGCGCGGAAACACGATCACCTTCTGTTGTTAACTGCCAACCAGATGTCTGTTTAATCGCAGAACATAAGCTAAGACGAGAAACAGAACTGACACTTGCCAACGCTTCACCACGGAACCCCAATGTGAGCGTACTTTCCAAATCTTGAGAGGATCTTATTTTACTGGTTGCATGACGGCGTAGCGCCAAAGACAAGTCTTCCGAATGAATCCCAGACCCATTATCACGCACACGAATTAACCGTACGCCGCCTTGCTCAATATCAATGTCAATCTGCGTCGCACCGGCATCTATACTATTTTCTACTAATTCTTTTACAACAGAAGCAGGCCTTTCAACGACTTCACCTGCTGCAATTTGGTTTGCAACCAGGGTATCTAATTCTTGTATACGATTCACGGCATCACTCTCACTCTTTTAATTGAATACGTTCCATCACAGCCATGCCTTGCGCAGAACAAGCTTGCATTTCTAAGCAACGGTTCTCTAAGGAAGTTGTGATTTTGCAAATAATATCGGCTGGCGGTAACACCCCCACACCCCGTTCTGGCCATTCGATCAAACAGATCGTATCTGGCCTAAAATATTCATGCACGCCGATTTGTTCTAAGGCTTCAGGCTTGTCTACTCTATACAGATCAAAATGATAAACTGCCTTTCCTGCTACCGTATAGGGTTCTACAAGCGTAAACGTTGGGCTTTTTACTTTAGCGTGATAGCCTAAGGCTTGTAGGAAATAACGTACAAACGTTGTTTTCCCCGCACCTAAAACACCCTCTAAATAAATTACCGTACCACCAACACAAGCATGCGCAAGATGCTGTGCTACACGGGCCGTACTTGCTTCATCTGTTAATGAATAAGTTCTCGCTTTCGGATTAACCAATTGATGCAGATAGGGCAGTAAATCTGTTGCAATCAAGCCACGCTCACCCAGCGCTTGAGCCGCTAAATCACCCGCAACCGCATGCAAATACACGCCTAATTTCGCAGCGGCCGGTAGTGGGATGCCTTGCGAAACCAGTCCACCGATCACACCCGCCAGTATATCTCCCGTACCCGCCGTAGCCATCCCAGGGTTACCTTTATCGCACAGCGAAAGTTCACCATCCAGATCGAGCACCAGACTACCGGCACCTTTTAACACGCACACAGCACTGTAACGATTCACCATTTCTTGAATGGCATGAACGCGATTTTGCTGAACCTCTGCCGCTGTGATACCTAACAACGTAGCAGCCTCGCCCGGATGAGGGGTTAAGATGGCATGAGGACAACGTAAAGCAGTTCGCGCCAGCAGAGTCAACGCATCCGCATCTAAGACACACGGCTTCTCAGTCGCTAGTACTGCTGCAAATAACATCTTTGCCCAATCAGACTGCCCAAGCCCAGGACCTAACACAATCACATCTGCTTTTTTCAAAAGAAGCGCTATTTCATCAACGGTGCTAACACCATGGCACATGATTTCAGGATGCATACCGCTGATTTCTGCGACGTGTTCAGGACGGGTTGCAACACTGACTAACCCCGCACCAACGCGGAGTGCAGCCATCGCGGCCATACGCGGTGCGCCGGTATATCCGGCATCACCGCCAATCACCAATACATGCCCGGACATTCCTTTATGCCAATCACGTGGCCGCGGCTTAAAGTAATCAGCGTAAGCATCTGGGGTGATTTTTTCAGGAATGGATTTATTTGTTGGAGATGGAGCAGGTTCTTTAGGACAATACACGATACATCCTTAGTAGATACCCCCTCATCCGCCCTGTCGGGCACCTTCTCCCAGCGGGAGAAGACATGCCAGACTAGGCTTCAGGGGTGAATACTGACAGATAAATTTTAAGCAAAATTACAGCGCGCTTTCAACACCCATGCCCATCATCAAGCTTGCGAGCACAACAAGTACAGCCAACATGAGTTTACCGCCTCGGATTTGATGCGCGCCCTGTTGTGCCAGCTCTTGGCGATGATAACGACCACGCCACACCATCAGCGGTGGGAATAACACAAGTAACAGGACAATGCTAATACCTGCGTAATTTAAACCACGGATAAACGCATCCGGGTAAAACAACACAACGGTTACAGGTGGCAAGAAAGTTAAAGCAAAGATAAATGGCTTACCTAAGCCTTGTTTTTTCACTTTCAATCCATCGGATAAGAAATCGGATAAGCATAAGCCAATACTTAAGAATGAAGTTGCCATACAAATAGAAGTGAAGAATTTAGCAAACAGTGTCACCACTGGTTTTTGCAAGAGCACTGTTAATGCGCTAACCAATGCACTATTTGAATTCGCAGAATGCAACATTTCCTTTAAGCCTGGACTGCCATCAAGTGGCACGATGCCCATAATCGCCATATCCCAAGCGATATAGCAAAGCAATGAGACAAAACCACCGATGAAAATTGCCTTACGTAAAGATTTCACATCTTCACCAAAATAAGAACGCAGGCTGGGAATAATCATTGCGCTACCAAAAGCAACCGCCGTCACCATGATACTGGTTGGAGAAGCAATATGTTTAAATTCACCGCCTGATAAATTGCCAGCAAAAACAAATGGGAACAACATCAGCACGAGCAACACAAAAGAACCCATTTTACCAAACATGAGAAATCGGTTCGCATAATCCACTACTTTAATCCCGCCATATACCACCACACCCAATAAGGAAGTAAAGAGAATGGAAGCAGCACCGGTAGAAATAGACATACCATGCGTCACCATCAGGTAATGGAACAAGTCACCACCACCTGCAATATAAGCAGAAATAATGGAATAAAGGAGAAGCAGATAAAACACCCAGCTAATCATCTGCCCAGGCTTACCCAATGTCGCACCCGCCATAGAAATTAAATTACTATTTGCGGGCAGCCACAAATTGACTTCAAGAAAGAGATAAGAGCAGGCCGTCATCAATGCCCAGCAGCCTATCAGCAACAGTACTGAACCTGCAAATCCTAATTGCGCCGTTGCAACAGGTAATGCCAAAATACCAGCACCAATTGTTGTTCCGATTACAAGTAAGATACCGCCAAACAATTTAGAGTTCATCTCATCTCTCCTTTACAAAAAATATATAACTGTTCAATGATTAAACAATTATACCCATTCTACCGACCAATCCTTAAAGAAATCTTAAGGCTAAACAAAAACCGCGACTTTATTTTAAAACAGAGACCGACTATCCATCCTTCATTCGCCTTAAGATAAAAAATTACGAATAATCATTGTGATAGATAGAACTCCTAACACCAGCAACAGCACTTTGCCACCTGGCACATAAAAACCCTTCCCTATACCACGGCGATAGCGCCCATTCCAGACCATCCAAACAGGGATAATGACCTGCAACATCAAGCAATAAATACCTGCGTATGCCAACGCGCGGATAAAAATATGCGGGAAAAACAAGACGATAGCAAGTGGCGGAGCAAATGCAATCGCTTGAATAATCAGTCTATTTTTTCCTTTTTTCTCCAGCTGCAATCCGTCCGACCAAAAATCGCTTAAACATAGCCCCACCCCCAAAAAGGAAGTCAGGATACACACGGATGTGAACAATTTAGCGAATAGGTTAACAAAGCCACTGTTCGCGGTTGTGGTCAATGTATTTACCAGATCACTGGTTGAAGTGGGAGAATGCACCATCGCACCTAAACCATGCGCACCACCAAGCGGAATCACACCCATAATGGCAGCATCCCACAGTACGTAACAAACCAGCGGGACAAAACTCCCCCAAAATATAGCTTTTTTCAGCTTTTTCACATCATCTGCAAAATAGATGCGTAAACTGGGCACAATGACTGAGAAACCAAAAGAGGTAATCGTCACCATAATCGCTGTGATTGATGTGATTTCACTCATATGACCACCGGTTAGTTGCGGCACGGAAATAAAAGGAACCAAGAGCAAAATAAGCAGCGAATAAGCAGTCAATTTAATAAACATTAAACCACGATTGACGTGATCAACAGAATGGATGCCAAGATAAACAATGGCGCTAAAAACCACTGTAAAAAGAACAGAAGAAAGCCACTCAGGTAACTGTATATGTGCAAAGGAAAGCAAGTTACGAAAAAGATCACTACCGCCCGCAATATAAGCACATAATAAGGAATAAAGAAGAAGCAGATAAGTGACCCAAGCCAGTAACTGTCCAACAGGTCCTATAGTTGCTTTTGCCATTGAAATAATATTGCTATTGTGTGGCAACCACAAATTGGCTTCTAGCAGGATAAAAGCGCTGAGCGTCATCACCATCCAACATGCAACCAATAGCATTAACGAGCCCATAAATCCTAACTGCGCAGAAACAATGGGTAGTGCGAGCATACCCGCACCGATAGAGGTACCAACAATTAACAAAATACTGCCCAATAATTTGGAATCCATATACACCTACCCCTGCTTTTCGTTATCTCGCTGGCAAAAATAAATAAGCGAACCAACAATACTATCCAAAAGCCGTAGCCGATGCACGCACTATCATAACGCCACTAAATTAGTATAAAATTTATTCAATTTCAACAATCCTTACCCCGTCGTTATACAAAAGTAGAACATTTAAGGTTCTCTTAAGCTTTGTCCGTTATAATGCCATCCATTCTTAACTACTTAATTTTTAAAATAGATCTGTGTTGGAGATGAGAAAATGCCTACTAAACTAAAGAAATCAATGTCGAGCTCAGACCTAGACCAGCCAGCGTTAGCTGTACGCGCAGCGGAGTTGTTACCGAAGAAGGTAAAGAAGGTAAATCCACAATCAGAGGCTGGTAGCGCAGCAGACGCTGGCAAGGCAACGCCTGAAACGCCTAAATTGAGTAGGCGAGCATCGGAACCAGACCTGTCAAAAGCAAAAGACATGCCAACAAGCTCAGAGCTACTGGCAGAGGATCTTGCCCTGTTTAGAAAAACATTCCCCCTCAATTCCTACCAGATGCTGGCTGCAGCGGTAGAGGAATTAGCTAGATTAATCAGCACGCCGAAATATAGACAAGAAAGAAGTGGGATGGCGAAGATAAATGTAATCCATCGCGACTTCCTAGAAATAGCCCGCACAATGATGTCTCTTCACACCTTTCCCGATATGCATGAAACAGCGGAGCCGACCTCAGAAGAGATTACCGCAATAGTCGACAAAGAAGAAGAAGCGTCGCTCAAAAAGTTTCGCGACATTCTACAAACAGCTACTCATACACCTTTTAGCATTACTAAATCAACCACATCCGAGCTAACAGAAAGACTTGACGAATTATTCAAATTTGTAAACAAGAATCTGTACTTAGCACTCACCCGTAATGCCATAATATCAGACCTTTCACACGCAATCAGACGCATTCAAGCCCACGAAGCGCTTATGCTAAAAATCAATAATAACCTTGCTACATTAAAAACTTTCTCTGACGCGCAGATCAACTCAACGCACGCAGCCTCCAAGCAATTAGCAATCACCTTGCAAAAAGCCTTCGAAGAAACAGATTTCAGCAAAATACATTATGCTCTTATGAGCAATGATGAAGGAGAAATAGGAACAACGGCATTTTTAACCGCATTGGACGATATTTTCAGTAAAGTCGCCCTTCTCACTTCTTCAGCCAATGACGTTCCCCCAAGGCTAGAATATAGCGACATCATAGCAGACACAGCTGCGTTACTGGAGCGCATACCAGAACCGGGAGATCAAAGAGTCAAATCCAAAGCTGAAAAGAAAGCAGAAAAAGAAGAACTCTTAGCAATAACAAATCGCTTAAAAGACGTGGCCGCTGTACTGGCAGAAAAAAAGACGCTATCGGCAGAAAATGAAGCATTACTACAAACAACTATAGTAGCGCTGAAAAAAGAAGACACGAGCAAAAAAGCGCCCAAAGAAACTGTCGAAGAAAAAATAAGGCGCCTAGACAAAATGGTAACGGCGCTGGAAGAAGCCTCGTTCGAAGAAGTCAGACAACCACTGAAAACTTTCTTAGCAACTTTGGTGCACGCTACCAAAGAGCAGCTGTATCATTATGCGTCGGAAGACGTCTACACTGAGGTTAGCAAGAGTGCGGACATACAAAAAGACGCGATTTTCCGAGAGAAATTTGTTGCATTTTCTGAAGCACTCATCCGGTTAACACGAAAAATCGACCCATCTTATAGCGACAGCTTGCATGAGAAAATCATTGCAATTGCTATATTGTTCGAAAAAACAAGACAAGCACATCCTAATAATATAATACTTTCTATTAACCCCACTGAACTTGAAGACAGACTAAACGCAGCATCTCTTGCCTTACAAGACGCGGTTAAAGATACGAACACATTCACTGCTGAAGATGTTAACGCAGTTAACGAATTTGTTCTTATCTCAAGCCAGATGACTGACCTGATAAACAAAAAACAGTTCGAACAAAAATTAGCTGAGTTAAGAGCAGTTGCAACTGCAAAAGCAGAGCAGAGCGACGAATCACCCTTTCATTTGTTAGCAGAAGCACACCAATGGCTTAACAGCGCAACAACTTCGGGAGACAAAATCAGCCCGCAGCTACTCGCAGCAGCAAATAAGGTTCTAGGGACAATCACTTGCGAGCGAGCACCAGACGGACGGATCACCGGCCACATTACATTTTATACTGGCGCGAACAGTGAAAGCGAAGAGGAAAGCGCTAAAAAGAAGCCGACATTTCATGAAGCACTAGATGAATTGATGACAGCCGCGAAAAAAGCACCCGGCGGTCCAAGCGAAAACACGCAAGCTGTTCTACTGTTAGTAGGAGGCTTTGTATTACTTGGGCTAGCATTTCTGACCCTGCTCGCGTGCACCGTCGCCCCTGTTGGATTATTTGTTGCTAACGTAGCCGCTTGCTGCAGTCTCACAACACCAACGTTAGCTGGTATTGGCTATGGCGCATCAGTTGGGTATCTGGGTGTAGTCGCTTTAACGCGCGCATGTGGTGTATTTAAAGCAACAGGCACTTCGGAAAAGCTATTAAAAGCCGGCAAGTGCTTGGAGGATTATCAAGCAGCAGCAGCGCCAGCGGCATAGGTCTGTTACGCAAATAAATGCGTTCGATAGTGCCGCAACTCTGCGATAGAATCGTGGATATCGCTCAGCGCCAAGTGTTGCGACTCCTTGCGCACACTGTCGTACACCTTGGGCGCCCAACGTAATGCGAGCTCTTTTAAGGTACTCACATCAATAATGCGGTAATGAAAATATTGTTCTAGCGTTGGCATATACTGATGCAAAAAGCGTTTGTCTTGCCACACACTGTTTCCACACATAGGCGATTTACCTGCAGGCACATGTTGTTGCAAGAAATGCAGTGTTGCCTCCATGGCAGCTGCTTCGTCAATTGTACTCTCACGTACTCGCTGCACCAGTCCAGACGCTGTGTGCTGTTTCGTACACCAATCATCCATTTCTTTTAATAACATTTCTGGTTGATGTATAGCACAAACAGGCCCTTCTGCGATCACATGCAAATCAGAATCTGTTACAACGGTTGCTATTTCGAGAATACGATCCTTTTCTGGATTAAGCCCCGTCATTTCTAAATCAATCCAAATTAAATTATTTGCCTGTCCTGCCACCGTTTTTCCCCTTATACTCTCTACACTTTTTCATTTGCTCTGGGACAAGAATACCATGACGCCATTGGCTATACTATCAACAACGGTTGTGAGTTTCCTCTTTGCTTATTTTATTGGCTCCTTTTCTAGCGCCATTATTGTCTGTCAAGTCATGCGCCTGCCCGACCCACGCACCCACGGCTCTAGCAACCCGGGCGCAACGAACGTGTTACGTATCGGCGGGAAGAAAGCTGCTTTTTTCACACTGGCTGGCGATATGTTAAAAGGATTCTTGCCCGTACTTTTTGTACAACTGATAGGACTACCTCAAATCGCTGTTCTTCTGACTGCGCTTGGCGCTTTTTTAGGACATTTGTTTCCTATTTTTTTCCATTTTAAAGGCGGCAAAGGTGTTGCCACTGCTATAGGCTGCATGTTTGCGCTTAATTTACCTGCAGGCGTCTGTTGGGTTATCACATGGGTAATGATCGTATTATTGTCCCAATATGTCTCATTGGCCTCTCTGATTGCCACTTCGCTGGCGCCTTTTTATTTCTGGTTATTTCAAGCCGGATCCGGCGCCATTACCGTTATCAGCATCATGAGTTTATTGCTAATCTACAGACACCGCAGCAATATCGTTAAATTGATGCAGGGTAAAGAATCAAAGATCACGCATAAAGTGAGGGATTAAGATCACTACCTTACAACGGCCAGCGTGGCATGACTTCAACATCTAGCCCCTCTTCCCCCTCCCCCATCAATAACCGCTGACAGCCTGCATAAGCAATCATCGCGCCATTATCAGTACAAAAAGAGAGCCTAGGAAAAAACAAATCTACGCCTCTTTTCTGACACAACGCTGTTAGCGTCTCGCGAAGCTTGCTATTTGCGCCCACCCCGCCTGCAACAACCAACCTGGAAAATCCTGTTTGTGATAAAGCACGATCACACTTTATTGTCAGCGTGTCGACTACAGCTTCTTCAAATGCACACGCAATATCCGCTTTCGTCTGTTCATCCAAAGCACAAGCTGCGGCTGTATGCGACACCGCTGTTTTCAATCCACTGAAGCTAAAATCGAGCCCCGGCCTGTCTATCATTGGCCTTGGAAAGTGAAACCGACCTGACACCCCGCGTTTAGCAAGCGCGGCGAGTGCCGCACCGCCCGGATAACCCATACCAAGCAACTTTGCTGTTTTATCAAAGGCCTCTCCAGCTGCATCATCCACCGTATCACCAATGACTTGATATTCTCCTACACGGATTACCTTGATGAGCTCCGTATGCCCACCGGACACCAACAAAGCCAGAAAAGGGAAGACCGGGGGATGAGGCTCTAAAAATGGGGCCAATAAATGTCCTTCTAAATGGTGTACGCCGACTGTTGGTACGCCCCACGCAAATCCGAGGGTTCGCCCCACCATTGCACCAATCAGCAGCGCGCCTGCCAAACCAGGCCCTTTTGTATACGCAACACCTTGAATTTCCTTAGGATTTAATCCTGACTTTATTAATGTGCTCTGAATCAAAGGTATTATTTTGCGCACATGATCACGAGAAGCAAGCTCAGGTACAACCCCTCCAAAATCTGCATGGATAGCTTGCGTATAGAGCGTATCGGCTAACAAACCCGCTGCGCTATCATAAATAGCCACTCCTGTTTCATCACACGACGTCTCAATCCCCAATACACGCATAGACTGCCCCGATTTCAAAAACCACAAGCATAAAACAAACTTTGCATTTCTGCTAATACGGTATTAGAATGGCTGACTCTGAATAATTAACTATCAAGGTGAAGCACTGATTATGCCATTAGTACGTGTTAGAGATAATGAGAATTTTGAACTCAGCTTACGCCGTTTTAAGCGGTTATGCGAAAAAGCAGGCATCCTTTCTGACCTCAGACGTCACGAATTTTACGAAAAGCCAACTTGGAAGCGGAAGCGTAAAAAAGCTGCAGCGGTGAAACGCTACCAGAAAAAAATCTTACGTGAACAGTTGGCACTGGAACGCGACCGTCAGCCTACCGGCGCGGCAGCGTCACGAAGAGAAAAAGACAAAGAAGCTGCTTAGTCTGCGGCTTTATTGTACAGTATATTGCACAAGAGGCGCAATCAAAGGAGTGCCTCTGCGCACTCCTTTCTCCAAAGCAAGCAATAGGGGTCTCGTTCATGACAGGAACCATCAAAGACAATATCAATGAAGATATGAAGACTGCCATGCGCGGCCAAGATAAAGACCGCCTGGGCACGATTCGCCTCATTTTAGCTGCACTCAAACAACGCGAAGTTGATGAACGTATCACGCTGACGGATGAACATATCCTTGCCATTCTTAATAAGATGATTAAGCAACGCCGTGATGCGATTACGCAATTTATAACAGGCAATCGTCCGGAACTTGCGCAAAAAGAAGAAGCGGAAATCAAAATCATCCAAACTTACTTACCTGCTCAGCTCAACGAGACGGAGATAGAAGACGCTGTCCGCTCGGCTATTCAAGCAACGGGGGCCACCTCTGCTAAAGAGATGGGCAAAGTCATGGGTCTGCTGAAGGACAAACTACAGGGCAAAGCAGACATGACATTGGTAAGCGCTAAGGTGAAAACACAGCTTTCTGAATAGCAAACAACCACGGGATTCGCATGGCAGATATCATCCCTCGAGAATTCAAAGATTTGCTGCTCGCTAGAGTTGATATTGTTGATTTTATCCATACACATGTCCCTCTGCATAAAAAATCAAGTAACAATTATTTTGCTTGCTGCCCTTTTCATCACGAGAAAAGTGCTTCTTTCTCTGTCAGTCGCTCGAAACAGTTTTATCACTGCTTTGGCTGCGGGGCGCATGGTAACGCAATTGATTTTTGCATGCAGTATCATCGATTAAACTTTCCAGAAGCGATTTCGCATCTTGCCCGTGAAATGGGAATGGAGGTACCTCGCACAACAGGCACGCAAACAAAGACAGATGATCGCTTGCCCGCATTGTATGAGCTTATGTCCGCACTTTCTACTTATTATTACGAGCAGATGCGCCAATCACAAACCGCCATCCAATACTTAAAAAACCGTGGTATTAATGGTGCGACAGCACAACTCTTTTTGTTGGGCTATGCTTCTCCGGGCTGGCATCAATTGCTCGATAAATTCGGCAAAACAGAAGCGGATAAAAAAAAGCTGCTGGATGTAGGTGTCATTATTAAAAAAGAGGAAGGCGGTTATTATGACCGCTTTCGTGATCGCATTATATTTCCCATCCAAGATTTTCGTGGTCGTTTTATCGGATTTGGTGGGCGCATTCTAGAACAAGGTGAACCGAAATACCTCAATTCTCCTGAAACACCGCTTTTTCAAAAAGGCCACGAGCTATACGGTCTTTATCAAGCACAGAAAATACATCACAAATTAGCGCAAGTTATCATTGTTGAAGGTTATATGGATGTGATTGCTTTGTTTCAGCAAGGCATTGATTATGCTGTTGCAACACTTGGCACGGCAACAACCACACAGCATTTACAACGGTTGTTCCGATATACATCGGATATTATTTTCTGCTTTGATGGCGATAACGCTGGTCGCACAGCTGCTTGGCGAGCGCTACAAGTGATGTTTCCGCTGATGCATGATCGTTTACAAATACGTTTTCTGTTTTTGCCTGATGGCGAAGATCCCGACTCTCTTGTACGCAAAGAAGGCAAAGTAGCATTTGAAGCACGCTACCTCAATGCACTCTCGCTGTCTGCTTTCTTCTTTCAGACACTGGGCAAACAAAGCGATATGAACGCACTAGAGGGACGTGCGCGATTCGCCTCTGAGGCACTTACTTACATCAAGCAGTTGCCACATGATATTTTCCAAGGCATGTTGCTTAGCGAATTAAGCAAACGCGCAAGCATTGATTTAGTGACCTTGGAAAAACAACTTGCGAAAAATACCACACATGAAAGCATTGTTGTCGCACCGCTTGTCGCCACAAAAATCAAGTTGCCTGCCCCGTTGCGCTTGGCACTTGCGCTGCTTGTACAGTATCCCGCACTGGCAAAGTTGCTGACTGCACCATTAACACCAACCGAGCTGCCCGGGCATGCTTTTTTAATTGAGCTGATTGAATATATTCAGACACATAACCTCAGCACAAGTGGTGCACTTTTAGAGCACTGGCGAGAGAAAAAAGAATTCTCATTTATGACCAAATTAGCTCAATTTGAGCATAATGTGCCAGAACTAGGCGTTGATAATGAGTTTCTAGGCGTACTACAGCAGGTGATGCGATTAGGTTTTGAATCAGAGATTAACCGCCTCTTGCAAAAAGCAGCGCAAGAGGGCTTATCTGACGCTGAGAAGCAGGCGCTCTCTGATTGGATAGCTAAAAAGAAGTCGCCTTTACAGCTTAACATTGCGCCAGCTGAGCAAATAATTTAGAATAACACTTCCGAACTGATTAATAATCTAGCAGGTTAAACATGGCAACTGCCTCTCGAAAAGAATCTCAAAAATCCCGTTTAAAAGAACTGATTGACCGTGGCAGAGACCAAGGTTATTTAACTTATGCTGAAATCAATGATCACTTACCTGCTGACATTACAGACCCAGAACAAATTCAAGAAATTGTAGATATGTTTGCTGGCATGGCCATCACGGTGTCGGAGCATGCACCTTCAGAAAAATCGTTGTTAGAAGAAAGCGAAGCGGTCAGTGAAGATGTAGAAGAAATTGTAGATAACGCACTCCTTGCTGCGAGTGAAAGCGAGTTGGGTCGTACCTCAGATCCCGTGCGTATGTATATGAGAGAAATGGGACTTGTCAAACTGCTGACGCGTGAAGATGAAATCGCGATTGCAAAGCGCATTGAGGAAGGCATTAATCAGATGCGCACAACCTTAGCTTACCAGCCGCAAATGATAGCAGAGATTCTCGCTGATTTTGCGCGTGTTGAACGTGGTGAATTACGCTTAAGTGATATCATCACAGGTTGTCCACCTGTAGAAGAAGTTGTAAGCAGTGGCGAAGAAGAGGAAGGCGGCGAAGGCGGTGATGGAAAGGGCGCTATCACAGCAAAGGCAGCCGGTAAAACTGCGCCTGTTGAAGGAGCAGCAGAGAGTGAAGAGGAAGGAGAAGCTGATCCTTTTGATGAAGACGTGGGATTAGATATTGAAAAAGCCAGAGAGAAGTTTCATGAATTGCGAGAAATTTACGAGAATGTCATTGCATTAGAAAAGAAGCATGGCATAACACATAAGAAGTCTATTGCGAAGCGTGACGAATTAGCAAAAGCTTTTATGGATATTAAATTATCACCCCGACAATTTAATAAGCTTTCTAAAAAAATGCGCACCATGCTAGATGAGGTTCGCTTGCATGAGCGTGCCATCATGGATTTATGTGTAAACAAGAGCCAGCTACCGCGTAAAGCGTTTATTGCTGCGTTTATAAATAACGAAACGAACCCTGATTGGATGAAGCATAAAGATGTGAAAGCGCACATTGCCAATTTCGAGAAACATCTCGGTGAAATTCAGCGTTCTCAGCGTAAATTAATTGCGCTTGAGCAGCAAATACATATGTCTATTGCTGAAATTAAAGAGATCAATCGTCGTTTGTCTATTGGAGAAGCGAAAGCGCGACGTGCGAAGAAAGAAATGGTGGAAGCAAACTTACGTTTAGTGATTTCCATTGCGAAGAAATATACGAATCGCGGGTTACAGTTCTTAGATCTTATCCAGGAAGGCAATATTGGCTTGATGAAAGCGGTAGATAAATTTGAGTATCAGCGTGGTTATAAGTTTTCTACTTACGCAACATGGTGGATACGACAAGCCATTACACGATCGATTGCGGATCAAGCACGTACCATTCGTATTCCTGTGCACATGATTGAAACGATTAATAAGCTTAACCGCACTGCGCGTCAGATATTACAAGAGACGGGTGTTGAACCTACGCCAGAGGTATTGAGTCGCTACACCAGCATTCCGGAAGCTAAAATACGTAAAATATTGAAGATGGCTAAAGATCCTATTTCGATGGAAACGCCAATAGGTGATGATGAAGACTCGCATTTGGGTGATTTTATTGAGGATTTAAATACGCTTTCTCCTGTTGATGCGGCCACTTATGCTAATCTCACTGAGGCCACACAAGAGGTGTTAAATTCGCTGACACCGCGAGAAGCGAAGGTGTTACGCATGCGTTTTGGTATTAATATGAATACAGACCACACCTTAGAAGAGGTAGGCAAGCAGTTTGATGTGACCCGTGAGCGTATTCGTCAGATTGAGGCGAAGGCGCTACGTAAACTCCGTCATCCGAGCCGCGCCGAACAGTTGCGTAGCTTTTTAGAAGAGCAGGATTGATGGTGTGCGCCGCGGGCCAAACCACGTATGGCTTTTCCCCTTCGGGGGCGTTGTTGAATAAATCGGAAATGACGTTACCGAGCCGCGACCGTGAGGGAGCGTCACATGAATCTGATAAACGATGATGTGTAATAATGAAACAGTTTAACCATTAGAAAGCAATTTACTATTATGAAGTAAGAAATTTCAGCTAAAAGTTATAGCACAGTGACGCTCCCTTACGGTCGCGGCTCGGTTACACCGAGTGCCCCAAAGCATTTCCGATTTATTCAACAACGCAATCAGGTCATTTACGACCGAAAGCTTTATAGCCCCAGGTAAGCGCGATAGCGCGCAGCCTGGGGTTAAATGCACCCACTACACACTTAAGCGCCGTAGGCGCGTGAGAAAAAGTGTTACCGATGTTGTGTCCCTATACAGAAGGTCCGACCGGCGGATCGAGGGGAGTATTTATTTTGGAGTGTTACTGTTCAGTCTGTGTTTGCTTAAAAATTTGAGCGACCAACCTCTAGAGTTCAGCATATTTTATAGGTATACTCCCTTATCTATCTCGTGGTGCACTGTAAGCACCACCTTGCGGGGCCCATAGCTCAGTTGGTTAGAGCAGAGGACTCATAATCCTTTGGTCCTAGGTTCAAGTCCTAGTGGGCCCAGTAGTAAAATCAATTGGTTATAGATATATTGAGAAATCTGAAAGCGCATTAAAAATAAAATGTAACCGATTTGTAACCGCTCTTACACAACATGGACACGTTCTTATGGCTTTGATCCCACCCTTCTTTTTGGACTGCGTTGTATCAATCGGCATTCAAGCTACAGATACAACCCACTGGATTGGAACGGGATTCATCGTTGGTCGGCCACTCACTGATACAGATGGACAACCAGTAAGAGATAAAAATGGACAAAAGACCTACCACACCTTCTTGGTTACAAATAAACATGTACTACAAAACAACTTGGCAATAGTCCTGAGGTTTAACACTCTGCAAGGCGCACGCATAAAAGACTACCCTGTTCAATTAAGAAATAATGACAACCCAATATGGGTAGGACATAACTCCATCGAAGTGGATGTTGCTGCTTTCAATATTAACCCCAATACCCTTAAAGGTGATTCTGCTGTCTTTGATTTTTTTAAATTAGATGAACACACCATGTCAGTATCTGATTTGAAAAAAAATGGCGCCTCTGAAGGTGATGGTGTATTTGTCCTAGGCTTTCCGATGGGCATCGTTTCTACTCAAAGTAGTCATGCAATATCACGGTCAGGATCCATCGCGCGAATAAGGGATTTACTTGATAACCGTGCATCGCTTTTCCTGATAGACGCAAACATATTCCCTGGGAACAGTGGTAGTCCAGTTATCATTCGCCCAGAAATGATTGCTATTGATGGCACAACTTCCATTAAAAGTGCAGCACTAATTGGCATTGTTAAAGGTTATATTCCTTTCAGAGATGTAGCTATTAGCCAGCAAACCGGAAACACCAGAGTAATATTTGAAGAAAACTCTGGTTTAGCTTGGGTAGAAACCGTAGACAGCATCAAAGACACGGTGGAACTATGTTATTCACAAATCGTTTCTATGAATTCGCGAGAGTAAAAAAGAATTATCAAGAGGTCTAATATGGCAAAAGAAAAGAAAGTTACCATCAATGTGCAAGGCACAGCCATTAGTATTCTTTCACAAGATGAGGAAGACTATATCTGCTTAACAGATATGGCTAAAAAGTTTGGGGGT
Organism: Gammaproteobacteria bacterium; assembly: GCA_035536095.1. Lineage (GTDB taxonomy): Bacteria > Pseudomonadota > Gammaproteobacteria > DSM-16500 > DSM-16500 > Aquicella. The sequence continues at coordinate 43,225 of DATLOT010000017.1, read as the reverse complement.
GAGGATTTAATCCATAATTGGATGCGCAACCGTAACACATTGGAATTTCTAGGCATTTGGGAACAAATGCATAATCCAAGTTTTAAAGGTGTCGAATTCGACACCTTTAAAACTGAGGCTGGACTGAACAGCTTCCGCATGACGCCCAAAAAATGGACAGAAACTACACGTGCTGTTGGCATTCAGTCGCGCGCAGGCCGGTATGCTGGCGGAACTTATGCTCACAAAGACATTGCTTTTGAATTCGGCTCTTGGTTAAGTCCCGAGTTTAAACTCTACTTAATCAAAGAATTTCAACGGCTTAAAGAAGATGAAAATCGACGTTTATCACTTGATTGGAATCTCAACCGTACTTTGTCTAAGCTCAATTATCGCATCCACACCGATGCTATTAAGGCGCATATTATCCCTACATTGGTTAGCCAGGAACAGGTCAATTATATCTATGCAAACGAAGCGGACGTGCTGAATGTCGCGCTGTTCGGCCAAACGGCAAAAGAGTGGCGCGATGCTAATCCAAATCAGGAGGGGAATATGCGAGAATATGCCACTATAGAGCAACTCTTAGTGCTAGCTAATATCGAAGCAATGAATGCAGAATTTATCCGCATGGGATTATCTCAGTCAGATCGTTTAAAAAAATTAAATGAGATCGCTATTGCACAGTTGAAATCATTGACCGCGCACAGTGGCATAAGGAAGCTGAGTGACGACGCAGGGTGATAAAAAGATAAAAGTGATCCTTAACCTTTATTTTGATTAATTAAATATTTTCCAATTTCTCGTAATAATTCAGGATGAATTAATCTAGAAAAAGTGTTTGCAATTTTTTGAGTAAACCAACTTGGGCGAGTGTATATGGGATTAATAGTAGCAAGGCACATTGCTGTCGCCTGAGTACAGGGAACTTCGCGATTATTGGTTAAATTTCTCCCCACAAATCTCACGGCTTCCATTAAGGCGGCTGCTTGATCTGCTTCATTGCAAGCAGATAAGTTAAGTGCAGAAATAAGGTGCGAGGCTAATGCATTTGTATTTTCTTCCGCCCTTGCCAAATCAGCGTTTATCTTAGGTAAATCAGAAGGATTTATAGATTCGAAAGTAATATTTCGACTTTCGCGCACATCAGTTGCAAGCTGATTGACTGGTGAAACCACTTCTGAATAGACATGATAAAGCTTGTTTTCTGCATTCAAATAATCTTCGTCAGTCCAGCCAGGTGGAAGCTTAATAGCTGCCTCAATAAGATGATGCAATTCTTGTAGGCTCTTTTGATGATGCTTCCAAGGCTCCAGTTGCCATTTGCGTAAAATCTGATCTCCCCGACGCTTAAGCTGCTCTTTCTTTCTGTATCGGGCTTGTTTCTCTGTATTTGAAATTTGTTCCATCGCAATCCCCTATAGTTAGCTAATTTTTAATAAATGTAACATAACCAGCATTGAGCCTCCTGTCAAGCAGAACGCAGAATCTCTTTGCAGATTAAGAAATGTTATCAAAAAGTAATCAGCAGGCATCCTGGATGCTCTCTTGCCGCGCCCATTAATAGCAGATTTAAATTTCTCTTTATTATGTAGATAGCCGTTATGACTGAGAAATCATATTATTTTTTTAACCGTCTTCTTTTAATAGCCTAGATTTCGAACCAATACGATGCTACTTTAAATTTAGAATTATTTAAACACTACCAGGGATTGTAGTTATGATAAAAATAGAGAGCATAGTTAACACCGCCATTGCCACAATAATAAGCACTGTCGCTCTCATGGCAATAAGTTACTTATTGTACATACCTGTACTGAAATCTCAGATAGCAGATATACGAGCTACACAAGCCTCCATCCCTTCTCAACTATCATCTCAGATTACACAGTTAACCTCTAAAATTTCCGAGGTGGAAAATACATCCGCTAATTTAGAAAAAAAATATTACCTGATAGCTGGCTTCTTGCAAGCTAAACTAGGCTTTGATGTACAAGCATTTATTGATATAGCAGTTAAAAAGGGGGTCACTCCACAGCAATTTAAAGCAGCACTACCCACACTTCAACACAACCCAGAAAATTTTGGCGCTATTCTACAAAGTAATTTTCTATTTACACCTGATGAAGTGGAAGCTGTTATGTCATCGCCAAATAAAAGAGTTAATTAGTATTTTCGGAGATTGACACACATGAACATGCGTCGCGGATTATTGAGACTATGGGTAATTTTTGCAATAATATTTATTTTTGCAGCAATCACACTTAATTTTGATAATTTAAAATATTCTAAAAGTCAATTTGATCCAACAACTGCAACTCTGGCACTACCAGTTGACTGCACCTTGGCAAGAGGTGAACTCGGCAAAAATTACACTAGCGATTCGGAAAAATATTGTTGGTATACAGTATCCGAATTTAGAAAATTATTTCCTGAATACAAGGATTTACCTGATGAAAAATTATCAGAAAAATTATATCAATCCATGAAATCAAAACCTGATAATCATTTATTTTGGGATGCGATACATAACATTTTAATTTATGGGTTTGGGATACCATTTTTACTACTTGCACTTAGTCTCTGCTTTCAATGGATTGTTGCCGGCTTTAAAAATAGCTGACATAAGATGTGGGGGTATCCGATATGAACAAGGAAGCTCTGATTCAAAATCCTAAAAATATCAAACCACATGTTGTTTTGTTGGGAGCAGGAGCCAGCAGAGCTGCTTTCCCAAATGGCGAAGAATCAGGGAAAAAGCTACCGCTTATGGATGATTTTGCTGAAATTCTTGGGCTTGGCAAATTATTCACTGATGCAAACATTAATCCAAAACAGAATTTTGAAGCTACATACCAAAATGTAGACGATATTACAGTTAAAAACTCATTGGAAGAAAAAATAAATAAATATTTTTTATCATTAACACTACCCAATCGGGTAACTGATTATGACAGATTATTATTATCATTACGCGAGAAAGATGCAATATTTACTTTTAACTGGGATCCGTTTTTATTTGATGCTTATGTGCGCAACCGTGATATAGTCAAATTACCTGAAATATTTTTCCTTCATGGCAATGTAAGAATTGGTTATTGCGAAAAAGATAATCAACTAGGAAGGAGGCTAAATGAATGCCCCACTTGCCATAAACAGTTTTCAGATGTGCCATTATTGTATCCTATAAGGAATAAAAATTACTCTGGCCATGCTAACAGATATATTCGCGAAGCCTGGAATAGCGCTAGAATTTTATTTAAAAGTGCATTCACATTAAGCATATTTGGATATGGTGCCCCTACCTCTGATAGTGAAGCAATCAAATTACTTCATTCAGCATGGCTTGAAGACAGCACAAGAAAGTTTGAGCATATTGAAATAATCGACACAGCAGCCAGCGCTGTACTTCATGAGCGTTGGCATTCGTTTACTCCAACAAATCACTACCAGATAAGAAATAATTTATCTGAATCACGATTATTGCAATGGCCACGTCGTTCTTGCGAAGCATTGCATCCACCAATGATGAGAGGTGAAATATGTGAAGCTTTTCCACTGACATTAACTGATAATTTATCAGAATTGCAAAAACATATAGTTGAAATAGCTCGTTATGAAAACTAACTACGCCACAAAAAAGCATGGCCGTGAAATCATATTATTTTTTTTCTAATCGTTTCCTATAAGGCACTTTCAGTTCTCGCAGTGGCGGGAACAATTCCCCCACCTCAACCCCTAGCGTAAGGGTTAAGGAATGGATCCATGTTATAGCCAGTCTACCCTGCTTATCTTCTCATTTTTTCATGCTTTTATGCGTATCTCACAATAATAACTTGTATTAAATCATAAGGATATGATCAATAACTCATTAATTTATAAAGAAAAAATAATTTTTCATGAAAACTATGCTTTTCAAACTATTTTTCAAGAAAAATAATAGTTTTTCATGATATAATTGAAATTGGTCGTATAAATAATCGTTTTTCATGATTTATGCAAAAAAATAATGATTTTTCACACTATATGAGCGTTTTTCAAGGCAGGCGTCTGCCTGAGGGCAATGTATTGCTTGCAGGATATTCCGCTTTAATGAAAACATATGACCTAAGGGTATCCTTACCAGAAATACTATCCGCTATCAGTCATAAATTCACCCGGTATCAAGAAGAAGGGTGGATAATGCTGACGCCACGACACACCCCTAACGACACCTTGATCGGGCATCTAACTTATGCTTTAAAGTATGAAGGTATCAATCTATCGATTTTGAAAGCGCTTTTTGATGTTATCAAGCCAGAGGAAATGCTAGCGCTGATTACATTACATCCCACAGGTTCTTATACACGAAAATTATGGTTCTTATATGAATGGCTACAAAATACTAAGCTAGCATTGCCAGACGCCAAAGCAATCAGTCTAGTAGATGTTGTAGATACAACACTGCAATATGCCGGCCTCTCTAGCATCTCGAAAAGACATCGCGTGAGAAACAATCTGCCTGGCACACCCGATTTTTGCCCTATGATTCGAAAAACACAAAAACTCGAAGCATTTATTAGTATGAATCTAAGTCAACAAGCGCAAAATGTAATAGATACCGTTCATCCCGATATACTCACGCGAGCGGCCGCATTTCTCCTATTAAAGGACTCAAAAGCTTCTTTTGCTATTGAGCGCGAGACGCCACCACAGAAACGTGCCGAACGATGGGGACAAACAATCGGTCAAGCGGGATCGCAAGCACTTTCTGACGACGAGTTTCTTCGCTTACAAGAAATTATTATTTCTGACTTTAGATTCACGCACTATGGGTACCGCAATGAAGGAGGATTCATTGGTGAGCACGAAAGGTCAACGGGCATGCCCATTCCCGCTCACATCTCAGCTCGCCCTCAAGATCTTTATTCCTTAATGAATGGATTAATCGCAACAAATCAACTTCTTCAGAAAAGCGATATTGATGCTGTCCTAGCTGCCGCAAGCATCGCTTTTGGATTCGTCTTTATCCACCCTTTTGAAGATGGAAATGGACGAATTCATCGTTATTTAATACATCATGTACTCGCTGAGAAAAAATTTACGCCAATGAATATTATTTTCCCAGTTTCATCTGTTATCTTAGAACATATTAAAGAATATCGAGAGATACTCGAATCTTATTCCAAGCCATTACTAAGATTCATTCAATGGCGACCAACAGAAAGAGGGAACATTGAAGTATTGAACAATACAATTAATTTTTATCGTTATTTTGATGCAACCAGACAAGCTGAATTTCTATATGAGTGCATTAAAGTCACTATTGAAAAAACCTTGCCAGAAGAAGTCGATTATTTAAAAAAGTACGACGAAATGAAAACTTTCATTAGGAATTATATCGATATGCCTGATAGAACAGTTGATTTATTATTCCGCTTTATGCACCAAGAAAAAGGTATTCTGTCTAAGCGCGCTAGAAAAAACGAATTCTCTTCATTAACTGAAGAGGAAGTCAAAACCCTAGAGAAAAAATATGCAGAAATTTTCTCTTAATGACTAAAGCAACACTCACTCAGCATCAGGTCGGTGACGCTTAAATTTCTTCATCCCGCAGCACTTGAATCACACGATAAAGCTCATCGGTCATCGGTCGGCAGGCAACTAGCATGGGTGAATACTGGCGAATAGTATGAAAAACAGCTTGGGCACGCTTGCTTGCCTTCTCTATACCACGTAATTCCAATGCCTGCGCAGAAGCGAGCAACATAATCGCTGTTAATCGCTCCAAATTCGCAACAGATTCCTGAAAATCAAATGCTGCGTGCGTTCCCAAGCTATTAACATCCTGATTATCACCTTCTGTTGGCAATGAAAAAGCCTGCTGCGATTGCGCTAATTTACGATTCTGCACCGCTAATGCTGCCGATAACAATTGCATAGAACGGAAACCATTATTAATCGCTGGATTAGGAACCAAATTAGTCGGCAACTGATGACTCTTCCTTGCATGCACCATATTGGCTAACAAAGCATGCAGCCATGTTGAAGCCTGCGCAATATTCATTTTTAATAAATCACAAGCGTCCGTCACATAATAACCCATGAAATTTGCACTGTGATATATTTTATCATGCGCAGCATCAATAATAGGATTATCGTTAACAGAATTCATCTCATTCTCTATCCATTGCACAGCTTGTGCTAAATTTTCATGGAAAGGACCAAAACCTTGAGAGACTGAACGAATCGAATAACAATCTTGTACAGGCTTAGTAAATGTCGCCTCTGCGCCTGCTTTGTGATGTGCTGCATTCGCACTGCGCACATCCTCTAAGTCAGACACCAAACGACTACCCTCCCAAAAAGACAACATGAACTGATTTATCGCTTGTTCACCTTTTTGCATCTTCAGTTGATGCACCAGCGGATGATAAGCGCTACTGATCACGAGCATCGACTCTAGAGACATCGCAACAGCTGTTAGCATTTGATTAAATAAGCGTCTGAGATCATAAAGCGCCAGTCCACTGATTGCAGTCATAAATGAAGTGCCGTTGATCAACCCCAAACCATCACGCATCTTAAGATCAAGTTTGCGGATACCTGCTTTTGCAATCGCTTCTGTTGCTTTGATAGTCTCATTACCATACAAAACATCAACATCCTCGCCACTCATTGCAGCAGCAATCATTGATAACGGAATCAAATCACCGCTTGCACCAATAGAGCCGTAATGACGAACAACCGGAATAACATCAGCGTTAATAAAAGCAATCATTGATTCCACCATGCTTGGCGCTATACCGGAGTATCCTTGCGCAAGACAATGCGCTCTCAATAACATGGTGACTTTTACAATTGCCGGCGAAACAACATCCCCCACGCCACAAGAAAGCGATTTAACAATATTGCGCTGCCTCGCACTAATCGATTCGAGATATAAATCACTATTCTCACAATGCAAATTAGGATCTATTAAACCACTCTGATCACCAAAATTGGTATTTAATCCATAGACAGGCAACCGTTGATCCATACGTTCTTTCAAATAATCATACGAGCATGTCATGGATTGATATGCTTGGCTACTCAACTTCACCGACACACCTTGTGTCGCTACCCGCCGCACATCAGCCAGCGTTAACTTCGCATGATCCCCGATAAAAAGATTTTCGGCTATTTCTTCGCGACATTCACGACCAGTTTGATGCTCCATTGATGAAGAAATCATGAGTTAAATCCCTTATGTTGAGCGTTACGCCGCATACTCTATCAGATTCAATCCCATATCAGCAAATTTTTTTCAGCCGCTTACTTTTAATAAAACATAATAAAACACTCAAATAAACCGGATATAACAGTAAATTCAATATTTTCAAATTGTTATCATTAAAACCACCATGCACTCATCAAAGACGCATCTAATAGTGATATAATGAAAGGATAACAGTGAATGAGAACGCAAAGATGGTTGATTTTATTGATATAAAAAAGAAATCGGCACTGTCTTCCTCTCTACCACATGGAGAAGAGGGGGAAATTAACCTCGACCAAAGCGTGACTTATGAACTCAACGAAATGCAATTAAAAATGATGAAGGTAGGCGCTTCTACAAACATCATTACGGGCCTGTTTGTCATTTGGATGCTACATACGCAGGTACCACTTCCTCTTCTGTTAACCTGGTATAGCGCACTGTTCTTTACAAGCCTCATTGAAATTATATTTTCTTTTTATTATCAACGCTCTCGCGTTAAACCACATCAGATGAAGCCTTGGCTAGCAGTATACCACTGTATATTAATACCGATCTGTTTGGTTTGGGGCAGCATGAGTGTGGTGTTTGAGATCAATAGTATACAATACCTACTGTACACCATGACGTTCTTGCAAGTTGTGCTATTCGGTTTTAGCATGGCAACACTCACTGATTTCAAAGCAAATGCGATTAGCACTGTTTGTTTGGTGCTGCCTTACTTGGTCTATCACAGCTTCTATTCACTTCACGCCATGATGACCTCAGGCGCACCTGCACGTTTAACACTGGGCTTTAGCCTCAGTTTGTTTATTCTAGCAACCTTTCTTCTCATCACCTCGTACATAGGCAACAACCTGATAAAGAAATCTTTTAAACTGACATTCGAAAATGTTGCTTTAAATAAGAAATTAGAACAAGCAAATGCCTTTCTCGAAGACCGCGTCAAAGAGCGCACCATCGAATTAGAAGACTCACTCAAACTGGTTACTTACCAGGCTACGCATGATTTATTAACAGATTTACCAAACCAACGGTTATTACAAGAATATTTTGAAAAAGCTACCGTATCGGCAAATCAAAATAACCGATCCTTCGCGGTGGCCTGTTTCGTGCTAAATGAAATACAGAAAATTGATGATGGCTTTGGCCATGAAACAGCTGATTCCGTGATCAAAACAGTTGCTAGACGGTTCAAAAAATCATTCGACAAAAATATTGGCGCAGTTCACTACACTATCACACTTTCTCGCAAAGACATTTTTGTTATTTTAATAGAATTTTTGGATGACACTAACGATATCGAAAAAGCGGTTCAGCCTTTATTTTTTATCTTAGATGAAACGATTCGCGTTAAAAAACAATCCGTTAAACTAACAGCCAGTATTGGGGCAAGCATGTACCCCAAAGATGGCCATCAAAGTAAATTATTATTGATGAATGCTACCTCAGCCATGCTAAGAGCAAAAGAAATGGGTGGCAACAATATCAATATTTTTTCTACAAAAAACAACATTGATGTTGCAGAACAATTAGCATTAGAACGCGATTTACATATCGCGTTAAAAAATAATGAATTTATCTTACATTATCAACCCGTCGTTGATTTAAAAACAGGAAAAGTTTGCAGCGTTGAAGCACTCCTTCGATGGAATCATCCCAGTCTCGGCATGATATCGCCGGGGAAATTTATCCCGCTTGCTGAGAATAATGGCATTATCATCCCCCTCGGGGAATGGGCATTCCGTACAGCGTGTATGCAAACCAAAATTTGGCACGACCAAGGTTTTACTGCGCTAAAGGTCGCTATTAATTTATCTTCCAAACAGCTACGTAGAAAAGACATCGTGCAAACCTTCGCCCACATACTAAAGACAACCCAGCTTTCGCCTGCTCATGTCGAACTAGAATTAACAGAATCAGAGGCTTTTTTGAATGAAACGATCCCCATCGTGAAGCAGTTGAAAGCCATGGGATTATCACTGGCAATCGATGATTTTGGCACAGGATATTCCGGACTCAGCAATCTTAAATTATTTGATATCGATAAATTAAAGATTGATCAATCATTTATACGCGATGTCGCGACAAATGAAGACAGCAGAGCTATTGTTGAAAATACGATTGCGCTAGCGAAAAAAATCAACGTCAAGGTACTCGCAGAAGGTGTAGAAACAAAAGAACAGTTATCTTTTTTACAAAGAGCAGGTTGCCATCTGATACAGGGCTATTATTTCAGTAAACCTATAGAAACAAAGGAGCTGACGCAATTACTGAAACACAAATGGGAAGAAGAAACCGTTAGCTAAACATCAGGCAATATCCCACGTTAACTGGCCACCAAAAATATTTGTGCTCGCATTTGAATGTCCGTTTGCTGTTGTTAAAGGCGTGATGAGATTAATTGGTGTCTGCTGGAAGAAACCATGTGCATAGCCAACATCATAACCAATCGTACGATTCTGCTGATAATGCGCGCCAATACCTAATAAAGTTGCGCAACCAATAGGGTCTACAACAGAACGGGTACGATCATTAGAAGGCGTATTCATAAACTCTACACCAGCGCGTAATAGCCATTTCTCACTCGCTTTAAAACTCCCGCCGATAGAATAATCTAAGGTATTATGGTACTGAAAAGGAATGGTAACAGAGGCAACACCACCACCGGGAAAAACGGTGCTACGCATTGTGAGCTGCTGGAAGGTTTGCCAGTTGGTATAAAAGATTGTTCCGCTCGCCGTCCAACGTGGCGTGATGTCTTGTGTAATACTCAGCTGAGCACGTGCTGGCAGTGCACCGTTCGTGCGTTGATTTGTATTTCTCGAATCCCCCACAGGCGCGAACACTTGGCTATACCCATTCGTGTGAAACATCACCATTGAGTTATAGCTAAACCCAATACTTGTTTCTTTGACTTGATACAAGACGCCACCATGCCAACCATACCCCCAACCTGCTAATGTGTTCTGGCCTTCAGCATCTGGAACGGAAAGCGGTGGACCATACATACTGTTCAATGTGAAAGATAATCGTTGAAAATCAATACCTAAGCCTACAGAGAACGCATCTGTTATCTTATAGCCAAGACTAGGGCCAATATCAATGACTGCCACTTGGCTTCTGGTAGCAGCGTAACGCACAATGGATGTTTTTGCATAACTCGTCCCTAAACCGAAAGGAACCGTTTCGCTAAAACTCACTACCAACTTATCCGAAAGAGGCAAAGCATAATAAAATGAGGGTAAGAATACGCCTATATAACTTGAAGCACGCCCAGATTGGGGCGATGAAGGCGGAAATGGTGGCGTCGTTGTACCCGTGAATTGCGCTCGACTATTAATCCCTAATCCAGCAAATACTAATTGTTGATGCTTTAATCGAATTAACCCTGCAGGGTTCGTATAAGCGGTACTGGCATCCGTCGCTGAAGACGCCCAATCCGCATAGAGTTCGCCCAACCCTGATGCGTTCACAAATGGCAAGCTAAAATCTGACGCAACTGCTTGATGTGAAATGAAAAATAAGGCACTGGCCACGCTATAATAAAGAATCTTTTTCACGATAAACAATTCCTTTTGAACAATTAGCTCATATTACATTATTTATTTCTATTAGTTAAGAAAAAGCACGCGATTGCAAATTCTTTTTAAAAGTGCATAATGCATCAGGCTCTGCCCCCTACTATGCGTGCAAATAATGAAGGAACCATTAATGCCAAATATAGTATCTCTGTTGATAAAAAGGTCTGCCTTAAACCCAGGCAATGCCGCTTATCTCTTTTTAGGGAAACATACGGAAATAACCGCACAATTAACAAATGCAGAGCTCGATACAAAAGCCCGCCGTTTAGCAGCTTATCTCCTTAGCAGAAATCTCGGTGGCGAGCGCGTCTTACTGATTTACCCACCAGGCCTGGATTTTATTGTTGGTTTTTTAGGATGTCTCTATGCTGGTGTCATCGCTGTTCCCGTTCAATGCCCTCCCGTAAACGAATTTGAAAAATCAAAATCATTGCTACAGACAATCGCACTTGATGCTGATATCAAAGGTATTTTTACTACACATGCCTATCTTGGCGTCGTCAACCAGGCGTTCTCCGCATTAACTTTACGGGAAAAGCCATTTATTGAAGATACGACATTAATCAGCGTCATCACTGTCCCAGCAACGACGCTACCGTTCATTGATGATAAAACCATTGCTTATCTGCAATATACCTCGGGATCAACTTCTACACCAAAAGCAGCTGTTGTTCGTCACGCTAACCTAATGCATAGCCTGCGCTATACTGCCAAAGCCTGGCACTATACAAACGATAGTATCACGCTAAACTGGGCTCCCCATACCCACGTCTATGGCCTGGTCTGTGGCATACTCGTGCCGCTATATCAGGGTAGCTTAGGTATCTTGATGCCCACCAAAGCATTTGTTGAACGACCCTTAACATGGTTAGAAGCCATCACACAACACCAGGTTACACACAGTGGCTGTCCTAATTTCGGCTATCATCTCTGCGCACAAGACATCAAAGAAACAGAAAAAACCCATCTCAATTTACAGAGCTGGCAGGTGGCAATTAATGGTGGCGAGAATGTTCAGCACGATACGCTCGTTAAATTTAGCAAACAATTTTCTGCCTGCGGCTTTCGTCCCAGTACATTTTGCTCTGCTTACGGCATGTCTGAATTGACAGGTGCGATTTCAGTCACCCGATACGGAGAAGAACCTCCTTATGTGGCATTAGATGCTGAAAAAATAAAAATGAATGTGGCTGCCCTCACTGAAGCAAAGATAACTGATCAGCCCAGGTACGTCAGTAGCGGGACGCTAATAGAAGGACTCTCTGTGAGAATAGTCGATCCCAACACCTTGCAACCACTGTCTCGGGGAAAAATTGGGGAAGTCTGGTTAGCAGGCGCATCAGTGGTTGAGGGTTATTGGCGTCGTCCAGAGGAGACCCGTGCCGTATTCAACGCCACCTTACCAGACACGGATCACCTTTTTTTTAGAACAGGAGACCTTGGATTTCTGAATGAATCAGCGTTATTTCTGACTGGACGATTAAAAGAAATCATCGTTTTGAATGGTAAAAAATATTACCCGCTGGATCTAGAGAAATCTGTGGCAATTGCCCTAGCAAATATGCCTGTGAATAATATCCGCGTTGCTTTTTCTACAAGGATAGAAAACAAAGAAGCGGTGATGCTCGTTCAAGAACTTACAGACACAAACATATCCGAGTCCATTCAGAATGAAATCAATGAGAAAATAAGACGTATCATTGCGCAAAAGCACGGACTACCTCTGCATAGTGTGATACTGACAAGCCAGAACACCATCCCGCGCACTGCTAGCGGGAAATTACAGAGAAAATTATGTGAAAAGAAAATAGCAGAAGGTAGTTTGCCTATTATCAAACAATATACGAAATCAACCATGCCTTATATGAAAGGGGATATTATCCGTGCTGATTATATAAAGCATGTTGCAGAAGCGTTAGATATTAACGTTAATGATATCGATCTCACAGCCCCTATCAGTCAATATGATTTTGACTCCATTAGTATTACAAAACTAAGCACATTACTGAATGATGCGTATCACTTAAATGTGATGCCTGCTAGCTTATATGAATATACAACATTGGGGGAATTTTTTAATGATATCGTTGGCGACGCACCCCAAGCACCGGATAACAACACCCTCGCCAATACACCAATCAATGCAGATATTGCTATTATTGGCATGAGTGGCGTGTTTCCAGGCGCAGATAATGTAGAAACCTTGTGGAATAACTTATATTCAGGAAAAAATGCAATTACTGAAATTCCTACTGAGCGTTGGGATTGGAAAGCCTACGAAACAATCGTAAAATGGGGCGGGTTTATTAACGGTGTCGGTCATTTTGATGCTGGTTTTTTTAATATCTCACGACGCGAAGCAGAATTGATGGATCCACAACAACGTCTTTTTCTGCAAACCGTTTGGAAAACGATTGAAGATGCGGGTTACTCGACCACAGCCATTGCCAACGCAAAAGTTGGTTTGTATGTCGGTGTATTTAACAATGATTATGCAGAACTGCTGCAAAAACAAGATATCAATGATGCTTATCTCACAACAGGCATTACGCGTAGCTTAATCGCAAATCGCGTTTCGTATTTACTGAATTTCCAAGGCCCGAGCGAAGCGATTGATACAGCTTGCTCCAGTTCCTTGGTTGCTATTCACCACGCCGTGAGGGCCATTCAATCCGGTGATTGCGAAGTTGCTATTGCAGGTGGCGTTAACTTATTACTCACACCTACCGCTTATATTTCCGCAACCAAAGCAGGTATGCTGAGTGTAGACGGACAATGCAAAACATTCTCTAAAAACGCTAATGGTTATGTACGCGCAGAAGGTGCTGCTGCCATTCTGCTTAAGCCATTAACAAAAGCATTGGCTGATAACGATCACATTTACGGCGTTATCAAAGGTTGCGCAACGAATCACGGCGGACATGTTAGCTCATTATCAGCGCCCAATCCTATTGCACAAGCAGAGGTGATTGTTGCCGCTTGCCGTCAGGCAAATATTAGCATTAACGATATGCAATACATTGAAACACATGGCACTGGCACAGCCTTAGGGGATCCCATTGAAATTAATGGACTAAAAAAAGCATTCAGTATTTTATCGCAGGAACAACATAATAAAACCACTGCAACCCCTTATTGCGGCTTAGGGTCAATCAAATCCAATATTGGACATTTAGAACCAGCAGCTGGGATAGCGGGCATCATTAAAGTGCTACTGGCGATGCAGCATGGAAAACTGCCGGGTAATTTACACTGCGAGGAATTGAATCCGCATATTACACTAACAGATAGCTCCTTTTTCATTGTTGACAAAGCAATGCCATGGCCACGATTGAAAAACCAAGCAGGCCACGAACAACGAAGACTCGCGGGCGTCAGTTCTTTTGGATTTGGCGGCACAAATGCACATGTGATTCTGGAAGAAGCGCCGATACATTCGCCGTTGCCAGTCACGCATGTTGTGCAAAAACCTTATTTAATTAGTCTATCCGCTAAGACAGCGAAAGCACTCATGGCTCGCATTCAAGATTTGCACAATTGGCTGTTGCAACAAACATCGCCCTCTATTGCAGCAATAAGCTATACCCTAAATACCGGACGCAATCATTTTGATAAACGATGCATTCTTGTTGTCAATTCAACAGAAACATTACAAAAAACCCTTCGCGCCATACAACAAAATACAGTTGTTGATAATGCCATTATCAACATGCATAACAATGGAAAATTACAGAATCAGGATGCTTTTGCGCCCCTTTTGCGACAACTTTACGATGAAATAAATGATGGTTTAACAGGTGAGAACGATCAAGGCAAGTTACTTGCGCTCGGCAATCTCTATACACAGGGCTACGATCTGGATTGGAATCGCCTATATACTGCCAGCGAAAAAATACGCATCTCACTTCCAACGTATCCTTTTGAAAAGGATTACTATTGGCTGGCACAGACACCAGCGCATCATCCTATTCAACAGGCTACAGCAGAGGAAGAAGCACCTCTCTTGCAGCGCATACAACAAGATCTCTACCGACAGATGTCACTGATACTGAAAATAGACACTGCTTCAATTGAAGCACATACAGCATTCAGTGATTATGGGTTTGATTCTATTTCATTTAAAGAGTTCTCGCTTGCACTGGAAGAACACTACAACATAGCATTGCCGCCCACTGTCTTTTTTAGCTATAACAATGTTGACGCGCTAAGCAATTATTTATTGGATAACCTGAACCAGGCCACACCCACTGCTATACAATCTGAGATAAAGCCAGTTAAATCACATAAAACGGACAAAGCAGAACCTATTGCTATTATCGGTATGCATGGCATGTTTCCGCAGTCAGAAGACCATCATATTTTCTGGCAACATCTACTTGCTGGAAATGATCTCATCAGTGAAGTGCCGGGCGAGCGCTGGAACTGGCGTGATTATTATAGCGATACGAAACAAGATAAAAAAACCAACTCGAAATGGGGCGGTTTTTTGCCAACCGTTGATACCTTCGATGCCAGCTTCTTTAACATGTCTTCTCGCGAAGCGAATTTAATGGATCCGCAACAGCGATTATTTTTAGAAATCGCTTGGAAAACCATTGAGGATGCCGGTTATAACCCGCTTGCGCTGTCAGGGCATAACGTGGGCGTGTTTGCAGGGGTGGAATTTTCCGAATATCAAAAGCTCATTGAGTCAAAAGGAAAGACTTTTCACGGTCATGTTGCAACAGGCAACTCACACACCATGATCGCCAACCGCGTTTCCTACTTCTTTGATTTTCATGGTCCCAGTGAAATTGTTGCCACAGCCTGTTCTAGCTCTCTGGTTGCCATTCATCGCGCTGTGCGCGCTATTCAAAACGGCGAATGCACCACAGCACTTGCAGGTGGTGTGAGTCTCATATTAGATCCCGATACGTTTGTCACCACAACACAGCTAGGCGCATTATCGCCGGATGGTCGCTGTAAAACATTTGATAAGTCAGCAAATGGTTATGTGAAAGGTGAAGGTGTTGCAGCCATTTTATTAAAACCACTCAATCAAGCGCAAGCTGATGGTGATCATATCTATGGTATGATAAAGGGAACTGCAGCCAATCACGGCGGCAGAGCGCAATCCTTAACTGCACCGAATGCTGCAGCACAAAGTGAATTGATTGTTAGCGCAATAAAACAAGCAGGCATTGATCCTGAAACCATCACTTACATAGAAACACACGGCACTGGCACGGAATTAGGCGACCCGATCGAAATCGAAGGCTTAAAACAAGCTTTCAGCACATTGGCTAAGTCACTGAACAAGCCAGCATTAAAAAAAGCTTATTGTGGGCTTGGGTCTGTTAAAACGAATGCAGGGCATTTAGAGCCCGCTTCTGGCATGGCCGGCGTGTTTAAAGTGCTATTGTCTATGCAGCATCGCACCATTCCTGCTAACTTGCATTTTAAAGACTTAAATCCTTATATTAAAATAGAAGACAGCCCATTTTATATCATAGATAAAAATCAAGAATGGAAAAGATTACATGATACCGATGGCAACGAGATAGCAAGACGGGCAGGTGTCAGTTCCTTTGGCTTTGGGGGGTCCAATAGCCATATTGTGATTGAAGAAGCGCCGCCAACATTGGCAAAAGAACCCACTAAACGAAAACAGGCTTATTTAATTATTCTATCCGCCAAAAAACTGGAAAGTCTGAGAAAAAAAGCCAGTGATTTACTTGCGTGGATACACAATCATCAATCAACTGTCGATTTAGCGGAACTGAGTTACACGCTTCAGGTTGGGAGAGCGCATTTTGATAAACGCATTGAATTTATTGTTGCTTCTATTGCAGAATTAACAAAGGCACTAGGCACGTTTCTAGCAAGTGAAGATGGTATCATCAATGCCGGAATAGATCATTCACACTATTATATTCACGACAGACTACAGCGTGTTGCGGGACTACCTTCTTACCCCTTCATTCGCCAACGCTATTGGTTTAACGCAGAACAGAAAAATAGTCACGCTGTTTCTTTGCTATCGGCAAAAGCATCTAGCGATTTACATGCCTTCACTCTAAAATATCTACAACGCATTTTTGCTGAGAAGCTCGCGCTATCGCCTGACGACATCACAGTGAATAGCGAATACGAAACATTTGGTTTTGATTCTTTGATTGGTTTCGAAATTGGAGCACGTTTGGTGCAGGATTTTGGCGAATTACGCAGAACATTGTTTTATGAAAAGACCACGCTGCAAGAACTATCTGCCTACTTGGAAGAAGAATTTAGGCCTGTTTTAGAAAAATTATACAGTAATGCGCATGCCACAGCTACTAACCCCTGGATTGCCTATCGAAAAATACAAAAAAAGGCAAAAATGCGTTTATTCTGCTTCCCTTATGCTGGGAGTGGCGCCTCTGTTTATAGCCAGTGGCAAAAAGAATTGCCTGATGACATCGAAGTTTGCCCTGTACAATTACCAGGCAGGGAAAATCGATTAAACGAAAGCTTTTCTGGAGAAATGGATCATCTGCTGGATGCTTTAATGAAAAATTTGCAGCATGAGTTTGATCTACCGTTCGCTTTTTTTGGGCATAGTTTCGGTTCATTGGTTGCCTTTGAATTGGCGCGCAGACTGCAAAAAGAACAGTCATCCAAACTAATCCATTTATTTGCCTCTGCGCATCCAGATCCCAGTATCTCGCAAGAAAAGATGGAGAAACTGCTCTATCGCTTTCATGCAGTCGGCTTGAATTTATTTGATTTTAATCAAAATGCTGCCATGGCTCATTTAAACGATGCTCAGTTAAACAGTATCACGACAATTTTTAGTGAAACAGGGATGTTTACTTATCACAGTCAAGTTACTAATAGAGAAATCATAAAAGCAACGATACCGATATTTTTAGGTGATATGGGTATCATGAAAAAATATCAATATCGCGAGCAAGCGCCGCTCGATATTCCGATTACGGTATTTTCAGGTACACGCGATATTTGGTCGCCACCAGAGGAGCATGTCGGCTGGTCGATGCACACAAAACATTCGTGTGACATTTATCAGATAGACAGCGGACATCTTTTTATTGGTGATAAATTACATAAAAAAATCGTGTTAGCGCACATTACTAAAATGTTACAGCGTCATATTAACTAAGGAGATATAGATGGGAAATGTGAATCAAGCAAGATTATTGTCGCATGCTTTAACAACCGTGGCATCTGACGACCAATTTATTCATCAGATCGCTGATAGGATTAAACGAGAGGGTGATAAGCCGCATGTGAGTGTAGAACAACAACTCGCATTGCTAGAACAATTAAGTCAATTAGAGTTTGGTCGCTTTTTGTTGCAAAATCAGGGCATCAATGGCTATTGGACACATTATATGCTGACCTACCCATGGGTTCACCAGAAGCCAGAGGGTCAGATAATCAATCCTTACGGAGATATTGAAAACTTTATGTTAACTGCAGCACCTACCATGCTGGCAACACAGCAGCGCTTCCGAATATTCTTAGAACAAAATCAATTGCAAGTCAGAGAGGATGCAAAACTTGCCTGCGTTCCCTGTGGCGTGATGAGTGAACTTTTATACCTTGATTACCAGGGTATCTCGACTATTGAACTGGTTGGCATTGATTATGATGTTGGTGCGCTGTCAGAAGCAAAAAAATTAGCGGATGAAAAAAAGCTATCATCGTTTCTTACACTGGAACAAGGTGATGCTTGGCATTTAGGAATAGAAAATGCATTCGATTTAATTTCCAGCAATGGTTTAAATATTTACGAACCAGACCCCGAAAAAGTGAAGGGTTTGTTTGCTGAATTTTATGCTGCATTAAAACCCGGTGGGAAATTGGTGACGAGCTTTTTGACTCCCCCACCCGGCATGACTGAGGTATGTGAATGGGATATGCGTAAAATCAACCAACAACACGCTTTGTTTCAACAAATTATTTTTGCCGATATTATTCAATTAAAATGCCGTTATTTTCAATCATCCAGGGAAGTGGCATCACAACTTGAATCTATTGGTTATCGAGATATTACATTTTTCTATGATGAGGCTAGATTATTCCCAACAGTGGTGGCGTTTAAGTGATAGTGGAATAAGGAGTAGGTCGTTACGAGCTGATTGCGTTGTTGAATAAATCGGAAATGCTCTGTGAGGCACTCGATGTAACCGAGCCGCGACCGTAAGGGAGCGTCACTGTGCTATAGCTTTTAGCTGAAATTTCTTACTTCATAATAGTAAATTGCTTTCTAATGGTTAAACTGTTTCATTATTATATACCCATCATACTTCAAGATGCGATATTTTAACGCCCAGCTTGCAAGAAATTTAAACGTTCTGATTGAGAAAAAGCGCAGGAATAGTTATTCTATTTCGAGCTTTTTCGATTGAAGAACGTTTAAAGTTCGACGCAAGATGGGATGTTAAAAATCGCATTTTGAAGTATGATGGGTATATGACTATGTTAAGCCTGGAAAGCGGTCTACATGATAAATGCAATAAAATGGTTTTTGAATTTACAATCCTACGTTAGCCCACTAGATGCTTTTTTATCTGACTTTAGGAAATCGCATGCTACGCCTTCTGTTAGTCAACGGAAGGAGCAGCTGAAGCATGCGCGCGTTTTTACTGCTAGAGATAAGGCGATGCCGGCGTCTTTAGAAAATCAGGATGGATTTTAAATCCTGATTGCGTTTACAGCG
Source organism: Gammaproteobacteria bacterium (assembly GCA_035536095.1). Taxonomy (GTDB): domain Bacteria; phylum Pseudomonadota; class Gammaproteobacteria; order DSM-16500; family DSM-16500; genus Aquicella. Next base: position 23,724 of record DATLOT010000017.1, on the reverse strand, counting down.
CGGGCACCAGAGAAACCTTCTTCCGCTCGCCATCCTTCTCCAACATAATGCCAGTGTTGCTAATAGATACAACCCTTGCACCGTCAGGTGGCAAAATATCCCCTGTGGAAACGCTATATAAATTGCCTTGCGCGCCTATCACAGCACTCCATCTTCCTTGCAACTGCGAAACTGAAATCACCGTGTAACTAACTTCTTGCGCGGGCTGCTCTACAGGCGCAGCAGGCACATTATTAGCAAGATTTTGCGAGTAAGTGGCATGTGGTACCGGTACAGGTGGGGGTGGCGCAGGTGGGGTGAGTAAGTCAACTACCTTCTTTTGAGCCGAAATGGTTTCTAACTTCGCATTCATGATCGCCTGGTTGGTCTCGGCGATATCACGCGCTACTCTTAACATTTGCAATTCATTCAACGCTGCAATATAACGACCCTGCAATTCTTGCTGCATGCGAATAAGCTGTGCTTCTCGTTCAGTCACAGGCGGCTTAGGTGCTGCCATCGCTTGTGGCATATTCTTTGCGGGCATAGCGCCAGGCATATTCGGGTTAGACGCCGCAGATTGCGCCATGACGGCCTTATTATCAACGGCGGGCTTGTGACTCTTGCCACGAAACAGTCCTATCACCTGCCAAATAATGACGATGATAATGAGAAATAATACAATGCTGATTATTTTCTGCTTTGTATCTACTTCTGAAAAACTTGTGGGTCTTCTATCTTCTGTTGTCATCGTTATTTACCTACCGCTTCTATGTTAATCGTGCCTGACAAATGACCTGTGGACTCATCCATTTTAACCGTAATATTTTTTAACACAAATGGCAACTCACTCAATTGATCCGCTAACAAACCAAACATCAGGGGCGTATCACTCCCAAGCTCAATCCCAAAAAGAATATCTGTATAATTCTCTTTCTGTTTAAATGATGAGATCCTGATATGATTACCCGGATAGATCAACGCCAACTTATCCATAAAACGAGCCATTGTTTCATCCAAAGGATAGATAGCATCATTAAAAGGGCGATTCTCTATCACCATATCACGTGTAATCATAATACCCTCAGGCTTAAGCAGCACCTTAAACCCTGTTTGCTGCGCCCAATCCATCAACATTTGCATGGAGCCACCATGAGAAATGACCTGCGCTGATAGTTTGCGATCACCATAAGAAACTTGCTTAATCACCCAGCCAGGCATGCCCAACAAGACACTGACTTGCTCTACAAAGCGTTTGATCTCCTCTTCAGGCAGGGGCGCTTTGAGTGTATCGTAGTAAGCTTGATACGGATTAACTTGAACCGGCGCAACATATTCCGGCGCCTTTTCTGAGGTCACATAGACATAAAGCATCCAGCCAACAAGCAATATCGCACTGATAGCAGCGACTTTTTTAACAGGAAAAACACCAATACTGTGCGACTTCAACACAACATCGACCAGTCGCAACTGATTTTGCTTCAGAACGGCTAACTTTGGGAAAGCAGGTGCAGTCAACACTGAAAAAGACTTTATTGAAGATTCATTGAAGCTAAACTTACCCTCTTCAGGTGTTTGGCTAATCGGCACGTCGCCGTGAATAAAAATGTCAAAATGATTCTTCTCTGTGAGAAAAATCAACAACTCATCAGCCACCGCGTCTCGCGAAAAACTGCCATCTAAATAAACACTACCCGCTCTCACAATAACCAAAAGCACTTCATTGGAATCAGGCAAAGCTTCACAATAAACCATATCCAGGGGTTTTTTAAAATGAAACCAAATAGACTCCCCTAACAGATACCCCGCATCAGCAGAAAAAGCCGCTTCATATTGCAAGGGGCCTTTCTTATGCAAAACGATATATTCGCCGTAGTCTTCACAGCGTGACAAAATTTCTTTCTTTAACTGTGATTCTTGCTTATAAATCAATATCTCACGATAAGAAGGAATAACAAAGCGTGTGCCATCCTCTCTCGTCAGATACGACATTAGGAAAGATTTCCACTGAGAAGAATTGGCGTAATTAATATGATCGTTTCTGTGTTCACTTGCGAGGACCCCTTACCTCCCAATGCTTGCGAGTTAATAAACTGGTTCGCATTCGCCACGTTTTTCACTTGTCTAAATCCAGACAATATCAGCGTTTCACCAGAACGTATCATGCTACGTTGATTAAAGTGCTTTTCTATCACTTTAGGTACTTGGATCTGCGAATTGGTAGGACCAATAGAAGTTATGCTAATCAGCGAAGATAAATCCGCATTCACCTGTAAATAAACTTTTTGATTTAATATTTTCGGCAAAATATACAACGTTAACCCAGTAATCACCGTGCCAGGCGTCACCTGAGAGGTCACCGTTCCAATACCTGTATTGTTACTTTGTGCGGTACCACTTGCCAAAGAGGTATTTTGTATACTTGCTAAATAACCTTCTGACTGCACAATACGAATCACAGAGACTTGATTATTCAAGCACACAACACGTGGCTCAGAAACAAGTGCCGTCTTACCTTGTTGATTTAATGCATTAAAAAGAACGGTGTAGCTTGGATTTTCACCATTACCCACCAAACCTATCTGCGGCACCATCGGCACACTGGTAAGTGCAGAGGCAGCAGGTGGAAGATTTTGCGGCGTCAGTGCCGTAATACTCACAGGCGTACCATAACTACCATTAATCATAAAAGGAGAGTTATGAAACGCCCTTGCAATGGTTCCCCAGTTAATACCAAAGGTGTAATCGTTTTCTAACAACACTTCTAGCACTTGTACCTTGACCAGCACTTGCTTAGAGAGGCTGTTATTGAGATTACCAATATACTGGCCAATCAACTGCACATTGGCTGGCCTATCGCGCACCGTGACTGAGGTTGTCGCCTGAGAAACAGTCACCGTTCCCTGGGGAGATAGTAATTGCTTTATGGTAGCCTGAACGTCGTCCCAGACGGATAACTTCGCACTAAGGTTGCTGTATTCTGAATCGGAAGAATCGCTATTGGTATAACTACTTGTTTGACCATTTGTACCCCCTCCTACTGGTTGAGCGCCGCCACTACTGCCACTTTTCTTACCCATCAGGTAATCGGTACCACCAGGCATAAAGGCAACTTCGAATGTCCTGGTAATATAAGCTTGCCAATAGATTGTTGACCCGTGCACGGAATAAACATAGCCGGATTTCGAAGCAATTAAATCAAGCGCCCCTTTGATGGATCCTGAATAATTGACACTGATGTTCGTAGCAACATCCAAGCCAGGTTGGTATTTGGTTAAAATATTTTTGCCCGCGCCTGTACTCACTGTACGGCTGTAATAGGAGAAAGGCAGCGCCTCCCCACGTACCACAATATGACTATTCAACCAAGCAGGATTACGCGCAAGGCTCACGGGCGTTGTATCAACATACAACCCGCTTTTCATCACAAGAGAGGGGGAAGGCCTGGCATCTCTATCCGATTTGTGCCTCGCTTCAGCCATTTTGATTTTGACATCAGCCACATTGCCTTCCGTTTGGTTATAAACGGGTGCATGGCACGCTGCCAGCACAAATCCAAACGCAAGACATAATATACTTAACTTTCTTAACATCAGCCGCCTTCCTTGTCCTTTGATAATGTTAACCCGTGCGAGCAACAACAGCTAAAGTACGATTTGATGAATACATAATAGCCTGCAACGGAAAGGGTTGTAAGAGTTTTTCAACAACATTAGGCAAACTTGCACCCGTCACACGGCCATCGAAATTATAATCATAGGGTGCTTTCCAGATAACACGCCAATGATAACGCCCCATAATACGTTCCAAATTCTCTTTAAGGGATCCGCTGATACTAACGGCATAAAGACGTGAGGGTTGGCCAAGTGTAGCATATTGACTAGGATAGCCAGCACCGCCGTAGGCAGAAGAATCAAAACCACCACCTGCCGTACCAGCCTGAAAAAAAGGTTCACGAGGCACAGCAGAGCCAGGGTTCGCAACTTCCCATCCCGCCTGCGCACCAAGAGACATCACTGAAAGAAAAAGGCTAATGAACCATTTGCAAGTTTTCATCAATTTAATATCCGCCTTTAAGATCAATAACTCACTGACCAAGATAGCTCGAATTGCTTGACATATCAATGGGAAAATCCAAACCTCGAGGATATCTCAGGATTGCGTAGTTGTTGATCTTCTCTTTAGGAGGTTATTGAAGTTGTTTTGAATACATAATAGAGAATCCAGCAGACCCATCTGGTTGCACGATCATGCCCCGATTGTTGTTGATATTGAAGTTAGCATTACCAATACTAGCTGGGCTGCTACTCGTATCTCTTACTGTGTTCACCATGATAGTACTGGGCTCTACTTTGACTGCCATGTTTTGTCCTGGTTGATAGGTTGTTGAAAAGACTATATTTCCAATCGATTCATCGACAGGCGGTATGACAACATTTGAGTTATCAGCAGTCACAGTGAGCGCTGTGGTATTACTGGTTGCTTGTTCAAGTGTATAGTTAGCACCAATAATGATTAGCCCAAAGCCGTTGATCGCATATCTACCGGGTCTGGATGTGTTACTCGCAACACTATTAAATTGCAATGTGCCTGTGGTTACTGTGACTTGACTATCACCTAAGACATATCCGCTGGTGGTACCGGCGAACACGGGATTGGGGGCGCCAACAGAACGGCTGGCACTATCCGCAATATAGCGCAATGCGGCTGGCACAATCGTTAGGTTACCATTTATATAATTGATGTTGTAATTGCCAGGATTAAACGTGCCACCCGTTGCATTAGAAGCAGCAATATTATAAGGGCTACCACTCACACCGGCTGTTGCTGCGGCACCTAAGCTGCTTAATGAAGCGCTGCCTACGGTTTCACTATTTTGTAGCCCAGTCGGTGTGAATTCAGTACCTGCAAAGGTGACTGTTTGCCCGTAAGTCTTGGTTGCATTGTTAGCCGTGATTGTTAAGCTAGCAGGGTTAATGGTTAATGCACCACTGACATAACCAATTGTATAATTAGCAGCGTTAAATGTGCCGCCCGTTGCGTTAGAAGCAGTAATTGTATAAGGGCTGCCGCTCACGCCGGCTGTTGCGCCCGCACCTAAGCTACTTAGTAAAACGGTACCTACTGTTTCGCCATTTTTTAATCCCGTTGGTGTGAATTCAGTCCCTGCAAAGGTGACTGTTTGTCCATAGGTCTTGGTTGCATTGTTAGCCGTGATTGTTAAGCTAGCAGGGTTAATGGTTAATGCACCACTCACATAACCAATTGTGTAATTAGCAGCATTAAATGTGCCACCCGTTGCATTAGAGGCGGTAATTGTATAAGGACTGCCACTCACACCGGCTGTTGCGCCTGCACCTAGACTGCTTAATGAAACACTACCTACTGTTTCGCCATTTTTTAAGCCAGTTGGTGTAAATTCAGTGCCTGCAAATGTGACTGTTTGTCCATATGATTTAGATGTGCTATTCGCCGTGATCGTTAAACTAGCAGGATTAACTGTTAATGCACCATTTACATAACCAATTGTGTAATTAGCAGCATTAAATGTGCCGCCCGTTGCATTAGATGCAACGATACTGTAAGGGCTGCCACTCACACCGGCTGTTGCGCCCGCACCTAAACTACTTAATGAAACGCTACCGACGGTTTCACTATTTTGCAAACCAGTTGGTGTAAATTCCGCACCTGTAAATGTGACTGTTTGTCCATAGGATTTAGCCGTACTATTTGCCGTAATCGTTAAGCTAGCAGGATTAATGGTTAATGCGCCACTCACATAACCGATTGTATAATTGGCAGCATTAAACGTACCACCGGCTGCATTAGAGGCGGTAATTGTATAAGGGCTGCCGCTCACACCGGCTGTTGCTCCCGCACCTAAACTACTTAATGAAACACTGCCTACTGTCTCGCCATTTTTTAAGCCAGTTGGTGTAAATTCTGTGCCTGCGAATGTGACTGTTTGTCCATAGGATTTAGCCGTACTATTTGCTGTAATCGTTAAGCTAGCAGGGTTAATGGTTAATGCGCCACTCACATAACCGATTGTGTAATTAGCAGCATTAAAGGTACCGCCCGTTGCATTAGAAGCAACAATGCTATAAGGGCTACCGCTTACACCAGCTGTTGCTCCCGCACCTAAACTACTGAGTGAAACACTGCCTACTGTCTCGCTATTTTGTAATCCAGTTGGTGTAAATTCCGTGCCTGCAAATGTGACTGTTTGTCCGTATGTCTTAGATGTGTTATTCGCTGTTATGGTTAAACTAGCAGGATTAACTGTTAATGCACCATTTACATAACCGATTGTATAGTTAGCAGCGTTAAAGGTACCGCCTGTTGCGTTAGAAACCGTAATTGTATAAGGGCTACCACTCACACCAGCTGTTGCGCCCGCACCTAGGCTACTTAGTGAAACACTACCCACCGTTTCACTATTTTGTAGTCCAGTTGGTGTAAATTCCGTTCCTGCAAAGGTGACTGTTTGGCCGTATGATTTAGACGTGTTATTCGCTGTGATTGTTAAGCTAGCAGGGTTAATGGTTAATGCACCACTGACATAACCGATTGTGTAATTAGCAGCGTTAAATGTGCCGCCCGTTGCATTAGAGGCGGTAATTGTATAAGGACTGCCGCTCACACCAGCTGTTGCGCCCGCGCCCAGGCTGCTTAATGAAACACTGCCTACGGTTTCACTATTTTGTAGTCCAGTTGGTGTAAATTCCGTTCCTGCAAAGGTGACTGTTTGGCCATAGGTCTTGGTTGCATTGTTAGCCGTGATTGTTAAGCTAGCAGGGTTAATGGTTAATGCACCACTGACATAGCCAATTGTGTAATTGGCAGCATTAAAGGTACCGCCCGTTGCATTAGAAGCGGTAATTGTATAAGGGCTACCGCTCACACCAGCTGTTGCTCCCGCGCCCAGGCTGCTTAATGAAACACTGCCTACGGTTTCACTATTTTGTAGTCCAGTTGGTGTAAATTCAGTGCCTGCAAAGGTGACTGTTTGTCCGTATGATTTAGACGTACTATTTGCTGTAATCGTTAAGCTAGCAGGGTTAATGGTTAATGCGCCACTGACATAACCAATTGTGTAATTAGCAGCGTTAAACGTACCACCTGTTGCGTTAGAAACCGTAATTGTATAAGGGCTACCACTCACACCAGCTGTTGCTCCCGCGCCTAGGCTGCTTAATGAAACACTGCCTACCGTTTCACTATTTTGTAGTCCAGTTGGTGTAAATTCTGTTCCTGCAAAGGTGACTGTTTGTCCATAAGTCTTGGTTGCATTATTAGCTGTGATGGTTAAGCTGGCAGGGTTAATTGTTAGCGCACCACTCACATAACCAATTGTGTAATTCGCAGCATTAAAGGTACCGCCCGTTGCATTAGAAGCAGTAATTGTATAAGGGCTACCACTCACACCAGCTGTTGCTCCCGCACCTAAGCTACTGAGTGAAACACTACCCACCGTTTCACTATTTTGTAAGCCAGTCGGTGTAAATTCCGTTCCTGCAAATGTGACTGTTTGTCCGTATGTCTTAGATGTGCTATTCGCCGTGATCGTTAAACTAGCAGGATTAACTGTTAATGCACCATTTACATAACCAATTGTGTAATTAGCAGCATTAAATGTACCGCCCGTTGCATTAGAAGCAACAATGCTATAAGGGCTACCGCTTACACCAGCTGTTGCGCCCGCACCTAAACTACTTAGTGAAACACTGCCTACTGTCTCGCTATTTTGTAATCCAGTTGGTGTAAATTCCGTGCCTGCAAATGTGACTGTTTGTCCGTATGTCTTAGATGTGTTATTCGCTGTTATGGTTAAACTAGCAGGATTCACTGTTAGCGCACCACTCACATAGCCGATTGTATAATTGGCAGCGTTAAACGTACCGCCTGTTGCATTAGAAACCGTAATCGTATAGGGACTACCACCCACGCCGGCTGTTGCGACAGCACCTGAACTGCCGAGTGAAACACTGCCTACCGTTTCACCGTTTTGTAATCCTGTTGGTGTAAATTCAGTCCCTGCAAACGTGACTGTTTGTCCATATGATTTAGACCTATTATTCGCTGTAATCGTTAAGCTAGCAGGATTAATCACACCAATATTGGCATTGGCTGTTGGTACAATCTGATAACCATAAACAGTGACAGCACCATTAGTTGCACTTGCAACAGCAATACCACTCACTGCCACATTAATATTCGTACCGACATTGACAGAACCGTAGGTACCGCTCGTAGGATTGTTAAGTGAAACAGTATCACCATCAATAGCACCAGAAGAACTATAATTGCCAGCAGCCAGTGTGGCAGCATTCGTTCCCGTATAAGATTTAGAAACAGTGCCAATTAAAGAAGGTGTGATCGTTGGGGCTACAGTATATAGCAGTCCATTACCTGTTGTTGAGGTAGGTGCAGTCGCATAACTAATGTTATATTGTTTAAAGTTATAGGCTAAGGTACCACGCGTATCAGATGCTGGGTTAACAGAGTAAATTAAGAAACGTCCACCGCTGCCCATCGTAAAAGGTGTAGCAGATCCAGAACCATTAACGAAAGTAGATCCTTTTAAAATAATAGCACTTGATGAACCGTTACCGGTGTTAGTCGTTGCGATAGTAGAATTTGCAGTTAAGGCACCGGATGCATTCAGCAATACTGTTCCTGAGCCACTGTTGATAGCGTTGCCCAGTGTGATACCGCCAGCTGCTGTAACGGACAGATTACTTGCTGCTGTTAGCGTAATCGCTGATAAAGAAACACCCCCGCCTGTTAAATTAACGGTGAGGTCGGTGCCTGCACCGGAGATAGCACCACCGAATATTTGTGTACCTGTTGCATTGCCCCCTATTGTACTGCTGCTTTGTAGGTTAATTGGGTTGTTGATAGTCGTATTACTACCTGTGAGAGTAAGCGCACCACTACCACTGCCTACACCATTTAAGTTGATAGTGCCGGTAGCGCCTAATGTCGCACTGCTGATGTTAACATCGAGTATCGCATTATTAGCAATCGTCATTGCGCTAGTATTGCTTGTGCCCAGCGCACCTGCGTTGGTTAAGGATAAGGTGCCAACATTGACATTCACAGCACCGGTATAACCAGCACCACTCGATCTGGATAATGTTAATGTACTACTACCTGATTTCGTGAGGGATCCTGTTCCTGAAAAAACACCATCATAGGCAAGACTGCTTGTTTGTTGGATAGTGAGTACTGATCCTGCCCCCAGGCTAATTGTACCTCCCAAATTACCACCACCCGATAACGATCCGATTGTATCAGTGAAAGTCCCCAGCAGACTCAAGGTTGCACCTGCTGCATTGGCAATCACGACAGGATTAGCAGGAAGAGCATTTGACGCACCTATCGTTAATGTACCCGCATTAATGGTTGCCGTGCCTGAATAATTATTAGCGCCATTAGATAAAATTAAATTACCTGCGCCTGCTTTCGTAAATCCACCTGTACCACCTATTGCGCCAGAAATCGTATTTGTTGTGCCAGGTAATGTCAGTGTCGGGGTGCTGCCACCTAAAGTCACAGGACCTGTTAAGGTCATTACGCCCGTACCACTTAGTGTGATGTGATTGTCAATAGTGAATGTCGTACCGCTAGGGGATTGCAGATTAGCATTACTATTCACAGCAACGCCGCTAGTAATGGTATAAAGAATATCGGTATCAACGAACGAGCCCTTCGCTGTACTCATATCAGTAACACTCAGTGAAGTGCTACCACTTGCTTTTCCCAGTAAAACATTATTACTGCTTAAGTTAAGCGTCAGTGTAGACGCATTACTTGCCCCTGCGATACCAACTGTGCTGGCTTTAATATCCCCGCCATCAACATAAGTCAGTATAGGTGCACCATTAGCAAGTCCGCTTACGCTATAGGCTGAAGCCCCTGTGAGAAAGTAATAAAAACTATTATTGCCCGAATAAACGGCATCGTAGCGACTACCACCGCTGATCAGCGCTACGAGATAAGGATTACTGCTGCCACCAGAGATGGTACCGGAAATAGAGCGCCCTGCCGTTGTTGGATAAAAATAAGAAAAATAAGGATACGTTGAACTACCAACAATGTTCCATGTTGATCCCGTTGCAACAGCGTTTGCGATATTCGCCCAAGCACCCGTGGGTGCACCGGTATAGGTTGCTAACAGTGTAAGATCATAGGTCGTTGTATTCGTTGCGGTGCCTGCTGTTGCTGTACCACAACTTGTATTACCAAAACATCCACCGAATAATCCGGTCGGTGCAAGTCCCACACCTCTACCGGCTGTCTTACCAGAAGTCCCGATGCCCCAAAAGCTACCTGTGATAGCGCTGCCGGATGCAGAATTACCGACAAAACCGCCGATATCCGTGCTGGTATCTGTACCCAGTATAGCGACATAACCCGTACTATAACTTTTATCTATCGTGGCATTTATCACTGCACCCGCAAAACCGCCGAGTGTATTACCAGCGGTGTCATTTGAGTTCATCGTGACGGGTCCTGTACTGTAGGCATTCGTTACCCCAACAGCTACACGTCCAATAAGACCGCCGACATTAGAACCAAAACCAACCACATCACCCATGGCAACAGCAACACTACTAAAGGCGATTGTAATGGTACCAGAACCACCCGCTCTTGCTACCAGTCCACCAGCATCACCGTTGACGGCGGTGAGTACGCCCGTCGTAAAGACTTTAGTAATAGAACCTGTCCAAACGCTACCACTTGCTATCGTTTCTCCGACAAGAACGGCTGTTCTAGCGGTAGAAACGCCTGTTGCCGCACCATGGATTTCTGCATTGGTAACACCTACGTTAGAAATAATGGCTGCACCACCTATCGAACCAAACAAAGCGGCTTGCGTGGTGGTAGCGGGTGCGTTGATATAGAGGCCGTCAATTCTATGTAGCTGACCATTGAATTGTCCTATGTAATTGTTTGTTAAATTACCAATCGGAACAAATCCAGCACCGCTGTTCCAGTAAACAGTAGAAGAAGCGTCAATATCATTATTTAAGCTAAATGATTTCGCTAAATTATTCGTTGTACCATCATTTGAGTTAATACCTTGCAACCCATAGACATCTGAAATGAGATAAGGTGTGCCCGTAGAACCATCACCAGATGTTGCACGAGTAAATCGTGAATTCATCGCATTAGCATTAATGGATCCCGATTCAATTTGAAAATTATTAACGACCCTGAAAGTGGGTAAGGTAGCGCTGATACTGCTCCAAGTACCTTGCAGTAAATTGTAGTTATTAACAGTGATATTACTGCTGCTACCTACAGTCACTGTTCCACCAACAGTGACATTCAGTGAGCCCTTCGTCGTACTACCATCTAGCGTGATATTGCCAATATTTAACGACATCGTAGGAAATTTGAATGCTAAATCAACGCCAGTACCTGTGATTGCGCCACTGATAGTCGCCGTACCACTTGCCCCTGTGCCGCCAATGCTTGCATCAGATTGAATGGTAATAGGCATCAATGCAGTCACTGTTCCTGTAAAAACAAGTGCACCCGAATTATTCACACCAGTGCCATTTAAAAATAAGGTATGCGTTGAATTACTGACATTAGCGGAAAGCGATAGCGTTGCACCACTTTCGACAGTAATACTGCTCGTGTTGGCAAATCCTGAAATAGCGGTAATAGAAAGTGTCCCTGCTTGAATATCAGTGCTGCCTGTATATAAATCTTGTTGTGAAAAAGTAGCTGTACCACTCCCTTTTTTAACAATAGAGGCAGAGAGATTGAAAATACCAGAAGAAGATGCTTGTGTCATGCTACCACCAACATCAAATGTCAAAACCGCACCACTGTTAGTGCTTCCAAGAGGAGCTCGTACATCGATATTGTTCGGCGCATTGAATGTGAGATCATTTCCATTTGACCATGTCACGGCGTCAACCACCGTGATGTTACCTGCGCCGCCGCCAGAAGCATTGGTTGCGTTAACAGAAACATTATTGGATGCCAAAGCGTTTATAATGGTCGTTGTTGATAAATAAGAATCAGTGACAGCGCCAGATGCCACAAAATCAGGCGGTGCGCTGTTATTTGCAGACTGGTTACCACCAGGCATACCTGCAATCGTTGCATTCAACAACGAATTTGCAATCCAGATGTTCGTCGGATCGAGCAACCACGTACCCACATTACCATTGGGCGCACTGGTATCCACCGTCACATTGTTCACATCTAAATAATGCTGACTAGACGTTTCAATAAAGCCACCATCGCCACCTTGTGCGCCACCGCGTGTCAATATATCACCTGCTGCATAGGTCATATCCTTTGACCAAAGAATAATTTCGCCACCATTACCTGTCGTGAGCGCGTCTGCCAGTAACGTTGTATTGGGTAACATGATTAAGGCATTTGCATTTGCTAAGGGACCTTGGCCAAGATAATTACCGCCAATATGGATATCACCACCACCGATATCACCGCTCACATCGATTGTTGTAGGAGAATCAAGTAGAATGTTGTAGCCAGTGATATTAACGGTACCGCCTTTTTCACCGGCTTGTTTTCCTGAAGCATTCACTTTAGCAGCGACACGGACAACACCAGCATCCTGGTCACCTGATAAAATAATTTCACCCTTATATTGGTGTACAGATTTGGCTTCTACCACGCCTTCTAAATTAATCACATGATCCAATACACCGGATGCCGCTTTGGCGCTAACGATCACTTGTCCGCCGTTAGCGTAGATCGCCCCCGTATTTTTTACACCATCGGCAATAGGATTACCGTCCTTATCCACACCGCGATGCGATGTTTTTTGTGTAACAGCAAAATTAATCAGTTGGTCGCCAGCAAAATCCATGGTGAATGCTTCACCGGAGGCGAGTACAACCTTACCAAGGTTGGCTTGAATCGTACCATGATTCACAACACCTGCTGCAACGAGTGCAGCAAGACCATGTTCTGCAACAATGATTTGACCTTCATTCACAATGGCGCCTGAGTATCCTGGTACATAATCAAATTGATATTGGCCATCCATAAAATGCTGGTCAGAGATATGCGCAGTCGTTGCGATGAGTCCACCCACATTCACATAGGCTGACGGGCCAAAATAGATACCCGCTGCGTTGCTTAAAATCACTTGCCCTGTGGCAGTGAGGTGACCGTATATCTGTGATGCACCCGCTTGTGGATTGATGCGATTTAGAATAATGCCGCCTGTGGGCTGCTGGAAGTGCGTGCTTTCATTTGCACCGATATTAAAACTCTGCCAATTCACAACGGCGCTGTGACTGGCTTGGTTTACAACCGTTGTACTTTGGGTCTGTTGAATGGAAACGTTGCCTGCGCCCACATTGTCTAAAACGGGATTAGCGAACGTCGCCGTTGAAACAGAAAATGAAAATAGTAACGCAGCAACACGCTTTGAAAATAAATTCAAAAAAGGCTTATTGAGCGAATGCAACTTATTTATTATCACGTCAACACCCATGCTCCCTCACTCGTTTTTGTGTTATTTGCTTACGTGCTTTTTTTTAAAATTTATTAATAAAATGAATATGTTTCTTCATATTCTTGCTTTAATTATAGTGCAGAGTTGCCGGATTGCCAGCGGGCGGGAAAAGTATTTTGTTTAATAAAATCAAATGGATATGTTAATTAACATATCCCCTCATTCGCGTGGTCGGACCTTCTCCGTAAAACCGAGCCGCGACCGTGAGGGAGCGTCACTACTATCAGCAGTGACGCTCCCTCACGGTCGCGGCTCGGTTACACCGAGTGCCCCAAAGCATTTCCGATTTATTCAACAACGCCGTTAAGTACCGTAGCAACGTGAGATGAATTGCTTTAGTTAGAATAAACAGACCAGGTCGATCCTGCTGGCTCATTTTTAATTGCGCAGCGCGTAATAGCCATCACAGTGACATATTTTCCCCACAAATCATCTCTGGTGACTTGCACATCGCCTTTCTGTGTAATCAATTGCATACAAGCACGCCAATACTTACTTGCAGGCGCACCATTATTTTCGCCCTCTACGCTGCAATCATTGCTAGTACTGTATTTTGTTTCTTTAGGTACACCTTGCTCTATACTGCAGTCAGGCGGCAAAGTATCTGTTCCACCTGTTGCATAAGCGGCAAATGAGCTAATCGGATAAACATCGGACTTATCCTTTGTGGGTGTGGTGCTATCGTTATCACTCACACCACTGGCTCTCACCGGCACAACCATGATTCGTGGCGCCATATTCGCAGGGCAAGTGGGTACCGGTACACAAGCACCGTGATGATACAGCCCGGCAAAATTAACGCTGGTTGCATTATTCAGATTTTGACCGGGAATAGTCACCGTACCGACGACTGAACACCCTCCCGCACTACATGCCCCACCCTTCGGTGGCGAACCCTCTGGTTCACCGTCCGCATTATTTGTTGTGTAACCACCTGGCAACATACCCGAGATCATTTCTGCTGCTGCAATAGAAGTGGCGCTCACAGGCGGACGAAACTTCATCCAAACAAAAAAAGCCTGCTCTGTGCTCGCATAATAATAGACGTCAGATTGTGCCCAAGGTGGAATAAAGGCTGCACTGGGCAGATAAGGTATAGCACAACCCTCTCCACCTTTACCTAATAAACAATTTGACACAGAGTCCGGCTTCCAAGGTTGTGGGAACGTTGGCCATGCACCCTGCCCAACATAATAGGCCAGTCCCGCATTTAAAATTTGCTGCATCTGAACACTTGTTCTGTCTATTCTGGCGTGCAGCGCCTTTTGCTGCATGTATCCCACACCCATATAAATAATCGAACTGATGACTACCATCACCAATAAAACTTCCACCAACGTGACGCCACTGACTTGTCGCTTGAATCTCATCATGCACCACCTTAATTAGTACAGAGAAAATATTGCTCTGATCCCTCTGTCACGTCCATGAAACGATTATTTTGATACATTTGCTTAAATTGCACCAGGAGCGGCATGGTGAATTGATAAGCTGAACTCGCTTTTGCGTTCGACGCATTCGATAAACGCTCCCAAACCACATAATCACCCTGATTATTAGCAGATTTAGCACAATCTGTGACGATACCACCCGCGTTTCTTGACAAACAATCGCCGCCTAATAATGCCAAATAAGCATTCGCCATGGCTGGATCAACGCGTACCGCAACCTGCATTCTCCAAATAACAATAATGCCAATGGGCTTTGAAACAGCACAGTTACCTTTACCTTGTACGGGACTTGTCACTGGCTGATCGGGATCAGCCGCTTCAATACACATATACCGATTTGCCATTGTCAGATTAAACTGCGCAACGTACCCACTCTCACCGCCCAATACAACAGGAGAAGGTATTAACGCATTTGTTAAAAAAGCATTGCCCACCAAATCTGATGGTATGTTGATAGCAAACGGAGAACGTGGATTACTGATTGGGTTTAACGTGCCTGGCACCACCTTTCCATCACTATTTGTGATACTGT
This sequence comes from Gammaproteobacteria bacterium, assembly GCA_035536095.1. Lineage (GTDB taxonomy): Bacteria > Pseudomonadota > Gammaproteobacteria > DSM-16500 > DSM-16500 > Aquicella. The sequence goes on along the minus strand of DATLOT010000017.1, from coordinate 8,246 downwards.
CACAATTAGCCCTGTAATACCCCGACATTGCGCTAAAAATAGCATCAACATTTGTTTTCACTGCTGCAACATCTGAATCTACCTTGAAAGCAAAATAGGTTTTAAAACTCAAATAAACAAAGCCTGCGATAATCACTAGCACCAACAATGTTTCAACGAGTGTGACGCCCGCAAATCGATGATGACGTGTCATATGCACCTTAACCACCCATTGCCATTCCTGTTAGGTAAACACCTTGAATAATCAGAATCACCATCACACCACCAATAGCTAATAAGATACCGCCAACAATCTTTGAGATCATTTGCAATGTCGCAGTGGCCTGTTCGGTACCACGCACCCCCATCCGAACCAACCCATGTTCAAATCCTTTCACTTCAGCCATTACGCGCAATCGCATAAGATCTTGATCACCCACAAGTCCCGTATCTAAGACATCAGCAATATTTGTTTTACCTGTACTCAATAACCGTTCCATTTCAAATAAATGAGACAACAAATACGGATTTGATTGGTGCTGCATCACCTTGATTGCCGAACGAAACACCACACCATTTGAAACCAACAGTCCTAGCGTTTCTAAGACACGTGCTGCAACAAAACGCCTATAAAAAGAGAAAGGCGGCACTCTATCTAATTGCGGCCTAAATACGCCTATATAATTCAACATGACTCGTCTCAAAACAAAAACAAGCAAAATAATGGTGACAATAAAAGCCAGCCACCATGTTTCTATCATATTTGCTAAAGCAACCAGTCGTTGACCCGCTGCCGGCCACTGATCCATTGGCTTAATCAAAGCAAACTGTGTGAAAACAGACGATTTCAAATATAAAATAACAACGCAGGCAATCGAGATCACAACCAAGGGATAACTCACAGCACCAACAAAAGAACTGATTGCCACACCCTTTTGAGCAAGCATATTAATGGCTGACTGCAGACTTTGCGTCAGCGCACCACCCGCTTCGCCTACCCGTATAATTTCAACAATATTTGGACTAAACCAGTCCTGCATACCATCCGCCAGTTGTTGCCCTTGAGAAATTTTTTGAGAAATAGAAACAGCCACTTCAAATGTGAGACCTTTTGTTACTTGACTCATCATTTCAATAGCGCGATTCGCAGGAATCCCATCTTGGATAAGAACAAAAAAATCTTCTAGAAAGGCTAATTGTTTTTTGGTACCAAACTGCCAACGCCTGAGGTATTGCCCAGCTCTCTGAGCCATTTCCTTGGCATCTTCAATTGTAAAGTCCATGGTAACCTCTATCAGTACTTAAATACCCTTGCTTGCGTTGCTGGATTAATCGGTCCAACCACTTTCTCCGCATCGAAAGGGTCACAAAGTCCTTGCCTTATAAGATCAATAGCACGATCACGGAAATCCTGCCAGCCATTTTCTTTTAAATACTTCTCCCAGCCTAAGGTATCGGATTTTTGAATGAACTGCCTTCCCTCTTCATCCACCCAAATGACCTCTGCCACCACGACACGACCCCCCACCCCTGAATGGTGGCACTGCGCACAACCATTGCCCCGTGCTTTGGCTTGATCCAAAATTTCTTTGCCCAACACAGCTTCCCAATCAGCAATAAAATCCAGATGCTTAGGTGATGTGCGTAAGGGGATCGCACACCCTGGGCAGACTTTTGCAATCAGTCGTTGGCACATTAAACAACGCAACACACTACTGTCACTGAGTAGCACAGGCGAAATGCCCATATCAACTAAACGCGTTACAATAGCTGTTGCACGATTTGTGTGTAGCGTTGTTAGCACTAAATGACCCGTAATAGAGGCACGCACCATCACAGAAGCGGTGTCTTCATCGCGCATTTCCCCCAAAATAATAACATCAGGATCCATACGCAAAGCAGCACGCCCCATACTTGCAAAACTTCTATCTTGTTTTTCTGTATTGACGGGTACTTGTGTTGCTTCTTTCACCACTTTTTCAACAGGATCTTCTATAGAGTAGAGCTTCTGCGTACTCTCAACCATTTCCATACAACTTGCTAGTGTTGTTGTTTTACCAGAACCCGTAGGACCTGCGACAATAATGGCGCCAAAAGGTAAGCGCATTGCCATCTTAATTAAATTAATTTGCTCATTGGTGTAACCTAATTTATCCAGCGACTTTGTTTTTTCTTCACCCGTTGCCAGAATACGCATCACCATATCAAAACCGCCATGCGCAGGCACACTGGCTAATCGCAACCGAATATCTTTACCACTCATTTTCAAAGGCATAGAGGCATCTTGTGGTACAAGCGGATTAAAATGCGACGTGGCATGATCCGTTTCTTTGTTAAAAGCTACTGAAGCAATTTCACGCCCTAATTTCTCTGCCCATTCTACAAAGACACGCAACTCGCCATGTTGACGCATGCGTATTTTGGTATATCCCGTACGAACTTGAATATGAATATCGCTGACATTCTGGCGAACCGCTTCAAACACCAATTCACGTAAGTGTCGTTGCTGATCACTAAAAGCAGAGGTTGTTTCACCCTTCGATTGCGCGCTGCCTGCGTCTATCTGACTACCTGCTAATAATAAGTCAATAAAATCATCCACAGCAGCATAGACTTGGCCTGGATAAATACCACGACTTATTAAGATAGATTTACAATTTTGTACAACGCGGGAAGTGGGATCAGAAGATAAAATGCTTCCACTTTTTAGTACAACAATATTACCTTGCTCCCTGCACCAACCAAACATTTCACTCATCACTTGGTCACTGGGATCCAAATCACGTGGTGTGGTAAGCACCTTGGTTTTTGTAATAGCTGCATATTGCGTTAAACCAGCCATACGCTCTTTGTCGTTGCTGCTGCCCTGATCCCGAGACGCCTCTTTTGTTTCTACCATAAGAGAACCGTTCCTTTAAACCTACCTAAACCTACCTAAGCAGATTTAGCGTTAAATTCCTGCTTCATCGCACCATAACTAATAGCAGCTTATGCTGCTATCCCGTTAGCGGGTGCTCCACAGGCGTATGTATCACTCTGTTTGAGCAGAGTGGCACTGACGGTAGAACTTACCGCCATGTTTTTCAAATTAATAGCTGCATTGATATCACGATCATGGGTTGTTGCACAATCAGGACAGACCCATGTACGCACGGAAAGGGCTAAGCTTTCTCGTTTATGAGTACAATGCGAACAAATTTTACTACTGGCAAACCACTTATCTGCCACAATGACTGTTTTACCTTTTGCTGCTGCCTTGTATTCCAGTTGTCTACGAAATTCAAACCAACCCATATCTGCTATTGAACGAGATAACTTCCGATTCTTCATCATGTTTTTAAATTGTTGCACTGTAATTCTATCTTATGTGCTCGTATTCTCATCAGCAACTCGCTTCACATATCGCAAAAACTAACTCCGCTCCAATATGAGGTCAGCGAGAATTATCGCTGATTAGACTATTATTATACACCCTATTACAGTATACGAACAGCTAAACATCTAAGTTGGTGACGTCTAACGCATTGAATTCAATAAACTTCCTGCGTGGTTCAACCTCATCTCCCATCAATGTGGCAAATATTTGATCAGCTGCAACAGCATCCTCTACTTTCACTTGCAATAGTCGCCGTTTTTGTGGATCCATTGTTGTTTCCCACAACTGTTCTGGATTCATTTCGCCTAATCCTTTATAGCGTTGAAATGATTGGCCTTTTTTTGCTTCATTCAATAACCAATCGATGGCTTGCGTGAATAGGGTAATCGCCTGTTTTTTCTCTTCTCGTTGTATATAAGTGCCTGGCTTGATCAACTCAGCTAACTGTTGTCCAAACGTCACTAATTTCGTGTAGTCTGCTGACAAAAACAAATCCTTATGTAGCAATGTAACATGCTTCACGCCATGACTCGTCAAGGTAATGTGTGGCATCCAATGCTTATCTGCATCTTGGTGTAAGCTTATTTCATAGTAGGCTATATTAATATTTTGCGCATTTAATTTATCTTGTATCTCTTTCACATAAGCTTCCATTTTATCTTGTTGTAGTAAAATGGTTTCATTCAACGGCGACGCATACATAAAAGCTTCGATGACTTCACGCGGACAACGTCTCGCTAAACGCGCTATCACACTTTTTATCGCTTGGTATTCACTGACCAATGTTTTCAACGCTTGGCCTTGTATGACTTTTTCCGCTGTGACTAAAGAAGCGTTCTCCAATGCGGCTTGAAACAGCAAATCTTCCAGCGCTTTCTCGTCTTTTACATAATATTCTTGCTTGCCTTTTTTCAGTTTAAACAGTGGTGGTTGTGCAATATAAATATATCCTCGTTCTATCAACTCTGGCATTTGACGGTAAAAGAATGTCAGTAATAATGTTCGTATGTGTGAGCCATCCACATCTGCGTCTGTCATAATAATGATACTGTGATAACGAATCTTATCTGGCGCGTATTCTTCTCGTCCAATACCACAACCCAGCGCTGTGATCAGTGTGGCAACTTCAGCAGAAGCTAACATCTTGTCAAATCGTGCTTTTTCTACATTTAAAATCTTACCTTTCAATGGCAAAATCGCTTGCGATTTACGCGATCTGGCTTGTTTTGCAGAACCACCTGCAGAGTCTCCCTCTACTAAGAACAATTCTGACTTACTGGGATCTTCCTCTTGGCAATCGGCTAGCTTGCCGGGCAACCCAGCAATATCTGTGCCCTTACGACGCGTTAATTCACGCGCTTTTCGTGCTGCTTCACGCGCACGCGCAGCTTCCAGTACTTTTGAAACAATACTTTTTGCATCTTGTGGTTTTTCCATTAAATAATCTTGCAGTTTTTCATGCATCACTGATTCGACAATGGCTTTTACTTCAGAAGACACTAATTTGTCTTTGGTCTGAGAAGAAAACTTAGGATCAGGTATTTTGACGGACAATACCGCTGTTAGCCCTTCGCGTAAATCTTCTCCCGATGTCGAGATTTTTTCTTTTTTGGTATAGCCTTCTTTTTCCATATAGGTATTTAAGACACGTGTCAGTGCGCTTCTAAAGCCAGCCACATGCGATCCGCCATCGCGTTGCGGGATGTTATTGGTATAACAGAATAATTTTTCTTGGTAAGTGTCATTCCATTGCAAAGCAATTTCGACGGTAGCCTTATCTTTTTCTACGCAAACATAGAAGATATTAGGGTGAATAGCGGTTTTATTACGATTGAGATCTTCCACAAATCCTCTCAAACCACCATGATAAGCAAAATCATCGCTACTACCTGTGCGCTCATCCGTTAAATGGATGCGAACAGAAGCGTTCAAAAAAGCCAGCTCGCGTAATCTTTTTGCGAGCACATCATATTCGAATTGAATGTTTTTAAAGATCTCTGCACTGGGCTTAAATCGAACTTCTGTGCCACGCTCAACCGTCTCGCCCACAACAGAAAGAGACGCCTGTGGGACACCCAAGCAATAGTGTTGCTCATGTATTTTACCGTTGACACGTACTGTGAGGTGTAAATCCTCTGACAGTGCATTCACAACAGACACACCCACACCATGCAAGCCGCCAGAAACTTTATAAGAATCATTATCAAATTTACCGCCAGAATGCAGTACGGTCATGATGACTTCAGCAGCAGAGACGCCCTCTTCAGGATGAATGCCAACAGGAATGCCGCGACCATTATCCCTTACGCTCACGGACTCATCTGCATGGATGGTCACCCAAACCGTGTCGCAATGGCCTGCCAGCGCTTCGTCTATGGCATTATCAACCAACTCAAACACCATGTGGTGGAGACCTGTACCGTCTTCGGTATCGCCAATATACATACCTGGTCGTTTTCGTACAGCATCAAGGCCTTTTAATACCTTAATACTAGAGGAATCATAAACATCGGACACGGTCTCGCTCCTTAATCATTTTATGCAACATTTAAAATAATAACCCTTTCATCATCAAAATCGCTCACGCACCTACGGTGCTTATTAAATGTGTAGTGAGTTATCCTAACCCCCCGGGCTGCGCGCTCCGCGCTTACCCGGGGCTATAAAGCTTTCGGCCGTAAACGGCCTACCCTTGTGTACACAAATATTGTAACGATTCACCTCTGAGACCAAGCTTCGCATGTCTTCTCCCCCCGGGAGAAGATGCCCGACAGGGCAAGGGGATATCAAACAGCATTACAAGCTTGTCCATATAATATCTGGCTCATCACCTCATCAATTTGCAATACAATTTCATTACTCCAAATTCGTATGACATTGAATCCCAATTTATATCCCCTCATCCGCCCTATCGGGCACCTTCTCCCGGAGGGAGAAGGCATGCCAGACAAGGCTTCTGAGGTGAATCGTTACAATATTTGTGTATATCTGCCCCATAAAACCAACAACGCAATCAGGCCGTTTACGGCCGAAAGCTTTAAAGCTTTCTAGATACTGTGTTGAATTGCAACCCCTCATCAAATTAATTTTGGGTTGGCCTCATAAAACCAACAACGCAATCAGGTCGTTTACGACCGAAAGCTTTAAAGCCCCGGGTAAGCGCGGAGCGCGCAGCCCGGGGGTTAGCCCTACCACACGCTTTTCAAGCACCGTAGGTGCGTGAGGATCCATATGGCTTTTCTGGTTCCCACTACCTCAACCGACCATGTTCCACGTGAAACAATTTCACAGGCACGGTCAGCGCCTCACCAATCTGCTGGTACACATCCACCCCTTCAATAGCGGTGATAAATACCTGTGTTTTTTGCTTCGCTAACAAAGAAATCAACTTTGTTCTGCTCTCTGCATCCAACTCTGATGGTAAGTCATCCACCAGATAAATAATGCGCCGATGAGACTCTTCTGCAGCCAGTGCGCCCTGTGCAAGAATCATAGCACAAATAAGTAATTTTTGCTGTCCTCTTGAAAGAAAATGCTTGGCGGATAAGCCATTCAATCGTACCTCTATATCTGCCCGGTGCGGACCCACTCGAGTGGCACCCACGCGGTATTCTTCCCCATAAGAACGCTCCAATGCTTGCGCATAGGCCAGCCCTTCTTCCCAGCCTGGTAAATAATCGATCGTCAGCTGCGATACACCCAATAAATCCGCTGCTATTGGTTGCATCATGGGGACTAAACGCTGCACATAATCACGCCGCAGCGCATCCAAAGCCAGCCCATACCCTGCTAAGGCCTGCGTCCAAGGGTCAATTTCTCTTTTTGCAGCCTTTTCTCGCAATAACATATTTCTCTGTTTTAATGATCGCTCAAAATTTCGCCAAATTGACAGAAAATCTGTTGATCCGTAAAACAGCCCCCAATCCAGGTACTTACGCCTAATAGCAGGACCTGATTCAAATAAACTATGCGAATGCGAGTTGATCATACGAATGGGTAATAATTTTACAATTTCAGATATATTGCTTACTTCTTTTTCATCTATGCGAAGCCTACTCGCCCCCTGATGATCACGCTCTACCCCAATAGGTATGGTGCAATCAGATCCGCTCATGATTTGTTGCGTCACAATAGAAAATTTTTCCGCTGCCTGACGAATCAGACGCATGGGCGTGGCTGTTCTAAAAGATTTACCCATGCCAATGTAATAAATCGCCTCAAGTATGCTGGTTTTTCCACTTCCATTATTACCGTGAATAATGTTCAAACCAGCTGGGAAGGGTTGCACTTCTAGATAAGCTATATTCCTGAAGTCTGTTATTTTAAGAGACGTAATCGCCACTGTAACTATCTACCTCTTTTACAAATAAATACCCTTAAGCTATATTAAAATCTCTCACGCACCTTCGGTGCTTAAAAACGTGGGTGTAGTTGTCGCTTTACCCCGGGCTGCGCGCTCCGCGCTTACCCGGGGCTATAAAGCTTTCGGTCGTAAACGACCTGATTGCGTTGTTGTTCTATGAGGTCAACCCAAAATTAATTTAATGAGGAGTTGCAATTCAACAGAGTATCAAAAAAGCTTTCGGTCGTAAACGACCTGATTATGTCGTTGTTCTAAGGATAAATATAATACGCACGTTACTTGCGTGAAACGTAGCCGTGATACCGAGCCGCGACCGTACTGAGTTATCCCCACAAAATATTGTAGGGATTCATCTCTGAAGCCGAGCCTCGCATGTCTTCTCCCTCCGGGGGCGTTGTTGAATAAATCGGAAATGCTTTGGGGCACTCGGTGTAACCGAGCCGCGACCGTAAGGGAGCGTCACATGAATCTGATAAAAGATGGTGTAGAACAATGCAACATTTCTACCGTTAGAAGGAATTTAATATC
>DATLOT010000016.1:0-7638 GCA_035536095.1 Gammaproteobacteria bacterium | reverse complement strand
ATGCGATTTTTAACATCCCATCTTGCGTCGAACTTTAAACGTTCTTCAATCGAAAAAGCTCGAAATAGAATAACTATTCCTGCGCTTTTTCTCAATCAGAACGTTTAAATTTCTTGCAAGCTGGGCGTTAAAATCTCGCATCTTGAAGTATGATGGGTATAGTGGTTAAAATATTGCACTGTTACACACCATCGTTTATCAGATTCATGTGACGCTCCCTTACGGTCGCGGCTCGGTTACACCGAGTGCCTCACAGAGCATTTCCGATTTATTCAACAACGCCGTGCTTAACTGTAGGTGTGTTGCCATTACCCCGGCCTTCGGATTGCTACGCTCCGCAATCCTCATCCGGGGTTAAAGCTTTCGGTCGTAAACGACCTGATAAAGCTAAGAAACCACGAGTGGTTGCAGCTCGCCAGCCTCAAACATTTCTGCCATGATGTCACTGCCGCCGATAAATTCACCTTTAATATAAAGCTGGGGAATCGTTGGCCAGTTGGAATAAACTTTAATCCCTTGGCGTAATTCTTCATCTTGTAATACATCTACTGTGGCAAAAACAGCGCCGCAAGATTTTAGAATATTCACCGCGCGTGCTGAGAAACCACACATCGGTAATTCTGCATTGCCTTTCATAAATAAAATAATATTATTTTGCTCGATCTGTTGCTTTATTTTTTCAATCACCGTCATGATATTTTCCTCTTATAATAAACCTAATTGTAATTTCGCTTCATCACTCATCTTGTCACGATGCCAAGGCGGGTCAAATACTAACTCCGCTTTGGCCTGCGTCACACCCTTAATCAATCTTATTTTCTCTTCCATCTCAGTCACTAACACAGGACCCATACCACAGCCGGGCGCCGTTAATGTCATTACCACTTGTACGGAATAATCATCCATTCCTAAAGGCAATACAATCACATCGTAAACCAATCCTAAGTCCACAATATTCACCGGAATCTCTGGGTCAAAACAAGTCTTTAATTGCATCCACACTTTCTCTTCTACAGAACCTTCTGCTTCATTAATATCAGGCAACGTGAGCACAACCAGTCCCAGTGCATCACCGTCTTGCCCTGCGATGCGCACCAGATTGCCATTGACCGAAACCGTGTAGGCGTTGCCTAGGGCTTGTGTCACGAAAACCTGTGATCCAGGTTGCAGTGTGACCTTGGTGCCTGCCGGGATCAGCGTTGCTTGCACTTCTCTTTTGACTTCTATGGATGTTTCACGGAACATCGTTTTTTCCTCTTCATAAAACTAAAAATAAATACGCGTTCCGTTCCCTCATCCGCCCTGTCGGGCACCTTCTCCCAAAGGGAGAAGGCATGCGAGACAACACCCTAGAGAAGAAGGGAGAAGACATGCGAAGCTTAACCTCAGAGGTAAATCGTTCACTGCGCTAGATGAAAACTTTCGCCGCAGCCGCAGCGGCCGGCTTCATTCGCGTTTATAAAAACTAAACGTTTTTGCTTTAATCCCGATGCACTATCTTCCACATAATCGACTTCTATATTCGCTAACAAATGCGCCCAGATGGGATCTAAGAAAATTTTTAAACCAGGCTCTATTTCAATCACATGGTCTGCTTCTTGTATCTCAGAAACTAACGCGGGCACATAAGCATAACCCGAACAACCTGTTTTCTTAATAGACAAACGCAGCCCCAACGCACCATGCTGTGTAAATTGACGTCTTAAATAATCACGTGCTGCCGCGGAAATGGAAACTTGCATTTGATCACCTCACTTTATCGTTATTTCGATAGCGCCGCTTTCAAGGTATGCCAGGCTAAGGTCGCGCACTTCACCCTGATCGGAAATTCAGCAACACCTGCAAAAATAGCTAACTTACCTAATACGGCATCATCACGCTCTGCGCCTTCTGTTAGCAAGGCATGAAACGCTTGAAATAACGTCTCTACCTCTCCTAAAGATTTACCCTTAATCGACTCCGTCATCAACGAAGCAGAAGCAACTGAAATCGCGCAACCAACACCTTCAAAACGAACTGATTCAATCACACCATTATTCGTAACCAAATATAATGTTATTTTATCACCACACAAAGGATTATATCCCATCTCACAATGGGTTGCCTCCGGCAGCAAGCCAAAATTTCTAGGCTGTTTGCCGTGATCCACAATCATTTCTTGGTATAACTCTCGCAATGACATTAACCTAATATCCTCTTTGCCACCCACAGGCCTGTTATCAACGCATCAATATCTTCTTTTGTATTATATAATCCTAACGAAACACGCACCGTTGCGGGCACTTGCAGTCGCTCCATCAACGGCATCGCACAGTGATGTCCTACGCGCACAGCAACGCCCTCATGATCAAGCACCGTGCCAATATCATGCGGATGCATCCCTTCGCACACAAAAGACAATACGCTGACTTTTGATTTTGGATTGCCAATGATTTTCACACCCGGCACCAATCTCAATTTATGTTCCAGTTGTTGTAATAAGTGGTCTTCATAATCAGCAATATGTGATATACCGATAGATTGCATGTAAGAAATCGCAGCAGATAATCCTATCACACCAATAATATTACGCGTACCCGCTTCAAATTTTTGCGGCCCTTTTGCATACGTTATTTTTGAAAAACTGACAGACTCTATCATCGAGCCACCACCTTGATACGGTGGCATCTTTTCCAAATATTGTCTTTTTGCATACAGCACACCAACACCGGTGGGGCCATAAAGTTTATGCGCAGAAAAAGCGTAGAAATCACAACCTAAGGCTTGCACATCGACTTTTTTATGCGACACCGCCTGGGCACCATCTACCAATACCAGCGCACCGTGCTGATGCGCAATAGCAACAATTTCTTTAATGGGATTCACGGTACCGAGCACATTCGAAGCATGCGTCACAGCCACCATTTTTGTGCGAGACGTAAAAAGTTCACGATAGGCTTCCATATTCAGTTCGCCTGACCCTGTGATTGGAACAACCTTCAACACAACACCTATTTTTTCTTTGAGAAAAAACCAAGGCACAATATTAGCATGGTGCTCCATCTCGCTTAAAATCACTTCATCACCCGCCTGCCAATGCGCGCCCCCCATGCACGCTGCAACCAAATTGATGGATTCCGTTGTGCCACTTGTAAAGATAATCTCCTCTACAGAAGCTGCGTGGATAAATTGTCTGACTTGTTCTCGTACTGCTTCATATTTCTGAGATGCATCTGAACTGTGCGTATAAACACCGCGATGTATATTAGCATAAGCATGCAAAGCAAAATCAGACATCGCATCTACCACTTGCTTAGGTTTTTGCGCTGAATTTGCGGTATCGAGATAAACAAAAGGCTTTCCCTTATTTTCAGCCTGAAAAATAGGAAAGTCTTTTCTAAAACTTGTGATATCAGATAGAACGACCGTCATGCTATCACCTGCTGTATACGTTTCTTCACATCATTATTCGAAATAAAATGCATCATCTCTTCTGCAAACCCCGCCAGCAACATTGCCATCGCCTCTGAACGAGGGATGCCTCGCGTCGTCAAATAAAACAAAGCATCTTGATCCACTTGTCCCACTGTCACACCATGTTTACAAGAACGTACATCTTCCGCATGCACTGCTAAATCAGGCTGAGAAAACACTTCTGCTGTATTCGCTAATAGTAAATTATGATTCGCTTGTCGTGCGACTGCTTTTTTTGCGTCTTTTTGAATGGTAACGCGCCCATTAAAAACAGCGCGCGATTGATCTTTTAAAATACCCTTATAGAGCATGTCACTTTGCGTATAAGCAGCATCGTGTACAATATCAATATGATGATCGATGTATTGATCCGCTTGCTGCAAATGATAAAAACCATAAGTCGCACAACTTGCGCCGGACTCTGCTAGTTTCACCACCAAATCATCTCTCGCAAAAGCAGCGCCACAAGAAGTAAAAGTAAAGAGCGCTTGGCTATCTTGTTGTTGATTAAGCGATATTGTGGCAAGTTGCATCGCCGCATTACCTTCTTTTTGTAATTTATGGTAGTGACATACCGCACCTTTACCAAGCGATATCGTAGAAACCTGATTGATCACATAAGATGCTTCTTCTGCATTGGCATGCTCTTCAAAAACAGTCAGTTTTGCGCCATCTCCTATAGACCAGCGAATCTGCGGATGTGCAATAAAAGATTCAGATGCCGTGGTAATAAAAAGCAGATGGATTGGTGATGCTATCTCAGTATTTGCCGGCACGGACAAAAGCAGTTCTTCCGAAGATTGCTGTGCGTTAAAATAAGCAAAAGGATATTGATCTTTACTAAATTGTATTTTTTCTTTAGTCTTTTTCTCTCGCGTATAACGGATCGGCGATCCCGCAACATCTGACAGCGCTTCTACAAAACAGCCATTTACCCACACAAAACAAGCGCCCGCCGTTGTTAGCCGTCTATCACGAACGAGCACCTGCAACGATTCTGTTTGTGTGGGCGCCAGCGCAAGCGATCCTATACTTTGCCACGCTGAAAAATCCGCATGCTTCCAATAGGGGTTGTTCTTTTTTGGTAATATCTCTTCCCATGTTAACTGAGGGGCAGTCATGTCGTTACCTCATCAGCATCACGCTCAAAATCACGATAACCTTTTTCTTCTAGACGAAGCGCAAGACTGGCATCACCTGATGTCAGCACTTTACCATTCGCCATCACATGCACAACATCTGGTTTAATATAATCAAGCAATCGTTGATAATGGGTGACTAATAAAATGCTTCTCTCCGCATGACGCAGGCTATTCACACACCGACCGACCATCTGCAAAGCATCAATATCCAGTCCTGAGTCTGTTTCATCTAAAATTAAAAATCGCGGCTCTAAGATCATCATCTGCAATACTTCGTTACGTTTCTTTTCACCGCCGGAGAATCCTTCATTAACGGCACGATGCAAAAATGTCTCTGGCAATCCCACTTCTTTCATTTTTGCTTTGGCAAGCAACAGAAAATCAGCCGCATCAAGCGGTGGCAAATCTCGCGCCTTGCGCAAGCTATTTAATGCGCTGCGTAAAAAATACATGTTATTCACGCCAGGAATTTCCGTGGGATACTGGAATGCTAAAAATAAACCCTTCACTGCACGCTCTTCCGGTGTTAAGGAGAGCAAATCTTCCCCTAAAAAGTCGACTGATCCGGCTGTGATGGTATAGTCTTCTCGTCCCGCGAGAATATTAGCAAGTGTACTTTTCCCTGAACCGTTCGGCCCCATAATCGCATGCACTTCACCAGGTTTAATCTGCAAATCAACACCGCGTAAAATGGTTTTGGTTTGCTGCTTTTCGTCATTTATCGTTGCTTGTAAGTTTTGAATGGTGATCATTAACCCACTCCTCCTTCTAAACTGACTTCTAATAATTTTTGTGCCTCAACAGCAAATTCCATCGGTAGTTCTTTAAATACCTGCTTACAGAATCCATTGACAATCATGGAAACAGCATCTTCTGTACGCAATCCTCGTTGGCGACAATAAAACAGTTGGTCTTCTCCAATTTTCGAAGTCGATGCCTCATGTTCCACGCAAGCACTGTTATTTTTCACTTCTACAGAAGGAAAAGTGTGCGCGCCACATGTTTCACTTAGTAATAAAGAATCGCATTGCGTGTAATTACGTGCCGCTTTTGCGGTAGGCGACATGCGCACCAATCCACGATAAGTATTCTGTCCATGTCCGGCAGAGATACCTTTTGAAATAATGGTGCTACGCGTTTCTTTACCAAGATGAATCATCTTGGTACCCGTATCTGCTTGTTGGTAATGGTTCGTTAGGGCAACAGAATAGAATTCACCAACAGAATAATCACCTTGTAATACCACGCTGGGATACTTCCATGTAATGGCCGATCCTGTTTCAATTTGTGTCCAGGATATTTTTGAATGCTTTCCCTTACATTGACCACGCTTGGTGACAAAATTATAAATGCCACCACGGCCTTGTTCATCGCCCGGATACCAGTTTTGCACAGTTGCATACTTAATTTGTGCATTATCCAGCGCAACTAACTCAACCACTGCTGCATGCAGCTGATTTTCATCACGCATCGGTGCCGTACACCCTTCTAGATAACTCACATAACTATTTTCATCAGCAATAATTAAAGTGCGCTCAAACTGACCGCTCTTTGCCACATTGATTCTGAAATATGTCGATAATTCCATTGGACAACGCACACCAGACGGGATATACACAAAGGAACCGTCACTGAAGACGGCTGCATTTAAAGCAGCAAAGAAATTATCCCGATAGGGTACAACCGTTCCTAAATATTTTTCTACTAAAGCAGGATGATGTTGAACAGCTTCCGAAAAAGAACAGAAAATCACACCCGCTTCCGCCAATTTTTCTTTAAATGTTGTTGCGACAGAAACGCTATCAAAAACAGCATCCACTGCAACCCCTGCCAATCTGCCTTGTTCATGTAAAGGAATACCGAGTTTTTTGTAAGTCTCTAATAATTTTGGATCCACATCTTCGAGCCGCTTAGGACCATTCTCCGTTGATTTAGGTACAGAGAAGTAAATAATGTCTTGAAAATTAATAGGGGGATAATGCACATTCGCCCAAGCAGGTGGCGTTAATGTTTGCCAATGCTTAAAAGCGGCTAATCGCCAATTTAATAAAAATTCGGGTTCATTTTTTTTAGCTGAAATCAGGCGTACCACGTCTTCACTCAGACCTGGCGCGATAGAATCAGATTCAATATTGGTAACAAATCCGTAGGGGTACTGCTTATCCATCGCTTTTTTTAATAGTTCATTTGCCATCTACGCCCCCTCGCTATCAATCATCGGTAGTGGCTGCAGCATATCCAGGATGGTGACTTTATCGAGTAATGACTTCACCATTTTGTTTATCTTTTGCCAGTTTTGTCGCATCGTGCAGTGGTGATCAATCACACAACAACTGGCTTGTTCACAGCACTCCGTCATTGCTAAGGTGCCTTCCATCGCCTCTATGACATGTGCTACCGAGATGTCTTCTGCTTTTTTGTTTAAAATATACCCACCTTCCGCGCCGCGATGCGAGGCAACGAGTTCATATTCTGATAGTATTTTCAATATCTTACTGACTGTTGGCGTGGTTAAATGTAAGGCTTCTGCAATATGGCTCGCGCTCATAATATGACTGGATTGCTTCGCCATATGCGCAATAATGAGCAAAGCATAGTCAGTTAATTTTCCAATACGCAGCATAATCACAACCCGAATCTTTAAATTGCGCATACAGTACCATGTTCGTACTGTATAAACAACACGGATCTCTTCGAATTCTCACGCACCTACGGTGCTAAAAAGCGTTGGGTGTGGCATGATACCCCGGGCTGCGCGCTCCGCGCTTACCCGGGGCTATAAAGCTTTTGGTCGTAAACGACCTGATTGCGTTGTTGTTTTATGGGGTCAAACCCAAAATGAGCTTAACTTAGGTTAATCACATAAAATTACGATATAATCAGGCCGTTTACGGCCGCAAGTTTTATAGCCCCGGCTGAGGATTGCGAAGCGAAGCGTAGCAATCCGAAGGCCGGGGTAATGACAATCCACCTATGTTTTAAGCACCGTAGGTGCGTGAGCGATCTTAGTTAGTTCTTCAGATTCAGAATACTTGTGAATGAG
>DATLOT010000015.1:0-20670 GCA_035536095.1 Gammaproteobacteria bacterium | reverse complement strand
CACTGCGTAACCGAGCCGCGACCGTGAGGGAGCGTCACTGTCATAAGTTTTAGCTGAAATTTCTTACTTTATGATATTAAATTGTCTTCTAATAGTAAAAATGTTGCATTGTTCTACACCAGCTTTTATCAGATTCATGTGGCGCTCCCTTACGGTCGCGGCTCGGTAACACAAAAAAAAGGGAACCATAAGGCTCCCCTTTTTAATACATGAACAAACCTACATAATGTGGTAAACAAGACCCACATTAAATTGGTTGTCTGAAGGACTGGTATTTGCAGAACCAAGTGGGGTACTGGTGCTGAAGGAACTATACCAGATGTGGTTATATTCCGTTCTAACACTCCAGTTATCGCAGATCAAGGTTTCTAAGCCTAGACCCATATCCCAACCACCTTGTGTTTTGCTCTTGCTATAAGAAGAGGTCACACTGCTGCTGGTAACGCTTCCATTGGCTTGGAAATTGGTCCAATCATAACCTAGGCGCAGATAACCAAGTGTTTCTTGGTTGATCTTGATACCAGGTAACAATGAAAGACCCCAGGTGCCTTTTGCCTTTAGTTTCCCGCTAGCTGCATCACCATCATTATCAGCCATGCTCAATACTGTTTGGCTAGAACCATTGTAGTTACCCAACAATTCACCACCTAAGTAGAACAGGTCTGTTAGGTATCTACCATAACCGACGAATAAACCGCCTTCCCAACCTGTTAGGCTACCAACGGCACTGAAGGTACCACCACCGCTTAAGGTTTGACGAATACGGAAAGCATCGTAACCAACTTGAGCACCGACATAGAAGCCGTCAGCTAAAGAAGGCAAACGTGGGCAAACCATTTCATTTTTGTAATCACCCTTATAGGATGCCGCAGCAACATGATTAGCCTTGTGGTGGCCAGCCATAGCAGCTGAGGTAGAGATAGCTAAAACAGAAGTAAAAAGAATTTTTGCTACTGGTGAAAATTTCATAAGTTCTCCTAACTAAATAACGTCCATTAAAAACTTGTCACAGATCAAGGATTAAGAAATAACATCATAACTACATTCTCATCGACAGGTCAAGCAATTCACTGAAATTAAATACACTTCTGCTCAATATACTCTTCTACGGCAGATGTATTAATGATTGATTTCGACGGTCATTTGCCATCATAGCCTTCGACTAAACTAAACGAGATTTTAGAATAGTCTTGACTATTCTAAAATCCATTTTATAATAGTCAGTATGGAAAGAATACAAACAAAACTAATTATCAATGACTTATCAAAAAAAATGGTCTTTTTGGCGGGTCCTCGTCAAGTTGGAAAAACCTATCTCTCAAAAGAGGTGGCGGCGGCCTTTCAGCAGTCACTTTATTTGAATTACGATAGTCTTTCCGACCGACATCTTATCCTGGAACAATCATGGCGTTCACAAACTAACTTACTTATTCTTGATGAATTACATAAGATGGCTGGATGGAAAAACTATCTTAAAGGGTTATATGACACCAAACCTGCTCATTTGCATATTCTCGTAACAGGCAGTGCGCGTCTCGATATTTTTGATAAAATCGGCGATTCGTTGGCGGGCCGTTATTATCTTCACCGCCTTCTTCCATTATCACTTGCCGAGTTAAAACAGCTGCACGAACCTTTGGACCTGGAAAGACTCATGCAACGCGGTGGCTTCCCAGAACCCTATCTCGATACCAATGCAATAGAAGCGAATCGCTGGCGTATGCAATATAGCAACAGTCTTTTATCAACAGACATTTTTGAATTCGACAAAGTACAGAATGTCAAAGCACTCAGACTGATTTTTGAATTGCTCAGAACAAGAGTAGGATCACCCATCTCTTATCAATCAATTGCTGAAGATGTCAGTGTGTCTGCGATAACAGTAAAAAAATACATTGAAATCCTGGAAGCCTTATACATTGTTTTTCGCATTTCACCGTTTTCCAATAATATTGCGAGAAGCCTACTAAAAGAACCAAAAATTTATTTTTTTGACAATGGGCTTGTGAATAACCCTGGGGCGCAATTTGAGAATATGGTTGCAGTGAGTTTATTAAAAAGCGTTTACGCAAGAAATGACTATCTCGCTGAACCTTATCAACTGCATTATCTACGCACCAAAGATGGCTTAGAAGTCGATTTCGCCTTGTGCAAGAACAATAAAATCGAAGAAATAATTGAAGCAAAATTATCTGACAGCGAAATTGATAAATCACTATTTTCATTTAGCCAAAAATATGGGCTACCCGCAACGCAACTGGTGAAAAACTTACGGTTGGAACGTGAGCTCGGAGATATTAAGATTCTAAAAGCAGAACAGTTCCTATCGGAGTTATATTTATAATGGGATTAAATATAAATCACCTACCGCGACGCAGCACTAGGCCACTCCAGCTTTTTGATTTCGTCCCAAAATGCTGCTCTGCTCTGGCGCCTATCTCTGCCTCACGCCTCGGCACACCTGTTAGAAAAATTTCGTTTGCGCGCACTTTCAAATGCTCCCACTCCTTTCTATTCCTCAGTCCTTCCGGATGAACCTCTCGAAATAAAGCAGGATCTTTTATCCTCAATGCAAATTGCGTAGGCCCTACAATAAGCGCTCTCGCAACTGAACTATCGAATGCTGCTTCGGATGCAGGAATCTCGCCTTCTCTTTGCAATTCACGCACAACGTCTTTTGCCTTTGGCAAAAGTGATTTCAAATTATCTGTCAATAAACCACTACGATAACCTAACTGCTGACGAACCACAGGATGGACAGGCGCAGGCATCTCTCCACGTAAAAATTCAGCCACCACAGGATTCAGATTTTTTAAGAAATATCCCTTCACTTCCTCATCCGAAAGTTCTTTTGCAATCATTCTTTCTATCAATTCTCGTTGACCAGCCTGAAATGCTGAAGATTTACACATATTAGTCACTAGGTTAAAAGCCGCGATTTGCTTATTCTGAAAGCCAGGTGTAACAGGAAAAGCATGTCCCATTATTTTTCCAACCGCTCTTAAGGCGAGCCCTAAAACATGCAAACTTTCTGTTTCAGACAAACCCAGCAACGCAGGGAAACCGCTTGCTATCGCAGCGTTAACAAAACTTGCTTCGCCACCGCCCGGAATGGCATATCGACGCAAATCCTCACCAGAAAAATAATCCGGAACACGAGCAGCTTTAAAATCATCTGCCAGCTCCTCTTGTCGATTTTCTATTTCCTTCAACAGTTGCATTTGTTTTTGAGTAATTCCCAGTGAAATGCCTTTTTTATCAAGCGTTGTAATCAGATCTACTGTATTCACAAAACCAGTATCTTTTCCACCAACCGTGTCTACATTTATTCTCCAATTTTGCTTTTGACAAATCGAAATAGACTCCACTAACGCAGGCAAAGCAAGGCCTGTATCATGCAGATGTAATCCCAGCTCTGTTGTTAAATTGTTTGCTCTTAGACCATCAAGAATCGCAGGGATTAGTTCTCTTGCTTTTTCAGCAGACAATTCACCCACCATATCCTTCAAACTCACACGGAAGAGATGCGATGGTATCCCACAGCGATCCGCAAGCATGGCTGCTTCCACAATACGCTCAACAAAAAAAGAATCTGGATAAGGATTGAAAGTATCTCTATAAGAACCATCACTGTACGGTATCGCAACTTCAACACTGATGGGGTAATGCATCTCTCGCAAGATCGCAACCATCCTTACCGTTGACACAATTTCTTTCATCATGCCCTGAGAGTCAAAGACTTTTATCCTCAGCAGCTCATCATACCTCCCATTTTTTAGCGCAACACCTTTAGCGAATTGTTCTAATATATAGAATAAATCGTCCAGATGTGCAGGTTTAATAAGAATGAATTTGCGCCACGCCATAAAGGTCTAATCACCGTTGATGGTGCCGCTTGACGCACAGCTCTTGCTGTTTCCGTATAGTCTTTTCCGAGAAAATTTTCGTCAACCTGCACACTGGCGCCACCCATTTCAATGATGCCAAAAAGAGGGGGTCCATTTTCATTCAAAGAATCCCACAATGAAAAAACTTTTAATACCCTGGGATGATCTAAAGGAATACGATTAGCATACTTTGCTTGAGAAAGGTCACGCATAACGTTGTTGATGACAACACGCTGAGACCCTAAATGACCCATTGTGTTTATTGTGTTTATTGTGTTTATTGTGTTTATTGTGTTTGCACTTGGAAAATACCTACGAGCACTGCTTCGGAACATCCTGATTCCTCTTCTTTACAAGAAAATAATTGCGTACTTTAGCTAACCATAGGAATAAATTCAATTATTTATTTTTGCAGTCGATGCGAAATGATCAGGTACCGCTTCCTATTTTAGTGTATACATTGACCAAAATCATGAAATTGGCTATAATAATACCATAAGCACACAAAACGAGGATGTCGGCATGCACACACGACGCGAGGCTGATTTTATTAATCTTCTTTTGAATTCAACCCCGGAAGCGCTCCGCGTGGCACTCATAAGAGATCCGGGGCTTATCACAGCGCGCAGTGATAAAGGAACGACTCTACTGCATCATGCTGTATTAATGGGGAAACGAGATTCCAAGAATACAAAAGCAGCAAAAACAATTTTACAGGTATTGTTTGACACGCCTGGTCTTGACTTCACTATTAAAGACAATAACGGTGACACAGCTATGCATATTGCCGCCCAAGCTTGTGAAAAAGACCGACCAATGCGTCAATACATTTTCCCCATGCTTGTTCAAAAAGCAGTGGAATGCGACTTTGATTTCTCTACACTCGGAGCAGCAGGAAAATCTGTTTTGCATATAGCAGCAAGCAACGGATGCATTACGCTCATACTTTCTCTCTCATCTCATGCAGGAGTAAATGCATTAAGCACAACTGGCGCAACCGCACTTTATTATGCAATAGCTGGCGCCTATCCTGAAGCGGCAATGGAACTATTAAATGCTGGAGCAAATCCCATGCTATGTGGTAACACAGCGTTTGATCCATTTACAACATTAGAATTATATCTCGCCACTTTCTTGAGAGAAATTTCATCTGACAGTAGCAACCCAAAGATACAAACATATATTCAAGGCACGATTGATGGGTTTAATGAATTGAAAGAACAGATGATGACAATAAAACTGGCCACCGAAAGCACCAACAACATAAAGCAAAGCGCGAAAGTATTATCACAAGGCGTCAGAACAGATGCTCTATTCTTACCAGA
The DNA here is from genome assembly GCA_035536095.1 of Gammaproteobacteria bacterium. GTDB lineage: Bacteria > Pseudomonadota > Gammaproteobacteria > DSM-16500 > DSM-16500 > Aquicella. The sequence continues at coordinate 15,458 of DATLOT010000015.1, read as the reverse complement.
TGAACTCATCGTTAAAATAGCTGCTTCTACAAGAAATCCTAGAACACATACTGAAAAAGAAGCAGAAAAAATTGCAGCGCCACATGTGAATACAAAAAAAAGATAACTTGGGGTGCAATGAGTGCATAACGACGCAACATTTTCATGGTTAAACTAACATATTCCATCAGTTTGAATTTTCTGCACCACGCTAGCAACAATATCATCTAATGATTGATTACCATCAACCGCATAATCAGAAGATTTTTTCACTTTTTCATAATACATTGTATACAGAGACCTGGAAGTAGCGAGATAAAAATCCAGCTCTTCAAAAATTTCCGCTATATCTAAATTCGACTTATCACGAAAATCGCGTACTTTTCTTGCAAGTGCAATATCAAGCGGCGTGTTTAAAAAAATTAAGTAATCAATATACTGACCTGTTGCAACATGCTTACGTCCAAGCGGTGCCTCAAAAATAATATAATCGGTAGGCGTTAATGCTTTTTCGGTAACAGGACAAATAATTTTTTTACCTGATTTTAGCTGCTTGAGAACTTCAACAAGCGCATCATATCTCCATCCGTGATAATCTCTACTCATATTATACCGCTTAGCATAATCTTTCTGATCTTGCGATATCCCATCAAAATCATCCCAGCATAGCGTCTCTGCATGTAGTCTTTTACCTAGCGCTTCAGTTAATGCAGATTTTCCTGAACCACTCATGCCACTAATACCGATAATTTTCACCATTTGCGAGAAACCTTTTAGCATTCATCCGTGGATTCCTGCATAACGATGTCTGTTTCAGCAAGATATTTTTCATGTTCTTTTTGTTTTTCTGAATCGAAACCATAATATAACTCCTTGTCTTTTATTTTTTCCTCACCTCTCAAATGTGAAATGGTGTGATCAATGGTCTTGATCATTTGCTGAGTGCGATTAAGCCCCTGTTCGAGAATGCATCTGTGTGATTTAAGCGCTTCGATTTTATCGAAATTGTCACTGCCAATGATTTTTTGAATCTCATTAAGCGGAAAATCAAGTTGACGGTAAAATAATATTTGCTGCAACATCAGAAGTTGCTCTCCTTCATAGTATCGATAATCATTATCACCAATATATGCTGGCTTTAATAAGCCAATTTTATCGTAAAAACGTAGCGTTCTAGCGCTCACGCCTGATAATTTTGCCAACTTATTTACTGTATACACCATAACAACCTCTATCAATTCGCGGCACCCTAAGGTATGCCGTAACGTTAAAGTCAAGGGGTTTTTGCACAAGCGGTTCTGCTCATTTCATCGGCCGGTCTGGATCACCCTGATCCTCGACACATGACAGCGTCACTAGAACGCTAAGGATAGTAAAATCAAATAGTTAGATTAGATGCTTTATTTTTACTGCTATTCTGTATCTTAGTTAGCGTGCAATACTGACATGATTTCCATGTCTTCACCAGAAACTCCTAAAAAACACGATTAAGCCCTCAAGTGAAAACTCTTGAAATATAACTAAATATAACTTATAATAATAAAATATAAGTGATTTAATTGCTATAGAGAAGATTAAGCCACGTGGAGGAGCCTACAAATGACCTTGCAAATTATCAAATCAATTGATGGAAAAGCAGAATATGTCTTATTGCCCTTCAGTATCTATAACTCTTTACGTGAGGAGATCGAAGAAGCTTTAAAGAAAAAATATAGCAGTGGAGATTATGTACCCTTTGAATTAACTGATTATGTAGATAACCCTATCGCTCTTGCTCGCATTAATGCTGGCATTACCCAAGAAGAATTAGCAAAGCGCATGAAAGTGACTCAAGCTTACATCAGCAAACTTGAAGCACAAAGCAAGGTCACAGCTAAAGTTTTAAAGAAAGTAAAAGCAGCAATTGAGAGTAAATAAAAAATTACCTATCAAAGGCGCTGCTCAGAAATCTCTAATTTATCTAATAAAATCACACTGTGAGACCATCTCAATTGTGCAACAACCTGTTGCACTTTTCAGTTGTTTCCAAAATGGAAACAACTCATTATAATGAATCAATTATCATTGAAAAGTTACCCCATAGGGGAAAATATGTTTGATATTAAAAACGAAGTGTTAGCAGCGGAAAAAAGAATACGCCCCCATGTAAAAGAGACGCCGCTTGACTATTCGGTTGCATTAAGCCGCATCACAAAAACCAATGTTTTCCTAAAGTGTGAAAATCTTCAATATACAGGCGCATTCAAAGTGCGAGGCGCAATGAGTAAAATATTGAGCTTGTCGCCATCAGAGAGAGAGCAAGGCGTAGTGACCGCCTCATCCGGCAATCATGGTGCCGCCGTTGCTTTTGGCTTGAGTAAATTCAATATCCAAGGAAAAATTTTTGTGCCAGAAAATGCTTCTTCTACTAAAGTAGATAATATACGAAATTATAAGGTACCTTTAGAATTTTATGGTAATGATTGCATGCAGACAGAAATACATGCCTTAGAATATGCAAAGCAACACAATATGATTTATGTCTCGCCTTATAGCGATCCACAAGTCATTGGCGGACAAGGTACCGTCGGCTTAGAACTGGCTAATCAACTTGATCAAGTAGACGCAGTACTGGTTCCCGTTGGTGGCGGAGGACTCATTGCGGGTATTGCCGGATATTTAAAATCAGTGTCACCTCAAACAAAAATCATTGGCTGTTCGCCAGAAAATTCACCAGCAATGGCAGAATCAGTGAAATTAGGACATATTGCTGATATCAAAACGCTACCAACTCTTTCTGATGGAACAGGAGGAGGATTAGAACCAGGCGCTATTACGTTTGAAATTTGCCAAAAGTTGGTAGATGATTATATTCTCGTTTCCGAAGAGGAAATTAAAGATGCCATTATCAGCTTAATCAAAACGCAACATCTTTTAGTCGAAGGCGCATCAGGCGTTCCGCTCGCTGCATTGATTAAAACAGCACAACAATTCCAAGGAAAAAATGTAGTCGTCGTTTTAAGCGGCGCGAATATTAGCTTGGAAACATTAAAATCGATTTTGTTATAAGATAAAGTAATCAATCATTACTAAACGTACACATACCAACAGCAGCGTTTGTTTGCATGACATTGTAAATTTGAGATATCTTGTTCTCTCGGATTAAATGTGAAATAGCCGGCGTTTTGCGCATCAATTCAAAAATGGCGCGTCTACCGCCCTGTTCTGTCTTAACTAAACGCTGGCAAATCACAGCCTCTAGCGAATCTGATAGCATCGCGCGCACCCATTCCTTTTCACCCGCAGGAAAGACATCAATGATACGATTAATTGTTCTAGGCGCAGAGGCAGTGTGCAAGGTCGTCATCACGACATGTCCAGTCTCTGCAGCAGTCAGTGCCAAACGCATGGTTTCCACATCTCGCATTTCACCAATTAAAATAAGGTCTGGATCCTCTCGCAAAGCTGCGCGCAGCGCGGAAGGATAATCGCTTGCATCACGACCAACCTGACGTTGATGCACCAAACTTTTTTCACTCACATGACAAAACTCAATAGGATCCTCAATTGTCACAATATGCAAGGCACGATGTGCGTTCAGATGTGCTATTAAAGCCGCTAATGTTGTGCTTTTTCCAGAACCTGTTGCGCCTGCAACTACAATTAAACCGTGCGATATATTAACCCACTCTTTTAAACAGCCTGGCAGATGTAAATCTTCAATATTCGGTACGGCACGAGGGATGACACGGAAATTTGCAGATAATCCTAAGCGTTGATAAAAAACATTAGCCCTAAAATGTGCTAGATCTGGAACGGAAATTGCAAAATCAATATCTCGTTTCTCTTCTAACAATAATTGTTGATCCGTCGTTAGCATTTCATAGATAATTTGTTTTGCTGTATCCGGTGTTAGCAGCGCGCAGTTTGGTATAACACATAAATCACCGCTCACTCTCATGAGTGGTACAGCCCCTGCAGATAAGTGCAAGTCAGATGCTTTTTGCTGAACGCTGGTTGCGAGCAATGAAATGAGTGTCATCTGTTTTTTCCTGTTATTTAAATCGCACGCTTAAACTAATTTCATTTCAGATTTATTGATTATCAAAGAAAATCAAATGTACCACTTTATTATTGAAAAATAAAGAATTGTATATTATGATATACTCATCACACTTCACTCCATTGGAAGGTGCGTTCTATGAGCGAGAAGCATGTCATGCGTATCATCATCATTGATGATAATCCAGCAATACATCAAGATTTTATTAAGATTTTAACAGCTAATAAATCCAGCTCGCCCCTCAAAAATAGTATGGAAAGTCTTGAAAATCAATTATTTAATAAGACGAGTCAAGCCGACAAATTACCCAATTTTGCAATTGACACAGCTTCACAAGGCCAAGAAGGTGTTCAGCTTATCGACAAGGCGTTTCACGAGGGGAGCCCCTATTCGCTTGCCTTTGTTGATATTCGGATGCCACCAGGGTGGGACGGTATAGAGACAATAAAGCATATATGGGAAATTGACAAGAACATACAAGTTGTTATCTGCACCGCTTATTCAGACTATACGTGGGAACAAACAGTCGATGAACTTGGCGTCAATGACAACCTGATCATCTTAAAAAAACCATTTGATAATATTGCGGTCAGACAATTAGCCTGTGCGCTAACAAAAAAATGGCAGCTATTACAGGAATCAATATCTTATACCTCATCACTTGAAAGTCGAATTGAAGAGAGAACGGAAGATTTAAAATATCAAGCCACACACGATTCATTAACTGGACTTCCTAATAGAATGTTAATGCTTGATAGACTCCATATGGCGATCGCATCCTCTGATAGAAACAATGCAATGTTCGCTGTTTTATTCTTGGACCTTGATCGATTCAAATTAATTAATGATAGTTTAAGCCACAATGCTGGAGATGAAGTGCTTCGTCATGTTTCTAATCGTTTACAGTCTGCTCTTCGCGAGGAAGATACCTTGGTTCGTTTAGGTGGAGATGAATTTGTTGTTATCATACAAAATATAAAAAATAGCAATGATGCTTCAGAAATTGCTACCAAATTATTAAACACCTTTCATGATTCGCTTTATATTAACGAACGTAAATTATCAATAACAACAAGTATTGGCATTAGCCTTTATCCGCAAGATGGAAAGAACATCGATACCTTATTGCGTAACGCAGACATTGCCATGTACCATGCTAAAGAACGTGGAACCAATCAATATCAATTTTATAAATCAGCGTTTAATGCAAAAAGTCTCGATCGCCTTGAGCAAGAGGAAGCGCTTCGGCAGGCTATTGCCAATCATGAGTTTTTTTTAAGTTATCAACCGCAATTTGACTTTGCAAGCCAGAGACTGGTCTCCGTTGAGGCATTGATCAGATGGAATCATCCTACAAAAGGCGTTGTGCTACCAATAGATTTTATCCCTTTGGCTGAGGAAGCTGGACTGATTGTCCAAATTGGAGAATGGGTTTTACGCGCGGCGTGTAAGCAAAATAAGCAGTGGCAAGAACAAGGACTGCCACACATACGTGTGGCTGTCAACATTACAACAAAACAGATTAGACTTTACAATATCGTTGACATTGTAAAAAACGCATTAAGCGAATCCAGATTAGATCCAGAATATCTTGAAATAGAACTCACTGAGAATACCGTTATCAATAATGCCTGCTCAATTAAAGCGATAAAAGACTTAAAAGAAATTGGCATCCAGATTGCGCTCGATGATTTTGGCAGCGGATACTCTAGTCTAAATTACCTGAGAGAGATACCTGTTGATCGCCTTAAAATAGATCAATCTTTTGTCCAAAATATTGATTCAAATAGAGGCGATGGTGTCATCATTCAGGCCATTATTACGATGGCGCATCACTTAAACCTTGAGGTGCTCGCAGAAGGTGTGGAAACGAAAAAACAATATGATTTCCTTAAAGAGCAGAAATGTGGTGAATTCCAGGGATTTTATTTTAGCAAACCGATTTCATCATCTGAGTGCGAAGCCATGTTGCGCAAATCATCTCCCATCTTAGCATTTGATGAAACTTCAGAGGATATGTAGACGAGGGAATATATGCTTGAAAGTTTTTTTCAGATGACAGCACTACCTGCCAATGAAATGTTGGGCACGTATGATTTTCGTTTAGTCATTTTATCGTATATTGTAGCGTCATTTGCTTCCTTCGTTGCACTCGATATCACAGGGCGCCTAAGAGATGTTGGGAATACAAGGTTCGTTACTACGGTATGGCTGATTGGTGGCGCTATTTCCATGGGAGCGGGTATATGGTCTATGCACTTTATTGGTATGCTGGCTTTTAACATGCCAATGATGACGATGAGTTACGATGAATTCTGGACTGGCTTTTCTTTGCTGGTTGCAATCATGGCTTCTGCATTTGCTTTATTTTTGTTAAAACCAAGAATCATTAATTTTATCCATCTGTTTGTGGGCGGTATTATATTGGGCCTAGCCATTGCAGCGATGCACTACACTGGCATGCAAGCAATGAAGATCAGCATGAATATACACTATATCCCGTGGATATTTTTCCTTTCCATTGTGATTGCTATATTCGCATCAGAGGCTGCACTCTGGCTTGCCTTAAAGAGCAATCAAGTTGTGGCTAACGTAAAATTCCGTCTTAAATTTGTCAGTGCGCTTATTATGGGTGCTGCGATATGCGGCATGCATTATACGGGCATGTACGCTGCCGTCTTTACCCCGCTTGAGACCGCTCAACAAATAACATCTGCCGTCGATCCGGCGTTTTTGGCTGTTGGTGTCGCTGTTGTGATATTTTGTATCTTTATGATAGCAATTCTTATTTCTACGATGATGGAAGCAAGAAATCAGAAGTTGCTCCTTCTCGCGCATCAAGCTGGTATGGCAGAAGTCGCAGCCAGTGTGCTGCACAATGTGGGAAATGTACTAAATAGCGTAAATGTGTCTGCATCCACATTGGCGAGCAAATCCGCCAATTCTAAATTAAACGTGTTATCTGAGTTAAGTAAATTGATAAACGACAACAAGCATGATTTAGTGACTTTTTTCTCTAACGATAATAAAGGTGCTGCGCTGCCGCAATATATTGAAATGCTTGCTGCGCAATGGAAAAATGAACAAAGTGAAATTGCTTTGGAGTCTGAGACTTTATTAAATAACATACAACATATTAAGCATATTATCGATATGCAGCAAAGCTACAGCAAAGTGACTCATCTAGAGCAGATTGTTTCGATTGCTAGCGTGCTCGATGAGGCAATATTAATATCTGGCATTGATAAAACCAATATTGTTGTGATAAAAAAGTATGCTTCCATCAGCGCGGTTTTGGTTGATAAAGTCAAATTGCTTCAAATATTAATTAATTTAATAACTAATGCGAAGAATGCTTTACTTGAATCCACCGCTAGGGAAAAAGTAGTATCATTGCGTATTTCGTTAAACGATGATCATCAATTTAGAATTGACATTACTGATAATGGTGTCGGGATTCGCCATGAGGATATGCGCCGCGTATTTACTTATGGATTCACGACAAGAGATGGTGGCCATGGTTTTGGTTTGCACACCAGTGCGCTGTCAGCCAAAGAAATGGGTGGAACCATCACGGTGAAAAGTGAAGGTGTTGGAAAAGGCGCTACATTCACGCTAGCGCTTCCCTATCAGGTGCCCAGGAAATAGATCCCTCGCAGACAACAATTCACTTCTTTCTCTTTCATCAATAACCTTTTCTGCTGTATCTTGTTGACGATTTAATAATTCTATTAAATACGTTTTTAAATCAATAGAAGCTTTACGTGTTCTAAGGAACTCAGCATGATATTGCCTGATCATTTCTCCAAATTCTTTAGAGGATTCTTGATTTAAGTGAGAAATACGATGCCAATTCGGATGATCCTCATCACCTATATTAATCTCCAACATCGTTTGATGAATTCTAGCATAGCCTCTCATCATTTCTGTTAATATAAAAATCAGATAAGCACCGGAATGAAGGTCATCCATTAAGGTAATTTTTTCCTTAGCATCGCAGCACTGCAGCATGGTTTTACTTGCTATTATTTGATTAGACGATACACGCAACTCTTTTTGCAAGATGCGTTTTATCGGTTCAGCTAGGCTGCCTGAATTACCAGTGGGATCTATATAAAAAACATCACAAGAAAACCTTCTACCAGGATTTCTTCTAATATACAGTGCAGAAAAGTGCGTTTCGTTGGTTTTAATTGATAAAATAAATTCTAACTCTTGATATTTCTTAAAATTTTTCAATTTCTCGGTCAGTCTTACCATAGTTGAATCTTTATCCATCCCCGTATAAAACATATGAGACACCATTTGCTTTTGTACAAAGAAAGCTATTTCATTAGTGGTATAACATGCAGCATGATTCTCGACTATGTTTATCGCTCTTTTTGCCATACAATCTAATTTTTTACTTATCATCACTCTATGTGAAAATAGCAGACCAGGAGATGCGGTAAAACTTCCACCTGGGATTGTAAGCGCAGATTTTGCAACTGTTTCCGCTTTTAGAGGAAAAATATTATCCGTGAATTGAATAATGTAAGGTATTAATTCTTGAGGCAATCCTTCTACCACATTCCCAGACTTTCGGCTTAATAGCAAGAGGCTGCTCGCAGCATCAGCTTGTTCTTCCTCTTCTTCTATTATCTTGCCTTCCTTCTCACCTTCACCTTTAAATAACTCATATTCTTTTACCGGGACAGAATCTTCTTCTATTTCAAAAGAAGAGGGATCACTTAAATCAGAGAGATGCTTTACATAACTTTTATACTTTAAAAGAAAATTTAAAACATCGGTGTGATTATTTTTTTGAGCGATTTTCATGGCTTCATTCAAGTTTTCAGGATAATATTCAGTGTCAGATTTTTCAAATTTTATCCCCTTCTGTATTAAGAATTTAACAACATGCAAATGACCCTTGCTAACAGCTTGAATAAATGCAGACTGATTTTCAGCATTTCGATGACTAATGAATACACCATCAGCCAAACATCTTTTCACTACAGCTAGTTCTCCGCTCCCAGCAGCCCGTATAAACGTGTCCGTTAACTGTATGCGACTTGTCATCAGATCTCTTATTGCTGCGCTTGGATACTCAATTTCAGCTCGTTTTCTTGTCCCGGATCGCTCTCCTTGCCATAAACAAACACCTTTCCCAATAAGATATTCTACTATCTCAAATATATTTTTTGATATCGCTTCTTTAAGATGACTGTGTTCGATAGCGATACCATAATTCACCAGGCATTTAACAATCTGAAGTTGCTGAGCCATTTTTTCTTGTTTATTAGATTGATTAAATACTGATTGAGGAATATTTATTGCTCTGCTTAGAATAGAACCATCGCAAGAATTTAACTGAACACCTGCATCTAAAAGATACTGGACTATTTCTAAGGAACATACCTCTACTGCTGCTTCTAAAGCAGCTCGTCCAACATTGCTAGTTAAAGGATTACCTCTGATGATTTTATTCTTCTTGTTAAGATCTACACCACGTTGCATCAAGAACTTCACCACGTGAAAATGACCATTTTTAATAGCTTGAATAAAGGCTATTTGACCATCTGAATTTTGATGATTGACACACGCGCCTTGAGCAAGTAATGCATCAAGTTCTGTGAGATTACCTTCCATAGCAGCCGATACAAAACGATTATTAAGTGATCTGCGTTCTTCAATAACTGCTTTTATTTCAAGCTTATCTCTTTCATATTTCTCATCTTTCTTATCAGGAAAGGGGTAATGAATAATTTTGCTTCGTATAGACTTTATATCAACGCCAGCTCCTATCAGAAAATACACCATATCACGTTCATTATGGCTTACAGCTCGTGATAATACTTCGTCCATTTCCCCTACTTTTAATGGAATACCAATAGAAATCAAGAATTCTATTATTTGAATTTGTCGAGCATTAATTGCTTCTTTTAAAATGACCTCGCCTGCATTTTCAATGTCTACATATTGTAATAAAAATTGCAAAACAGCTATATGCCCTGCTTTCACGGCCTCTTTACAAGCTTTTACGGAAATTTTTTCACAATGACTTTCATGAGTATCGCATGATTCGGCATCATACCCATCATATAATGGATATACAACTTGTTCTATATCCATTTTTCTTTTCAACAAATCCTGCAAGACAGCTATACAACCTGTAGAAGCTGCTGCTATAAAAGCATCTTTCATTAAACGATTTACGTTTTCTTCTGATGCTGTATCTAATAAACACTTTACATATTCAACTCTGTCTTTCTTTATTAACGCCTTAAAATATTCCTTATTATCATAAACATTGTATTTTACACCATATTTGTACAGTAATTGAAACATCTCAAAATGATCATTCTCTATTGCCGTTTCTATGCAATTTAATCTATCATGCGGAATCTTAAGTCCTAGTAAATATTCTGCTACTGCTATGTGACGGTATTGTACGGCTAACCGTAAAAGATTCAATCGTTTATCATATGGATCCTCTTCTAGAAAAGCATATTTTTCGCATAACATTTTTACTGCTGCAAGTTGTCCACAGATAACTGCTTCATACAACGCGCATCTACCTTCTACATCAGTACTTGTTGGATCTACGCCCATTTCTAATAGGACTGATAATAAAGAAAGATCGCCAGTTTTGGCGGCTTCAATTAACTGATTACATGGTTTGGTATACTCATCTATTATATTTTTTATTGCTTGTGAATAGGTTTCTCTACCACGAAATAGGGCATTTATCTCAGCACCATTTTTTAATAAGTATATCACAGCATCTGCTTGATCAGATTTTGCGGCCAACTCTAGTGGTTTGTTTCTTATCGATTCACCGTCAGAATAGCCTGTTATTCTGAATCCTTTTTCTCTAAGAAATGCCATGATATGTACATGACCCATGGCAGATGCTCTACTCATGGGTGCTGCTTCAGCAGCATACGATGACAGAGATGGAATAAAATCCCCCTTTTCAAAGCAAGTTTGCAGTAAAGCTAAATCACCATTTTCTATGGCTTCTAAAAATTTTTCATTCAATAATCTGCGCCTGTCAAAAATCTCCTTGAAAATCTCCTTTATTACGCTATCGTTACATGCTTTAGTTACGTCACATGCATCAATATTCATTCCTCTATCCACAAGGTATTGTACCATTTCCTGATTTTTAGCCTCGATTGCAGCACAAAGAAGATCGCCTGCGTACTGCAGCTTACCCTTTTTGTGAAAATATTCTACAACGTTCATATGATTGTGTTTGACTGCTGCTGTGAGAATTCTATCATGATGGATATAAGACAATTTATCAGAAAATTTATTCATCAGAAAATCTAGTATTTCTAAGCTACCTTGCTCAGCAGCTGCTATCATAAAAACATCATTAGCATGATACTGGTCTTCTAAAAATGTGAGAACCGCCAAATGCGTTTTCTCAACAGCAGCTAAGGCTGCTTGTGTAATCGTGTATGCTGATAAATTGATATCCATTTGCATCAAAAACGTTAACATCTCTGTATTGCCATTAGCAGCGAAGGCAATAAATAATGTCTCTATCACCGTTTTTTCATCAAATTCTCGCCTATCATTTTGTGTGTGCGCAGGGTATTTCCCATGAGATTTGCTTTTCTTTCTAATATCAAACCCTAACTCTATCAAATACTTAACTATGTCTACACAATTATTCTCAGCGGCAATGATGATTGCATCATCCATCAATTCTTCTTCAACCGCGGCATGGGATAGTAAGTATCTAATGATATTCACATGACCATTTTTCGACGCTTCCATGAAAGCATCTTTTTTTACCTTGCTTTTTTGATTAAGTGAAATACCTACCACTGAAAGTGCGTCTAATGCATCTAAATCACCTCTGCTGGCTGCATCAAGAAAACGATTATTTAACGCTACTCTCTCGTTAATTATTCTCATGACTTCTTGTTCTTTTAACGAAAGCGCAGGATTTTCCTCATACAAACAATCAATATCTATGCCATGCGCTATAAAACATGACACTACTGCTGCATTTCCATGAGAAACTGCTCGCTTTAATCCTTTCTCTGCTATTTCAGCAGGTATTTTCCCCGTACGAAACAAGAAATCTATGACTTCAACTTTGCCATCCTCGACAATTTTCATAAAAACTGTTTCTGTTTTTGGATTTTTATAATTGATGATGATACCAAGTTGAAATTGCTTTTCAAGAAATTCAATATCTCCTTGCATGACAGCTTCTAATGATTTTTCATCCTGCGCCCTACGTGCCGCTATTTTTTCCTGAATAGCATTATTAGATTGCTCGATAATATACTCAGGGATGGCATCAATGGGCGCTCCACGCTCGATAAGAAAATTCACTACTTTCTTTTTTTTCTTTTCAATTGCGTAGCGTAAAGTGCCTGATAGTGCACCTTCTCTTATTTGACTGCCAAATTCCTTAACTAAATATTCGAAAATACTGTATTCTTCACTTCTCAGAGCAGTTATCACATCAGCATCTTTAATATTGGCACCTTGTTTGACCAGATAACGCACTATTTCTAACTGACCAGAGATGATCGCAAAATGTAGCATGGAATGACTCGGTCGCCGGCAAGTTTTTTGCGCTGTCATCCAATTGACATCAGCGCCACATTTCTCAACAAAAAATTTAACTTTTTCAAAATTACCACCCATTAAAGAAATACAAAAATGGGCCTTTAGATTGCTTAGCATTTTTTGTTTCTTGGTAGAAGATACCGCAGTATCGAGTTGATCTGCTTCGCTTACGGTATCCAGTAGCGCATCAATAGCAGTACTTCCTACTGACTTGGCCAATGCCCTGATAGATTTTCCCTTATGCCTGCCGCTGCGAACATGATCATTCATGTCAGCACCATTCTCTACTAAAAGCTCAGCTAGCGCCTTGTTATCATGAATGACAGCGCTAATTAAAAATCTTCTGAGCGTCTCTCTCGAGATCTTCTCTTTAATATCAGTTTCAAAATATAATCTCACTTTTACAATATTTTCTGATAGCACAGCTTCAAACAATTGATGTCGAAATTTAGCTGGATCATAATGTACAAATTTACTAGCGTTCACACCTTTTTTCAGTAAATACGCAACTATTGGATCATCGCCATTCTTAATTGCTATTTCTAACAACTGCTCTCCAAAATCAACTTGTGATTTTAAATCGATACCAGAACCCTCTAACAACTCTCTCAGGCGATCAAATTCGCCGCTTAAAGCGGCTTCTTGTATTTTTTCCATGTGACAACTACCTTATTCTTATTGGGTATACACTCCCCGCACTTGAAATCACGGGTTTTATCGAGCCATCTTACGGTGAACTTTAAACGTTCTTCAATCGAAAAAGCTTGAAATAGAATAACTATTCCTTCACTTGATTTGATCAATTTTCATTTTCTACTCCAGTCGCAGCATTCTTTGTAAGCCGGATTCTTATTTGTAAGTGGCGCCAATATCAGCTTAGACACATTAAAGTCGATTTTGCTCTGACATAAAATAATCAATTAATTTTTTTGCTATGGTTATTCTAGACGAAGGATATCCAGGAATAGAGTCATATCTGTACCAGTTAGCCGATTCTATTTCACGAGGATCAATCACAATTTCGCCAGAATCATATTCGGCAATGAACGCAATCATTAAAGAATCTGGAAATGGCCACGGCTGCGATCCAAAATAACGCAAATTTTTTATTTTGATACCAACTTCCTCTTGTATCTCACGATGCACTGCATCCTCAACATTCTCACCAGATTCAACAAATCCCGCGATTAAACCATAGACACCGGGCGAAAAATGAGGACTTCTCGCCATTAATAAATGATCATCTTTTTTAATCAAAACAATAACAGAGGGTGAGATACGCGGGTAATGCAATAATTGACATTGAGGGCATTTTCTCTCGAATATTTCTTCATTTAGTTCAGTGACGGCACCACAGCGACCGCAGTATTTATTATTTTTATCCCAATTAATAATGGAGTAAGCACGCGCAGCAGGTTTTTGATAATCAACGCCTAATATATCGAAGGCTTTCCGCAAAGGAACAAAACTTGCATCGGACGGAATAGTAATATTTTCATCTACCTCTGCACAATAGCAATCTACACTTTCCAGTTGTCTTAGTGGGTACTGTCGAATAAAATGAGCGCTCAGGTTAAGAGCAGCCAATCCATCAGGCAATGTCATCGCAATTTCATTTTTTGCAAGCAGCAGACGGTCATTTGCGAAAATGAACCAACGCGCTTGTCTTGAAAATAAGTCAGTCTTTCTATCCATAGTATACTCTCATTGCATAGGCATTATTAATTTTATTCTGCTCCAGTCAAAAAATCATAATCCTCATCACCTTGACCCACTTCCAACATTTTTACTATTTTTTCCTTTGCTCGAACTGATCAATCTGGGACATACCGTTCCTTTAAACCTACCTAAACCTACCTAAGCAGATTTAGCGTTAAATTCCTGCTTCATCGCACCATAACTAATAGCAGCTTATGCTGCTATCCCGTTAGCGGGTGCTCCACAGGCATGTGCATCACTCTGTTTGAGCAGAGTAGCACTGACGGTAGAACTTACCGCCATGTTTTTCAAATTAATAGCTGCATTGATATCACGATCATGGGTTGTTGCACAATCAGGACAGATCCATGTGCGCACGGAAAGGGGTAAGCTTTCTCGTTTATGAGTACAATGCGAGCAAATTTTACTACTGGCAAACCACTTATCTGCCACAATGACTGCTTTACCTTCTGCTGCTGCCTTGTATTCCAGTTGCCTGCGAAATTCAAACCAACCCATATCTGCTATTGAACGAGATAACTTTCGATTCTTCATCATGTTTTTAACATGTAATGTCTCTATCCCCATGATATCAAAATCATTCACCAGTCTCGTTGTCAGCTTATGTTGTGCATCTCGACGAATATTAGAAATACGATAATGTAAAGTAGATAGCTTTTGCTTTGCCTTGTGACGATTATTTGAACCTTTTTGTTTACGGCTTAGGCTTTTTGATAATCGCCTTATTCGGCTCAACAGCCTTTTATGTGGCTTAGGTCCTTCTATTATTTCTCCTGTTGATAATGTTGCAAAGCTTAATATGCCTAAATCAACCCCAACTGCCACTTGGTTTTCGTTTGCAGAACGTGGGTTCTCATCCAGCATCTCAACACTAATGCTCACAAACCATTTTTTAGCCACCCTTGAGATCGTCGCTGATACTATCTTACCAATAAAACGCAACGACTCATGCATACGCACCCAGCCTAATAGCGGTATACGTATGCGTGAATCTTTAACAGTAAATTGGTCATTTGTAATGGTAAAACTATCATTCACCCATTTCTTTTTAAAGCGGGGATAACTTGCTTTCTTCTTGAAGAAATTCTTAAATGCCTGTCCTAACTGGATAATCGCCATCTGCGGTGCATTCTTAGTGACT
>DATLOT010000014.1:0-7592 GCA_035536095.1 Gammaproteobacteria bacterium | reverse complement strand
CGTGAGGGAGCGTCACTGTGCTATAACTTTTAGCTGAAACTTCTTACTTTATGATATTAAGTGGTTAAAATGTTGCACTGTTATACACCATCTTTTATCAGATTCATTTGACGCTCCCTCACGGTCGCGGCTCAGTAACGTCATTTCCGATTTATTCAACAACGCCCCTCCGGGAGAAGGTGCCCGACAGGGCGGATGAGGGGATAAAAGTTACGCAATAGTGACTTCCACATCAACCAAACCTAAATCACCGCTCCCCTCTACTTTCATCTGTGCAATTTGCAAAGGATAATTCTTTTTCAAGATAACAAGCCACTTGATTAAACGAGAAAATGGCACTTGATGAAAAATAACTACCACACTACCATTGGCTGCTTGCTTTAACTGCACAATAAAAGTGCTTAGCTCAGCGTGCGTTAGCGCTTTCTGCAACATAGCTAACAAGGCAACAGCTGAACCAACAGACTTCCCGTCGCGCAATGATTGTCCGTCCATCGCTTTATCTACGGACTGCATCCACCGTAACGTTTCTTCATCTTGACCTAAACGCTGACGTAACGCATCCACATGTGAAAATAAAGGCGAAATAACTAACTGATACACAAAAAACAAACTCACAAACAAAGCGCCCAAACCAACAACATATTGCTCTCTACGCGCTAAAACAGACCACCATGCAATCATTTTCAACCATTTTTCTTGCATATCAACCGCTCCGACTCACATTCACCGTCACATTCATCCGTCCCGCCAACAAAACAGCATTTTTTTGCTTTAATACAAAACCCTTGCTCTCCATTTCCCTGATAAAATCGCTAATATTTTCTGGATCCACCGCTGTTAAATCAACAGTCAACGCTCCACCCTGAAAATCTATGCGCTTCATACTCACATGTGTAGAGGATAAAGACTGACTCACCTCACCAAGCAGTAACAATAAATCATCACCTTGATGACCAAGAGAAAACTGTCTCAGTTTTTCCTGCATTCTGAGTTTTGGCGCAACAACAGCTGTTGCCATTGGAAAGTGACGCTGATAAATCGCTTTTATTTCTGATTCCACAATGGCTTCTCGGTGACTGAGCAGAAGATAAGACATCATTGGAGAAAAACAACATAAAGCAACAACACCAGCAGATAAAGCAATAACCGCTTTTTTCATTAGCTTCTCATGAAAAGAAGTCACTCGTTTATTACGATAACGACCCTGCAGCAAGTTTATTGCTGGATAAAGAAATAAATTTTTAGCATACATCGCTAAAAAATCAGCTGCCTGCACCTTTTCTAAAGAGCAATCCATCCCTTGCGCTTCAGAAAATAATGCAAAATTGGCTTCATCACAATACATACCCTGATACTGTTCTCTCCTCAGCAATATGCCTTCACAGCGCACAGCAGACCACGCAGCAGAAACCACTGGCAGCAAAAAAATAGAGGAAACAAGCCGGTCTGGCACTACACCCCACGATGCAAGCTGCGAAAGCCATTGCTGCATTTTTTCGTGCGCAACCACCGCAACCGCTTGGCCATCTGCGCCCTGTACCCACGCAAAGTGCAGCCGTTCGATATCATCAAGCAATGTATCCTCTAAGGCATAGGGTAAAGCTTGGCGTGCTTTAGCATGGGACATACGCGGTAAGTTGATTTGCGTCAGCAGCACATCTTCTGCGGGCACAACAGCAAGGGTTTCTTCAGGACAACTTGGAAGCAAACCAACATCCCCTTGATAAACCTGCGAAACAACACCAAGAGAGTCATCTAATACAACCCAACTTGGTTGTATATCCGATTGCTTACCTAGATAAATAATAAGTTTCTGCATTAAAAAATTCCTACAGCACTTTGCCAATACACTTTCACTCCACCTTGCGGAGGCAGCCTTTGCAATAAGGTATAAAATACTTTATCCGATTCAGCATCCTTGACATGGGTTTCTAACAAAAAATAATGACTGACCACCGTGATTGAATCAGATAATAATACATGACCTCTCAAAAAATCCATTTTTATAAACTGATCAGCTTGTGTCAAAGGAAACTGCTGACGCATCCGATCAATTTCTTCCGCTAGCTGGGGCGTCAAGCGCGCATCAACTGTACATAACACAGGCACAGATGCAGTTTGTACATTAATTGGTGTTTTTTCTGGTAGTGTGATGATATACGGCATTAATGCTTGATATAACGCTGGCGTCATCCCCCTTACCAACATCAACTCACTTGGCACCACCATCAATCGATGTGCTGCACGATAAGGAACAGGCAAATTAAGATAGTATTGATCTTCCCAATGCGGGCCATGCGCCGCACTCACCCATGCGTTAATAGAGGCTGCAAGATGTTCTCTTGCTTCGTTTGTTAAAGTAGGCATCACTGATTGCAACAATCGCTCAAAAGGCTTTTCTGAATCAACATCTGCTAAGTTATTAATATTAAATCGAGACTGCATATCATAAATCATACGCTTTACTGTCAAACCATCTTGCGTCTTCAGCACCGAAATCATCGGCAATTGATCAACAGGCGCATGAGGCTTCTGTTTCTTCCAATCCTCTTGCAAAATTAGCTTCGCCCAGACAACAGAGCTTGCAACATGACGCATCACGCGCACATGATTCATTAACAACTGCGTCCTTAACGTATCACGAGATAAACGAGCCATCATGGTATAGGACATCATTGCCACCACAACCACAATAAATAAAGCAACGACAACAACCATCCCCCTTTGCTTTGATTGTGAATGATTAAGCTGACACAACATACAACCCCTCAAAATCTCCCCAGTGTGGCACCTTAAAAGAAATAGAAACAGCAGAAGGTAATGGTTGAATCACATTACCTGATACAGGCCAGTGATCGTGGAACTGCTTCCATTGATCTAAGTAATGGAATTCCACCTCTGTGATATTTTGCAATAACAACCGCTGATGCGTAATTGATTGCGGCGCAACATCAATCACAATGCCTGTCTGCCGCCAAAGTCCGCTGGTATCACTCCAGTAACGCACACGGCGCAGTCCGCTATCCGGCCAAGAAACGGCATGTCCAATATGTGTAAATGTCATACTATGCAATGTCCCAACAAAGGACATCTCTTCTGTACCACTTTTACCTAACACGGGCCTGTCCACCGCCTGCTCCAGCTCCCTGGAAAACAATAACATTGCCATCTGCAGCTCTCGCAATCGCTCACCGTGTGCTTTAGTCACAGACTGCACGTTAATCACATTTTTCAATGCACTTAACAACATAATTGATACGATCGTAAAAATAAAAAGCGCAACTAAAATTTCTATTAAGGTAAAACCTGCCGATTGAATAGACGATCTAGTAGACGGCATACCGCTCTCCCGCCTGATCAAACACTTCCACAGTAAATTGGTTTGCGCCTTGTGTAGCATGCCGACTCAACACAATATGCCAGTCTTTTCCTAGCATTGTTTCTGTTTTCTTGAGTGTAGCGGGCGATTCAGGCAGCACCCACAACCCAAGCACAATATGATTTATTGCGCGCTGAGCAACCCATGTTGCCATTGTTTTATCTTCTAAATAAGCTGTTGTGTGAATTGCTTGCATCGTTGTTTTCATGATAGCTGTCACCGCAATACTCACGATCATCAACGCAATTAAGACTTCAATTAATGTGAATCCAATGATGTATTGATTGTTAAGGTAGTTTTTTTGTTTCAATAGCACCATCCCCCTCACTGATCACAACGTAGCGTGGCCGCTCACCATTTTTGCCAACATACAGATGGAAAGGCGTGGCATCGCCATTCGCAGAAATGATTATTTGCTCATCCAAACGATTTTGGAAATGCACCGCTAAGCCTTTCGGCACAGTTTGAAGTTTGAATGGTATTGTCACAGCGTTTAATAAAGCCATTTCTTCAGCCAGCGATAAGCGCTGCGTGAATTCTTCAACGAAAGATGCGGCTGCGTTATTATCATAGTGACTGATTGCTAATAAACTCATACTCGCCACAATGCTAATAATAAAAAAAACAACGAGTATTTCGATGAGTGTCAGACCGCTTATTTTCATACTGCTGCTTCATTCACACTCATATTACTCAGTTCCCCACCCGCTTCTGATGCATCGGTAAAAATCTTAGGTTTCTCATCATTATTCATGTATTGATAATGGTGACCCCAAGGATCGACTGGGATAGACTGCAGATAACCACCCGTTTTCCAATTACTCGGCACAGGTGGTGCCGTGGGCTGACTGACAAGCGCCTGCAACCCTTGGTCCGTGGTTGGATAAGTACCATTGTCTAGCTTATAAAGATCTAGTGCACTTTCTATGGCCAAAAAATCTTGTTTTACTTTTACCATCCTGGCTTGCTGCGGTCGACTCATCACTTGCGGGACAATAATGGCTGCCAAGATCCCTAAAATCACGACCACAACCATGACTTCTATCAGCGTAAAACCTGATGCTTGCGGGAATCGTCGACTTTTTCCATGCTGTATTGCTTTTAGTGTGGCTACCATATTAATATTCCGTGTGAATTAATTTTTCCTTATCATAATACTGTTTTTAGTAAAAACAATTATAATAAGGGGTGGACATAGGGATATTTTAATAACGAGGGGCAGGAAAATGGCTAACAAATTGAATAACAACGATAAACCAGAAACAACTGCGCACTTGCTCGCAGCTCTCGCTCGCGTTGTACCTGCTAATGCGATAGCGCAAAAAGTAACCAACCTTCCTAATGGGGCACGGCATGCCGCCTTACAACAGGCAGCCAATAACATTGATAAGGCACTACAAAATCCCTATAAACAGAATGAGGAACTCACAAGAAGCGCGCCAGATCCGGATAGCAACGCAACCCCTACACGTGGAAATTATTAGCGTGCATACCGATATAAAAGTACAGAGGACAATGCATGTCTGAACGGCCACAGAAACCTTTTTTAACTGTCAAAACGGGCGAAGCGTATCAGCCAATACGACTGACTTACACCATATCGGATAAAGCCGCGTTCGAAGCCATACTGGATAACCTGGCTTGCATGCAAAAGAGAAGTCACCCAAACACCTGGGACTGGCTGTGGGCAAGCGAATGCGAAGAACTGCATTTTGAGTCCTTGGAGACTTTCAAAAAGAACACTGACATCCCCTTCTCCCTAGGCACACTGATGTTAAGTGACCACACGTTACATGTCAGCCTACCCTCATTTAAACGTGCTTGTTTAGCAGTTTCCTTCTTCCATGAATCCTTAGATCCCGGTATTTGCCGCATTTCAAGAGCTGATTTTATCAACAAAGTCTTTGGATTAAATGAACGCTTGCCGCATGGGTTTACTGAGTTGTTCAAAGATGAAGAATTAGAAGAGATTGTGACACAGCGCATTCGTGATTACGAAACTGTTTTAGAGAAGTGCGAGCATGCCACTTCTGCAAATGAAGCTTTTTCTCTTTTATCGGAGTATGCCTCAGCAGAAACATACAAACGCCTCCCTTATGCAGAACGGTATCTTTTCGATAAAGAAGAGATGGCTGATCCCGAGACTGCTTTTTTAGGTTTTTATGTCTTCCTACGTAGCCGCGAGCTCGTTGCCATTCGTCGATGGTTTGGCGATACTTTCTATACCCTAGCGGATGTTGCCGAAGAGACGGCAGATAAAGCTTTCGGGGATATGGATATCGATATTATTGAATAACGATCAACATTTTCCACGCAAAACGAACCGCGACTGCGGCTCGGTTCTGCAATACCTACTTAAGTGTTGCTTCCAGGTGCAGGTGCTTGAGAAGGCGTTGCTGTGGCTGCTGATGCCGTTCTTTCATTGTGCGCAAACAGCTGTTGCGAGGAATTATTATTCCCGAGTTCTATTGGCGCCGCTGCTGCTGCCGCTTCCATCGCCTCCATC
The DNA here is from genome assembly GCA_035536095.1 of Gammaproteobacteria bacterium. GTDB lineage: Bacteria > Pseudomonadota > Gammaproteobacteria > DSM-16500 > DSM-16500 > Aquicella. The sequence goes on along the minus strand of DATLOT010000014.1, from coordinate 1,704 downwards.
ATCCTTGCCGTCACCAGCATTTCTTTCAACTTCGCCTTCGTTTCTTCCTCTCTTTCTCTTCTCTCACGAGCACTTCTTATCATATTGTTAAATTTGCTCATAAACATCTGAGTCACTATCGATCCTGCCTTCCTCGCTCTTTCCAAATCCGGCTCTTTTGCCGTTACATCCTCTAAATCTGTTACTACTGGCACCCCAGATTGTTTGTCAGAAATTATCGACATAAGATATACTACTGCTATTTTAAATTCATCCCGCGACATGTCTGTGTATTTGCTTGCTATTCTTCTCAATGCATTCGCCATTCTATCGACGTTTTGATATGCCACATCTGGTGATAGCACCATCACTTCATACATCTCCATTTCATTTATCACTTGCAGAACCATTTCTTCAAACTCTCGCCCCTCCAGGATCAGCACATCATCCTGCCTTTGTGCTTGCGCTTGCACTGAATCTACTGGGACTGCTACCGCTTGAACTACAGCTGCTTTTTCTCTATCGAGGCGCTGTTGTTGTGGCTGCTGGAGCTGATGACGGTTCTTATGTTCAATCCTAATGATATTTTCAATCATTGTCTCTGCTTGTTCAGTTAATCCTCCCTCTTCATTTAATTCTCTGTCTAAGCCATTTCTTCGGATTGCGTCTACTATTTCACTAAACTTAGCGTTTGCGATCTCTAGCTCTTCTTCTGCTATACCCATTATTCCTATTGTATTACGCACTGCTGATTCTATTCTTTCGCATTCTTCCGCCTGGGATTGCTCTCTTGCTCGACGCTGTTCTTCTTGGCGCTGCGCTTCTGCTGCGCGAAGCTGTTCTTTAAGCGCCTTTATTCGCAATGTTTCTGCTTCCAGTGCTTGGCATTCTTTTTGCCTTGCTATTTCTATCTCTGTCCTGTTTTGCTCTATTTCTATTACTATTGTGTTAACTTGAAACTCTGCTTGTGCACGCAGCTCATCTACTGGCACTTGCGTCACATAGAATCGTGACAATAATTCGTCCAATACTATCTCTGACTGCCCAGGCATCTGTTCCAATATCGCATCTTCTAATGAACGGCCGAAGGTTTGGGCTTTCCCCCTCATTTGACGCATTATCAGCGACCTCAGCTCCTCCTTCGCCTGTTCTATTGCCTTTGCTTGTAATTCTGCCTCTTCCCGCGCTGCTTCCTCTCTCTGTCTCTCTAATTCTGCTGGCGTTGGGGCGGTTGGCCGGGGCTGGGGCCGGGGCTGGGGCCGGGGCTGGGGCCGGGGCCGGGGCTGGGGCTGGGCTACCGCAGGCTCGGCCGCAGGTTGTCCTGATATTTTTGCTACTATGGTATTTTTTGCGGCTTTTAGGCGACCTAACATATACTTGATCCTCGTTTAAGTTTATTTTCCGTATTGTACATCAAATAGACAAAGGAAGTCAAGCGAAATAACGGTGATCGCTTAAAAAGCCGCTCTCATCCGCATGGTCGGACCTTCTCTGCAAAACCGAGCCGCGACCGTGCTGAGTTATCCCCACAAAATATTGCAGCGATTCATTCGTGAAGCCTGATCTGGCGTGCCTCCTCCCTCCGGGGGCTTTGTTGAATAAATCGGAAATGCTCTGTGAGGCACTCGGTGTAACTGAGCCGCGACCGTGAGGGAGCGTCACTGTGCTATAACTTTTAGCTGAAATTTCTTACTTTATGATATTAAGTGGTTAAAATGTTGCACT
>DATLOT010000013.1:0-6310 GCA_035536095.1 Gammaproteobacteria bacterium | reverse complement strand
AATGACGTTACCGAGCCGCGTCCGTGAGGGAGCGTCACATGAATCTGATAAAAGATGGTGTATAACAGTGCAACATTTTAACCACTTAATATCATAAAGTAAGAAATTTCAGCTAAAAGTTATAGCACAGTGACGCTCCCTTACGGTCGCGGCTCGGTCACACCGAGTGCCTCACAGAGCATTTCCGATTTATTCAACAACGCCACCGGAGGGAGAAGGCACGCCAGATCAGGCTTCACGAATGAATCGCTGCAATATTTTGTGGGGATAGCTCAGCACGGTCGCGGGGAGGTCAACGTGGCTCAGTTACGCGCGATCCGCTACACTCTCCATCAGCGTATGAATTTCATCTTCATCGAGCTCTACATGCTTCCCGCGGCGCAGATGTTGAGGTAAATAAACAATACCATACCGTATGCGGATCAAGCGGCTGACAGTGAAATCCAATTTTTCCAACAAACGGCGCACCAAGCGGTTACGACCTTCTGTGACAGTCACCTGATACCAATGATTGCTGCCGCTACCACCACCATCTACGATTTTTTCAAATTTTGCATGACCATCTTCTAGCAACAGCCCTTTCTTAAGTTGCGCTTGCATACTCAGAGAAAGCTCACCGCGAATACGCACAGCATACTCTCGTTCAAGTTGAGCGCGAGGGTGCATGAGTTGATTGGCTAACTCACCATCTGTCGTCAGAATCAGCAATCCAGAGGTATTAAAATCTAAACGTCCCACAGAAATCCAGCGGCTATTTCGCACATAGGGTAAGTGATCAAAAACAGTGGGTCGACCTTCAGGATCGTGCCGTGTGCAAAGCTCACCCTCTGGCTTGTGATAAAGTAAGACACGTGTTTGTCGATCTTGACTCTTGATCAGCTTGATTTCACGGTTATCAACGGACACATTATCGTGATAAGTCATGCGGTCGCCTATCTGTGCGATTTGCCCATTCAATCTAACGCGACCATCCTGAATCCACGTTTCAATTTCGCGGCGGGAACCAATACCTGCGTTCGCAAGCACTTTTTGTATTTTTTCGCTCATGAGGTCATCTATTCCGTTTTGAGAAATTATGCGAGAAGCCTGGTATCATCCTCGTCTTCTTCCTCTTGCTCAGGATGAAGAGGGACAACGGTATCAGAAGCATCAAAATCCTCTATAACCAGCGCTTCGCTTTCTTCTGGAATCAAATCGCTATTAACAGGCTCTGGTTGTGCCTCGTCTAAGGCAAGTTGAATTTGTATCTGCGCTTCCTGTGCCTCCAGCGTCTTAAACGTTGTCAGGGGCGGGAGATCAGTTAATGATTTCAAGTTAAAGTGGTCTAAAAAGGCCTTTGTTGTGCCCAGTATAGCAGGTTTGCCGGGCAGGTCTCGATAGCCCAATATGCGTATCCATTCTCGATCCTGCAGCGTCTTCATAATGTGGCTGCTAACTGTCACCCCGCGGATTTCTTCAATCTCAGCACGCGTAATAGGCTGTTTATAGGCAATGATAGCGAGGGTCTCTAAAAAAGCACGTGAGTAGCGTGGCGCGCGCTCTTCCCAGAGCCGAGAGAGCCAGGGGCTTAAGTCTGCCCTGGCCTGAAAACGGTAACCACTGGCAACCTCTTGTAATTCGATCCCGCTGTCTTGGTAACGTGCGCGGATTGCCTCTATGGCTGGTAGTAAATCGGCGGCGCTGGGTTTCTCTTCCTCAGGAAACAGTTTTTGTAGCTGGGCGATGGTGAGCGGGTGTCCTGCTACCATCAAGGCGGCTTCGAGAATTTGTCTCATTTTTTCAGCTGTCATTGAAATCATAGGGGTTAGCCTTCTCTACACATACCAAAGACATGCTAGCAAAAAGCTGAAATTTAATATAGGGTTTACTGGCTTAAAAACCGGAAATAATCACAATGTCCACTAAGTTGATTCGATCATTGTATAATATAAGCGCAGCCCAGCAGGGCAGTGTGCTGAGTATTGGCCACTTTGATGGGGTGCATGTCGGGCACCAACAGCTGATTACTGAAGTACGGAAACAGGCTGCGATAGAACAAGCACCTGCTATGGTGCTGACTTTTGAACCGCATGCATTTGAATATTTTAGCCAGGGTACTGTGACGATCCCTCGTCTCACGCGCCTAAGAGAGAAGTTTTGTGCGCTATCGCAGTACGGGATAGAGAATGTTTTAGTATTACCATTTAATCAGCATCTTGCAGCATTATCTGCAAGTGATTTTGTAACAAAGATATTGCACGAACAACTACAGGTGCGTCGTGTGATTGTGGGGGATGACTTTCAATTTGGTCACAAGCGCTCAGGGAACATTAACTTACTCAAGGAAATGGGGGATGCCCTGGGTTTTGCTGTTGATATATTGCCCACAGTCACAACAGCGGGTGAGCGTGTTAGCAGTACACGTGTGAGGCAAGCGCTCTCAGAGGGGGATTTAGCGCTTGCGGAGCGACTACTCGGCAGACCTTACCAAATGTTGGGACGTGTTTCGCACGGAGATAAACTAGGAAGAGAGCTGGGTTTTAGAACAGCGAATATCTTTTTGCACCGTCGGTTAACGCCCGTAAAAGGTATTTTTACTGTCTATGTGCATGGTATTGGGGATCGTCCTTTACCGGGCGTTGCCAATGTAGGTACGCGACCCGCTGTTGGTGGCACTCGTACCTTACTTGAGGTACACTTGCTTGATTTTAATCAAGAGATTTATGGTCGCTACGTAGGTGTGACATTCTGCAAAAAGCTTCGTGACGAGGCCTGGTATCCAACCTTAGATCTTCTGAAAGCGCAGATCGCAAAAGATGTTGCGATGGCGAGGGATTTTTTTAAAGAGAACGAGAATGACAGACTATAAACAGACATTAAACTTGCCGCAAACAGACTTTCCCATGAAAGCGAGTTTGGCGCAACGTGAGCCAGAAATACTGCAGTATTGGGTCAGTATAGACCTATACGCACAATTGCGTAGCAAAGGGCAGGGCAAACCAACATTTATGATGCATGATGGCCCACCCTATGCAAACGGGCATATTCACATTGGCCACGCTGTTAACAAAGTGCTGAAAGATATCATTGTCAAATCCAAAACCTTAAGCGGGTTTGATACGCCTTTTGTACCGGGGTGGGATTGTCACGGGTTACCTATTGAACTCAATGTTGAAAAAAAGCATGGTAAACCGGGTCATAAAATGACGGCCACGGCTTTCCGTGCAGCTTGTCGTGAGTATGCGGCCTCGCAGATCGACTTGCAGCGCGCTGATTTTATTCGCCTTGGTGTGGTAGCTGACTGGGCGCATCCTTATTTTACGATGGATTATCACTACGAAGCGAATATCATCCGCAGTTTGGCTAAGATTATTCGTAACAACCATGTGAAAAAAGGCTATACGCCTGTGCACTGGTGTTTAGATTGCGCTTCTGCTTTGGCTGAGGCTGAAGTTGAATATGCGGATAAATCTTCTCCTGCGATTGACGTACGTTTTGTTGCTGTGAATGCAGCAGAATTGGCAAAAAGATTCGCGGTGTCTTATAAAAATGAAGTAATATCGATACCCATTTGGACAACAACACCGTGGACATTACCAGCCAATCAAGCTGTGGCGGTGAATGCTTTGTTGCGTTATGTTTTAGTGAATACACCGACCGAACAATTGGTTGTCGCAGAAGATTTATTGGTGCCGGTGATGCAACGTTATGGGATCACAGATTACCAAGTCCTTGCTTCTCTTAATGGCGAACAACTTGCTGGTGTGATGTTAAAACATCCTTTTTATGAGCGTGAAGTGCCTATTATTTTAGGTGATCATGTGACGGTGGATGCGGGCACAGGTGCTGTGCATACTGCGCCTGCGCATGGTCAAGATGATTATTGGGTAGGTGTTAAGAACGGCTTGGCGACAGATAATCCTGTGGGCAACGATGGTTGTTTTACACAGGATACCTTGCTATTTGCGGGCATGCATGTGAATAAGGCAAATCAGCCGATTATTGAAATGCTGCAAGCAAATGGGATGTTGTTACACCACGCAACACTCAAACACAGTTACCCGCATTGTTGGCGACACAAATCACCGATTATTTTCCGTGCCACACCGCAGTGGTTTATTAGCATGGATCAGCAGGGGCTGCGTCAGTCAGCGCTTGCTGCGATTGAGCGTGTGAGTTGGGTACCTGGATGGGGAAAATCTCGTATTTATAGCATGATTGAAAACCGTCCAGACTGGTGTATTTCACGGCAGCGTACTTGGGGTGTGCCGCTTTCTATTTTTGTGCATAAAGAAACAGGTGATATGCATCCTGATACCTTAGCATTGATGGAAAAGGTTGCTCAAAAAGTAGAGTTAGCAGGTATTGAAGCTTGGTTTGCACTCGATGAAAAAGAGCTGCTAGGCGAAGATGTTTTACATTATCAGAAATCATCTGATGTGTTAGATGTGTGGTTTGATTCGGGTGTCACACCGGAATGTGTGTTAAAAACCAGACCTGAACTCACGTATCCAGCAGATGTGATTATTGAAGGGTCTGATCAGCACCGCGGTTGGTTTCATTCGTTGTTACTCACATCAATAGCAATGAATGGTTGTGAACCTTATAAAACAGTGCTGACGCATGGATTCACAGTCGATGCGCAGGGTCGTAAAATGTCCAAATCCATTGGTAATACCTTAGCGCCTGAAGAAGTCATTAAAAAATTAGGGGCGGATGTGTTACGACTCTGGGTTGCTTCGACAGATTATCGTACGGAGATAACCTCTTCTGAAGAGATCTTAACGCGTACGTCGGAGACTTATCGACGTATACGTAATACCACGCGATTTTTATTAGCCAATTTAACAGGATTTGAGCCAGAGCAGCATTTATTAGCGCCGGAAAAAATGGTGATGCTAGATCGTTTTATTGTGAATAAGGCGCGTCTCTTGCAGGAAGAAATAAAAGAAGCTTATCGCACCTATCAATTTCACCTGATTGTGCAGAAGCTACATCATTTTTGTGTGGTTGATTTAGGTGGTTTTTATCTGGATGTGATTAAAGATCGTCAGTATACCATGGCAAAAGACAGTCAGGGTAGGCGTTCTGCGCAAACGGCGCTGTATCATATTGTGCATGCGCTTGTGCGTTGGATAGCGCCCTTAATTAGTTTTACGGCGGAAGAAGTGTGGCAATATATTCCTGGTAAGCGTGCTGATTCTGTTTTCTTAACAGAATGGTATACAGATTTGGCTGGGTTACCCGAAGAGGGATTAATGAATTCCGCTTATTGGGAGCAAATTCGTCTGACGCGAGAGGCAGTCAATAAAGAAATTGAAGTTCAGCGTAAGGCTGGGGTGCTGGGTTCGCCTTTGGAGGCGGAGGTTGTTTTATATTGTGAGCCTTCTTTGAAACAGCAGTTGGATGCCTTAGGGGAAGAGCTACGCTTTTTATTACTGACTTCTTATGTTCGCGTGGAGCCAATAGCATCGCGTTCAGCTGATGCAGTGGCGACTGATCTACCAGAACTATTTGTGCATGTGCGTGCAACTTCTCATGCTAAGTGCGAACGTTGTTGGCATCGTCGTGCCGATGTGAATGCGCAAGCAGCCTATCCACACTTGTGTGGACGCTGTGTAGAAAATATCACAACAGAAGGTGAGGTACGTTATTTTGCTTAAAAGTGAGAGAGTGAGAACATCGGGGTTGCGTTGGCTTTGGTTGACTGCTTGTGTGATGTTGGTTGATCGTCTAACGAAGTTGTGGGTGTTGCATCATTTGATGTTTCTTGATCCTCAGCGTGTGACGTCTTTCTTCAATTTAACGCTTGCATTGAATACGGGTGCTTCTTTTGGTTTTTTGCACAATGCTTCGGGTTGGCAGAATGTTTTTTTAAGCAGTTTAGCTGGCTTTGTTGCGATTTTTATTCTTGTTTGGTTGAGTCGCTTGGCTAAAGATGCGCGTTGGACGAGTATTGCTTTGTGCTTTATTTTGGGTGGTGCATTGGGCAATGCCTGGGATCGTTTGTCTTATCATTATGTGATTGATTTTCTTGATTTTCATTTACATGATTGGCATTTTGCCATTTTTAATATCGCTGACACGGCTATTTGCGTGGGAGCAGCGATGCTGCTCCTCAGCTGGATGCATAGAGCTGATCATTCCTGAAGCTTTGTTTCTCATGCCTTCTCCCTTTGGGGGCATTGTTGAATAAATGGGAGATGCTCTGTGAGGCACTCGGTGTAACCGAGCCGCGACCGTGAGGGAGCGTCACTGTGCTATAACTTTTAGCTGAAATTTCTTACTTTATGATATTAAGTGGTTAAAATGTTGCACTGTTATACACCAT
>DATLOT010000012.1:0-6662 GCA_035536095.1 Gammaproteobacteria bacterium | reverse complement strand
TCCGATCATTTTTAGCTGAAATCTCCTACTTTATGATATTAAATTTCCTTCTAACGGTAGAAATGTTGCATTGTTCCACACCATCTTTTATCAGATTCATGTGACTCCCTGCCGGTCGCGGCTCGGTTTTGCGGTGCTGAGTAATCAGCAGGGGTTTTTGTTTTTACTGAACAGTGTGGCAGTTCGCCCACAATGCTTGACCGCATTATAAAATTAATTAGAGAATGCTCCGGATGTAGAAAAGGAACCAGTCCATGCCAAGGACGTTAGATGAAGCGGAGAATGGAGAACAGATGGATACAAGAACAAAAGGAAGACCAAGGACGCTGGAAGATATTAGTCGTTCAGCGGCTTCTGCGGCAAAGCTATTCCATGGAGACGGAGATGAGTCTAGATTAAAGAGGGCAGCGGATTCCTTTAGAGATGTGAGATCACAGCAGTTAGCAACCCTTTCTGTGGCTCGTTATCCATGCACCGCTTTGTTTCGGTTTCCCCAAGAATTACTGCGTGAAGTTACGCCGAGCCCTTATTGTAAATCTGCAAAACACTTGCTGAAGTGCGTTTTGCAAGTTAATGAAAGTAATATATTGTTCATATTTGAAACGGCGCGCATATATCCTGAATTGTTTTTCGTTTCTGCAACAGCAGAAGACTGTGTAGTAGATTTGAATGGTAGACGAAGAACCATTGAAGATTGGTCGCCTTATCAGGCGATGTTTGGTACAAATGATTGGGCTTTGCTGGAAAGACTGGAACCTTATCTTGATCCCTATCTTGATCAAGTGCCATGCGGTAGAAATATGGCAATGAAGCAAGTGAGCGCAAAGTTTCCTAGCGGCTTTGATTTTCCGCCATGTACGGATGAATTTCTGCTTCTCTTAGGACAGCTAGCAGATGCGATTACTAATGATCTATCATTGAGTCGATGTTGGGAAAATCCAGGTCTTAATACGAAAGCTCTGCTTACAGCGCTCCGAGAATGCTTAGCACCAGGAGTTGTGAGAAGCGGTCATCACTTTAATTGGAATAATCTTGCTCATGCATACGACCTCTATACGCAACGTCGTTCTGGCTGGAATGTAGGTAAGCGTGCTTTTTATAGTATCTTCATAATCGGCTTCTTACAGCGGTTTGCGACAGCGCCCCATCTGCAGACGATGTGGACGAATTTGCGTGGCTGTCTTGATGATCCGGCGTTGCGGCTACAGAGGGTCTGTTGTGGCGAGAATGATGATGGCGAGCATATGGGGCGTCCTTTCCATCCTTTAAATCAGTTAGGAACAGAGTTTTCCATCAGCCTTTTGTGCAGAGAGTTTTCTCAAGTCGTGCAACAGGTAGCGGTGCCCAGGGGTATGTTGCCCGTACCTCGCAGATATGGGTTGCTGATCACGGAGCAACTTGCTGCGAGATATCCATGCGACCCAACGGAGCGCCCAAGCGCTAATCCTTAGTGTTGGCCTGGCGATTACGTTTTCTCCTCTCTACTGTTATTTTGTATATATCCTACTCTTTACTTATCGATAGTGATCGATTATAATTCTATCATACGAATTATCAATCGAAGGGGTATCTGTATGCTGTCTGTCACTATTTCTCCAAAATATCAAATTGTTATCCCAAGAGAGACAAGGGAGGCGCTTCACCTGAAACCGGGTGAAAAGCTACATGTTTTGCGCTATCAAAATCGAATTGAATTAGTGGTTGTGAGGAATATTAAACAAATGCGAGGGTTTCTAAAGGGTATTAGTACGACGATTGATCGGGATGAAGATAGAGTATGAAAAAAAATGTAGTAGACTCCTCAGGGTGGCTTGAATATTTTGCAAATGCATCAAATGCAGATTTTTTTGCACCAGCCATTGAAAATACAAAAAATTTAATTGTCCCCAGTATTTCTATTTTAGAAGTTTTTAAGCATGTTTTACGCCAAACCTCAGAGAAGCAAGCATTTGAAGCTATTGAATGCATGCTGCAAGGGACGGTGATAGATTTAGACACGGAGTTGTCATTGCATGCCGCAAAGTTAGGTATTCAGTATAAAATTCCCCTAGCAGATAGTATTATTTTTGCCACAGCGCTCACACATGAAGCAATTGTTTGGTCTCAGGATGCAGATTTTGATGGGCTGCCACAGGTCAAATATATTGCAAAACGGTAGCGCTGGTGTTGGGATCATTTCTTGCTGCTTGACCGCATTATCGAATTAGTTAGAGAATGTTTCGAACAGAAAAAAGGGAAACAGCCATGGTCGATGCTATTAAAAAAATGATATCAGAAAAAAAAGTAGAATTTGTTGATTTGCGCTTCGCTGATCTGCGGGGCAAAGTGCATCATGTGACCTTGCCTGTTGATAAGGTAGATGCTGCTTTTTTTAAATACGGCAAAGCATTCGATGGTTCCTCTATTTGCGGATGGCAAGACATCAGTCAATCTGATCTGTTGCTAACGCCAGATCCTTCAACCGCTATCATGGATATCTTTTGCGAAGTCCCCACACTGATCATGCACTGCCAGGTGAAGAATCCAGATATGCTAACACCTTATGCGCTAGACCCTCGTGGCGTCGCGCAGCGTGCAGAAGCTTATCTCGCTGCTTCTGGTATTGCAGAAGTTTGCTATTTTGGAAAAGAATTAGAGTTTTTTGTGTTCGATGATGTGCGCTGGGATGTGCAGATGAGCGGCTCTTTTTACAAAATAAATGGGGATGAAGCTGCTTGGAATTCTGCTGCAAAGATGGAAGAGGGTAACAGAGGGCATCGTCCACGCGTGAAAGGAGGATATTTCCCTGTTCCGCCGGTGGATTCTTTTCATGATTTCCGTACTGTAGCGTGTCAACAATTAAAAGCGATGGGTTTGAAACCAGAAGTACACCATCATGAAGTTGCACCCTGTCAGCTAGAAATTACAACACGCTTTGATACGCTCTTAAGAAATGCAGATCAAATGCTGATGGCGAAATATGTCATTCAAAATACAGCGCATGCTTACGGTAAAACAGTAACTTTCATGCCTAAGCCTTTAGTTGGAGATAATGGTAGTGGATTGCATTGCCACCAGTCACTTGCTGCAGGCGGTAAGAATCTCTTTGCTGGAAATGCCTATGCTGGATTATCTGAAATGGCGCTCTATTATATAGGCGGCATTATTAAGCACGCACGCGCGTTGAATGCCTTTGCAAATCCAACAACCAATAGCTATAAACGCTTAGTGCCGGGTTTTGAAGCGCCTGTTATTATGGTTTATTCTCAGGGGAATCGTTCGGCAGGTATTCGCATCCCTCATGTTTTTGCAGATGGTGATGATGCGGATAAACAAAGGCGTATTGAAGTGCGCTTTCCAGATGCGCTTGCAAATCCTTATCTCGCTTTTTCTGCGATGCTAATGGCGGGTTTAGACGGTATTAAGAATCATATTCATCCCGGTCCTGCTGTAGAAGAAAATTTATATGAATTATCTCCTGAGCGTGTGAAATCCTTCCCTAGTTTGTGTTCGTCCTTAGAGCAGGCGCTAGATAGTTTAGAGCAAGACACCGGGTTTTTATTAGAGGGTGGCGTGTTTACCCCGGAACTCATTGCATCTTACATTAATCTGAAGCGAGAAGAAGTGCAGCGCGTGAATGCGACGACGCATCCTGTGGAGTTTGATCTTTACTACAGTTGATAAAAATATGAAAACTTTTAAAGTTGCAACATGGAATGTGAATTCTTTACGCGTCCGACTACCGCACGTTTTGGATTGGTTGGGCGAGATAAAGCCTGATGTGTTGGCATTACAAGAAATCAAATTAGTCGATGCAGATTTTCCTGAAGCAGCTATACGCGAAGCTGGGTATTCTTCTGTGTATGCAGGTCAGAAGACGTATAATGGTGTTGCCATACTCAGTCGTGTTGAAGCAACAGAGCCTGTGCGAGATTTAACAGGGATGGATGATCCACAGCGTCGTGTATTAGCGGCGACGGTGGGAGATACCAGAATTGTGAATATCTATGTGCCCAATGGTGAGAGCGTTGATTCTCCAAAATACCAATATAAATTGATGTGGTTAGAAAAGTTAAGAGATGATTTGCAGGCGCAGTTGTTGAAATATCCGCGTGTGATTGTTCTAGGGGATTTTAACATTGCGCCTCAATCGCTGGATGTGCACGACCCCAGTTTGTGGGAGGGTCGCGTTTTGTTCAGCGAGCCAGAGCGATCTGCTTTTCAAACGCTTTTGCAGCTTGGGTTTCAGGATTGTTTCCGATCTTTACACCCAGAAGAGAGGCAGTATTCTTGGTGGGATTACAGGTTGAACGCTTTTAAGCGGAAACTCGGGTTACGTATTGACCACATCTTGGCAAGCCAGGCTTTAATGCCGGATTGTGTCAGTAGTTTTGTTGACCAAAAGCCTCGTGGATTGGATCGCCCTTCGGATCATACGCCTGTGGTGGCTGAGTTCAATACCGAGCCGCGACCGTGAGGGATAATCGCGAGTAAACACCAAACGTTCGGCTGCGAGGCAGATTTGGACGAAGATTTTTGGGAAAAAGGCGAGCATACACGTAGTATGTGAGCGTTTTTCCCAAAAATCTTCGTTCAAAGGTGCCCGCAGACGGACGTTTCTCTAAAGGATCTGAGCACTTGCAGTTGATTCGTTTCTCATTGTCCGCTATCATCCCCCTCTACTATTAGAGGGGTTTGTGAATTATGAAGCCAGATGTACACCCAGAATATAAAGAAATTAAGGTAGCATGCAGCTGCGGTAATGCTTTTGTGACGCGTTCTACGATGAGCAAAGAGCAGTTGTTGCTAGAAGTTTGCTCAAAATGTCATCCATTCTACAGCGGCACACAGAAAATTGTGGATACAGCTGGTCGTGTGGATCGCTTCCGTCAGAAGTACGGCAGCAGAGGCAAAGAAGCGCCTAAAGACGGCAGCAAAGACCAGTAGTTATTTTTCACCCTCTGTGACCTAGTCTAGCATGCCTTCTCCCCTCCGGGAGAAGGTGCCCGGAAAAACCGAGCCGCGACCGTGAGGGAGCGTCAGATGACTAACAGGTGCCACCGCTCGATAATAGTGACGCTTGCTAGTCATGTGACGCTCCCTCACGGTCGCGGCTCGGTAAAGCGGCTCGGTCTTGCCGGGCATGCTCGACCACGCGGATGAGGGGATATGTATTTTTTAAGTCATTTCTCTTTCCAGGAGGTATTTTATGCCAGCCAAATTAAGACAAGCTGCACTTGATTATCATGCGGAGCCCAAGCCGGGCAAGATCTATGTTGGGATGAGTAAGTCTACGAGTACGCAGCGTGATTTGTCTCTTGCGTACACACCAGGTGTTGCTGCGCCGGTCGAAGAAATAGCGGCGGATGAGGCGGCGGCTTATCTTTACACAAGTAAGGGAAATTTGGTAGCCGTTATTACCAATGGCACAGCCGTGTTAGGTCTGGGAAATGTGGGGCCGCTGGCCGCTAAACCAGTAATGGAAGGTAAAGCTGCTTTATTTAAGCGTTTTGCTGACATTGACGTTTTCGACATTGAAATTGACTGTAACGATCCTGAAGCTTTAGTTGAAACCATTGTACGTATCTCGCCTACTTTTGGCGGCATTAATTTAGAAGATATTAAAGCACCAGAATGTTTTTATGTAGAAGCTGAATTGAAGAAACGTCTTCGTATACCTGTGTTGCATGATGATCAACAAGGAACGGCAATTGTGGTATCTGCTGGGTTGTTGAATGCGCTAGAGCTGCAAGGTAAGACATTAGCAGCTGCTAAAATTGTTTGTTTAGGTGCAGGCGCTGCGGGTATTGCCACGGTGCGACTACTGTGTTCTTTGGGTGCACGACAAGAAAATATTTGTTTAGTTGATCGACAAGGTGTGATTCACACAGAGCGTTCAGATTTAAATGAAGAAAAAAGAGAGTTTGCTTTGCGTACACAGAAACGTACGTTGGCTGAAGCGATGGATGGCGCTGATGTATTTATTGGTGTGTCAGGTCCTGGCTTAGTTTCACCTGCTTGTGTGCAAGTGATGGCGAAAAACCCTGTGATTTTTGCTTTATCTAATCCGACGCCAGAAATCATGCCGGAAGAAATTCTTGCAGTGCGTGATGATGCGATTATTGCGACAGGTCGTAGCGATTATCCTAACCAAGTAAATAATGCCTTATGTTTCCCCTATTTATTCAGAGGCGCGTTAGATGTGCGTGCAAGCTCCATTAACGAGGCAATGCAACTCGCTGCAGTTCATGCGATTCAAGCCTTAGCGAAAGAAGCTGTTTCTGAAGAAGTCTTATCTGCTTACAACCTCGAGCCAGGCCTAAGTTTTGGCGCGCATTATATTATTCCTAAACCCACGGATTCTCGCTTAAAAGAATTCGTTTCCGCCGCTGTCGCAAAAGCAGCTGTGGATTCCGGCGTTGCGGGGATAGTAAAATAGCGGCAATTATTCATCTCTGAAGTTTGTCTGGCGTGCCTTCTCCCTCCGGGGCGTTGTTGAATAAATCGGAAATGACGTTACCGAGCCGCGACCGGCAGGGAGCGTCACATGAATCTGATAAAAGATGGTGTATAACAGTGCAACATTTTAACCACCTAATATCATAAAGTAAGAAATTTCAGCTAAAACTTATAGCACAGTGACGCTCCCTCGCGGTCGCGGCTCAGTTACACCGAGTGCCTCA
>DATLOT010000011.1:0-4328 GCA_035536095.1 Gammaproteobacteria bacterium | reverse complement strand
TGCTGCGTCTCCTGCTTCCTTCGATAAATGTCTCTTAGCTTGCTCAACGAACAAGGTTATGTCTCCATGTTCAAATATGGACATCACATAACGCATGAATAGTGTAACATAGTCAGATCCAATTTCATATTCGATTATCCTGGCCAATGGAATAGCCTCTTCACAAAACGTATCAAATTCTTTAGCTTTTTTATACTTAAAAGCAAACTCACATAGTCCAAAAAGTTGATTTTTCCTAATATCTGCATCATCCATCCGACAAACATCAACTAATTGTATTGCTTGGTTAAAATTTTTCCTGACTATATTTTGATAATTGCCAAAAAGATCAAAAAAATCTGTACTATAGTGATATTTCTTCTCTCCCGTATATACAATGACAGGAAGCGGCAGTGGCAGAGGAGCATTAGGTTTGTTTTCAGCGAATTCCAACAAAGCCAGTAGCAAATATACCCATACCTTTAACGGTATGATACGCGCCGGTTCACTGAGATGCTCGCAATGAAAAAGTAGGAGTGCTTTTCCATCGTCAAAGGGGATTTCATAAAAAATATCAGCTTGCATTTCTCGCATTTCTGGTGTGATTTTTTTATTATGATAAAGCCGCATATTATTTAGATCTAAATGCTTTAGTGTTTCCTCCGGCAAAAAAGAACGTAACGCATCTTGTGCAATTTTATGATTTCTCAGGGAAGCAAAGAAAAACTTATCGTGTGGATTGTGTAGTGCACTTTCAGTCTTATGATATGCCTCTTCTATCTCCCTGATCATGATCGCATCCTTATTGTTTTTTTAAATTTCGTTCGATAAATTACTGTTTTTATTTTATTATGTAAAGTGATTTTTACGTAAAAGATAAGAAACTATTAGCTTGTTCCAGTGAAAACCAACAAGTGAGATAAAGCGGATATTTACCTCTTGAACTTCAAAAGGCGTTGTTGAAAATTACATCTTGAAGCATGAGAGGTATTGATTATTTTTTTTCTGTTAATTGTTGATATTTTTCAAGAAGTTGCTCTTGCGTTTCGGGGTGGGCAGTATCAATCAGAATGCAGTCCACAGGACAAATAGCAACACATTGGGGCTTATCAAAGTGTCCTACGCATTCAGTACACTTGTGACGTTCAATTTCATAAATCATTTCGCCCTGAAAAATGGCGGTATTCGGGCAAACGGGTTCACATACGTCGCAATTAATGCATTCATCTGTGATTTTAAGTGCCATCTTATCGACCTCGTTTCTTATGTAACGCATCCACCACCAATGGCGGCACAAAAGGACTGACGTCTCCACCAAATGCAGCTATTTCTCGCACTAAATTTGATGAAACATACATATATTTCTCGGCAGGCATTAAAAAAATACTCTCAACACTGTCATTTAGACGACGGTTCATGCTGGCTAACTGGAACTCATAATCAAAATCTGTGACTGTGCGCAGCCCTCTTAATACCACATTCGCACCATGCGCAGCAGCAAAATCGACCAACAACCCATCAAAGCCCAAAACTTGTACATTTTTATACTCTTTTAGTATGGTTGCGGTCAAAGACACACGTTCTTCTATCGAAAAAAGCGGATTTTTTTTATTATTCTCTGCAACGCCGATAATAATGTGGTCAAATATACGCGTGGCGCGCTGCACCAGATCCACATGCCCCAGGGTAATCGGATCAAAGGTACCAGCGTAAACTGCTTTATTATTCATCAATTTAACTCCGATTTATCGTAAATTTGCTTCGCTCCTCGAACAATTATACGTTATAATGGCTAGAGAGATGCACTAAATATAATGAGAACATCATGCTTGAATTTAAAATACACCATCACGAGAATAGCGAAGAAGAATATCTGGAAACCACGCTGACTGGCAGCGATTTACTCAATAATCCCAAGCTCAATAAAGGCTGCGCTTTCACCGAAGAAGAGCGCCTGCGGTTTGGTTTAAGCGGTTTACTCCCTTCTCAGGTTGAAACGCTGGATCAGCAAGTTGCGCGTATGTACATGCAATACCAAGAGCACCAGACAGATCTCAGCAAGAATATTTATCTCAACGTGTTGCACGACTACAACGAAACGCTTTTTTATCGATTGGTTGAGCAGCATTTACAAGAAATGTTACCTATCATCTACACACCAACCGTAGGTGAAACTGTTAAACATTTTAGTTTAGAGCATCGTCGCGCGAGAGGTGTCTATATTAGCTATCCTAATCGACATCTCATTGACACCATACTCAACAACAGTGTTCCGCCTGAAGTGGATTTATCTGTTGTGACAGATGGCGAAGCTGTCTTGGGTATTGGTGATCAAGGCATCGGTGGTATCAATATTTCTAATGCAAAACTGATGGTGTACTCATTGTGTGGCGGTATTCATCCGCACCGCGTCTTGCCCATACAACTTGACGTTGGCACAAACAATCCGCACTTGCTCAACGATCCTATGTATTTAGGATGGCGCCATGAGCGCATCACGGGTCAAGCGTACGATGATTTTATTGATATGTTTGTGTGTGCACTGACAAAAAGATTCCCCTCTATTATATTACACTGGGAAGATTTCGGACGAAACAATGCGGGACGTATTTTAACGCGTTATCGCAATCAAATCTGTACGCTCAATGGCGACATACAAAGTACAGGCGTTGTCGCGCTTGCTTGCGCACTAGCCGCAGTTGATGCCAGCAGCGTGCCGCTCATACAGCACCGTATTGCAATTATGGGTGCAGGTGCAGCGGGCATTGGCATTGCCAATCAATTAGAAGGCGCTTTAGTACGTGCTGGTTTAACACCAGAGGAAGCACGCACACGCTTTTGGTTGATAGATAAACCCGGACTGCTCACTGATGATATGAATCTACCTGCTTTTCAACTGCCTTATGCGCGCAAAAAACAGGAAGTTGCTGACTGGACATTACGTGATCGTCACTATATTGGTTTATATGATGTGGTTAATTATATCAAACCAACGATTCTCATTGGAACATCTACTGTGGCAGGTGCATTCAATGAAGAGGTCGTCACCTTAATGGCTTCGCAGGTCGAGCGGCCTATTATCATGCCATTATCTAACCCCACTTCTTTATCAGAAGCAACACCCGAAGACTTGCTCGCATGGACAAAAGGTAAAGCGATTATTGCAACAGGTAGTCCTTTTCCAGATGTGCACTATGAAGGTAAACAGTGGCAAATTGCACAGAGCAATAATGCGTTGGCTTTTCCTGGTATTGGCTTGGGCACGTTGGTTGCGAAAGCAAAGCACATTTCTGACGACATGTTATGGGCAGCAACACAAGCGCTTCGTCAATGCTCACCTGTTTACCAAGATAAGATGGCGCCTGTCTTACCAAAATTAGCGGAAGCCAGGATGGTGAGCACGCATGTTGGGCTTGCTGTTGCAGAACAAGCGCGTCGTGAAGGACTGGCAGATCTTTCAAATGAGGTAGATTTATCGAAAGCAATCAAACGTATGATGTGGAAACCACATTATTATCGTTTTGTGAAAAAATCGTAACTGGGAAGAGAAACATGGATACAGCAACACATCGGAAGTATTGCGCCTTTTTAGGTATCACTTGCTGGGAAAGCACATCAACAGCGCCGTCTTGTTTGATCATTGGGGAAGCGCTACCGCTTAAAAATAACCCCACCGTACCGAGCAAAACACGCACCTTATTATCGAATATGTTAAAAAGTATTGGATTATCCCTTAAAGATGCCCGCATCATGCACCCCACATCTGCATTAACGATTGCACCCCCTTATCCGCAGTTATTACTTGTCATGGGAGAACTCAGCGCACAACAACTCTTACAAACAGATGCGCCGCTACCTATTTTGCGCCAAACAACACATACCTACGGTGACACCGCTCTGCCTGTGATTGTCACACACCACCCTGCCTATCTCTTACAACATCCGCTTTGTAAAAAAGAAGCGCTAAGGGATTTATTATCACATATTGCTGGCGCTTAAATCAGCTCCCTAATGAAGAGCGCTAACAGACTTAGTGCAGTGGCTGTTCTTTCAGTAACAGAGATAGCTCTTCCACGCTGAGATCCACTAGTTCCGCAACTGATTCAAGGCTCTGACCTAACTTCACTAGCCTTGAAGCGAAAAATCGTTTTTCCTCTCGCCGGCCTTCTTCACGACCCTCTTGCCGACCCTCTTGCCGACCCTCTTGCCGACCCTCATTTCTTAATTGTTGCGCGATAGTCATTGCTGCGTCTCCTGCTTCCTTCGATAAATGTCTCTTAGCTTGCTCAACGAACAAGGTTATGTCTCCATGTTCAAATATGGACATCACATAACGCATGAATAGTGTA
>DATLOT010000010.1:0-17354 GCA_035536095.1 Gammaproteobacteria bacterium | reverse complement strand
GGTGCAATTACCCTTGCAGGTGGTAGTAGAATCAACAGTGATGCTAATACCTTAACGCTAACAGGTGGCATTGTAGGTACAGGACAGGGGTTAACAGTAGGCGGTAGTGGTAATACAACTATTAGCACAACGGGTATTAATACCAGCACCGCTGGCACACTCACTAAAGATGGTTCAGGCGTTTTATTATTAAACGCTACTAATAACTATACCGGCGCAACCACTATTAACGCCGGTAAATTGCAACTCGGTGCATCTGATCGTATTGCAGACAGCAGTGATGTCGTGCTCGCAGATGTGTTAAATACAGTGTTTGATTTAAATAGTTTCAGTGAAATCATTGCTAACTTAACAGGTGGCGGTACAACAGGTGGTAATATCACCCTCGGTGCAGGTACCTTAACAGTCACACAGAGCTCAAATGGAACCTACGCTGGTGTAATGAGTGGAAGCGGCGGATTCACAAAAGCCGGCAGCAACATACTCACACTTTCTGGCATTAACACTTACACCGGTGCAACCACAATTAATGCAGGTACATTGAGACTAGGCATAGCAAATGCGATTGCAAGTAATAGCGCTGTTTCACTTGCTGATGTCGCCTCTGCTGTCTTTGACCTCAATAATTTCAGTCAAACCATCGGTACATTATCAGGTGGCGGCAGCACAGGTGGTAACATTAATTTAGGAAATGGTGCATTTACTGTCACACAAGCAATTAATGGCACTTATGCGGGTGTAATGAGCGGCAGTGGCGCATTTACAAAAGCTGGCAGCGGCATACTCACCTTATCCGGCGCCAACACTTACACAGGCCTTACCAGCATCAATGCCGGTGCTATCGAAATCACGAATAACGCAAGCTTAGGTACATCAGCTGGCGCAACAACAATTGCAAGTGGCGCAGCCCTTCAAATTAACACCAGTGGATTAACAATTTCTGATGCGATGAGTATCGCAGGCACAGGGTTATCAGGTAACGGCGTCATTAGAAATATGAGCGGCACCAATATTTTCTCTGGCACAATGACGCTTTCTAGTGCTTCAACTATCAATGTGGATGCCGGATCATTAACATTCTCTAACAATATCACTGGCACAGGTAACACAATCACATTTAACGGTGCAGGAAACACTACCCTCTCCAGCGCATTAAACACAGGCGCAAGTGCTGGGCTTGTTAAAAACGGCACTGGTACACTGACGCTTTCTGCTGCAAACACTTATACAGGCGCAACAAATATAAATAGCGGTAAAATAAGCGTTCTTAATGCTGGCGCACTAGGAACATCCAGTAGCACAACGATCGCTAGCAACGCTGCTTTAGATATCGGCGTCAGTAGTTTAACCAACACAAATACAATTAACTTAAACGGCACAGGCATTAGCAATGCGGGTGCATTAGTGCTTTCTGCTAATAATACAACGATTAATAACCAACTTGTTCTACAGAGTGACAGCACCATAGGCAGCACAAATTCAGGCACCATGACTTTTGGTGGCGCCATCACGGGTGCAAACACCGCGTTGACGATTAACTTAGCCAATGCCGATGTCGTACTACCTGCGGTTACCCTAAACAGCGATCTGACTATTCAAAGCAATAGTACAAGTATCGGAAATGGTATCACACTTGCTATCGCGGGTGCGTTTACTGTTTCTAATAATACCAGCTTCACAAATAACGGCACTATCAACGCTGGTAGCTTCACCTTATCAGGCGCTAATAATATCTTATTAGGCACGAGCACACTAAATACAACAGGCGCTGTGAACATCACGGGCGGTAATGCAACGGGCCGTACCAATGCACTTTCTTTGTTTATTAATCTCAATACAGCGAATCTTATTGGCACCATTGATGGCGCAACGGGTGAGGCTGCTGCGCTGAAGGTCGCTTTTGTTGGCAGCACGTTGAATACCCTGTTCTTCAATGGCTTTGATTTGGTTTTATTACATACACCGCCAGCACCACCAGCACCAACTCCAACGCCTGACGTTTTCGTACCAGTCGTACCTATCACTGCTTTCGATACGTTACCTGGACTTATCGCCAGCTATAACAATGTTAACAACACACCTACCACACAAACCGTCCCGCTCAACTCAGTTGCTAGCTATACCAATACGGCAAGCGGGCTAATTAACTTAGACATACCAACAGGCTCTTCTTCCTTCTTCGATACGACGATATTAGGCAGCTCTCCTTTCCTAGGCGTCTCACTACAAGGCGCTAATACTGGAGAGATATCAGATTTCTTAGGGCTGCAATAGAGACTCCTACATTACCCGAGAAGCTATATCTCACGCACCTTCGGTGCTTAAAAACGTGGGTGGATTGTCGCTTTACCCCAGGCTGCGCGCTATCGCGCTTACCTGGGGCTGTAAAGCTTTCGGTCGTAAACGACCTGATTGCGTTGTTGTTTTATGAGATCAACCCAAAATGAGTGTAATGAGGGATTGCGATTCAACACAGTATCTCTAAAGCTCTCTGTCGTAAACGACCTGATTGCGTTGTTATTCTAGCAATAAACACCATACTTTTATATTAGTCTCATAAAATTACGACGCAACCAGGCCGTTTACGGCCGAAAGTTTTACAGCCCCGGCTAAGGATTGCGAAGCGAAGCGTAGCAATCCGAAGGCCGGGGTAATGGAAATCCATCCATGTTTTTAAGCACCGTAGGTGCGTGAGCGATTTTAAGATAGCTTTTCAGTTAACGGTAGAAATGTTGCATCGTTCCACACCATTTTTTATCAAATTCATGTGACGCTCCCTCACGGTCGCGGCTCGGTTTCGCGCGTTGTTCGATTTCACGAGGAAACCACTATTATTTTTCTCTGTATCTTATTATCATACTGCTTTCCTTATTCCATTTTGAGGCATTGATGAACGGAAAGACCCCTGCTTTACAAGATATTGCTCCAACTAGCATCTGTTTTGGCTGCGGCCCCAACAGCAAGAATGGCTTGAAAATCAAGAGTTATTGGGACGCTGATAATACGCATATTATTGCAACCTATACACCAGATAGCTGTTATGTTGGCTGGGAGTCACTGCTTTATGGTGGGATTACCAGCTGCTTGATTGATTGCCATTCTAACTGGACAGTCATGGCACACCACTACCGCGCAGAGAACCGTGAAATGGATACATTACCTCGGATTGAATGCGTCACAGGTTCGCTCAACGTAAAGTATCTGAGGCCAATACGTATAGGCGTACCCCTCTTCTTGAAAGCACATATTAGGGGCGAAATCGGCCGTAAAACACGCGTCATCTGCAAGGTTTACGCTAATGACATGCTATCCGCCTTGGGGGACTCCATTTTTGTTCGCGTGAATATAGACGATATCCTTCCCGTAACGGAGCCGCGACCATGAGGGCATTGAGCTAACCACCCATAAACAAATCGTCGAGCGTAACAAGACTATCTACCATCTCTGAGTACAGTGTTTCTTTCATTCCATTCGCTGAAATAATGGCTAAGAATATTTGTTTTTTTATTCGAGTTACTTTTTGAAAGATTTTTATTTTATCTTCTAGTTGCTTAGCATACAATTTTTTAATAGCAAAAGGTTGTTCAGTGTATTTCATTTCGCAGATAGTCATCGCATTATCTTCTCTGTCAAAGAGCAAATCAATTTGCGCACCATCTTCTCCCGTCTGTGGGACATATCGCCACGCACTTGGAATGGCTGTTGGACTCATATTGAGTGCCGCACTGATTTGTGCGATATGCTTATAACAAACAGCTTCGAAAGTATAGCCTGCCCAACTATACCACTCAGCAGTGGTCGATTTTCTTTCCCAATACCCCTTTATTAAGCCCTTTTCCAAGAGTGAATCTTTAACAGGCTCAATCCAGTAAAAATAAAATAAAACATACTCATCAATTACCTTGTAAAAAATCCCTTTTTTACTATGCAAATGTGGTTTAAAACTCGTAATAAAACTTGCATCTTGCAGCATCTTAAGTCTTCTTAATCCTGTTTTTCCTTGCAGAGATTTCCCCATCCGCCTCAATAATTCTTCTTGCCCAATACCATAACGATTTTTTGCAATTAATCTCAGGATTTCAATATCTTCCTCGTAATTTTCAAACAGCGAAGAAAATAAATTATTAAACTCCTCGAGTAAAAAGCTTTTCTTTGTAAATGCAAGTTGCTCGATATTTTGTACAGCTGAGAGCCCTTTCTCAAGCTTTTCTAAATAATACGGCACACCACCTATTGCCATATAAATTCGCAATATTTGCTCTCTACTTAATTTAATTTTTGAATGTATGAGATATTCTTCTGTCTCTTTCAAATTAAAGGGCTCAAGGTTGATATGCCTCGTTAATCTATTGTGCAGCCCTCCTTTATTGTTAACAATTTTATCTATGATCCAAGAGGCAGATGACCCACATATGACTAATTTCACTTTACCTAATACAGACCAATATTGATTCCAATAAAAATCAAGATACTCGAGTAGTTTTGAATTTTTCGTCACCATCCAGGGAAATTCATCGAAAAAAAGCACGATCTTTTTATTTTCTACTGTATTCAATGCATTTGTTAACGTTTCAAACGCCTCGCTCCAATTTTTACTTGGTTTTAATTGAGCGCCATGATAAAAAACATCGCCAACTCTTTTTATAAAATGAGATAATTGATGTGAGAGTGAACCACGTCGCGTACCCGTGATATTGAAGAAAACAACATCTTCTTTCTCAAAAAAATTTCTCATTAAAAATGTTTTACCTATTCGCCTTCTGCCGTAAATTGCCAAAAACTCTGATTTACTTGATTTCAGCATTGCAGTAAGCGTTTTTATTTCTGGCACTCTACCGATTATTTTTTCTATCATGTCGACACCTGTGTTATCCTTCACCTTGGAATTATCCTCCGAGGTGAAGGATAACACAAGTATTTTGTGCCATCCTTCACCTTGGAATTATCCTCCACGGTGAAGGATGGCGCAAAATCAATTTTATTGATTATTATTCAATATGTTAGCTATAAAGCTTTCGGTCGTAAACGAATACAAGCTAATCCAATGTCTGCCGGTAACGCTTCAGCGCAATCACAAGCATAGCAATCATAAAAAGGATAATCGGCCAGAGATCCACCCAGGCTTCTGCAAAACCGATTCCCTTTAACATCGTGCCACGCGCGATATTGATAAAATGCGTGAGTGGTAGCATATTTCCAATAAACTGCGCCCAAAGCGGCATCCCCTTAAAGGGGAACATAAACCCAGACAATAGCATAGAGGGTAAAAAGAAAAATATACTCATTTGGCTTGCTTCTAACTGCGTACTCGCCAAAGTAGAAATACTAATACCAACGGATAAATTCGCTAAAATAAAAGGCAATGCGCAACATAATAATAAAAATGAACTTCCCACAATAGGAATAGCAAATAAGAAATGTGCAATGAGTAAAATAATCAACACTTGCACATAACCAACAATTAAATAAGGCATCGCTTTACCGATCATCACTTCAATCGGCAAAATAGGTGTTGATAGCAATGTTTCCATCGTGCCACGCTCGCGCTCTCGCGTCAGCGCCATCGAGGCTACCATCACAAAAGTCATCGTCAATACTGTGCCTAATAACCCAGGCACAATATTATATTGTGTGATTGCACTGGGATTATAAAGTGTATGCGTAATCAATTGCGCAGGCGGTGGTTGTGGATTCAAAAATTTCACGGGACCTGGCATTTGGTACCGAAAAACATCAGGCATCAAGTTATTAGACGCAGACACGGCATAAGCAACCGAAACTGGATCCGTACCATCCACTTCAAGCAATGCTGCTGGCTTTTTACCTCTGATAATCTGACGAGAAAAATCTGAAGGAATGGTCAGTGTAAATAGAGTTTGATGCGTTTGCATTAAACGATGCGCTTCTTTGTCTGATGCCGGAAAATAATTGAATTTAAAATATTGTGTATTCTCAAGTTGATGAACCAATGCCAGCGCATAAGGGCCACCATCTGAATCAATCAAAGCAGCAGGCAAGTATTTTGGATTCGTATTAATAGCAAGCCCAAAAAGAATGAGCTGCACAATCGGCAAAGCAAGCACCATGGCAAATGTACTGTGATCCCGCTTGAATTGCCTAAATTCTTTAATAATGAGACCCGTTAATCTAAATAAGGAAATATCATTCCACATGCGCTGCCTCTCTCTCACTCACCAAATGAATGAATACCTCTTCCAGACTGGTTGGAACCTGAGACCATCTTAGCGTCGTAAATTGCCGAATCACCGCTTCAAGCTTACTCGCTTCTGTACCACAAACACGCAAGGTATTCCCCCAAATTACAACTTGCTCTACCCCGCTTTTATCTTCTATTTCTTTTGCTAAAGTGGCCAGTTGATTACCTGTCCCTTCCCAAGTAATTAACCCAACGTCTTTAATAATGTCTGGAATCGTTCCCTCTGCCATCATCCGACCAAATACAATATAGGCCACCCGATTACAGCGCTCTGCCTCTTCCATGTAATGCGTACTCACTAAAGAAGAAATGCCGCGCGTGGTTAATTTTGAGATCTCACTCCAAAAATCACGGCGCGCTTTAGGATCCACACCTGCTGTAGGCTCATCTAACAATAATAATTGTGGTTCATGAATCAGTGCAGCACCTAAGGATAAACGCTGCTTCCAACCACCTGATAATCGAGCAGCCAAACTATTTTGATAAGGAGTCAAACCGAGCTCTGACATGATCTGTTGCGTGCGTTCTTCGTAGTCCTGGAAATCATAAACACGCGCTACAAATTCTAAATTTTCCCGTACAGTTAAATCTTGGTAAAGGCTAAAAGCCTGTGGCACATAGCCTATTAAGCGCTTGATTTTGCGTGGTTCACGAAAAATATTGTAACCCAAACAGGTGCCTTCACCGCTATCGGGCGTCAGCAATCCACACAGCATGCGTATTGTGGTTGTCTTACCGCTACCATTAGGACCTAAAAAGCCAAATATCTCACCACGTTTCACCTGTAAAGAGATATTTTGAACAGCTGGCTTACCACCAAACTGCTTACTGAGATTTTTCACATCAATTAAATAGGGATCAAGCATCTGATTTTAAGGCTCACGGCGAAACGTGTTATTCATTATACCGTTCACATTTCAAGAAGTACATAAAAATCAATGAACTAGCTGGAGCGGCAAATAGACTTTTTGCCATTTGCGGCACCAAAATACCAAACTCAATATTAACGTATCTTAATAAGCACCGGCACCGGTTTCTTAGAATAGTCGTGGCGTGGATGACGCAACCCAGCGGCATAGAGCCCCGCCTTGCGTAGCGGGCTTTTAGTTTTGCGGGATGCTTGCTTGTGTCTGCTGTAAGCATCAACTTTCTGATTAACTGCTGCTTGCTCTGCCTTCCAACGACTCTTATACGCATCCTCATCAAAGGTTCCGTGCATCCCCCCCATCCCCATCGCTATCGCTATCGTTGAGAATTTTCCTATGTTGACGACGCCTCCACCATTATGTCGAGCTAGCGCAGTCTCTGCTCTTAAAAACGGCACGGACGGCTGATAACCGACTTTTACTGCAATATCTCTTCTAGGCACAACATCAGCAAGATATTGCACGCTGCGGACTACCCGCATGAGTCGAGACTCTCCAAGCAACATATCGTAGAGTAAGTGTCCTTCAAAGACAGGACGAACAGGCGCAGCAGAATTTGTAGTCAGATAAGGCGTCGTAGCACGAGGCAACACTCGCTTGCTTTGGTAAATCATAGCACCATTCAGAAGACACAAAACAAAAGCTGTTGGCACTGCCCAGAGGATAGCAAGCGGAAGATCAATCAGAATAAAACGTGGTAGAAAAAGGATAAAATCTAAGGGATTCATTGTGTTTCTACATGTTTCTCTGAAAGCACTGAAAATACTTATCGGGATAGCCATCACGACAGAAACCCCGCCCAGAGCGATGGACAGTGGCAAAACAAGGCCTACGGTCAACGCGAATCTAACAGGAGTTATAAACAAGAGCAATAACATTCCTGAAACAGCTAGAACTTTATCGTCTTTCATCTTCGACTCATAGTTATACAGTGCTGTCTCGAGATCCTTTACACGATCATCGCCACCGCTCATAGCTACCAAAAAAGCCTGCTCCAACTGCATCAATATTCCTAACGGGATAAGTGGAGAAGTTAATGCTAGCAGCACCAACGCCACTGTTAGCCCGACAGCCACATATATAGGGAGAAGAACGATATTGATTATGAAACCTAATATATCCCCCTGTAATAAGGGAAACACCAGTGCGCCTATTATGCCAAAAATCGATCCCACTACACTTTTTAATATACCTAATACACCTAATACTATCGAGATGACTATCGTCAGCGGTACAAACGCCAGCCTGACAAAGAAACCCACAAATCGCCACAATGCAAATATCAGCTCCTCCATCTTCGCGCCCGTAGAAGACGAAAAGCTAAAGCCCGATTGCTCAAATTCTGATTCTATACCCCTTCCTGATCCCATTGCTCACCTCTGGCCAATCAGGAGATCAAAATTTGATCTCCTGTATTATTATGAGAGATATGCTACCAAAAGCTGGCAGTATGCACAACCGACCAGGCCAGATATTCGCTTTTTTAAGGGTTGCGCTCGTCTATTTCTTTTACAACAGGCACCAAGTGGTAGCGGTTTAAACCCAAAGCAAGCGTTAAAGAGCCTGCGACATAGATAGAAGAATAAGTACCAACAACAATACCAATCATCAACGCTAACGCAAAACCATGTAATAAACTGCCGCCTAAGAAAAATAACGCCAGTATCACAATCAAGGTTAAAGCAGAAGTCATGATCGTTCGGGACAATGTTTGATTAATAGATTGATTCATCACATCAATTGCTTCTAATTTACGGAATTTCTTGAAATTTTCGCGTACGCGATCGAAGATAACAATTGTATCGTTTAATGAATAGCCAATCACAGTTAACACGGCTGCGAGCGCAATTAAATTAAACTCAATATGAAAAAAGGAAAATACACCTAAAATGATAATTGGATCGTGAATCAGCGCAACCGTTGAGCCAATGGCAAAACGCATATCAAAACGAACAGCAATGTAAATCATCGTACCCAACAGCGCAACGATAATTGCTAACAACCCTTTTGTCACCATTTCGCTACCCACTTGAGGACCAATATAATTCACCTGATCCATCACAGCGCCCGGCAAAGCAGTGAGCACTGCCTGCACTGTTTCTGTCTGTGCTTTTTCATCTGCCTCTGTATTGGCTTTTTTGTGCATTAAACTAATTAACACATCTTTAGAAGTACCAAAACTCACGACACTCGCATCAGCAAACCCCGCCTCTTCCAAATCCGCCTGCATCTGCGCTAAATCTGCCGCTTCTACATAATGCACTTGTATTTGCGTGCCACCGGTAAAGTCCAATCCCCACGTTAGTCCATGCCAAGCTAAAGCAACAATAGAACACGTACACAATATCACAGACAAAAAGGCAGTCCACTTACGCTGCCCCATAAAATTAATATTTGTATTTTGCTTAAAAAATTCCATCGCTTAGATTCCAATTGAGATATTTTTAACAGAACGACCACCGTAAATGAGATTTACTAAAGCACGTGTACCCATAATAGCCGTTAACATAGAGGTGAGTAGACCAATTGTGACGGTAATCGCAATACCCTTAATCATGCCAGAACCCATGCTGAACAATATCAACATCACAATTAATGTCGTGATATTAGCATCGAGAATGGTCACAAAAGCACGGTCGTACCCTGCATGAATGCTGGCTTGCACACCCATCCCCCTACGTAATTCTTCACGTATACGCTCAAAAATTAACACATTGGCATCAGCTGCCATTGCCACTGTTAGAATCAGACCTGCCATACCGGGCAATGTTAAGGTTGCACCCAGCAGAGAGAGCAATGCAACAACCAAAATCAGATTAACCGCTAAGGCAATATCGGCAATCACACCGAATAAACGATAGTAGAACGCCATAAACAATACGACGAGTCCCATCCCCACTTCGATGGAAAGCAGCCCCATATGAATATTCTGCTTACCTAAGCTAGGACCCACTTGCCGCTCTTCAATCATTGTCACAGGCGCAGGCAATGCACCTGCTCTCAAGAGTAGCGCTAAATTACGTGCCTCAGTCGGGCTGCTCAGTCCTGTAATCTGGAAATGGCCACCCAAAGCACTTTGTATCGTCGCCACGCTGATCACACGATTTTCTGTCTGATAGTGAATCACTTGCTTACCATTTTCCATGGTCGGCACGGATTTGACTTCAACATAAACCACAGCCATCGGCTTACCGATATTTTGCGCCGTGACAGAAGTAAATAAGCTTTCTCCTGCGCCACTCAAGCGTACAGAAACGGTTGGACGACCATCCTCACCCACACCAGATGTTGCCGTGACAATGGAAGAACCTCGCAACACCACTTGGCTCTTTAACAAAACAGGTTGGTCTTTGTAAGTATAGAGACGTGTTTCAGGTGGCGCCAAACCCTCGCGCGCTGCAACAACAGGATCATGCGTCACATCCATCATGCGAAACTCTAATGTTGCTGTTTTACCAATAATATTCTTAGCTTGTGTTGTATCCAAGATGCCGGGCAAATCAATAGAAACACGGTTACTCCCCTGCTGCTGCACAATCGCCTCTGATACACCTAATTCGTTCACGCGATTCCGCAAGGTATTCATTGCTTGCTCTAGCGTATCCTTGCGCGCATCAAACAAAGCAACGCGAGATAACACACCTTCTATGCGAAGCTGACCATTATCGGTTTTTTTCTGCCAATCAAATTCATTATAACGATGGGGCACAAAACGATAAGCATCATCCAACGCTGCCTGCGTCTGGAATTGCAATATCACTTGATTATTCGCAAGCCGATTAATACCGGCATAACGGATACGTTCCTCGCGTAATGCCTGCCCAATACCATGCAAATCACCTTCAACACGCTGTTTCATGACCGCGTCAATATCAACCTGAAACAGAAAGTGCACGCCTCCACGCAAATCTAGGCCTAATTTCATTGGCACAGCACCTAAAGATCTGAGCCATGCCGGTGTTGCGGGTGCCAAATTGAGTGCCACCAGATAATGTTCGCCTAATGAAGCTTGAATCAATTCCTTTGCTTTTAATTGCGTATCCGTAGAAGAAAAACGGTACAGTAATGTCTGATTCTGAAAATCTACACGCTCATAAGGTAGTCCAGCATCATGCAGTGCTTTGTTAACTTTTTCTAATAAAGCCTGATCGACAACAGCGGCGTTGGCACTAGCAATTTGTACGGCAGGATTTTCTCCGTAAAGATTAGGTGCTGCGTAAATAAAAGCAGCCACGATACAAAACAAAATAAACAGATACTTCCAAAGCGGATAACGATTCATGAAAACAACCTTTTTTTAACCGATTTACTTCTGAATGGACTGCATTGTTCCCTTAGGTAGAATACTTGTAACTGATTCTTTCTGGATAATAATATCCGTATTATCAGTGATACCGAGAACAATATGTTGGTCAGTTATTTTTTGGACACGACCCAATAATCCACCTGCAGTCACGACCTCATCTCCTTTAGCGAGAGAAGTCAATAAATCGCGTTGCTCTTTTGCGCGTTTACTCTGGGGACGCCAAATCGCAAAATATACGATAAAGACGAAAATCAGAAACATGGTTATGAAAGAAATACCGGCAGGCGCTGGTTGAGCAGCCTGAGCTGCCGTATCTGCAAGCGCATCCGATACAAAGAAGCTCAATATTTGATCTAGCATGGTGCATCCTTATCCTAATAATTTTTAGCATTATAAGCTTGAAACCTGCCACATGCAAAGCAGCAAGTTAGAGTACAATTATTTACAATAAGATTATTTTATGGTCTATTATTGTAGCTATCCACGCTGAAGCTTCGTCTCGCATGCCTTCTCCCATCCGGGAAAAGGCGCCCGGAAAAACCGAGCCGCGACCGTAAGGGAGCGTCACTGTTCATCGATGACGCTGCTTTATATCGCGTTCCACGCTTCTCACCCAGCTTAATAACTGAACCATTTTTGACTATTTCGGCCAACCAGCGCCTTGTCGTACGTTCTGTATACCCGACCCCTAATTTTTTAAGCAAGGCGGATAAATTGATGCTAGATTCATCATTAATATATTGTAAAATAATACTTTTTTTATCTTCATGTTGAGCCATTGTAGCGTACACTCTGCTATAAGATACGGCCATTTCACCACGAATACGGCCACTTTTCGATAGATACGGCCATTTTAATCTAAACACTAAGAAATAGCCTGTGGAGAATAACAAAACACTACCATTCATCATGATTATACTTGCTTTTTACCTAAAATAGGTGTATAAATGTATATATGCATATGCATTTAATAAAGGGGGGAGCATTATGGCTGCTACAGTTCGTTGGAACCTAGCTGTCTCTCAAGACACTGACCAAGCGCTGAGAGTTTTTTTAGCTAACCAGGGCGGTGGCCGCAAAGGTGACTTGTCACGTTTTATAGAAGAGGCTGTTCGAACCCATATTCTGGAATTGTCCGCTGATCAAATCAAAGCAGCAAATCAACATATTAGTGAGATAGACTTAACTGCTGCTATTGAAGAAGCAATAGATTGGGCACGTGACAATTAATGAAAATCATTTTAGACAGCAATGTTTTTCTAAGCGCTCTGATATCCCCTCACAGCCCATCTGATGTCATTTACCGAGCTTGGCGAACTCGCCAATTTGAAGTCATAACGTCAGATATTCAACTAGAAGAAATAAGACGTGCCAGCCGCTATCCAAAATTCAGAAAAATATTACAACCAGCGAAAGTCGGCGCTATGATTAACAACCTACAGAATGCAATCATTTTGAAAAAAATAACAATAAAAGATGAAGCAGATGATCCCAATGACAGTTTTCTCATTGCAATGGCACTGGCTGGAAAAGCAGATTATTTAGTAACTGGTGATAAGCGTGCAGGATTACTTAAAAAAAAGCATATCAAAAAAACAAAGGTTGTCACACCAGGTCAGTTTGTTGATATCTTGCAGCTGTAACAAAAGGAAAATGCAATTATGCAAGCCTGACACCAACATTGCAGCTGTAACAAAAGGAAAATGCAATTATGCAAGCCTGACACCAACATGAATAGGCATGTCTGCAACTTAATAGGTCGCAATAGGCGTAATCAGTGTGTTAAAAAGGCACAGACCAACTCTTGTTTATCGTATACTTCTTATGTATTATTGGCCACCTGCTCTTAAAACACTTACATGGGGGAATGAGGAATGGCTTGCAGTAGACTTTTCGGAGAAACAAATACACTTAAAACAGAAACCAACGAAATAGAAGCCCAGATTCGACGGCAGGCAAGAAAAGCAGCAGAAATATTTCGGAGGCAACCTGATTTTACAGAGGAAGAATTAATAGCATCGGCGCTTGATCCAGACCTGCAAAAGTTACGTGACACTGCATTTGTTTTGCGTGAAAAACCGGAACTTCTTGTGAATTTTTTACGAGAAACCTTACCTACTGCCGAGCATAATGGCACACTTGAAGAAATGCTTTCTAAAAAAGTAATGGTTAAAGTCCAAGGCATACAGCAATGGCTTTACGTAACACTATTAGGACTTGGGCTTGGATCTGGACTGGGTCGACAATGGGTTCATTCTTACCTCTATATTTTAATAAGAGTCTATCGACAATTGGAGTCGACAGGTAGAGAAGGCATCGCGTTATTCCAAAGACATTTTGACGAGCACTTTCAGTACCGTGATGCAATGCTCCCCTATACGAATGAGACGATTGGCTGCATAAACAGGATTGTTGCACATTTAGATCAATTAACTCTTTCAGGCATAGATGGGATTACGCTAGAAAATCCAAAATTAGCAGCATTAAACGAAGAATTAAAAGAATTTCTTAACCCGTACTTATTTTTCAGTGGGTTCTGGCGAGAACATATCGACGTGATATCAACAGCTGTGCTAAAAATCTATGCTACTCAGCTTTCCAAGTTGAAAGCTAAAGAAAAAAATCACTGGAGCAAAGAAACACTAACATTATTTTTCGATATGACAGCATTTTTCGCCAGAGGGGAAACGACCATTCACGCTTGTATGGCTGATTATTCTGCGTCAGATGATGCCCTATGCGAGTTGAAGAACCGGAAGTTTCAAATGGATACATTAGCCCTAAGGGATACGGCTTTCCGCGACCGCAATCAACTCATCACAACAAGCGAGATCCCCTCCTCTTATGACTACGAAATAGACTTTTGCTCAGATCTTCGTGCCTTAGGCATTTCCAAGGGTTTCAATAGGTTCTAATCAGAGAAAATTAACGGAGGGCGTTAAAATGGCCGGTGTTAGAGAGATAAAAATAACGCGTAATATCAACGACCAGAGAACAAACACTGCAACAGCACTACCCCTGCTGTCGTTACCACCTACCGAAGCATTAGTAGAACTGGCGCTTGATCCAAACGACCAGGCGCTACGTGATGCTGTGCTCAAGCTAGATACAGCATACTGGACGTTTTACCCATCAAATCTTGAAGAATACCACTGTGCATTCTCTCGTGAGAGATCGGAAAACCGAGAAAAATTCTTAAACTCACTTTTAGGTAAAGATGCAGCCATCTTAAAAGAAGCTTTAGAGAACGCCATACACACTGCAAAACAGACCAATACGCTTAGTGAGTTTCTATCTACAAAGAAAATGCTTCCATTCAAATACCTTGACGACGAGCACATATGGTCTTTCCTAACACCGTTAGAACTTGCACTTAGCTTAGCACTCGAACCTTGTATCGCACTTTTAATAGATGCCTACAACACAGTAGAGTTAAGAAACGGAAGAGGCCATGCGTTATTTTTTGAACATTATCAATCACATCTTCAACACCGCAGCATGATGACTGAACATGCAAAAGATGCGATTTGTCTCATCAAAAAAATTGCTGACTATTTGGATAAGTTAGCGACTCAACACACAGAAATCACAGCAGGCCATCCAGAATTAGCAGAATTATCCGCGAAATTAGCAGGATTTCGCGAGCCATCTTTATTCTGTGGCGGACTTTACCTTGAATGCGAAAAAAAGATATTAGATTTTACGATGGGCGCTTACGTCTCAACAAAAACAGACCATCCATCTTGGTCCATTGAAATGGAAAAATTATTTTCTGATATGACGCAAATGCGCTTCTGCAAACACATAGTTCCAAATCATATTTCACTTGGAGAGCATAGGGCCAATTACAAATTTGTCATTGACCCTATGTTTCTCCTGTTGGAGAGCGAACAGGAAAGCGCTCTCGCTGCAGCAAACAACATGTTTTCTTCTTTGAAGGGAAAACAGAAAGGCGTTCCCTCTGTAGAATACAATGGCAGCGATCTCTTCAAACCCACCTCCTCAAACACCCGACCCGCTCCCACACAACCCACCCGAATTGTGTCGTAACACTATGCGATAAAACCGAGCTACGATACCGAGCCGCGACCGTAAGGGAGCGTCACTGCACTATAACTTTCAGTTGAAATTTCTTAGTTCATGATAAAATTATAACGAAATGATAGACATGTTGCATTGTTCTACACCATATTTTATCAGATTCATGTGACGCTCCCTCACGGTCGCGGCTCGGTTACACCGAGCTTGACTAATTTGCAGGAAAATTACACTCTTGCCAAAATAAATGGCGAGCATTCGGCTGTAGCACAGCGGACGTTTTTATGGAAAAACGTGAACACTGATAGCCTATCAGGCAATCTCTCAGGAGGACGATATGGATGCAAGAGATGCAAGCGAAGAAACTGATGGCATTCCAGTACTAATTCGCATTGAAATGCCAGTTGGTATTGAGGAATTAGCAGCAAGGGCTCTCCAGCTGGTAGAATACAAATTCGAACCAAGTCTCCGAGCATTTCTTCTGTATCGCGCAATAGCCTCCACCATGCTCGCTATTGTTCAGGAGAGGTCTATCCCTGAACTAAAAAACAGGTTGATGCGGATCTCAGAAGCATTCGTTGCCAAACAAGAAAAATTGATAGCAAATTACGTGGGACTCATAAACAAAATCATTCTCTATGCCACCAGTCAAGAAATAAGTGATGAAAAAATAGCAGCGTTGATCGATTCTGTTATCAATCACGTCAACTTTCATTTTATTTTTGATGCAGGTATAGCTGACATATTAGATACGGTTTTCCCCGCACTAATGACGGACTACGCGATGTCGATGTCGGATGAAGACGGGATTCTACGAGAAATGACATCTCTTCGCCAGCCCGCATTAGAGAGATTTCGGGATCATATACCTACTTTCTGTAGAGACCATGCTGCTGACGAGGAAATGGAAGAAACACTCCGTAATCTTATTGCTCAAATAAATGATGCTATGCTTGCAAGTCTAACGCCTCCAAAACAATTAAAAGAGATGATAGCTGCGCCAGAAGCCGCAGAGATTCCACTGCAAACTGTTGTCCGCGCCAGAGAATTTATTATCAGTCACCTTAAAGAAAAAGAACGGATGAAGATCGATGAATTCAACACGTTATACGAGAAGGGGCTGAAAGGAGCTTCAACTTATCTTCGCTCGTTGGACGCCCTGTGTGATGCTCATGGCCTCACCCAGCGAAACGAACCACCACATATGCATATAGTAGAATACTTTCGGAGCAGAATGATTGCGCTTACCTTTAAGATAAAAAAGATAACCGAGATGACATCCGAAGAATACGCAACATTCATGGATCCGCTTGAACCTACGATAAAAAAAATAATTCGGATGAAACCCGAAGAGAGGATGACACCCGAAACATACCTAACACTTATGTATGCGTTTCCTAAGGAAGCCGAGAGAGCAACAACTCTCGAAGCTAAATTAGCTTCCGTTTGTTTTAGTGCTCCTCTCGCATCCGAAATAACAAAACGCCTCGTAGCTCAGCAGCCTGTTGCTGCGCCTCCCCGCCAAGGAACAGGCGCATTACATCAAGCAGAGAGCGCAGCCCCTGCTGCATTAACACCAGATGCTGGAACAACTCTTGGAGATGATACGCCGGAGCAGGAAAAATTACGCATAGGCTGAGAAGCTACTTAAAACCTCACGCACCTCCGGTGCTTGAATGTGTAGTGGGTGCATTTAACCCCAGGCTGCGCGCTATCGCGCTTACCTGGGGCTTTAAAGCTTTCGGTCGTAAACGACCTGATTGCGTTGTTGTTTTATGAGGTCAACCCAAAATGCGTTTAACTTGAGTAAGAAATTTCAGCTAAAAGTTATAGCACAGTGACGCTCCCTTACGGTCGCGGCTCGGTT
>DATLOT010000009.1:0-6726 GCA_035536095.1 Gammaproteobacteria bacterium | reverse complement strand
GGTAGAAATGTTGCATTGCTTTACACCAGCTTTTATCAGATTCATGCGACGCTCCCTCACGGTCGCGGCTCGGTTACACCGAGCGCCTCCTAGGTCATCTCCGATTTATTCAACAACGCCCCGAAGGAGAAGGCATGCCAGACGAAACTTCAGAGGTGACGCCGGCCTAGAAATAATAATCCAGCTGCGCCGTCACCGCGTTGTCTGATCCACCATTACTGTTCCTGCCAGCTGAATCGTCCGCACCCGTTGCTGTGTTCTTAGACGGATAACCACGATCATGTCTATACTCAATGCTCTCTAATGTATTGCGCAACAAAGACGTGTTCATTGCAATAGAATATCGACTCTGCGGCAAACCAAGCGCAAGCGCTTCTGCAGTGTGCGCATAACCAATACCAACTGCCGTTGGCTTGTTGTCTAACATCGTAAACGAATAAGACATTTCTGTATCAACCGCCCATGGCTTTGCACCACGACCATTAAATGACATGTCATTTGGATTAAAATTAGTTGATGCACCCACATACTCAGCAATAAAATCTAAATGACCACCTAAATCAAGATTAGTACGTAAGTTGTAACCAGGCACACGATGCACAATCTGCTCATGGTGCGAGAAACCCGTACCATTTGCAACTTGCATACCACCAGAATCGGCAATATTAGCAATCACACCGCCACCCACTTTACCACTTAAAGGCCCTAAAGCCAGCTTATAACCCAAGTTAAGCCCACCGTTATTGACCCTATCAATAGACTGCGCATGACTATCACCGCGGAAAATATAAGCAGCACCATAAAATCCTGTATGCGCTTGTTCCTGGAACCCGAGCGCAATTGAACGCGCCTTGGTTCGCGTTAACTGCTTGGTTAGCACTTCACTTAATAAAAATGACGAATAAGTACCAAAGGGAACATAAAACTGACCAATACTGCCGTAATAAGGCGATACCGCAAAGTCTCCCAACGTAACAAATGCTTTATTAATAAAGAGACGAGAGTTACTCACCGTATAAGAACTGGTACTGGAATACGGGCTACCATTAGGTGGGCTGTCCTCGTAACCTAACTCCACAAAACCCAATAACCAATCGCTAGGGCCTAACACAGTAAAGTCTATCGAGACACTGCTCACATTGATGTTTGTACTCGGCGTACCATTATTGTGTGGCGCAGAATTGTTAATATAACGCACCTGTGATTCTAATAAACCGCTTAAGAGCAAATGTGAATGATAAGGCTCTCTCGCAATCTCACCGCCCATTGCATCAAGTTGCGTTAAAATTTCTTTACGTATTTCTAACAACTGCACATCCGTGTTTACACTGGGTGTGTTAACAATCAAATTCGATCCAGCAAATTGAATAGGCACACCAACATAAGGTCCCGTTGAAACAAAAGCCTGACCAGGGACATCTAAGTCAAATGGTAAATACTCTGTTTCTTCACGAATCAAATGACGCAATTCCAGCGCTGTTAATTTCTGCGTATCTTTATCTGTCGTGCCATCACTATTTTCTGTTGCACCACTGAGATAAAGATGGTGTTTTTTATGTGCATTTGTATGACCACCACCTGCATAGTGCTGATTATGCTTCACTTGCGCCTGCAAAGACGCTACTTGGGAACGTAATTGATCTAACTGTTTTTGAACAGAAGCATTCGTCGCTGCAATTGCGCTGACTGAAAAACTAACAAGTCCTGCGCTGCATAGTAAGGCAGTTACTTTTTTTATTTTAACTTTCATAAGGATATCTCTCACGTACGTTATTGTATTCCCACTGACTGATAGACTTCCCTGTGCGATGGTCTTTAAGGGTAGAACCCTCTGCGGTGTTCGAAAGTAACAATAAAAACAGTAAATTTCAAGCAGACAACAACGTTAATACTATTATTTTTTTAAAATTGCGTCATTTTAGACATAAAAAACACTTTCTGTTCAAAACAAAATTAGTTGATATTCATTGAAGCTACCAGTAAACTGCCAGACCATAGGAAATTTTATGAATCATGCAAAAAATATACTATTTAGCTGCCTCTCTTTTTCCCTAGGCGCGCTTCTCACGCTCGCATTTGCGCCCTATCACCTTTTCCCTATCGCTATTGCCAGCATGAGCGGGCTGCTTGCACTTTGGTTGCACGCAACACCTCGACCTCGGCGCGCTGCTTGGTACGGCTTTTTATTTGGCCTAGGATTATTCGGTTTTGGTGTCTACTGGATTTTTATCAGCATTCACAATATCGCTGGCGTACCCATACCGCTAGCCGCCTGTGTCACAGGTGCGTTCATCAGTGTGCTTGCGCTTTTTCCTGCATCCGTGGGTTATGCACTGACACGTTATTTTCCAATCAATACATCCGCTAAAATATGCTTTGCTTTTCCCGCGCTTTGGCTTATCTCTGAACTCTTCAGAGGGGTTCTTTTCACCGGATTTCCCTGGTTGTTTTTAGGTTATAGCCAATCAAACAGCGTATTAAAAAATTACGCACCGCTTTTTGGCGTTTATGCTTCTAGCTTTGCCGTATTATTCAGCGCTGCCTTGATTGTTAACCTGTACCTCTCTCGCAAACGCATTGCCGCTTGTTGCGCACAAATAGCGAGTTTTGTTGCTATTTGGATAATCGGCGCTTTATTGTCGCTGATCGCTTGGACACAACCGATGGGTCATCCACTTTCTGTTGCACTTGTTCAGGGGAATATTCCACAATCCCTGAAGTGGTCTCCAGAAAATTTACAACTTTCATTTGATCGCTACCAAACATTAACCGAACCACTGTGGGGAAAAGCCCAGTTGATTATTTGGCCGGAAGCAGCTTTGCCCCTACCCCTGCAAAACGCTGCTCCTTTTATTCAAGAAATGGATCAACGCGCAAAAGAAACAAAAACAGCCCTGCTCTTAGGCATTCCAATAAAAGCGAAACAGCCTCATGCATTTTATAATGCTGTTATCAGCTTAGGCAAAGATAAGCAAGTTTATCTAAAACGACAATTGGTACCTTTTGGAGAGTATATTCCACACATTCCTTATCTCTATAAAATGCTTGATTTTATGCATATTCCTATGTCTGATACCGTGCCGGGCAAGTTAGACCAAGCGCCGCTGGTGATCGATAATATTAAAATCCTCACTGCCATTTGCTACGAAATCGCTTTTCCACAACTGATGCGCACACTCGATGGTTCCGTTAATGTTGTGCTCACATTGATTGACGATGCCTGGTTTGGTGACTCTAACGCACGCGCGCAACACCTACAAATAGCTGAACTACGCGCGCTAGAGCTCGGTCGACCCGTGATTGCTGCTACCAACGATGGATTAACTGCCATTATCAATCCACAAGGCAATATCGTTGCCATTGCACCACAACGCGAAGTCTTCGTTTTAAAAAGCGACATACAACCCATGATGGGAATAACACCTTGGATGTATAATGGCATCAACCCCTTGCTTCTCCTTATTATGACAGCATTGGTTATCGCCACACAATCACAGAAAAAAGCAACATTAGCAGCGAGTAAAATATGATAATAGAAGAACAATACGATCCTAAAAAAATCGAAAGCCAGGCTCAAGCTTACTGGGAAGAAAAAAACTGTTTTCAAACGGTAGAAGATGTGAATAAAGAAAAGTTCTATTGTTTGTCGATGATGCCCTACCCCAGTGGCAATCTACACATGGGGCATGTGCGCAACTATACCATTGGCGATGTGATTTCTCGTTATCAAACCATGCTGGGTAAAAATGTGATGCAACCCATGTGTTGGGATGCTTTTGGATTGCCCGCGGAAAACGCAGCCATTAAAAATAAAAAACCTGCAGCAGAATGGACAGAACAAAATATCGCGCATATGCGCAATCAAATGATGCAGCTTGGCTTGGCTTATGATTGGAGCCGGGAATTTGCAACATGCGATCCTGATTACTATCGTTGGGAACAATGGTTTTTTTTACAGCTTTTTAAAAAAGGACTGGTTTATAAAAAAAATACGGCGGTGAATTGGGATCCTGTTGATCAAACAGTGCTTGCCAATGAACAAGTGATTGACGGCAGAGGCTGGCGATCCGGCGCGTTAGTTGAGCGTCGCGAGATACCGCAATGGTTTTTAAAAATCACAGCGTATGCTGAAGAGCTACTCAATGATATTGATAAACTCAGCGGCTGGCCTGAACAAGTGAAAACCATGCAGCGAAACTGGATTGGACGATCTGAAGGGATCGAAATTCAGTTCCCCTTAACAGAGACAGAAGAAATCTTATCTGTTTTCACGACACGCCCAGATACTTTATTTGGTGCCACTTATCTCGCAATTGCACCACAGCATCCCATTTGTGTGAGATTAGCAAAGGACAATCCTGAACTAAAAGCATTTATCGACAGTTGTCAGAACATTAAAACAGCAGAAGCTGAAATTGCAACCTTAGAAAAACGGGGCTTACCATTACCGCTTTTTGCTCGACACCCACTGACAGGTGACGCCATCCCTGTTTGGGTTGCCAATTTTGTGTTAATGGAATACGGTTCAGGCGCGATCATGGCTGTACCCGCTCACGACCAACGTGATTTTGAATTTGCAGTGAAATACAATCTACCGATCAAACAAGTGATTCGCCTAACACAAACAGCGACTTGGGACAAAAAACAAGCGTTGGTAGAACCTGGCATATTAATTAACTCCGATCGTTTTAGTGATCTCAGCTCAGCTGCCGCTTTTAATGAAATTGCTGAGCAGCTGGCTTCTCAACAAGCGGGTAAACGCGTCACACATTTTAGGTTGCGCGATTGGAGTGTTTCCCGACAACGTTATTGGGGTGCGCCCATCCCTATTATCAATTGCCCACAATGCGGGACTGTCCCCGTCCCCGAAAAAGATCTGCCTGTAATACTCCCAACAAATTTAACGCTAACAGGTGCGACTTCTCCGTTAAAAACAACGGCTGCATTTTATCAAGTGACGTGCCCAACCTGCCAAGGTCCTGCAGAGCGAGAGACAGATACCTTCGATACCTTTGTGGAATCTTCATGGTATTACGCGCGTTTAGCTTGTAAAAAACAGACCAAAAGCATTTTAGATAGTCGAGCGAATTATTGGTTACCCGTAGATCACTACATTGGGGGTATTGAACACGCGATTTTACATCTCTTGTATGCGCGTTTCTTTCATAAGTTAATGCGCGACCTTGATCTACTTAACAGCGACGAACCCTTTACCAATTTATTAACACAAGGGATGGTGCTAAATAGTGGCGCTAAAATGTCGAAATCTAAGGGCAATGTGGTTGATCCGCAACCACTGATTGAACGTTATGGCGCAGATACCGTGCGGCTATTCATGATGTTTGCTTCCCCACCTGAGCAATCACTTGAGTGGTCTGACAGGGGTGTAGAGGGCGCATATCGCTTCCTAAAGCGCTTGTGGACACTGGCTTATGATAACGCGCAGATCATACGACAACAGAATCTGCTTTCACACTCAGCACTCGACATCGTTAATTGGGATAAAACAGACGCGGAGCAAAAAGAGATATTTAAAGAAATTGACGACATCCTGGATCTCGCAAAATTTGATTACCAAAGACAACAATATAATACCGTGGTTTCTGGTTGCATGAAGATCTTTAATTTACTAACTAAGTTAAAAGCGGCTAACGATCCTGAATCTGATATACGCCCTGTGATTATGCATCAAGGATTTAGCATTTTATTAAGATTACTCGCA
This sequence comes from Gammaproteobacteria bacterium, assembly GCA_035536095.1. Taxonomy (GTDB): domain Bacteria; phylum Pseudomonadota; class Gammaproteobacteria; order DSM-16500; family DSM-16500; genus Aquicella. Next base: position 1,004 of record DATLOT010000009.1, on the reverse strand, counting down.
CCCATTACCCCCCACATCGCGCACCATCTGTGGCAGAACTTAGGTTATCAAGGCCTCATTTTGCACGCGCCGTGGCCTAAACCAAGTACCGTTTCTTTTAAAGTAGACGCTGTGGAGTTGGTTGTGCAAATTGATGGTAAATTGCGCGGACGCGTTAAAGTGCCTCACGATGCTGAGAAAGAAACGATAGAAACACATGTACATCAGGATGCTAAAATTGGCCAGGCACTCAAAGGCAGTGTCATTAAAAAAATGGTGATTGTACCAAATAAATTAGTGAATATTGTTACTGAAAAATGAACATGAAAAAATACATCTTCAGCGCCCTATGTGTTATCACATTATTAACCGGCTGCAGCTTCCATCTGCAAGGAGAAAAAGCACTGCCAAAGCCACTGCACCGCTTGTATTTACAAGTGAAGGATCCTTATAGTTACTTTGCACGTCATTTAAAAGAAGCCTTACAAATATCCAATATTGTGTTAACGGTTTCTCCCGAACAAGCAGAAACGATTTTATCCATTACTAAAGATACATCTTCTCAGGAATTACTCAGCGTCAGCGGGACGCAGCAAACACGCCAATATAGTTTGGTTGTCACGATTGAATTTGAAATCACAAACACAGCCGGTGTGGTACTGGTGGGACCGGAAACACTTACAGAGAGAAGAACCATCACTGTGCAGTCTAACCAGATACTGGGCAGCAGCAACGAAGCTAACTTATTTTACCAACAAATGCATCGTTCTCTCACCTATGCACTGATTAATCGACTGGCCTCACAGCAAGTGGCGAGTGCACTTTATTTAAGACCGAGCCGCAAGTGAGAATACATAAATTTTGTCTCGCATGCCTTCTCCCTTGGGGGCGTTGTTGAATAAATCGGAAATGCTTTGGGGCACTCGGTGTAACCGAGCCGCGACCGTAAGGGAGCGTCACATGAATCTGATAAAAGATGGTGTAGAACAATGCAACATTTCTACCGTTAGAAGGAATTTAATATC
>DATLOT010000008.1:0-7987 GCA_035536095.1 Gammaproteobacteria bacterium | reverse complement strand
ACCAGTTTTTATCAGATTCATGTGACGCTCCCTCACGGTCGCGGCTCGGTTACACCGAGTGCCTCACAAAGCATTTTTGATTTATTCAACAAAGCCCCCTTCGGGAGAAGATGCCCGGTAAGACCGAGCCGCGACCGTGAGGGAGCGTCACTGTGCTATAACTTTTAGCTGAAATTTCTTACTTTATGAGAAAATCATAGCGCAACGATAAATATATTGCATTGTTTTATACCAGTTTTTATCAGATTCATGTGACGCTCCCTCACGGTCGCGGCTCGGTTACACCGAGTGCCTCACAGAGCATTTTTGATTTATTCAACAACGCCCCCTTCGGGAGAAGATGCCCGACAGGGCAAGGGGAGGGAACGTTTAAGCCCCACCGATATAACAAGTAATATCTTGTCTATAACAGCCAGTTCGTGTAGCATTGCCCCCCTTTAACATGAAAAAATAGGTACGCTGCTGTGTCGAATTTACGTAATATCGCTATTATTGCCCATGTTGACCATGGAAAAACAACGCTCGTGGATACATTATTGCGGGAAACCGAGAGTGTTTCTAAGAAAAACGTCAGCGAACGTATTATGGACAGCAATGACCTGGAAAAAGAACGCGGCATTACGATTTTAGCTAAAAACACCGCTATTACATGGGGTGATTATCGCATTAATATTGTTGATACCCCCGGCCACGCAGATTTTGGTGGTGAGGTAGAACGTATTTTATCCATGGTGGATTCTGTATTGCTCATTGTAGATGCTGTTGATGGGCCGATGCCACAAACACGCTTTGTCACACAAAAAGCATTCTCATTTGGTTTAAATCCCATTGTTGTTGTGAATAAAATAGACCGCCCTGGTGCCAGACCTGATTGGGTTATTGATCAAGTATTTGATTTATTTGATAAATTAGGTGCAACCGATGCGCAGCTTGATTTTCCGATTATCTACACGTCTGCCTTGCTCGGCTATGCAAAGCAAGAGCTGACGCAATCCAGTGATAACATGGTGCCGCTCTTAGAAGCGATTGTGAAGCATGCGCCGCCACCTCGTGTTGATCCAAACGGCCCTTTTCAAATGCAAATTACGACATTGGACTATTCCAGTTATGTGGGCACGATTGGCGTGGGACGTATTGCACGTGGCCAAGTTAAACCTGGTATGCCCATTACACTGATTGATCGTGATGCACACACAAGACCGGGTCGTATCATGCAGGTCATGGCGTATTTGGGATTAGACCGTACAGAAGTGCCTGTCGCTAATGCCGGTGATATTGTTGCTATTTCAGGTGTTGATGATCTGAAAATTTCAGACACGCTCTGTGATCCCAACGCGGTTGAAGCCTTACCTGCGTTATCTGTTGATGAGCCCACAGTGAGTATGACTTTTCAAGTGAATACCTCACCTTTTGCGGGTAAGGAGGGTAAGCATGTTACCAGTCGCAAAATTCGTGATCGATTATACCAAGAACTGATACACAATGTTGCGTTGCGTGTATCAGACACCAGCGATCCAGATAAATTTAGAGTATCGGGACGTGGTGAGCTGCATCTTTCTATTCTCATTGAAAATATGCGTCGAGAAGGTTATGAGTTAGCGGTTTCGCGTCCTGAAGTTATCACAAAAATGGTAGATAACGAATTGCATGAACCTTATGAAACATTAGCCATTGATTTGCCTGCGGAATATCAAGGCACGATTATGGAGAAGCTGGGTAGTCGACGGGGTGAATTAAAAAACATGGTGTCAGACGATGCGGGTCGTACGCGTTTGGATTATGTCATTCCTTCCAGGGCGTTGATTGGGTTTCATACTGAGTTTCTGACACTGACATCGGGCACAGGCATTATGCACCATGTGTTTAGTCACTATGGTCTTGCTGCAAAAGGAGAAATTCCTTCGCGTCAGAATGGTGTGTTGATTGCAAACCAACAAGGTATTGCGTTGGCTTATGCACTTTTTAATTTGCAAGAACGTGGTCGTATGTTAATTAAGCCACAGACAGAGGTTTATGAAGGGATGGTTGTTGGTATACACACACGCGGCAATGATTTGGTTGTGAATGTCTGTAAAGCCAAGCAGCTGACGAACATTCGTGCCGCGGGTTCTGATGAAAGCATTATTTTAATACCACCCATTTTGTTAACATTGGAGCAGGCGCTAGAGTTTATTGAAGACGATGAGCTGGTAGAGGTCACACCGTTATCAATACGCGTACGCAAGAAGTTTCTCAAGGAACACGAGCGTAAGAGAAACTAAAAAGGAATAATGATTTTTCTCCCTTCTCCCTCTGGGGGAAGGTCCGACCACGCGGATGAGGGGGAATGGTTACTCATACACATACGTCTGTGCCAACGCATATTCCTCCGGTGTGTTAATCTCCAGCGTACGCTCCGTTGTCTTGCACACGCGAATTTTATACCCATGTTCAATCACGCGCAGTTGCTCCAGTGCTTCTGCTAATTCCAGTGGTGTTTGGCTGAGCGTTCGGTAATGCATTAAAAAATCCCATCGAAAAGCATATAACCCAATATGATGATAAACAGGTGCAGTTTGTGTTGTGCGATAGTAAGGAATAGGAGCACGCGAAAAATAAATGGCATTATCGTGTTTGTCTGTGACGACTTTTACGCTGCCGGGATGATGATATTTGTCGGGTGCTAGCGGGTACACCAGTGTTGTCATATCTGGTTTTTCGCCTGCTAAATAAGGTGCGACGAGTTGCTCGAGCATGGTTGGTTTAATAAAAGGTTCGTCACCTTGTAGGTTGATCACCACATCCATATGTGGGTAGTGTTCTGCAACAGCGGCGACACGTTCTGTTCCCGTGGGGAGGTGTGGATCTGTCATCACGGCTTTGCCCCCTATCTTCGTGATGGTCTCGGCGATTTCCGGGCAGTCTGTTGCTACGATAATTTCTGACAAAATAGAGGAACGCGATGCATTTTCATAAGTCCATTGCACCATGGGTTTCCCTTGAATGGGCAGCAGTGGTTTGCGCGCTAAGCGAGTAGACTGGATTCGACTTGGGATCACACAAAGAATATTCATAACGTTAAGTCACACCTCTTGTTGGACTCTGCATGTGATCGTTGTATAATCAACCATGCCATTTGATAAAGGAAATCGTCCGTATGATAACACTAAAACAGGCCACTAGCCTATCTTTGCTAAGCTTATTGGTCATTTCTTTTTCAGTTTCAGCTGCGCCAGCCGCTACGATGCCGGATTCTCGTGTTGTTGCGGGGAATGCTGACCAAAACGAGTTTTTTATTTTAGGCAAACATGATCCGGATCCCGTCACGATTAAGCCAACATCAGCGTCCCAACCAGCTGTTGGCATCAAACCCCAAGCGCATCACGTGAAGAAAACAGGAATAGCGACTAGAATGGCGATGAAAAAGCACCATCATCATCGCCACCATTCTATTGTTGTGTAGAGCAGACCCTCATGAGGCACAAATAAAAAAGGGTCCTGAAAGGACCCTTTTTCACAACAACTCAGCTTATTTAGCTGCTTTCTTTGCACGTTTTTTTCTACGTACAGATTTTTTAGCTGGCTTTTTAGCTGCTGTTTTCTTAGCAACAGTTTTCTTAGCCGTCTTACGTTTTACTCTTCTCTTGGGGGCTTTCTTGGCAACTGCCTTCGCCTTCACACGAGTTGTCTTTGCTCTCTTGGTCACTTTCTTACGTCCTTTTGCTGCGGTTTTGCGTTTTGCTCCAGTTTTTGCTTTCACCATGATGTTTCTTCCTTTCTATTGTTAACAATAAGTAAATTTAACATTAACATTCAGAAAAGTATAGGGCTATTAGGGATAATACTTAATAGTATTAGAAAATAACGAAACTTGATTTGCTTTTTGCATCTCCATACTGCAATCAGTCGATGTTATTCCCTATTAACGACCTAAAACCTAATTAATGAATGTATGTTTAGTTATTCATTTTCAAATAACATGCTGATAGACTAACGCATCTTTCGACTGATACCAATAGGTGATAACCATGATTATTCAACCCAAAATCCGAGGATTCATTTGCACGACGGCTCATCCTGTGGGATGTCAGCAAGCTGTATTAGACCAAATAGCATATGTGAGGGGTCAGTCGCACATTGATAATGGGCCGAAGCATGTTTTAATTATTGGTGCTTCTACGGGTTACGGGCTTGCCAGTCGTGTGGTGGCGAGCTTTGGTGCGGGTGCTAAAACCATTGGGATATTCTTTGAAAAAGAGGCTGATGAAAAACGCACGGCATCTCCCGGATGGTATAACTCAGCTGCATTTGAAGAGAGTGCGCATCAAGCGGGTTACTATGCAAAGAGTATTAATGGAGATGCTTTTTCCGTTGAGGTAAAGCAAAAGACGGTTGAATTGATTAAGAAAGATCTGGGCCAGATTGATTTGATTATTTATAGCTTGGCTTCGCCGCGTCGCATACATCCTATCAGTGGTCAGTCATTCAGTTCTGCGTTGAAGCCGATTGGTAACACGTTTGTTGGGAAAACGGTGGATGCATTCCGTTCGGAAGTCAAAGAAGTGACGATCGAGCCCGCAACAGAAGAAGAAATAGCGCAGACGGTTGCGGTGATGGGTGGTGAAGATTGGGAAATGTGGATAGATTATCTGACGCAAGAAAACGTATTAGCAAAAGGTGTTAAGACAGTTGCTTATTCTTACCTGGGACCTCAATTGACCTATGCCATTTATAAGGACGGCACCATTGGGCGTGCCAAGATGCATTTAAAGGAGACGGCGGATCGTTTAACAGAGAAATTAAAGACGCTGCAGGGCGAAGCGGTTGTTTCTGTTGATAAAGCGGTGGTAACACAAGCCAGTGCAGCCATTCCTGTTGTGCCACTTTATATTTCTATTTTATTTAAGATAATGAAGGAAAAAGGCACCCATGAAGGGTGTATTGAACAGATATATCGTCTGTTTAAAGACCATCTTTATCATTCACAAGCGGTAGCGCGAGATGCAGAGGGTTATATAAGATTAGATGATTTAGAGCTTGCTGATGACGTTCAGGAGAAGGTCAGGGCACTATGGCCGCAAGTCACAACAGAAAATCTCCAGGCATTGTCTGATGTTGCTGGTTATTGCGATGATTTTTATCGTTTGTTTGGGTTTAATATACCGGGCGTTTCTTACGACGCTGATGTGGATCCTGTTGTGGATATTCCGTCTATCGGCGTAACCGAGCCGCGACCGTGAGGGAGCGTCACATGAATCTGATAAAAAATGGTGTATAACAGTGCAACATTTTAACCACTTAATATCATAAAGTAAGAAATTTCAGCTAAAAATTATAGCACAGTGACGCTCCCTTACGGTCGCGGCTCGGTTACACCGAGTGTCTCACCGAGTGCCTCCCAAAGCATTTTTGATTTATTCAACAAAGCCCCCTCCGGGAGAAGATGCCCGACAGGGCAGGGGAGGGAATTTTTTAATATATTATCACCCCCCTTTCCTTCCTGCCGCTGCTACCTTACACTCATAAGAAGCCAAAAAATCAGAACGGAGTCTATTTTGAAAAAACGTATTGCGCTAACGCTCTTATCTTTCGCGATGATTTCCCCCATCCATGCTGGTACGCCATATCTCGGTATTGGCGCACAATACATGGATATTTTTTCGGGTTCAGCAGGGTTTCAGGGTATCTCGCCTCGTGTCATGGCGGGTTATGGCAGCTGGTTAACGGATTCTTTTTATTTAGCAGCGGAGGCTTTCTTATCCGCACCCCCTTTTACGCTGATCAACAATACGGCGCCTAATGGTTCCTTATCTATTTCCTGGAACTATGGCATCAGTGTCTTGCCGGGTGTTTACCTAGATGATGCGTTGATGGGTTTTTTGCGGCTAGGTGTGTTTGATACGCGTTTTAGAAATCTCAACACCTATCGTATTGGATACCAGATGGGTATCGGTTTAGATTATGTATTAGCGAATCCTTTAAGTTTGCGTGCGGAATATGATTACGGGCAATACCCTTCTTTTTCTGGATTTAGCGTACCGAAATCGAGTGAAGTGGGTGTGAGTTTGATTTATCGGTTCTTTTAAAAAAAGAAGCGTCATGAAAAAATTATTTTTTATTATCCTCGTGCTGTTATTACAGGGCTGCGCTGACATGACGAGCTCTGGATTGCAGTTGATTTATCATCAACATAGCCTTAAAAAAAGTCTCACGGATCAGTATATCAATTTTAAAATTTTTCAAGCGTTTGAAGCGTGTCAGTGTTTGCAGCATACGCATATTTCCTTCAGTACGTATCAAGGTGTGGTTGTGCTTGCTGGTGAGGTGCCATTTGCTTGGCAAAAGATGAAAGCATCCGCTTTGGTTAAGCAAATTCCCGAGGTAAAAAAAGTGTATAACAACATTTCCCTGTGCCACACTTCTTCTTTGCTAACGCGAGTGAGTGATACGTGGATCACGGCCAAGATCAAAGCGCAATTGATTATCTCTGATGATTTGGATGCGACGCAAATTAAAGTGCTGACTGAAAACGGCACTGTTTATTTAATAGGGACATTGCCACCAGAAGAGGCTCGCGCTGCTGTTGATTTGGCGAGCCACACTGATGGCGTTGGAAAAGTCGTGCGTGTATTTTCCTATATCCACATTACCAGCAAAGCCTAATGGTGTTATCTCGACCCTATATTGCCAAAGGCTTCGCAGCATTCACTGCGACTTAAGCAATCGCCATCGAAACGGCTATTGCAAGAAGGATCCGTACATTGGCAGGTTGTTTCATAGGGGTTGCACGATCTTGTGCAGCCGCCACTCCCACAACTTGCAAATACGGTATTGTTGAATAAAATCATCATACATCCAAGTATAACAAACAGGGCTATTTTCATGTTTTGCACTCCTAGCACAATACGGTAAAAACATCTGTTTTATCTGGTTGCCTATGAAGGACATTATACCATGGTGTCAAAAATGGGGGCTCAATCACGGAATCATATCTGATTGTTTTTAAAGTGAAAATTATTTTTTTGATAAGTATTATGATGCCTCGATTCTTAACCAGGCGGGGGGACAGTGACACGTTCGTCAAAGACGAAGCATTCGCCGCGATAATGTGCGCCGCCTACTGTTGCAAAATACCCTAGAATGCCGGTATCGAGTTGGTAGACTTGTGTATAGCCTTGATTTTGCAAATAGAGTCCTGCTTTTTCGCAACGGATGCCGCCTGTGCAATACATCACTATCGGTTTGTCATTCTGTAGCTGCGAGCACTTCTCTGGAAATTGATTGAAATCAGCAATATTCAGATGCGTGGCTTTTTCAAAAGCGCCCATTTCGATTTCATAATCATTACGTACATCTAATACAATCATATCGCGTTTTTCATCCAGCCATTGTTTAAACACGTGAGGCGAGATGCTGGATGCGCGTGTGCTTGTTGCATCGACAGTGGGTTGGCGTAAGGTAATAATTTCTTTCTTTTGTTTGATTCGCAATCGTCTAAAGGGAACGGTAGTGGAATAATTTTGGTGGAATCGGATATGAGCAAAGCGTGTGTCTTCGTTTAGCCATGCTACGAAAGCTTCTATCTTCGCCACTTCCCCTGCTAAATTGATATTGATGCCTTCTTCGCTTAACAAGATTGTCCCTTTCAAATCTTGCATCTGGCACTGTGTCATAAATGATATTTTTAATTGTGGTATATCAGAGAGGGAAACAAACCGGTACCCTGCTATGTTTAATATGTGCATCGTCATCTTACCTCTGAAAATTTTTCTAGTATGTCCGTTCATCCGCGTAGTCAGGCCGCGTAACCGAGCCGCGATTGTAGGGATTCACCTCTAAGACCGAGCCTTGCATGCCTTCTCCCTCCGGGGCGTTGTTGAATAAATCGGAAATGACGTTACCGAGCCGCGACCGTGAGGGAGCGTCACATGAATCTGATAAAAGATGGTGTATAACAGTGCAACATTTTAACCACTTAATATCATAAAGTAAGAAATTTCAGCTAAAA
>DATLOT010000007.1:0-5006 GCA_035536095.1 Gammaproteobacteria bacterium | reverse complement strand
ATTAAGTGGTTAAAATGTTGCACTGTTATACACCATCTTTTATCAGATTCATGTGACGCTCCCTCACGGTCGCGGCTCGGTAACGTCATTTCCGATTTATTCAACAACGCCCCCTCTGGGAGAAGGTGCCCGACAGGGCGGATGAGGGGAATTATTCAAGGGAGTCCACCATGTCCCTAGCAAACAAACATATTCTTCTCGGCATCACTGGCAGCATCGCTGCATACAAAAGCCCTGATCTCGTGCGTCGCCTAAAAGAAGCGGGCGCGATAGTGCGTGTTGTGATGACGCACAATGCGAAGCAATTTATCACGCCACTGACATTGCAGGCGGTTTCTGGTTATCCCGTACACGATGATTTGTTTGATTTGACGGCGGAAGCTGCGATGGGGCACATCGAACTTGCGCGGTGGGCGGATATGGTGCTCATTGCGCCGGCTTCTGCTTCTTGTATTGCGCGGCTTGCGCAAGGCCAGGCGGATGATTTACTCACAACACTATGCCTTGCCACAAAAGCACCACTTGTGCTTGCGCCTGCGATGAATCAAGGCATGTGGCAACATCCTACGACAAAAGAAAATTGTGTAATCTTAGAGAACAAAAAAACGTGGATACTCGATACCGCACAGGGCAGTCAGGCTTGTGGCGACACGGGCCCCGGCAGAATGATGGAACCCATTGATATAGTTAGTAAAGTGAGCACCTTATTTGAAACAGGTGTCTTAGCAGGGCTACGTGTCGTGATCACTGCGGGGCCAACGCGAGAACCGATTGATCCTATACGTTTTTTGAGTAATGGTAGTTCTGGTAAAATGGGTTATGCACTCGCTGAGGCGGCACAAGAGGCAGGCGCTGCTGTAACAGTCATCAGCGGACCCGTTGATTTGCAGACGCCAGCAGATGTTAAACGTATTGCTGTTAACACAGCAGCAGAGATGTATGCTGAAGCAATGAAAGCAACGATGCACTGTGATATTTTTATAGGTGTCGCTGCTGTTGCTGATTATTTCTGTCAAAATGTGGCGACACAAAAAATTCATAAAAATGATTTAACATTACGACTTGAATTAACGCGTACACCTGATATCATCAGTGCTGTAGCGCAACAACAACCAAAGCCCTTTGTCGTTGGGTTTGCCGCAGAGACAGAAGATGTGCTCACTCGTGCGGAAGCCAAGCGTGTCGCTAAGAAAATGGATATGATCATTGCCAATCAAATCACGGCGGGCATTGGTATCGGGAGTGATGAGAATGTGGTGACTGTGCTCTCCGCAGGATCCCAGATACCGCTACCAAAAGCCACCAAACAACAACTTGCGAGACAACTTGTTGCCATGATTGCAACAAGTCGTTCGCGTCTTTAAAGGGATAACTATCATGCAACCACAAAAAATAACAGATTTTCATGCAAATCATGGCGCAGGCACAACACCTATAGAAGTTAAAATTTTAGATCCACGTATTGGTGATATTTTCCCGCTGCCTCGTTATGAAACACCAGATGCAGCGGGCATAGACTTACGTGCTTGCATAAAAGAGAAATTAACCTTATTGCCTGGTGAAACACATCTGATTCAAACAGGTATTGCGATCCATATTGCAAATCCACATATCGCTGCCGTGATTGTGCCCCGTTCTGGTTTAGGCCATAAGCATGGTATCGTATTAGGTAATTTAATTGGTTTAATTGATCCTGATTATCAAGGGGCTTTGATGGTGTCTTGTTGGAACCGTAGCCAAACAACTTATACGGTTGAACCGGGTGATCGCGTTGCGCAACTTGTCTTTTTACCGATTATTCGTGCGAATTTTGAGATTGTTGGTTCCTTTCTAGAAAGTGAACGTGGTGAAGGCGGTTTTGGGCATTCAGGAAAACAATAAATGTTAACGCAACAAAGAAACATATCACCTTCTATTTTTCGTGCCTACGATATTCGTGGCATTGTTGATCAGACGCTGACGAAAGAAAATGTGTATCTGATTGGTAAAACGCTCGGTATGCTTGCCTTAGAGAAAGGCGAGACGGAACTCGTTGTGGCACGTGATGGGAGGGTATCGGGTGATGCGCTTTCCATCGCTTTATCTGCAGGGATACTGTCGGTAGGGTGTGATATCAGAGATATTGGGATGGTGCCAACACCGTTACTGTATTTTGCAACCACGCTTTTTCAAACGCGTTCTGGTGTGATGTTAACGGGGAGTCATAATCCCGCAGAGTACAACGGCTTGAAAATGGTCATTTGTGGTAAGACGTTAACGGAAGCGGAAATCCAATCTTTATGTACGTATGCAAATAGCGCAGTATTTCCAACAAAACAAGGTGTGCGATACGAAGCTGATATTGCAGAAACCTATATTGCGCAAATGAAAGATAAGATCCGTTTAGACCGGCAGCTCACTATCGTGATTGATGCAGGTAATGGTGTAACAGGTGAGATTGCGCCCCGCTTATTTGAAGCGCTTGGTTGTCGAGTGCATACTTTATTTTGCGAGATCGATGGCAGTTTTCCTAATCATCATCCTGATCCCAGCCAACCAGAAAATCTGCAAGCGTTAAGCGAGGCTGTCACGCATCACAAAGCGGATGTTGGATTAGCATTTGATGGTGATGGTGATCGTTTAGGTATTGTCACATCGGCGGGCAAGGTAATTTGTGCGGATCGTTTGTTAATGCTATTTGCAAAATATCTGGATAATCCAGTCGGTGCAACAGTGGTCTTTGATGTGAAGTGCACGAACCATTTGCCGCAGATGGTGGCACGTCAAGGCGGACATCCGGTGATGTCGAAAACAGGGCATTCGCATATCAAGGCAAAGATGGCAGAAACGCAGGCAGTATTGGGTGGAGAGATGAGCGGTCACTTCTTCTTTAAAGATCGTTGGTTTGGTTTTGATGATGGTTTATATGCAGGTGTTCGGTTATTAGAAATTTTAGCAAAACACAAAGAGAGCAGTGATGCGCTCTTTGCGGATATTCCTGATAGTGTGAGTACGCCAGAATTAAAAATGATGGTGCCGGATCACGAAAAATTTTCCCTGATGCAGTCACTGATTGAGCGCGCTTGCTTTACAGAAGCAGAGATGGCGACAATCGATGGGTTGCGTGTGAGTTTTAAGGAGGGCTGGGGGTTGGTGCGGCCGTCCAATACCATGCCTTATTTGGTATTGCGTTTTGAAGCAGTGAATGCGATGGTATTAGATCAGATCCAATCTTTATTTAGAGAATGGATGTTATCCGTTGATCCAAATTTGTCGTTACCCTTTTAGCTATGGATGATATCAAAACAGATGTGGTGATTATCGGCGCAGGTATTGCGGGATTAACGCTGGCTTGCGCGTTAGCGCAACAAACGACATTATCAATTGCGATAATAGAAGCGCAGCCGGCATCTCACACAGCTGTTGCCGTGGGCGATAATCATCGTGTAAGCGCAATCACGCTGGCTTCCCAGCGTATTTTTAAAGCCTTATCTGTTTGGGATGCGATGAAAGCAAAACGTATCAGTGCTTTTACGCGTATTCACTTATCAGAAAAAGAAAAGCAGGGTGTGCTCACGTTTGATAGTGCTGAGATTAACGCAGCGCAGTTGGGATATATTATTGAGAACCACGTTATGCAGGATGCGTTACGTGAAAAAATACAGCAGTCTCCGCAAATACGTTTTTTATCAGGTATGTCTTTGCAAACAATGCGATTGCAGGACAGTGAAATACAATTACAAACGGAAACAGGACAATCTTTTTCTGCTAGGCTGGCAGTTGCAGCAGATGGTGCAAATTCTGTGTTGCGTCACGCGGCAGGGGTTTCTGTTACAAAAAAATCGTATGATCAGATGGCATTAGTTTGCACGATAAAAACAACGTTGCCGCATGAAAAAACAGCGCGACAACTTTTTGCAAGAGACAGTATATTGGCATTTCTGCCCTTATCTGATCCTTATCTGTCTTCCATTGTGTGGTCTGTGTCTTGTGAAGAGGCAACGCGCCTACAGTGCTTAGCCAAAGCAGATTTTCAAGAAGCGTTAGCGTCGACTTTTTCTTATCAGTTGGGTGAGGTAGAAAGAGAATCGGATGTATTTGCTTTCCCTCTCTATCAGCAACAAGCAGCGCACTATGTGCAGCCACGCGTGGCGTTGGTGGGTGATGCGGCGCATGTTGTGCATCCTCTCGCTGGGCAGGGCGTGAACATGGGATTATTGGATGTTGCGAGCCTTGTGGATGTGGTTGTAGAAGCATTGCGCAAAAAGCGAGATTTTTCGAGTATTGCCGTGCTGAAGCAGTATGAGCGTTGGCGCAAAGCAGACAATTTAGCCCTGATAAAAGGCATTGATTTGATTAAAAATGCTTTTCAGAGTCAAAAACCCCTGGTAGAATTCGTACGCTTTACAGGGCTGCAAGCTTTACAAAAGACACCTTTCCTCAAGAACGTACTCACCTACCATGCGGTGGGCAATCGGCTCGGGTTACCTCAACTAGCTTTGGAGTGAAGTCTACATGAGCCATATACCGAAAAATGTTAAGTACACCAGAACCCATGAATGGGTGCAGGAAGATGATGATGTTATTACGCTTGGTATTACTGATCATGCGCAGACCATGATTGGTGATTTGGTGTATGTTGAATTACCGGAAGTAGATACGCATCTGAGTTCAGGAGAGGAATGTGCTATTATCGAATCTGATAAGACAGCGGCAGATATCTACATACCTGTTTCTGGTGAAGTGATTGAAATTAATGAATCTGTTATCCAGAACCCAAATTTGATTAATCAAGATCCTTACGGCAGAGGTTGGTTATTGCGGCTTAGGATACATGGTAAAGTGGGGGAATTGTTGACGCCGAAGGAATATATCAAAGTCATTGCCTCAGAAGCCCACTAAGTGGAGAATCGGTGTAACCGAGCCGCGACCGTGAGGGAGCGTCACATGAATCTGATAAAAGATGGTGTATAACAGTGCAACATTTTAACCACTTAATATCATAAAGTAAGAAATTTCAGCTAAAA
>DATLOT010000006.1:0-57573 GCA_035536095.1 Gammaproteobacteria bacterium | reverse complement strand
TACCCCGGCCTTCGGATTGCTACTACCCCGGCCTTCGGATTGCTACGCTTCGCTTCGCAATCCTCAGCCGGGGCTGTAAAGCTTTCGGCCGTAAACGGCCTGATTCTGTCGCGATCCTATGCTATGCGATTAACCAAAATGGAACTCATTTTGGGGTAATCGCATAAAAAAACAACGCAATCAGGTCGTTTACGGCCGAAAGCTTTAAAGCCCCGGGTAAGCGCGGAGCGCGCAGCCCGGGGTAAAGTGACAATCCATCTACGTTTTAAAGCACCGAAGGTGCGTGAGAAAAAGTGTTACCGATGTTATGTCCTATACACGGAGCCCGGGGTTCCAGTTATTTTTTGACATTAAGTGGAATAAAGTGGTGAAAAGTGGTTTTCTTGTGGAGAATTGTGGTATATTGAAACTTACCAGTCTCAACATTTTTATCTCACGGTACGTTAGAGTGAGCTGGATTCGGAGGGTAGTGCAGTGTTTCGTGGTATTAACGGGGTCAATATTGATGAAAAAGGCAGAATCGTGATGCCGACCCGGTACCGAGAGCATCTGCGCGATAGCGGTATTGTGTTAACAATAGATACAGAAGAGCGTTGTTTGTTACTTTACCCATCAATAGAATGGGAAGAGATAGAAAGAAAATTGGCAGGATTACCCAGTTTTAATTCAGCAGCACGACGTATTCAACGTTTGCTGATTGGACACGCGACAGATGTGGAGATGGATACTCAAGGTCGTTTTTTGTTACCTCCTTTGTTACGAGAATATGCGGGCTTAGAGAAGCGTGCCGTATTGGTAGGGCAGGGCAAAAAGTTTGAATTATGGAATGAAGCACATTGGGAAGCTTGTCGTGGTCGTTGGTTGGAAGAGGAATCTCATACACAACTGCCAAACGAGGTCGAATCTATTTCATTATGATGTAGGTAGCAACGCTAATGAATGAAAGATGTCATACACATATTCCGGTTTTGTTAAAAGAGACGATCTCTATGCTGATTACGGATAGAGATGGCCTGTATATTGATGCAACTTTTGGTAGAGGTAGTCACGCTAAGGCGATCTTAGAAGAATTAAGCGAGGCAGGTCGGTTGATCGCCTTTGATAAAGATCCTGAAGCCGTGAATTACGCAAACGTACATTTTATAAAAGATAAGCGGTTTAGCATTTTCCATGCTTCTTTTGCAGGCATGGCTGACTGTTTGAAGGAGAGGGATGCTTGTGGTCAAGTACACGGTATTCTGTTTGACTTAGGCGTATCTTCGCCACAGTTAGATAATCCAATGCGGGGTTTTAGTTTTTCTCGAGAGGGGGCTTTAGACATGCGTATGGATACGACCAAAGGTCAAGATGCAATGCGTTGGTTAGCGACCGTTGATGAAAAAGCGTTGGCAGATGTGTTATGGCAGTATGGCGAAGAAAGGTTTTCTCGCAGAATTGCGCGTGCTATTGTAGCGTCTCGGTTGAAGGCGCCTATTACAACAACAACGCAGCTGGCAGATATTATTAAATATGCGCAACCTAAAACAAAACAGGAAAGACATCCTGCAACGCGTAGTTTCCAAGCGATACGCATTGCGATTAATGATGAACTAGGTGATCTAGAGAAAGGCTTGGTGCAGGCTAAAGAGGCGTTGGTGGTCGGTGGTCGATTATTAGTGATTAGTTTTCATTCGTTGGAAGATGGTATTGTGAAGCGATTTATGAAAGAACGTGATAAAGAAGATGCGTTACCCAGAAAGTTACCCATTAAAAAAACTGTTTCGAAGCGTACATTAAAAGTGCTTTGTAATCCGATTAAACCAACGAAAGAGGAAATTGACCGCAATCCTCGTTCACGTAGTGCTGTTTTACGTGTTGCTGAGAAAGTGTTCTCGGAGGAATTGCCATGAATGCCGCAGGACGTTTAGTACATCAAAATGTATGGTCTTTTCACTGGGTGAGGCATTATTTCTTTGCGCGTCAACAAGTGCTTCCTTCGTTGTTGGCATTGAGTATTTTGTTATCGGCATTTGGTATTATCTACTTCACGCAGGTCACGCGTGTGCTACATGCAAATTATGAGCATTGCTTGGTTGAAAAAGATCATTTACATGTGCAACAAGGCCAATTACTATTGGAGCGTAGCACATGGATCATGCAAGCCCGCGTACAACAAATAGCGGAAAATAAGTTAGGAATGGTGATTCCAGATCATAAATCGGTAGTTGTTATCCACGAGTAAGTGCTCATCATGATGAACAAAAATCAACCAACGTTCATGACGTGGCGTTTTTACGCTGTGTTAATTTTTATTAGCATGATCGTCTTGGGATTGGCAGGGCGTGTCTTTTATCTGGCCGTTCTGAATCAGCATTTTTTACGTCACCAAGGCGATGAGCGTGTGTTGCGGTTGGTGAGTACGCACGGCTTTAGGGGCATGATTGTAGACCGCAATGGTTTTCCGCTTGCCGTTAGTACAGCGGTGTATTCTGTTTGGGTGAATCCGCAAGAATTTGTCTCTGTGCAAAATAATGCGGTTGCACTGGCGCGCCTATTAGATCTGAAACCTAAAGAGATTACTGAAACCGTAGTACGGTACCAGAAAAAAAAGCGCGAATTCGTTTATCTCAAGCGTTCGTTGTCGCCTGAAATTGCAAATAAAGTGAAAATGCTGAAAATGCCTGGGGTTTACTTGCAGCAAGAGTATAGGCGCTATTACCCAGAAGGCGAAGTCGCTGGACATATCGTTGGTTTTACCAATGTCGATGATCAAGGTCAGGAAGGCCTAGAACTGGGATATAACCAATGGTTATTAGGTGAAGCTGGCGAAAAGTGGGTGATAAAAGATCGTTTGGGGAGAGTTATCTCAGATGTGCAAACGATTCAAGACCAGAAACCAGGCCATGATTTGGTGCTGAGTATCGATAGAAGAATTCAATATCTCGCTTATCGAGAGTTGCTTGCGGGTGTGATGCAAAATCACGCTGTTTCAGGTTCAGCAATTGTACTGGATGCTAAAACAGGTGAAATTTTAGCAATGGTGAATCAGCCTTCTTTTAACCCCAATAATCGTAAAGGCGTAAAAAGCGATAATTTCCGTAATCGCGCGGTGACAGATTTGTTTGAGCCAGGTTCAACGATGAAAGCTTTCAGTGTTGCAACAGCATTGGCGAGTGGGAAATTTAAACCAGATACCATCATTGACACGTATCCTGGTTGGCTTCGTGTGGGGCGTAATATTGTAAAAGACGAACATGAGAAAGGCCCAATGACGGTCACCAGAATCATGCAAATTTCAAGTAACGTTGGTGTTACCAAAATGATTTTAAGTTTACCGCCAGATCAGTTGTGGGAACTCTTACATCACGTTGGTTTTTCACAACCAACGGGGATTGGTTTTCCCGGTGAGCAAAATGGTGTGTTGGTAAGACATAGTCCGTGGGGGGCATTTACCTTAGCGACACTTGCTTTTGGTTATGGTGTGTCAGTGACGCCGCTGCAATTAGCAAGTGCTTATGCTGTGTTTGCAAATGGGGGAGAGAAGATACCTGTTTCTTTGCTTAAACTCGATACGCCGCCAACAAGAGAGCGTGTGATGGATCCCCGCATTGCGCAGCAAATGCTGCTTTTACTCGAATCTGTTGTCACAAAAGGGGGGACAGGAGAGCTTGCGAGTGTGCCTGGCTATCGTGTGGCAGGCAAAACAGGCACAGCTGTGATAGCAAGTGATCATGGTGGTTACGAAAAACATCGCTATATTTCCTCTTTTGTGGGTATTGCGCCCCTATCAAACCCACGCATCGTGGTGGCCGTTGTGATTCGTGATCCACGTGGAAAAAATTATTATGGCGGGCAGGTGTCAGGTCCTGTTTTTGAGAAAATCATGGAGAGCACCTTGCGTTTGTTGGATGTGTCACCTGATGCGCCGCCTACCACAGATCCATCGGAGAAAGTGTAGCATGTTGTTATCTCGCTTATTGGCAGACATACAGAGTATTCCGTCAGCAAGGGATGTTGATGTGAAGGGTTTGTCATTGAATAGCCAGCATGTGAAGGAAGGCGATTTATTTATCGCATTACAAGGCGCAACATGCAGTGGCAAACGATATATCGATGAGGCAATAGCACATGGTGCCGTTGCTGTTTTACGAGAAGATGAGGTTTCAACGTATGACCAGGAACCCGTGCCAATACTCGCTGTTCCTCAGTTACGACAGAAATTAGGCTCCCTTGCTGCTTATTTTTATGATTACCCTGCTGAAAAATTGCAAGTTATTGGTGTCACAGGTACCAGCGGTAAAACATCTTGTACGCAATTTATCGCGCAATGTTTAGAGGGGGTAGGCCAACGTTGTGGTATTGTGGGAACTTTAGGGAGTGGTCTTTATGGTGCCTTAGGAGAGGTTGGTTTAACGACGCCTGAATCTATTGATTTACAATATCTCTTATCAACATTTGTGCGCGATGGTGCAAAAGCGGCAGCGGTAGAAGTTTCTTCTCATGGTATTGATCAAGGTAGGGTATCGGGTACGTCATTCGAAGTTGGGTTATTCACCAACCTCAGTCAAGATCATTTAGACTATCACGGTGACATGGATACTTACGCATCAGTTAAGCGGCGTTTTTTTACAGATTTTCCCTTGAAGCATCGTGTGATCAATATAGATGATGCGTATGGTGCAGCGTGGATACGCACATTAGCGAAGCCTGCATTGACATACAGTACTGCTTTATCCACAGCAGATATCTATGCACATGATATTTTGCTAACAGACAAAGGTGTGCAGGCGACAGTCTGTACGCCGTGGGGCAGTGATACGTTGCGATTGCCTTTGCTGGGTCTCTTTAATCTCAGTAATGCTTTGGGTGTGCTTGGGGTGCTGGGTGCATTAGGCATTCCTTTTAAAGAGGTGATGCGTCAGCTTGCGCAGTTAAAAGCAGTGCCGGGACGTATGCAAGCAGTTGGGGGTGAGGGGCATCCGCTCGTGATTGTAGACTATGCGCATAAACCAGATGCTTTAGAGAAAGTGTTGCAGGTGCTGCGCTCGCATACAAAAGGGCGATTAATCTGTGTGTTTGGCTGTGGTGGTGATCGCGATCGTACCAAGCGACCTATCATGGGCAGTATCGCTGAGGCATTGGCAGATCTTGTGATTGTAACGAATGATAATCCCAGGCATGAAAAACCAGAGGAAATTGTAAAAGATATTTTTCAAGGGTTTAAAAAACCTGAAAAAATAGTGATTGCGTTAGATCGCTCTCGTGCTATTTGCGAGAGTATAGAAGCTGCAACAGAGCAAGATTGCATTCTCATTGCAGGAAAAGGGGCAGAACACTATCAACAGATAGGAGATGAAAAATTTCCTTTTGATGATGTTGAAAAAGCGAAGGAAGCTTTGGCGGTAAGAGAGATCAGAGAAAAATGCAGGAGAAATTCAATAAAAAGCTAAGGGAGACTGTATGTTGTTGGGTTTAAGTTTATGGTTAGAGAATTATTTTCATTTTTTTCACGCATTTTCTTATTTGACTTTGCGTGGTATTTTAGCAACGTTAACGGCTTGGGTGTTGACGCTTGTGTTAGGACCTCAGATTATTCGGCAACTCAGTACACACCGCGTTGGTCAGGTTGTGCGAGATGATGGGCCGAAAAGTCATTTTAGTAAGGCAGGCACACCTACGATGGGTGGGATGCTTATTTTAATCTCATTGATCGTTAGCACATTGTTGTGGAGTGATTTAACAAATCGTTATATATGGTTGGTATTGTTTGTGACAACGGGATTTGGTGCAATTGGTTATGTTGATGATTATCGTAAATTGGTTCTAAAGCACAGCAAGGGCATGCCTGCACGTCAAAAATATTTTTTTCAGTCATTATTGGGGTTGGCGGCAGCGTTATTCTTATATTTCACTGCAAAATCACCAGCAGAAACCCAGCTTGTCTTACCTTTTTTTAAAAATATGGCGATCACAATGGGGCCTGTTTTCTTTGTGATGCTGACGTATTTTGTGATTGTTGGGTCAAGCAATGCTGTTAACTTAACAGACGGCTTAGATGGACTTGCTACGATGCCTGCTGTGATGATAAGCGGTGCATTGGCCGTTTTTGCTTATGCAGCGGGTAATGTGCATTATGCCGCGTATTTGGCAATCCCTTATGTGCCGGGGGCGGGTGAAGTGGTCGTGTTTTGCGCGGGGCTTGCTGGTGCCGGTCTCGGATTCCTTTGGTTTAATACCTATCCTGCTCAAGTTTTTATGGGTGATGTCGGATCGCTTGCCATTGGCGCTGCTTTGGGTGTGATTGCTGTGATTGTGCGTCAAGAAATTGTGTTCTTTTTTATGAGCGGTATTTTTGTATTAGAGACAGTTTCTGTGATTTTACAAGTGGGTTCTTTTAAATTAACAGGTAAGCGTATTTTTAAAATGGCACCCATTCATCACCATTTTGAATTAAAAGGGTGGCCAGAACCGCGTATTATTGTGCGTTTTTGGATTATTACTTTGATGCTGGTATTGTGCGGACTGGCAACGTTAAAATTAAGATAACGATAACGATTAGGATGTGATGGTATATGCAAGATTTACAAGTTGTTGTGGGTTTAGGTGTGACGGGACTGTCTTGTGTTCGGTATTTGAAAGCGAAAGGATATACTGTTGCTGTCACGGATACGCGCGCTGAGCCGCCGCAATTAGCGCTATTGCAGCGTGATTTTCCAGATGTATTGGTTTCCTTAGGCGCATTAGACCCTATTCTCTTATCGCAAGCATCACGTATTATTGTCAGTCCAGGGTTGCCCTTGTCTGATCCTTTAATCGCGACGCAACTGCAGCATGGTAAACCAGTGTTAGGTGATATTGAATTATTTGCGCAAAACGTACAGGCACCTGTGATTGCTATTACGGGTACAAATGCGAAGAGTACAGTCACAACCTTAGTAGGGGAAATGGCTAAAGCAGCAGGGTATGATGTGCGCGTTGGCGGTAACTTAGGCGTGCCGATTTTAGATTTGCTTTCTGAGGAAGGATCTCCTTTTGTATTAGAATTATCAAGTTTTCAGTTAGAAACAACGTATTCTTTAAAGCCACGTGTTGCAACGGTGTTGAATGTGACACCGGATCATATGGATCGCTATGCTACTTTTGAAGATTACCAAAAAGCGAAGCATCGTATTTATGAACACGCCGACATTGTTGTTTGTAATAAGGATGACCCCTTAACAGAAACAACCTCTTCTCAGAAATTTTATTTTAGTGTGCAAGGAACGGGTTCTCGTACATTTGGGTTGATTAAGAAAAATGGTACAATGTATTTAGGATACGAAGATCGTGCCTTGCTGCCAACGCAAGCACTACCAATCATAGGTAAACATTATCAAGCAAATGCGCTCGCTGCCTTAGCGATTGGCTATGCTTATGGATTATCATTCGAGTCAATGCTAGAGGTCTTGCGTGAATTTAAAGGGTTGAAACATCGCTGCCAATTTGTAAGAGAAAAAGAAGCTGTGCGTTGGTATAATGACTCTAAAGGAACCAATGTTGGTGCGACCGAGGCGGCCATGATGGGTCTGGGTAGTGAAATCAGTGGTAAATTGATTTTAATCTTAGGTGGTGTAGGCAAGGGGGCTGATTTTAGCGCGTTGGTTCCACTGTTAAAACAATATGCGCGTCATGTGGTGTTGATTGGTGAAACAACGACGCTATTTTCTCATTTGTTGGCAGATCAAATAGATTTTTCTTGTGCTAACAGTATGGATGAAGCTGTTGTGCTGGCGCAACATGCTGCACAACCTGGCGATAGCGTCTTGCTTTCACCTGCTTGTGCGAGTTTTGATATGTTTAAGAATTTTGAGCATCGTGGTGATGTTTTTATGCAAATTGTAGAGAGATTATAATATGCGTTCTTATTCAGCAAGTCAGTTACGTTATCCGCCCGCACGCTATGATAAATGGTTTATTTTGACGGTGTTTAGTATCACGTGTATTGGTTTGTTAATGATGACATCTGCTTCTATTGTGATTTCAGATAAACTTATGCACCAACCTTTTTATTTTCTTTTTAAGCAGCTTGTTTATTTAACATTAGGCGTTTTGTTGGGTGCGGTAGTTGTGCGAATTCATACGGATTATTGGGAAAAATCAGGCGGCCTGCTGATGTTAGGGACAATGATGGCCTTAGCGCTTGTCTTGATTCCTGGGTTAGGGCACAGCATTAATGGTAGTGCGCGATGGATTGGTTATGGTCCTTTAAGCTTCCAAGTATCTGAGTTGACAAAATTAACAATCGTTATTTTTATGGCGGGTTATTTAGTTAGACGTAATAGCGAGATTAAAAAGCAACTCAGTGGTTTTATTAAGCCACTGGTTGTGCTGGCGATCATTGCTTTGCTGTTATTGAAGGAGCCTGATTTTGGTTCCACTGTTGTTGTGACGGCAACAACACTGGGGATGATGTTTTTAGCAGGGATGCGGTTGCGGCATTTTACTGTACTCATGACGAGCGTTGTGGGTGTGATGGCAGTGATTGCCGTGTCTGCGCCTTATCGTTTGGCGCGATTAACAACCTTTTTGAATCCTTGGGCGCGCCCTTTTGATACAGGTTACCAATTGACGCAATCCCTCATTGCATTCGGTAGGGGTGGCTGGTTTGGTGCTGGGTTGGGAAAGAGTATTCAGAAAATGTTCTATTTGCCTGAGGCGCATACTGATTTTTTATTCGCTGTGATTGCTGAGGAGTTGGGACTGGTTGGCATGTTGTTTATCATGGGGCTGTTTTTATTCTTGGTGTTTCGTGTATTTGGTATCGCGCGGCAGGCTCAGCGGCTCAATAGGCATTTTGCGGGTTACTTAGCTTATGGGCTAGGGTTGTGGATAGCGATACAGTTTACTGTCAGTATGGGCGTTAATTCAGGCTTGCTGCCAACAAAGGGTCTGACCTTGCCTCTGATGAGTTATGGGGGCAGCAGCGTGCTCATTAATTGCATCGTCATCGCCCTATTGCTGCGTATTGATCATGAAAATCGCTTAGGGTCTGTTGATAATTCTACTATGTTGGCTGAATTTCTCTGATTTCCTGTGCTCCCGCTTCTGCTGGCGTTGTTGAATAAATCGGAAATGACGTTACCGAGCCGCGACCGTAAGGGAGCGTCACTGCGCTTTACTGCGACGCTCCCTTATGGTCGCGGCTCGGTTACACCGAGTGCCTCACAGAGCATTTTCGATTTATTCAACAACGCCGCTTCTGCTTGATGATCCTCTCATGATCTGATGTTATACTCCTCGCAAGAGAGGAATTAGCATGAAGAAGCTGAAGCGAATTTTGATTATGGCGGGCGGTACAGGCGGGCACGTTTTTCCCGGGCTTGCTGTTGCTGAAGAATTACGCAAAAATCAGCTTGAGGTTCATTGGTTAGGTACTGCTCGTGGGTTGGAAGCAAAATTAGTGCCAGAGGCTGGCATCAATCTGCATCTTATCTCGGTCACTGGTTTAAGGGGTAAAGGTGCGGGTTCTCTTTTGAAAGCGCCTTTTCAACTTCTGAGAGCCTTATGGCAGTCTTTGCGTGTGATGCAAAAAATTAAACCAGACGTGGTGATCGGCATGGGTGGTTTTGCCAGTGGTCCAGGCGGGATTGCGAGCTGGTTAAGTGGTCGAACTTTGATCATACATGAGCAGAATGCCATCGCGGGGCTGACAAACAAAATACTCTCTTATTTTTCAAAACGTGTGCTAGCAGGATTTCCCACTGCTTTTAGACCTGCCACCAAGGTGAACTTTATTGGTAACCCCGTCAGGCAAGAGATTGCCGCATTGCCCGCGCCTGTTGAGCGCTTTCAGTCTGATCGCCCATTCCGATTGCTGGTGTTGGGGGGGAGTTTGGGTGCCACAGCACTCAATAAAGTTGTTGCAGATGCACTGTATCAGATGCCGGCAGATGTCAGGCCAGAAGTGTTGCATCAAACAGGCGACAAGCATTTCGAAGAATCAAAAAAACATTATGAATCAATAGGATTAAGCGTTAACTTAAAGCCATTTATTAAAGATATGGCGGGCGCTTATGCGTGGGCTGATTTTGTGATTTGTCGGGCTGGTGCGCTCACTGTCGCTGAGCTATGTGCAGCGGGGCTCGGCGCGATTCTCATTCCTTTTCCTTATGCGGCAGGTGATCATCAAACAGCAAATGCGCAATTCTTGGTATCGCATCAGGCAGCGTTTTGTGTGCCACAATCAGGATTGACAGCAGCCTCTTTAGCGGAAATGATTCAGCAGTTGGCGCAATCACCCGCGAAACGCCATGCAATGGCAATGGCGGCTTATCAATTGCGTCGTACAGAGGCCGTCAATGCGGTAGTTAAAGCTTGTCAGGAGGTATTCCTTTGAGTTGGATGTTAGAGATGGGGCACATCAAGCATATTCACTTTGTGGGTATTGGTGGCGCAGGGATGGCAGGTATTGCCGAAGTATTGTTACGTCAGGGTTATCGTGTATCTGGTTCTGATTTATCTGATAATGCATTGACGCAGTGGCTAAGAGTGATGGGTGCAACGATCTATCAGGGGCATGCAGCTGAGCATATTCAGGGTGCTGATGTGATTGTGCGTTCATCAGCAGTAGATAAGACGAACCCAGAATTTGAAGCTGCGCGTCGTCTTCGTATTCCTGTGGTGCCTAGAGCTGAAATGCTAGGTGAGTTAATGCGATTTCGCTATGGCGTGGCTGTTGCGGGTACGCATGGCAAAACGACAACGACGAGCTTAGTCACCTGTATTTTAGCAGAAGCAGCGTTAGACCCAACGTTCGTGATTGGTGGTAGATTGAATAGCGTGGGCAGTAATGCACGTTTGGGGCAGGGTCACTACTTGGTTGCAGAAGCAGATGAAAGTGATGCTTCATTTTTATTCCTTAAGCCAATGATTTCAATTATAACTAACATTGATCAAGATCACATGGAAACTTACCATGGCGATTTTGCTGAGCTTAAAAAAACATTTATTGAGTTTATACATCGTTTGCCTTTCTATGGGTTGGCGGTGCTGTGTATGGATGATCCGGTTGTGCGAGAGATTATGCCGTGCCTGTCCAGGCCTATTGTGACTTATGGTATGCATCCAGATGCTGATTTTAGAACGTCGCATTATGTGCAATCTGGTATGCAAACAAAATTTGTTGTTGAACGCCCAAAAGGGCTGCCGCCGCTTTCTGTGACGCTGAATTTACCGGGGCGTCACAATGTATTGAATGCGTTGGCTGCCATTGCTGTTGCTTCTGAGTTGAAGGTGCAGGATACCAAGATTGTAGAAGCATTGTCACACTTTGCGGGTGTTGATAGACGGTTTCAGATATTGGGCCAGTTTCCTGTTCAGGCAGGTGGGTATGCGACCCTGGTGGATGATTACGGCCATCACCCGCGGGAGGTTGCTGCAACGCTACAGGCGGCAAGAGAGAGTTGGCCTCATCAGCGAATCGTGATGGTTTATCAGCCGCATCGTTACACGCGTACACGTGATTTGTTTAATGATTTTTGCGAGGTATTGTCGCTGCCTGATAGATTGATATTACTTGATGTGTATTCGGCTGGTGAGTCTGTGATTGCTGGTGCAGATGGTGCTTCT
Organism: Gammaproteobacteria bacterium; assembly: GCA_035536095.1. Classification (GTDB taxonomy): domain Bacteria; phylum Pseudomonadota; class Gammaproteobacteria; order DSM-16500; family DSM-16500; genus Aquicella. The sequence continues at coordinate 45,987 of DATLOT010000006.1, read as the reverse complement.
TTAGCTGATGCTATCAAGCAGGGTGGGCGTTTATCGCCTGTTTTCGTTAAGGATCATCAGATGTTGCCAACAGTACTGGCGCAAACCTTGCAAGATGGTGATATTCTGCTTATGCAGGGCGCGGGTAATATTGGCGCCATTGCGCTACAGCTGGCGGCAAGTGCATTGAAAGAGGTTGTGAAAAATTGATATGGGTGACTTAGGTGCGTTAGAACAGATAGCGAAAGGTCAATTACTCAAAAATGAGTCTTTGTCGCATTATACCTCTTGGCGCGCAGGCGGCCCTGCTGAATTTCTTTATATACCCAAAGATTTAGAAGATTTATCTCGTGTTTTACCTTATGTCCCAGTCGAAATGCCTGTGACCTGGTTAGGGTTGGGAAGTAATACACTGGTGCGTGATGGCGGCATTGGGGGTTTTGTGATTATTACCCAAGGTGCGCTCATGGACTTGGCAAACATTGACGCAACGCATATTCGTTCAGGAGCGGGTGTTTCAGCTGGTCAGCTGGCGCGTTACAGCGCGCGCGCGCGATTGGCAGGCCTTGAGTTTATGGCCGGTATTCCTGGTACAGTAGGCGGTGCTTTGGCTATGAATGCAGGGTGTTTCAATGGAGAGACGTGGCAGTATGTCTCTGCTGTTGAGACAATTAATCGTGCTGGCGAAATCAAAATACGGCTACCATCCGACTTTGAAATTGGATATAGGCATGTTATTGGTCAGCCAGATGAATGGTTTGTTGCTGGGCATTTTGCATTGCAGGCGGGAGATAAAGAAAAATCTTTAAATGATATACGTAACCTATTGGAAAAACGTAACTTAACACAGCCAACAGGGACGGCAAATTGTGGCTCTGTTTTTCGTAACCCGCCAGGAAATCATGCCGGGCGTTTGATAGAGTCTTGTGGATTGAAAGGTAAGACAATTGGGCAGGCTTCTGTGTCGCATAAACACGCTAATTTCATTATCAATGAAGGCCAAGGCACAGCGACCCATATTGAAAAGTTGATTTTAGAAGTTGCGGAGATTGTGTTGGAAAGAACGGGTATTTGCCTAAAAACAGAAGTTTGTATTATGGGTAAGGCATTTTCTGGTGAGTAGATATTTCTCTATACTTAAAGTTATTTTTCTCATAAGCTTCTTATCTATTGGATTATTAGTAGTAAATGAATGTAAACTCTCTTATACTTTCCCTATTCGAACGGTGCGTGTGTATGGTGCGCATAGGGTAAACCAACAAGAATTAAAAGAAGCGGTACAGCACATGGTAGGGGAGGGGTTTTTTGCCGTCAATGTGGATGCCATTCGTGATCATTTGTTACAGATAGCCTGGATAGGGGACATTTACGTTAAACGTATTTGGCCAGACCAGCTCCAGATTGTAATGATAGAGAAGCAGGCTGTTGCGCGCTGGATGCAACGCATGCAACGAGGCTCCCAAATTTTATTGGCATCTGATGGAGAATTTTTTTCTCCAGAAACAAAAAGTTACCCAGATACTTTGCCTGCTTTTGTGGGTCCTGTTGGTAAGCAGCTATTAATGTTGCATTATTTTAACGACATTAATCGCTTATTAGTTCCATTACATGCTAAGATTTCTTATTTGGAGTTGACACCTTATCTTTCTTTAAGAGTAAGATTGGATAATGGGGTGTTTATAGAAATGGGACATAAAGAGGTACTGGCGCGTATGCGTCAGCTTGTCCGTGTCTATCCCAAGATGATTGGGGAGCGCGTGGGCGAGATAGAGTATGTGGATTTGCGTTATCCTAATGGCATTGCAGTAAGGTGGAAAAAAGAACATGGCATCGAATAAGCCGACGAATAATTTGTTATTTGCTATTGATATTGGTACCTCAAAAGTGGTGACATTGGTAGCCGAACCTGGCCAAGACGGTAAATTAAATGTGATTGGCTTGGGGTCTCACCCTTCGCAGGGTTTGAAGAAAGGGGTGGTGGTAAATGTTGATTCTACCGTCCAATCGATACAGCGCTCTGTTGAGGCCGCAGAAGAAATGGCTGGATGCGAGATTTTCTCCGCTTTTGCGGGTATTGCAGGTAGCCATATTCATAGTGTGAAGTCGGATGGTATTGTTGCTATTCGTAATCGAGAGGTTTCACAGAATGATATTGACAGGGTGATAGAAGCTGCCCAGGCAATTGCTATACCGCCGGGCGATAAGGTAATACATGTCTTGCCACAGGAATATGTGATTGATGGTCAAGATGCTATTCGAGAGCCACTTGGTATGTCGGGCGTGCGATTAGAAGCTAAAGTATTGGTTGTTACGGGAGCGGTCAGTGCTGCGCAAAATATTGTGAAATGTATGAAACGTTGTGGTTTGGATGCGACTGATATTGTATTGGAACAATTTGCCTCGAGTTATTCCGTTTTAAATGAAGATGAGAAAGAATTAGGCGTTTGTATGATTGATATTGGTGGCGGAACAAGTGATATCGCCATTTATACAGATGGTGTGATTCGCCATACAGCCGTGATACCCATTGCGGGTGATCAGGTAACGAATGATGTCGCCATTGCCTTACGCACACCAACGCGCAATGCAGAAGTGGTGAAAATTAAATATGGTTGTGCTTCGCAAGACCTCGTTGATCCCAGTGAAATGATTGAAGTGGCTACAGTGGGTGATCGCGCTGTCCGTTCTTTATCCAGAATGGTGCTGACAGAGGTAATAGAAGCACGGTATGAAGAGCTATTTACTTTGGCGCTGAATGAATTAAAGCGTAGCGGTTTAGAAAAATTTATTGCAGCAGGTATCGTATTAACGGGCGGTGCCTCTAAGATTGCGGGTGCGCAAGAATTAGCAGAACGGATATTTAAAATGCCAGTACGTATTGGCGTCCCTGATCGTGTGACAGGACTGTCTGACATTATACATAACCCGACGTATGCAACGGGTATTGGTCTGCTCATGTATGCGTTGCAGCAGCGGCAAAGCCAGTTAGGTAGTGTTGTCGATCAACCAGCGACGATGAATAGCTTGTGGGCGAAAATGAAAAGCTGGTTTCAGGGTAATTTTTAAGAATGATTAAGAGGTGCTGTCATGAGTGGTGTAACGTTTGAATTATTAGATACATGCCGTCAAAACGCGGTGATTAAGGTCGTTGGTATTGGTGGTGGTGGCGGCAATGCGATTGAAAATATGATGGCCAGTCATATTGAAGGTGTAGAATTTATCTGTGCGAATACAGATTCGCAAGCTTTAACGCGTTCATCAGCTGACACAATCATTCAATTAGGTGAGACAATTACACGTGGTTTAGGCGCAGGGGCAGATCCTGAAGTGGGTCGTCGCGCTGCAGAAGAAGATAGAGAGAAAATACGGGTTGTTTTAACCGGTGCAGATATGGTTTTTTTAGCAGCGGGGATGGGGGGTGGTACAGGTACAGGTGCTGCGCCTGTTTTTGCGCAAGTTGCAAAAGAAATGGGTATTTTAACGGTCGCTGTGACGACTAAGCCTTTTTCGTTTGAAGGTAAAATGCGCTTACAAACGGCGGAGCAGGGTATTGCTAATCTTTCTCAGTATGTTGATTCTCTTATTACGATTCCTAACAATAAATTACTGACTGTATTAGGCAAAAATGTCACGCTCATCAATGCTTTCAAAGCAGCAAATGATGTGTTACGGGGTGCTGTTCAAGGTATTGCAGAGTTAATTACGCGTCCTGGTTTGATCAACGTGGATTTTGCGGATGTTCGCACAGTGATGTCCGAAATGGGCATGGCGATGATGGGGACAGGTACGGCGTCTGGCGATAATCGTGCAAGATTGGCGGCAGAAGCGGCGATTGCAAGTCCATTGCTGGAAGATGTGGATTTAAGTGGTGCCAAGGGTGTGTTGGTTAATATCACGGCAGGCTTAGATCTTTCTATCGGTGAGTTTGAAGAAGTGGGTGAGGTGATGAAAGCGATTACCTCTGAGAGTGCAACAGTGGTTGTGGGTACTGTTATTGATACAGAATTACGCGACGAAGTGCGTGTGACTGTGATTGTGACAGGTTTGGGTCGTCGGCAAGCAGCAACGGCTTTTAAAATTCCAATGGTTGAGCATATGAAGGTGCCGGAAGCGCAAGTTGACTATCTGGAGTTGGATAAACCGGCTATTATGCGGCGCCAACCAAATTTATCTGTGCCGTCATCTTTGCAGCAACAGTCGGTCGCGCAGCCTCAACAAGCACAATTTGCTTCTTCGCCTGCTGAGATGCAGCATGAGATGGATTATTTAGATATCCCTGCTTTCTTGCGGCGCAAGGAAGAGGTGCCGGATGAAGTTGAAGGATAACTTGAATATTTTAATGTAATGCTTTATCTTAACAGAAATTAATTTGGTGGAAGTTGCTAATCAGGTGAATTGTTTATATTATAATCAATTTGCCTAAAGTGGCTTTTGTGGTAGTATTGATGAATGTCACTTTAGAAAGATTAGAACCAAGGAATGATTAGACAACGTACGCTTAAAAATGTCATCAGTGCAGTGGGTACAACCTTGCATGGTGGTGAACAGGCAAAAATTGTGTTGCGCCCGGCTCCTGTGGATACGGGTATTATTTTCGTCAGACAGATGGACTCGCTTGGCGAACCTTCCGCTGTTGAAATCCCTGCTTTGGCTGAATATGTGGGTGATACCCGACTTTCGACCACGTTGATGAAAGGCACGACGCGTGTGGCCACTGTAGAGCATTTATTGTCTGCTTTTGCAGGCTTTGGCATAGATAATGCTTATGTGGATGTATCAGCTTCTGAGATTCCCATTATGGATGGGAGCGCAGGGCCTTTTGTGTTCTTATTGCAGTCTGCTGGTGTTGAAGAACAGGCAGCGCCTAAGCGGTTCATACGTATTAAAAAGAAGGTGAAAGTCAAAGATGGTGATAAATGGGCATGTTTTGAACCATTTGATGGTTTTAAAGTGACTTTCACCGTAGATTTCGATCACCCTATTTTTAAAGCCCATACAAAGACAGCTGTACTGGATTTTTCCAGTCTTTCTTATATTAAGGAAGTGAGTCGGGCGCGTACCTTTGGGTTCATGAAGGATTTTGAAAGATTACAATCCATGAACTTAGCGAGGGGCGCAAGTCTACATAACGCCATTGCGATTGATGAATTTAAGGTGCTCAATGAAGATGGGTTGCGCTACGAAAACGAGTTTGTTCGGCATAAAATTTTAGATGCAATTGGTGATTTGTATTTATTGGGCTCCAGTCTCATTGGTGCGTTTACAGGATTTAAGTCAGGCCATGCGTTGAATAACAAACTGCTGCGTGAATTACTGGCGCAGCGTGATGCTTGGGAGTTTGTGACGTTTGAAGATAATGAGGTGGACTCGCCCATCTTTTACATGAAGTCCCTGTTCGCAGACGCCTAGAGTCCTACGTATTCCCGGCAATCCTTAACAAAACCTCCCTTATTTTGGGGTCTTGAATAGACGCCGCAATGCTTTGAACAATCCGTGAGGTCTCTGCTGAGAGGGGCGACATTTTTGTTGCGGGGGAGCCGTTTTTACGCAGGGTGATGTGTTTGCTAAAGGGGCTGACCTTGCACGCAATATGGGTAATATGCCGAAACAAAGGGTCTTTTTTACATTTATTTATCAATTCAGCAGACTGGTACCGTATTTGTGTCGCAACAGCAGCATTTGCTGCGATGAGTATCAGTGTTGTGTCTACAATATGTGCAATCTCGCAGTGGGGAGCAAGTGTGTTGTCTAAGTAAAGTTGAAAGCGTTTATTAAGTGCTTGTATTTTCTTTATTTTAATAAAAAGTTGCCCTAATTCCTGATGACTGGTCTGTAAAAAGGCATTTGCTTGTGGCGGGAGCGTTGTTGTCAAAATCATACCTCTGAACTTGTTTTCAGATTGGCCTAAATATGAGATGATACCTTAATTTTTCGGTTCTGGCACTTCCTGGTGATGGGAAAGCCAGATAGTACTTATTTTTCCTTAATTAAAGATGGTATCGCATGCTAAATCGTATTTTTACAAATGTGTTAGGTAGTCGCAATCAACGTGTGTTACGGCGCATGTGGAAAACGGTTGATAAAATTAATGCATTAGAGGCAAGTATTTCCCCTTTGTCTGATGCGCAATTACGGGCTAAGACAGTCGAATTTAAGGAACAGGTTGCCGCTGGTAAAACATTAGAGGAGCTACTGCCTGAAGTTTTTGCTGTGGTGCGTGAGGCCTCGAAGCGGTCTCTTGGTATGCGTCACTTTGATGTGCAGCTCATCGGCGGCATGGTCATGCATACCGGTAATATTGCGGAGATGCGCACAGGTGAAGGTAAAACACTGATGTCTACCTTGGCAGCTTACTTAAATGCATTAACCGGCAAAAATATACATATTATCACGGTGAACGATTATTTGGCGAAACGCGATGCAGAGTGGATGCGTCCGCTGTATGATTTTTTAGGGTTAACAGTTGATGTTAATTTGCATGGTATGTTACCGGCGCGTAAACAAGAAGCGTATCGGGCAGATATTACATATGGCACAAATAATGAATTTGGTTTTGATTATTTGCGCGATAATATGGTTTTCGAAAAAGACCAAAAAGTTCAGCGTGGATTATATTTTGGTATTATAGATGAAGTCGATTCTATCTTGGTTGATGAAGCGCGCACGCCGCTGATTATCTCGGGCGCTGCTGAAGATAATGTTGACTTGTACCGTAAGATCAATGCGCTTATCCCTCAGCTGCGTCGACAAGCTGATAAAGAATCTCCCGGTGATTATAGTATCGATGAAAAATCTAAACAGGCCTTCTTGAGTGAAGAAGGTCATCAGCATGTTGAGGAATTATTACAAAAAGCTGGGCTCATTCAGCAAGATGAAAATTTGTATGATGCGCATAATATCATGCTGATGCATCATATTTATGCTGCATTACGCGCCCATGCCTTGTTCCATCGTGATGTTGAGTATCTTGTGAAAGAAGGTGAAGTCGTGATTGTTGATGAACACACCGGCCGCACAATGCCGGGTCGACGTTGGTCGGAAGGGTTGCATCAGGCAATTGAGGCAAAAGAGGGCGTTAAAGTCAATCAAGAGAATCAAACACTCGCTTCTATTACTTTCCAGAATTATTTCCGTCTCTACCAAAAATTAGCTGGTATGACAGGGACGGCTGATACAGAAGCGTATGAGTTTCAACAAATTTATGGCTTGGAAGTGATAGTTATTCCAACGCATAAAACAATGGTGCGTGCTGATCACCCTGATTTTGTTTATATGTCTGCAGAAGAGAAATTCTCTGCTATTTTAGCGGATATCAAACAGGTAAATGCCAGTCGCCAACCTATCTTGGTGGGGACAACCTCTATTGAGGCGTCTGAACATTTATCTCAATTGTTAACACGTGAAAAAATTCCACACCAAGTGTTGAATGCAAAGTTCCATGAAAAAGAAGCGCAGATTATTGCAGAGGCTGGTCGTCCTGGTACGGTCACCATTGCAACAAACATGGCAGGCCGTGGTACGGATATTGTATTAGGTGGTAATTTAAAGGCGGAGCTAGACGCGTTAGATAATCCTTCGGAAGAACAGGTCATCAAGCATCGTGCTGAGTGGGAAAAGCGTCACGAAGAGGTTGTGCAAGCGGGTGGCTTGTATGTGCTAGGCACTGAACGTCACGAGTCTAGGCGTATTGATAATCAGCTGCGAGGCCGTTCTGGTCGGCAGGGTGACCCAGGAAAATCGCGTTTCTACCTTTCCTTACAAGATAACTTATTAAGAATTTTTGGTGGTGAGCGATTGAATGCCATTATGCAGCGCATTGGGATGGAAAAGGGCGTTGCGTTAGAATCAAAACTGTTATCAAAAAGTATAGAGAACGCGCAACGTAAAGTAGAAGCGTATAACTTTGATGTGCGTAAACAGCTGCTTGAGTATGATGATGTGGCAAATGAGCAGCGTAAGGTGATTTATGGTCAACGCGATGAAGTGTTGGTTGCTGATAATATTGATGCGCTGATTACAGATATCAGTGTGAGAGTGATAGCGCTTGCTATAGATGCTTATGTACCACCACAGAGCATGGAAGAGGAATGGGATATTCCCGGGTTGGAGCTGCATCTTGCTAATCAGTTTAATCTCAATCTGCCATTGGCGGAGTGGCTAAAAGATGATGCAATAGATGAAGAAAAGCTGAGAGAACGTATTTTCTCAGCTTTTCAAGAGGCCTTTGAAGCTAAAAAAGTGCAAGTTGGTGATAAGATTATACATCAATTCCAAAAAGCCATCATGTTGCAGATGTTAGATACGAATTGGCGCGAGCATTTGGCGGCGATGGATTATCTGCGACAGGGTATTCACTTACGCGGATATGCGCAAAAGAATCCTAAGCAAGAATATAAACGTGAATCGTTTGAGCTGTTTTCTCAGCTGCTTGATAAGATTAATACGGATGTGGTTTCAGCGTTGAGTAAGTTTGAAGTGAGAGTAGAGGAAGAAGTGCAACAACTTGAGGCGCAGCATCGTCAGGCGATCAGTAGCAAAACCATGTCGTATCAACATGGAGGTGTTGCGGCCTTGGCCGGTGAGGGTGTGGTGGTTGAAGAGGAAGTCTCAGCGCCGCGAACAGTGATGCGTGAAGTGTCTAAGATAGGTCGTAATGATCCTTGCCCATGCGAATCTGGTAAGAAGTATAAGCAATGTCATGGTCGAATAGAAGGTAGTCCAGAGTAGGTGTGAGATGGTTCGTGTTGCAGTGGGTATTTTAAAGAAAGGTGATAAATTACTGGTGGCTGATAGGCCGCCAGATAAGCCGTATTCTGGTTATTGGGAATTTCCTGGTGGTAAAATTGAGTTGAATGAAACAGGAGAGGAAGCCTTAAAGCGCGAGTTAGATGAAGAGCTAGGTATTCAAGTGTGTGCCGCGACATTTATGCTTGAACACAAGCATACTTACCCTGAGAAAACAGTTTCCATCGAGGTCTGGCAGGTGACTGATTACATCGGAGAACCAGCGCCTAGAGAAGGCCAGCAACTGCGGTGGGTTAACGTGGATGAAATGCTTACCTTGCGTTTATTGGACGCGAATGTGGAGATTATTAGCAATAGTGCGCTGATTGAGAGGCTATCTTAAAATTGCTCACGCACCTTCGGTGCTTGTATCTGTGTGGGTGCATTTAACCCCAGGCTGCGCGCTATCGCGCTTACCTGGGGCTATAAAGCTTTCGGTCGTAAACGACCTGATTGCGTTGTTATTGAATGATCACCTCTGAGGCTAAACCCCGCATGCAGGCCGGATGAGGGAGTATAGTGGGATTCAATGTCATACGAATTGATACCCCCTCATCTGCCCTGTCGGGCATCTTCTCCCGGAGGGGGCTTTGTTGAATAAATCGGAGATGGCGTAACCGAGCCACGACCGGCAGGGAGCGTCGCATGAATCTGATAAAAGCTGGTGTAAAACAATGCAACATTTCTACCATTAAATGGCACCTTAATATCATAAAGTAAGAAATTTCAGCTAAAAGCTATAGCACAGTGACGCTCCCTGCCGGTCGCGGCTCGGTTACACCGAGTGCCTCCTAGGCCATCTCCGATTTATTCAACAAAGCCCCCGGAGGGAGAAGACATGCGAAACTTAGCTTTAGAAGTATCACAATACTTATGTATAAAGACAGGCCGTTTACGGCCGCAAGTTTTATAGCCCCGGCTGAGGATTGCGAAGCGAAGCGTAGCAATCCGAAGGCCGGGGTAGTAGCAATCCGAAGGCCGGGGTAATGGCAACACACCCACGGTTAAGCGCCGTAGGCGCGTGAGCGATTTTAAAATAGCTTCTCAGATGATTACCGCTGATACCTAGTTACGGGCAAAGTGGCGGGGGATTTTTTTGTGACGATGGGCGAGTTGTCTGTTAGATCCAAACCATAGATGTTCTCGATAAGTCGCAGGGTCGATGGCTTTGATATGCACGACGGTCGTACCGTGCCCCATCATGTGAAGCTTTTTGGCTGCAACATAAGATAAATCAATAATGCGATTTCCGTGAAAAGGGCCGCGGTCGTTCACTTTCACAATCACCTTGCGACCATTTTTTAAATTAGTCACTTCTAAATACGTTGGTAAAGGCAAAGTCTTATGCGCAGCTGTCATCGCTAGCATATTATAACGCTCACCACTGGATGTGCGTACACGATGAAACCGCGTACCATACCAAGATGCAGTGCCCGTCGCCTCGTAATTTTTGCTCGAGCGTAGAACGTAATAACGCTTCCCTCTTGCGTAATAACTACGCATATTACCATACTTCGCTAGAGGTTCACATTTAGGCACAGCATCAGGCACTTTTCTTTCATCAACATAAAAATTGGGCGCGCCATCTTGCTGGACATGCGAACAACCTGATAAGGTGAATAAAGAACCAACTAACAAAAGTAGTCCCACCACATAAACATCAAACGCTCGGCTGCGAGGCAGATTTGGACGAAGATTTTTTGGAAAAATGCGAGCATACACGTAGTATGTGAGTGTTTTTCCAAAAAATCTTCGTTCAAAGGTGCCCGCAGACGGGCGTTTCCACCCAGTGTTAAGCATGATCTAACTTATCCCGAAGTGCTCGTGTATAAGACGCCAACTGATAAACCGCCATCGCATAAAGATCACTGGGGTTATAAAGTTTAATCACACTGAAGTTATTGAAACCAACCCAGTATTCCGTGTTATAGCGACTCTCAAGTGCAACCAATTGCACGTGAAGCTCAGCATCATCGGGGTCAATTTTTGTTTTTGGAATAATACCGTAATTGGGTAACGCACCCGCTGTGAGCGGAAATTGAATTTTATTGTGTTCTAAAAGGTAACTGTAACGGTTACTCAAAAGTAACACAGGCGCTGCAATAGGCTGCTCTTTCTTCCAACCATGCCTTTTATAGTAATTAGCAACACTGCCAATCACGTCTGCATCATTGTGTATAAGATCAATAGGGCCTCTTGGTGAGAATTTCACAGCGTAGCGGCGATAACTGCTGGGCATAAACTGTGGTTGCCCAATAGCACCAGCATAAGAGCCCATGATTTTTAAAGGATTAAGATGCTGTTCACGAACCAATAACAGAAATTCCTGTAACTCATTCTGGAAAAAATCTTTACGCGTAGAATTGCTAAAAGCAATATTAGAGAGTGAATCAATGACGCGATATTCTCCCATCTTTTGCCCGTATTTCGTTTCAATACCAATCGTAGCGACAATAATCCCAGCAGGGACACCGTAGACCTGCTCTGCTCTGTTTAAAGTCGCTTCATGCGCCTGCCAGTATTCCACACCGTGTTGTATGCGCCACTCATTCACAAAAAGCATCTGGTAAGTTCGCCAGAATTCCTTCTCTAGCGGTTTATTGATATGGTGCATGACCTGCGGTCGTATCTTCACTTGACTAAATAAAGCGACTAGCTCTGATTTTTTGAAATGATAACGATGAACCATATGTTCTATGAAATCATGTACATCTTGTCGATTCACAAAGGCAGCGTCTGCATAAGCAGAAGACAGCAGTGAGAAAAAAAGTATCAGTGAAGCAAAAAATCTAAACATGTTTATGCCATCCATTTTTATTGGGCTATGCCGTGACTAATTTTCGATGCGTTTGTATAGACATTAAAATCCCAAAACTTGCCATGAGCGTTATCATCGATGAACCACCGTAGCTTATCAATGGTAACGGAATTCCGACTACAGGTAAAATGCCAGTTACCATACCAATATTGGTAAAAAAAGAAACAAAAAAAGTAAATGTAATACTGCCTGCTAATAGTCGAGAGAAGGTGTCTTGTGCGTGAAGCGTGATAGATAGCCCCCTCAAGAAAACAAGCATGTACAGTGTAATCAGAATAATACCGCCAAGGAAACCAAATTCTTCACCGCAGACAGCAAAGATAAAATCCGTGGTGTGCTCTGGCAGAAAGTGCAAGTGAGATTGTGTGCCATTTAACCAGCCTTTGCCAAAAATACCACCCGAACCTATCGCGATCTTTGATTGAATGATGTGGTACCCCTTGCCTAAGGGATCCCGCTCAGGGTTTAGAAAAGTGAGTATCCGCTGTCGTTGATAATCATGCAGTATATACCAAGCAAATGGAATACAAGCTGCCAGGAGTGTGAAAGCAGCTGTCATAATGCGTTTACTCAGGCCGGCAAAAAACAGAACGCTTGCACCTGCGATTGTTAAAACGATAGCAGTTCCCAAATCTGGTTGCTTGGCTGTGAGGAAGGCAGGAATAAAAATGATGGGCAGGGCGAGCAATAGTGATCGCGTCGTGATAGGGAGGTGTATTTTACTGTAATACCAAGCAAGTAACATAGGAATGGCTAATTTCATGATTTCTGATGGCTGAATGTGTACCAAGCCTAAGTTAAGCCAGCGCTGCGCACCTTTTCCAATGTGCCCAAAGAGTAAAACAACAACAAGTAAAGAGAATCCAAACAAATAAATAGGCAGTGCAGTACGCTGCAAAGAGACAGGTGAAATCTGCGCGAGCGTGAGCATGATACCAAAACCAACGAGATAATGTCCTACTTGGTTTTCAATCATCGGTAGGCTTTGGCTGCTTGCACTATAAAGCACAATTAAACCGGCACAGCAAATAAAGCTAATAAATAGCAAGAGAGTAAAATCAACGTGAATATATTGCAAAAAAGCGAGCACCCTGGAAAGATAGCTTGGGTGGTATAGGGCAGAAGGGGATCGATTGGATGATATCATGGTGAAGGCCTTTGTACATTGAAATAGCTGTCTAGGATATCTCTAGCCACGATGGCGGCAACGTGGCTATTTTCAGTAATAATAGCAAGCGCAATTGTGGGATGATCAACAGGCGCGAATGCGATAAACAGATTATGATCGCGAAATTTTTCAGGTAAGTTGTCTTGATTCTCTGTTTCCCCATTATGGTTATGCTTTGCAATAACTTGCGCTGTACCTGTTTTAGCGGCCACCGTATAAGCATGATTATTGATGAAAGCGCGATAAGCTGTTCCGTTAGGGGAAAGCGTGACATTTTGCATGCCTGCAATGACCTGTTCCCAATAAGCATTGTTTTTGAGTTGTATTTTGTCGAGTGGCACCGGTGGTTGAGGATGATAAGCTTGACCTGGTATTTGCTCGCCAAGCAAGAGATAGGGCGCAAAATGTTGCCCTCGGTTGGCCAGTGTTGCAACCGCAACAGCAAGTTGTAAGGGTGTGGCCTGCATGGAACCTTGTCCTATGGAGGAGATGATCGTATCTCCTTCGTACCAATGCGCATGCTTAACGCGTTGTTTCCAAGCTGGTGAGGCAACAATGCCCGGTAACTCATCGTCCAAATCAATACCTGTGGGGGCGCCAAAGCCAAATTCTGTTAGAATATCATCAATGCGGCGAATACCCATTCGCTTACCTAATTCGAAGAAATAAATGTCGCAAGATGCTGTGATGGCTACGTTCATATCAACATTACCATGCCCGTAACGTTGCCAATCGTGGTAAATATGTGAGCTCGTTGGTAACTTGAACCACCCTGGGTCGTAAAGATGATAATCCGGTGTGATAAAATTTTCATTCAATCCCTTTAAACTGAGATAAGGCTTAACTGTTGAAGCCAATGGATAAAGGCCTCGAATGGCGCGATTAAAGAGAGGTTTATCTTCAGCATTTTGAAGCGTTTGGTAATCTTTTTGGCTGATACCTGTGACAAAGACATTGGGGTCATAGCTTGGCATACTGACCATGGCTAGCACTTGCCCTGTTTGCGGTTGTATGATGACTGCAGCGCCTCGTTTGCCCTTGAACGCATTTTCTGTTGCAAGTTGTAATCTGCTATCTATGGTGAGGTAAATATTGTTACCAGGCGTGCCTTTTATCTGTTTTAGCGTACGAACAGACTTGCCACTGGCATCATTCTCAGTTTGTTCATATCCAACCAAGCCATGCAATTCCTCTTCATAGTATCTCTCTATGCCCAGTTTTCCAATATAGTGGCTTGCGCTGTAGTTAACAGGGTCAATTGTCTCTAACTCCTGTGCATTAATGCGACCCACATAGCCAAGCACGTGACTGAAATGCTCGCTTTGTGGGTAATGTCGCAATAGGCGTGCTTTGATTAAAATGCCCGGAAAATGGTGCTGGTTCTCGACAAAGTGCGCGACTTCGCTTTCACTTAATTGTAGCTTTAAGGGTATTTCTTCAAACCGGCGGTGCTGCTTGAGTTGCTTATAAAATTGATTCAATTCATTTGCGGTGAGAGGAACAATACTGCTGAGATAAGTTAATGTTTTTTGTAAATTAGTCACTTGAACGGGAATCACATCTAGACTAAAGACGGGGATGTTTTCTGCAAGCAATACGCCGTTTCTGTCGTAAATTAAACCCCTGCTTGGTTCAATCGGTACTAAATCAACGCTATTCTCTAATGCCAGCGTGACATAAAGGGGGTGCTTCACGATTTGTAAATAAGCTAAGCGGGCAATGAGTAGGCAAAGAAAAGTACAAATAACGAACAGTCCTATCATTGACCGTCGTTTGGTTAATGCAATTTCTTGTAAATGATCTTTAATGGATGTGCGTTTTTTCATCTGGCCTTTATCTCTTGTTGCAGATAACGATCCTAACTCAGCAAGAGTCTAAAATCGATAACCAATATCCAACATGAGTGGTATGGTGATACCAGAATTATGTGCGGATAGGCGGGCATTTGAATAGTGTACAGCATGCAGCCCAACTGAGAATCTTTCGGACTGCCCAATTAACGCGCCAATACCCACACGGTCTTGGAAAGCAAAATGTATGCCTAAGTTCCGGTATTCCAAGCGCGTGCGTGTGAGGTAGGATAGGCCGATACTAAGCTCAAGATAAGGGGAAACCAGGCCTTCTTTTTGCAGGTGGTAACGTAGCACAGGTGCAGCAGAGTAGATATTTAATCCCGTATAATAGGGGACAGTGCCATCTGAGAAATGGGAAAATCCTCCATCAAAATAAAGACTTAGCTTCTTATAAATCAGATTGCCTGGGTCGTAGTTTAGCATGAACTGAAAGCCGCGTAGGTGAGGCGGTTCTTTGGTAACCAGGGGAACAGAGAGTGTCATACCATAGTGAGGGGGTGTAAGCGCTTGTGCAGAAAGGGATAATAAGGATTGCAGAAAAACAAGTGACAGCCAGAGAAGCAGTTTTCTCATGCAGCGGCATCTTCCTTAACACCCGATGTTATCCATCATAGCGCTTTAAGAGAACACTCTCAATCTGTTTTTTTGTATGTGCTCAGGTTACTAGCAGGTAACGTCCGCCTGTGAAGCTGATACTGAGCCGCGACCGGCAGGGAGTCACTGTTCAATAACGGTGACGCTTGGCTTAGCGCGGCTCGGTATTGCAGCCGAAGGTTTGGTGTTTATTCGGGGCTATGGTTGTGTGTCATTGTGAGGGGCGTTTAGGAGGTGAGGAAGATGTTGGTGTGCTGCTATCTACAGTATCACTCATGGCCTCAGCGATAGCAGCTGCAATGTCAGCTGATGCAGCTTCATCAACTGCCTGCTTGCTCTCTGGTGATTCCGTCGTCGTGTAGCGATCCACTGCATCGCCATAGTTTGGTAAGGCGCTCATATCACGATGCATTTTCTCACGGAGCGTCTCAAGCATGTGATAAAGCTTGGGGTCAGCAGAGCTAGTATTGAACATAGTCGGTGTGAATGTTGACACAACGCCTGGCTTGAATGCTGTGAGCGCTTTTGTGAAAATTTCTTTGTATTTCTGCCGGAAAGTATCGGCAGATCTGGTTTCGCCGGATGTTCCTGCTTGGTATTCAGAAATGGCTGCATTCATACTCTGTGCAAAATGAAGCGCTGCCTTCTGTTGATTGTTTGGTTTTACTGGCGGGTGATTGATATCAGTTATGCCCGCACTGGTTAGTATTTTATCGATAGCGTCTGATAGCTGCTGTAGGGTTCTTTCTACTTGTTCTACTTCAGGCGCTCGCTTCATTTTTCCTTCTAAGAGATCGACCGCTGTTTGAAAGTCATGATATTTTCCAACTGAGGGGCTGCGTTTGTGTGTGTCAATATATTCCCATTCACTTTTATTTTCACTACTGCTTATCGTAAAATTGTTTTTGGTGAAAATTTCATTTATTTCTATTTCTATACGGTAAAGAGAAGTAATAAATTGATCAGGTGTGATCTTGCCATCGAGATAGAATTTAATATTATTCACAATGTCAATTTCCGAAGATCCGAGTTTTTGAGGCATCTGGTCTGTTTTTGTGGGGGGATATTTCTTTTCCCGCAGGATCTTTATTTTGTAAAGCAATTCCATTGCTTTTTCTAAGTGATCCAGTTTATCATTTAACGCAAGCACAAAGACCATTTCTTTTTCTGAGAAGTCGTCATTCATTAATTTATCAGATAAGAAGAGGTGTATCTGCATAAGAGATACAACAGAGCTTTTAGCAAGCTCAGTCAGTTGTTCGTGAATCTTATTGAGTTTTATTTTCACTATTTCTTTAGTTTTATGTTTGTCATCATGGGGATCCAGCGTAACCGGAACATTTCTTTGCATTCCTCCGAGCTGTAATTTTTCTAGTTCTTTTATTTCTTTATCTAACTCCCCGGAGAGAATTTTCATATTGTCTAGTTTTTGGATGTATGTTCTGTCTAATCGAGAAAGAATAGGATGAACATATTCTAATAATCCTTTCATGTATGCTAAAAAGTCAGAATCTGACATATCATTACCTGAATAATGATATAATGCTCTCATGGCATCACTGTTTGCAGCATATAGCGATTCTATATCCGTTGGTTGTTTTTTCGTTAATGCATGTTGCATACGATGCACATCTTCTCTATCGATGTAATGTCCAATGCATTCTTTAAATTTTTCCATGGTAAATGTAATAATGGCTTGTTTTCTCTCCCTGTAGGGATCATTTGATTTTGTTTGGACGTGAAATGTTGCACCATGCAAACTCTCTAATAACATTCTAAATGCTATCAACATCTCGCCTTTTTTATTCATAAATACATTATCTGACGCTTTCTTAGGGCTCCCTTTCTCAGGATGAATTGTTACTTTTCTTTCTGCAACATGTTGATCCCGCAATTCTTGTGTTATTGCCAAAGATAATTTTGTATGGGTATCAATAAATGTTGCTTCAGAGATATCTCCCATGAGATACGCATGCATATTGCGTTCTAATTTCTCAATAAATGGTTTAATTTCTAGCAGAGTATCTTCGCGCAAGTCTTTTGTAAGCTCTTCGTATTTTTTTTGAATATTGTTCATCGTTTTTATAAATGCTAGGCTCTCAAGATGGTCGTATCTTTCTCTCAATTTATTCACTTCTCCTGTCAGTTGTGCTGCTTGTATTATCCTATCTACCCCTTTCACCGTATTATTATTCAAGTGTGTTTTTATTTCATCTCTATGCCGTGCTGATTTTCCCATTATAATCGCTTCATACGGTGTGCCTTTATAATGTTCTAATACGTCTTTCTCTAATGCATCTAATGTCTGTAGTGATTTGATGGTAGAAGAAGATGCAATCATACCTTCTGCCAATTGTGTAAGAGTAGAGACATTTTCTGTGTTTGTTTCATGTGTGAGTGCAGCGATATTGACATCTATCTTATTTATTGCACTATTGATTATCGATATGACTTCGTTGTTGCTGTCTGTTTCTTTTATTTCTATTTTTTTTCTTGTTTCTACCATAATATCTTTCGATATTTTTAGATTGATAATCAACTCTTCCTTAAGACTGACTTTGTTAGATGCGGCAATTTCTAATGTTTTTAATTGTGCTATTCTATATTTTAATTGCTTTCTAAATTCGATGGCGGCATGTGATTCATCGTCGTCAAAGGAGGATGGAACGAGCGCATCCAGTTGTAGCTCATCTTCTGTTGGAAAAATATCTTGGATAATTTTCTCAAATTGAGTTTCTGTTAATATATTCTGTGAATATTGATAGAGTGCATGTAAAGCAACGCGACAATTCTCGTATGCAACTATTGTTGATTCTAAGTTCGCGCTACCTTTTTTATCGATAAAAGACTTGAATATATTCTCCATTTCGATTTTTGCATATTTGATAACTTTATGTTTTTTATTTCTATAGTTGTCAGCATCTTCTTCTGTGCTGTCTGATGGGTTTGTATGCCGCAAGTCTTCTGATAGCATTCGTGATTGAATGAGGGAGGTCATATTTTTAATGAATAGATTGGCGTCACTTGTGATAACAGGCATTGTTGCTTGAGTGATTTTACTTTTAACTTCGCTTGTATTTATTTTTTCCTGCATTTTGTCTAATGTATCTGTTATTGTCTTGAAATAGGATGCATTTTGTTTGATAAAATCATCTTGAGGGATTTTCCCTGTCAGATATTTTTTAATATTTTCTTCTAAAAGAAGCATGAGATCGTTGATCTGTTTTTTATTTTCTGTAATAGTTATTTTGTGTGTTACTATGTCTGCTGTGTGTTCCTGGATAAGTCTTATTTCTGATCCTAATTTTTCTATATCTTTATATTTTTTTTGAATTCTGTTAGCATCATCTAAAAAAGACGCAATCAGTTTTTCTCTCGCTTCTTCCATATGTTCCATGTTTTGATGTTGTTCTTCTAAAAAAGAATCTAATTTTTTTAGTGTTTCTTCTTCTGTTTTTTCTAATATTGCTGAAAAAGCAAGGCTAATGGTTTCAGTGAGAGTAGATTTCTCATCTTTTTCTGCTTTATCCGATAAGCGTAATAGTTTGTCTTTTCCGTCCGATAAAAATTCTTTCATAAAAAAAGACGTTCTCTCTAATGCTTTATTAATGTTTTTCAATTTTTCCAATTTGGATGAATCGTCTAATATGGCGTTTTCCATTATTGCGACTATATTGTCTTCTACTTTTTTCCCAATTGGTTCCAGTCGTTTTTTAGCTTCCGATTTTTTGATGATATTTCTATCTATTTCTTTTAAGTGCGATTTGATTGCTGCTTCTATAACAGCGGCCGTCGATTCTTTTGTAGGAGTGGCTTTGTTGTGTTTATCTCGGCTGTTGCTCATCTTTCGCCTCATCTGATTTTTTTGGGGTGGGGTAGGTTGGCTTTCTTGAGTTTCTGTGGAAGATGCTGAGAAGCATTGAGATGCTAGCAACTCTTCTTCTCTCCGTCTGGACTCTGGAGATTCGCTCATGATACGGTAATGTGCTCGATCGTTATAAGCTGGTAAATCGTCGATCTCATCATTGACCGCTTGAAAGTCGATAAGGTAATCAATTCCTGTATAAAGGCCAAATATAGATGGTGAGAGTGCTGCTTTGTACGCGTTTTTAACGTCTTTGTATCTTTGTTTGAAAGTATCACCAGGTGTGGTATCGTCATTATGAAATATTCCTTTTTTGTATGCCAATATTGCTTCGTTCATTTCTCTCTTAAGCGTAAGTGCTGCTTGTTGCTGTTTGTTTAATTTTTCTGGTAGTTTTTTGGCATCTGGTATGCCTGCCTTCTGGAGTATGTTGTCTATCGCAGTTAATAAATCCTTTATCGTTCTTTCTATTTTATTATAATGTATCTCGCTCTCGTCTATTATCTGAGATTTTGATGCAATATCGTTTTTTAATCGTGTCATTTCTGTTTGAAAGCCATTGTATTTTCCAACAAATACGTCTCGTTTGATAGCGTCAGTGATATAATCATATATATTGAAAACTAACTCCATTTTAATCTCATCAAATTTATTGCCTAATTCTTCTAGTTGAAGTAGTAACATGATTTGAGGGTAAAGATCCCGCATTTTATCCAGAGCAAGGTCTATTTCCTTAATATGTTTATCTAGTGCTTCTTCTGCTGTTTCTTTTTCCATGCGATCTGTTGTCGTAGGATAGATTTCTTCTCGTGACCTTTTCTGCTTGTAGAAATGGTACTTACTTAATAGATTTTTGTAAGACAATCTTTCTTCTAAAAGCGAGAAAGATTCGAAATAAGCTTTGTGCATCACTGGATTGAGGCTGCGAATACTTAAGGCATCTATTTTTTCACGTAAATCAAGAAGGCTTGATGACGCAGTTTCCATTCTTTTTTTCATTATGTCGACTTGCTGCTCCTTTAATCTGTCTCTCACCTCATCTATCGCAGTGCTTTTTAGAGGCGCTTCTATCTCATCCCATTCTTCTTCTTTTTCTTTTTCTTTTTCTTTTATGAAAAAATCCTCACTTATTTTTATTTTTATACGATCAAGAAAAGTAATAAATTGTACGCGTGTTTTTGAGCCATGCAGGTATTTTGAAACATTATCCATTATTGCAACTTCTTCTTTAGAAAATACATCTGTATCTGCTTCTTTTTCGGGGGAGAGTCCTTTCTGTTTTTTTAATATTTTTATTTTTTGCAATAACGCCATTGTGTCTTCTAAATGGTCTAGCCTATCGTTTATGCAACGTATAAAATGCATCTCTTGTTGTGAAAAATCTCCTTCCGTTAATTTTTCTGTCAAAGATTTATCCATGTCAAAAAAAACCTTCCGAGAAGTGGTCCCAAGAAGCGTGCGTAGGCGATCTTCAATTCCATGTAGTTTATGATATGCCGCAGCGATAACGTGATTCTTGTCAAGGTGAGACTCTCTTGTTAATGGTTTCTCTGCTTTAAACCGGATTAACTTCTCCATTGCTTCTTTCAAATCTTCATTGTATAAGCTTTCCAGATTATGTAGAAGACGTTGATATTTTTGACTGATACCAAAAAGCAAGCTATGCGAATTCTTTAATGATTTTTCCATCTCTTCATGAAACATACCATCTGTCATTTCATTATTTGAGTATTGGTAAAGTAATCGTATAACAGTTGCGTCTACATAATCCATCGTTCTTTGTTCTTCATCTGAAGTGATAGGATTCAGAATTTTTTTTAATTCATTCAATGCATTCATCACAAATCTAATAATGTTATGTTTTGTCTCTCTGATGAGGAAAAGATCATCCAATTTTGTTTCAGTATGAAATTTGATTTCACTGATGTTTTCTAATAACATTCTGAACTCAGTTAGTAATGCGCCACTTCTATTCATAAGAGGGATATCTAAAAATGTCTCTTGCTTTCCAGGTTCTGTCTCAGCCATGATTGTTTTGGCTGCGATGTTCTGATTTTTTAGTTGATCAATCATACTTTGGGAAAGCGTGATATTACGTTCAATGAATTCTGCTTCACTGATATATCCCTCTAGATATGTTTTTAGAGTGGATGGTAACCTTCCAATATTTGATCGAATTTCTCTTTCGCCTTCGTTGTATGGGCTTCTTATAATTTCTTCATACTTTCCTTGAATATCATCTATCATCTTTATTAATTGTAGAGACTCAATGTGATCATATCTTGCTTTAAATTCCTCAGTTTTTTCTATCAGCTCTGCTGCTCGTGTTATTCTTTCTAGCTCTGTCATGCTATCATCTAATAAATATTGCAATATTGCACGTCTCATCTGTTTTGATGTTTCCTTAATGATAGCCAGATATTCTGTGTCTGGGTGATTTTTTTCTGCATTTTTTTCTAAGTCACTTAATATTTTTAGTGATGCCATGACAGAGCTTGATGTAAGGATATTTTTTGATTGCTGTATGTAAGCTGATAATTCAGATGCTTTCACTCCTTCCCCTAAGGCGATGATATTTTCTCTTATTTTTCCTATCATGCGATCGACTTCTCGAATTTCTTTTTCTCTGTTAGGGTATGTTCTGCTTATGTCGTCTCTTATGTTTATTAAACTGGCCTCTCTTGTTTTTAGTTCCTTGATAATTTTTCTTGCCTCTTGTTGTCGCCTTGTCATATTATCCAATGATTCTTTTGTGCTTGCCAAGGATTGGCCTGATGAAACAGTCATTGCACTTCGAATAACTTCCATTGCTGTTATTAATTGCTTATCTGCTGATAGAGCAGGATCTTTAGGCTGTGAAAAGATGTTTTCTGTCATGCCTGCTTTTATCTGATTAAAAGAAGCCTTGTAATTTGCCTGTAGACGATGTATGTCGTATCTTTCTTTGATGGCTCTTATCATGTTCAACTTGAAATCATTGAGTAATAGATTTACCGGTTCTGTTATTGCTCTATTTTCTCTTTGATAATATTCTATTGCTTCTAATATAAAATACTCTGATTGAAAGGATACCCATCTTTGCATCAGCTCATCAAACTTTTCTGTTGGTGCTTCTTTGATTATTCTTGATAGGTCATTGTATTTTTGTTCTCTCACGCTTCCGATACTCTTTCTTTCCGATGCGCATACTTCCAAAAAATTGATTAATATCTTTTTTTCGTCGTTATTAATCGTCTCGCTACTGGTGGCAATGGTATGGAGGTGTTTGTAGTCTTCTTGCGTGAGACGTCTTGTCCATTTTTCAGGAAAGAGAAATTGATTCATATATTCTGCATTAAATACGCGATTAAGCCCCCTCAAGTCGCTTTTTTTAATAGCGGCTATCAGTGCTTCTATAAACTCAGCTTTGCTACCATATGTACCTCTGCTGGCGCTCATCTCTGTCCCTCTTGCTATTTTTTAGCATTTATTATAATGCTTTGTTAAATATCATTATTTTTATAAACAAAATAGCAATCTTTCAGTGTTGTCAGGTATATTATAGCAGAAAATGGCCTTAAAAGCTCTTTTTTGATTTAAAACCAAGCGCAGCGAGGCGTGTTTCTAAGCTAGGGTGTGTGGAGAAGAGATCGTTGATAGAAGCTGCGCCACTTAAACCAGCTTGCGTGGGATCGAAAATATAAGACTCTCTACGTAGGTTTTCGTGTGCTTGAGGTTTAGCGCGATAGGCATCCTGATGTTCAGTATAATCGCTTTGGATCTTGATTAAAGCAGAGGCCAAGGGTTGATTATTTCTGGTGAGCTGAACACACCCCGCATCGGCCATGAGTTCTCGCGTACGACTTAAATACAGTAGTAATAATACGTTAATAATAGGAAGCGCATATCGCAAAATCATAATGACCATGAAGAGTAATTGACGCGTGGAGCGATCAGAGTCTTCAGAATCGCCGCCTTCTTCTCTGCTGAAAATCATATTATAGAAAAACATATCAAGCACAATGATTGTCATGTTGGCAAGTAGTGAAGCAGTGAGGGTCAGTTTGATATCAAGGTGGCGGATATGGCTGAGCTCGTGTGCCATCACGGCTTGTAGTTCGTCGCGATTTAATTTTTCTAGCAGTCCACGCGTAATCGCAATCATAGCAGATTTTTCACTATATCCGCTTGCAAAAGCATTCATATAATCGGCATTAATAATAAATACCTTTGGCATGTAGCGTAATCCAGCCGCGATTTGCATCTCTTGCACAGTATTGTAGAGCTGTTTTTCCTTAATATCAGTTGCTGTTTCAGGGTTGATTTCATGGTATTCCGTGCCAAGCAACATGAATTTATCATAGAATGTATAAGTGATAAGCAGTGAAATACTTGCTACAAACAGCATGATCAGCGTTGCCCAGGGCATGAGCTGGAAGGTGATCAGGGCATGTAGTAATTGTGAAATGGTGGCACGTGGATAATGTGCGGATTGCATATAGACATCTATCAGCAAGCCAACTGCACAATAAATTAAGAAGAACAGTGCAATAACGACATAAGTGCGTCTGTTATTCTGGCGTAAGGTATTACGCCAGTCCACAGTAGAAGCATGATAGCTATCTAAATTATCAGCCATTATCTTATAATTTCACAGTATAGGATTCATGTTCAGCGACTTTGTCTGCACTTAATTGCCAGTAGGGATAATCAAAATCAAGCGAGCTACGGAAAGTCGCAACAATCGCATTTGAAGGGAACGATTTTTTGTTTGCATTATAAAGTTCAATGCTATCGTTATAAGCTTGTTTTGCAAAAGCCAATGTGTTCTCTGTGCTCACAATGGTTTCTTGCAATTGCATCGCATTCTGGTTTGCTTTTAAATCAGGATACTGTTCAAAAACAAGATTGAGGCCGGAAGCAATAGTAGAAATTTGATTCTCGGCTGCAATGCGTGCTTTCTCATCGCCAGCTGCTTTGGCTTGTTGCGCTTGGTTACGCAGTGCAACAACATCTTTCAGTGTTGTTTTTTCATAATCCATGTATTTTTTGACAACCTCGATAAGCGATTCAAATACTTTGAATCGACGATCTAATTGAATATCGATCTGTTTCTGATTATTGCGAACGGCTTCAATTTGTCCAATCAACCGGTTATAGGTGAGAATAACAAAACCAACAATAGCAACAAGAATAAGTATAATAATTAATGACATGGATTCACCCTCTAGAAAAGTCAAAACAACACTTCATTATATACTCTCCGCGATTGAAAAACACGGTTTTTATCAAGCCATCTTGCGTCGACCTTAAAACGTTCTTCAATCGAAAAAGCTCGAAATAGAATGACTATTCCTGCGCTTTTTCTCAATCAGAACGTTTTAATCTCTCGCAATCTGGCTGCTAAAAACCGCGCTTTCAATCGCGGAGAGTATGTACCAAAACCCATTCGTCAGATACTGTCTAAATCTGGATTATTTTTGAATAAGTGGTCAATCCATAAACTGTTCATTTGTTCGTGGAGGCGGTTTTGTCGCTGTCGTGTATCAACATGATCAATATCAATAATTTCTAAAGGTTGATCCTGCCAGGAACAAGCAAATACCGCTTTTGTGCGCTGACCTGTTTGAGGATCAATCTGCCACTGCAAACACTGCGCACAAACACCTTTGAGCATGCATTGCATATTACCATAAACAGCGCCAGAGACCTGCGGCTGCTTCTTTAGTTTCTCTTTGAGTGAGGTAGAACGCGCTGCTTGAAAAGTGCGTAACATGTCAGTATTGCCGGCAATGAAGATGCCATCTATATTAGCTAAACCATCGGCTGGATGTTGCGCATCATATGCAAGCAGTGCTTGGATGATATTTGTTTCGCAAGAAACAAAATCTGTTTGACGATTTGCGGTGATTGGCGTACCTGTTAACGTTACCCAAATAATCACATCTGTCGCTGCTTCTAATGCTTGCTGACAATAAACTTCTTCTTTGTTCTCGAATATACCTAGATAAATGACGCGATGACCAGCAGCGCGTAGCGCTTTACCATAACTGCGTACAAAAGCGAGACTATGTTGGTTCCCAATAATGAGAATTGTTTCCGGTGTGGTAGGTATTTTAGCGCGCACACCTGTTGGTCCCATCAGTGAAACCGTTTCTCCTATTTTTAATACCTTGCATAACTTAGCTGTTGCTGTTTTCTCTGCAACAATAAAAGTGAGTGTGCCAGCTTTTTTATCGCATTCAGCTGCAACCAGCGCAAGTGGTTCCATTTGTAGCGATGTTTCTTCAATACGTGGTGCATGTGTTTCTAAATTTTGTAAGCGATAAAATTGTCCTGCTTCGAAATGCTTGGTAGCAAGTGGAGCGTGAATTGTTAACTCGATGATACTGTCTGTTTGCCGCTTGATATCGATAATGCTTGCATGGAACAGTTCATTCATCTTTTTTGAGAATGTGTGATATTCTGTTTCGCTGCCTTTTTCCAAGCGATTTTTGAGTAAATTGAGAATCTTAGGGTAAGTGCGCATACCCGATGCGATTGCTTTGACAACGCTACCATGAAAAGCAGGGTGCGTGTCGCCAATTAAACTGACGCGATGTGGTGTTTTATTATAAGAAGTGAAGGGTCCAAAGTCTGGATCTTTAGCGTGTGGATGATGGTCAATATGTTTGAGTTGATCGGCATCATCTTCATAGTGTTGATATTTTAAATTGACACGTTTGAAAGTGCCGCGATGCTCGAATTCATAAGCTGTATTAGGTTGTGTGCCTGTTGCCACTAAAATGGATTTTGCGGGTAGGCGTATTTCTTCGGAGACGGTTACCCATTCTTTATTTTCATTTTGTATTCGCTGACGGCAAATTAATGCTTGAACATGTTCATTTTCATCTAAATCAGCAGCAATGGGATCAAGACCCTCTGCATAATAAATACCTTCTTCTAGCGCCTTGATGAGTTCTTCGTGATTGTTAATATAAGCAGGAGACTCTTGTAAGCGTCGTCTATAAGCAATGGTAACACCGCCCCATTGATGTATTAATTTGATGAAATCAGGGTGTCTTTTTTCATGGTTAGCAAGTGCGCGCTCTGCGCGAATGGCTTTAGCATGTGTGAGATATTCTTTTAAAATGTCAAGAGAATGAGGGTCAAATGCTGCTTCTAGTGTCTTTTCATCAGAGGCTTCAAGCAGCGCTTCATAGCGTGTCAGTATTTTTTCAACTTGTACGATATAGTAAGCTTGTATCTCTGTGGCCGTATCAACGCCCGTGAGTCCGCCACCAATAACCACAGCAGGTAGCCGTATTTGTAAGTTAGTGAGACTGCTTAGCTTAGCAGCGTTGCCTAATTGTAAAGCCATCAAAAAATCGTTTGCTTGGCGCATGCCTTGCGCCATACTGCCAGGAATAGGGAGCGCTTTGGGTAGTCCTGCGCCGACAGCCACGGCAAGATGGTCAAAGCCCATCTCCCAAGCATCTTCTACCTTCAGTGTGCCACCAAATCGTACGCCGCCGAATACCTGAAAAGTAGGACGACGCATTAAACTCAGATAAATGAGCTTTAAGAAATTTTTGTCCCATCGCACAGTGATACCATACTCTGCCACACCGCCAAATCCAGCCATCAGACGCTCATCTAATGATTCTGTGAGACTGTGATAGGCATAAATGGGCTGCGTGAGTAATGTTGTATCTAGGGGTTCTATTTTGAGACCATCGAATCCAACAACGGCAAAGCCTTCAAGCAGCAAGTGATGTGCGAGTGTAAATCCTGCTGGACCCATACCTGCAATCATGACTTTTAATCCATTATAAGGCTTCATGATCCACTGTTCTTGACGTAACGGGTGCCAACGCGTGAGCAAATCATAAATTTCTACACCCCACGGCAGGTCGAGTACATCTGTTAACACACGTGTCTCTATTTGTGGAATGTTGACAGGGTCTTGTTTCTGGTAGATACAGGCTTTCATGCAGTCATTACAAATACGAGCACCTGTTGCTGGACACATAGGGTTATCAATCATGATCATCGCTAATGAAGCAATGGTTCGCCCTTCTTTTTTTAAAAAGTGCATTTCAGAAATTTTTTCTTCTAATGGACATCCTGTGAGTAAGGTATCCAACGGGTTCTTTTTAAACCCCAATGTAGGCTCGCCTTTTTTGACGGGAAATCCCTTAGAACAAAAATCTCCTTCGTGATCATGGCAATAAATACAGTAGTTAACCTCATCTTGTACTTGTCTTGCATCCATACGTTCATCGGTGAGCTTAAAACCATCTCTTAATCTTAAGCTTGGCCCTGCTAGACTGTCGCAATGATCTTGTTTGACGGGGACTGTGGCTACCAAGTCAAAATGATCCATGCGTTTTGGTATCGTAAAACTTGGCCAACCGCTTGTGAATGCTCGGCCTTCTGGCGTTGTCATTGCGCGGACACACCATTGCACAAGTTTTTCGATTTGTTCGGCATAGATGTCGGGTGCATTTACATATTGGGTGCCAAGCAGTGCAACAGCCAGCGCAGTGTCTGCTGTGTGTAAAGGTGCTTTTGCCAGTTCCGTGTTAAGCCATTCAGTCAGCACGCTGAAAGCAGGGTAGTTGTCTGCTTTAGCGATTTCTTTTTTTGCACGGCGTAAGACAAAGTATTTTTTAAAAGCGGAGAGGGGATTGTGGGACTGTGTCTTTGCTTGAGATTGGGCAACGGCCTCTTCAATATGAAATAGGGTGGCGAGAAACTCCTCTAAGAAGGTTGCGCAACGTATTAATAATTCACTGGTTTCAATGGTGCCAAGTTGACTATTTTTTGATCGATAGGCGAGTAGCTGTGCGTGCCAATCGGGGTGTTTTGCTTGTAGCTCAGCCATAAAGCGATTATCCAGGCGCATCAGGCCTGCTGAGTGAAATAACTCAGAAAAGCTGAGGTCCTGAAGCTGTAGGATAGGCTGTTTGTGCATAGGAATCATAATAGGCTATTTTTCAACAAAAGTGTACTAAATGAACTGAATAATCGTTGAAAATAAGCCCAAGCGTGGGTAGAATCCTCCCGTAATTTCTCTTTCGGCTGCGAATGCCGTTCATAGGATGCGTATGTCTAATTTAGAAGCAGCAGTCATGAATATCAACAGCACCTTGCTGGATATGCAGCGGGAAAATAGACGCATGTTCGATAAAGTGGACGATCGTATGGAGCGTTTAGAAAGTAAAATGGAACGTTTAGAAAGTAGAGTGAATACGCGTATTGATCACTTAGAGGATAAAGTAAATACGCGCATTGATCACTTAGAGGATAAAGTAAATACGCGTATCGATCGTTTAGAAGCCAAAATGGATGATCGGTTTAAAGTGACTGAGAGTCGCATGTGGTCACAATTCTTCTGGATGATGGGCAGCATGGCGGGTGGCATGGTTGGTCTTGCTAGTCTTATTGCACATACACAGCACTGGTTGTAATGTGAAACTGAGCCGCAACTGCTAAAAACTCTCCCATTCGCGTCCTGTCGGGTATACCAGACAAAACTGAGCCGCGTTACCGAGCCGCGACCGTAAGGGAGCGTCACTGTTCAACGACGGTAACGCTCCCTTACGGTCGCGGCTCGGTCTTGCCGAGCATCTTCCCAAAGGGAGGAGGCATGCCGAGCAAGATCTCAGAGGTGAGCAGTTAGCTCTCTTATCCACAGTTTCTGTGGATAA
Source organism: Gammaproteobacteria bacterium (assembly GCA_035536095.1). Taxonomy (GTDB): domain Bacteria; phylum Pseudomonadota; class Gammaproteobacteria; order DSM-16500; family DSM-16500; genus Aquicella. The sequence goes on along the minus strand of DATLOT010000006.1, from coordinate 17,255 downwards.
GTATATGAGTAAGTCTGGTATAAGTTGGGGAATAACTTTTAACCGCCATCCAGTTTCTTTTTTAATAATGCATTCAACTGTCCTGGGTTCACCTTCCCACCAGAGGCTTTCATCGCCGTCCCCACAAAGAAACCAAACAACTTGTCTTTACCCGCGCGGTAATCTGCGACGTGCTGTGGGTGCGCGGCTAGGATGTCGTCAATCAATTTGTCAATGGCGCCGGTATCACTGACCTGTTTTAAATTTTTCTTTTCAATGATTTCATCAACTTCGCCTTCTTTTTGCCACAACGATTCAAAAATTGTCTTAGCAATTTTACCAGAAACCGTATCATCCATAATGCGAGTGATCAGCTGGCCAAGTTGTGTTGCCGAAATGGGGCTTTCTTGAATTTCTAAACCTGCTTTATTAAGGGCGCCTAATAACTCACCTGTTATCCAATTGGCTGCTAATTTCGCAGAGGCACCTTGGCTCACGACATCTTCGTAATAAGTTGCCATTTCTCTACTGCTGATCAATATGCCCGCATCATAGTCACTTAAACCATATTGCGTCATAAAACGCTCACGCTTCTGTTGTGGTAGCTCTGGGAGCGCACGTCGCACATTTTCAATGGTGGCTTCGCTAATTAATAACGGTAATAAATCAGGGTCTGGGAAGTAACGGTAATCATTCGCTTCTTCTTTGCTACGCATAGGACGTGTTTCATTCTTGTTAGGATCGTATAAACGTGTTTCCTGTGTGATCTTGCCACCACTTTCTAAGACATTAATTTGACGCTCAACTTCATAATTGATAGCACGTTCTACAAAACGGAATGAATTGATATTTTTTAATTCGGTTCGTGTACCGAGTTTTTCTTCTCCCTTGCGGCGTACAGAAACATTGGCATCGCATCTAAATGAGCCTTCTTGCATATTACCATCGCAAATATCTAAGTAGCGCACTAATGCATGCATCGTCTTAAGATAGGAGACGGCCTCTTTAGCGGAACGTAATTCAGGTTCTGAAACAATTTCCAATAAGGGTGTGCCAGCACGATTTAAATCAATACCTGTTAGCCCATGAAAATCTTCGTGTAAGGATTTCCCTGCGTCTTCTTCTAAATGTGCGCGTGTTAAGCGAATACGCTTTGTACCGCCATCTTCCAGCGGAATATCCAGGTAACCACCCACAACAATAGGTAACTCATATTGGCTGATTTGGTAGCCCTTAGGTAGATCAGGATAGAAATAATTTTTTCGTGCAAATACTGATTTATGCGCGACGGTTGCATTGGCGCCAAATGCAAATTTAATTGCCATGATCACCGCTTCTTGATTCAAGACGGGCAACACGCCTGGCATGCCTAAATCAATGGCACAGGCTTGCGTATTGGGTTCTGCGCCAAATTGTGTAGGCGCACCTGAAAATATTTTAGTTTTTGTCGATAATTGTGCATGCACTTCAAGACCAATCACAGTTTCCCAATTCATTTAAAAACCCTCCGGTGTGCGCTTGTGCCAATCTGTAGCTTGTTGATACTGATGCGCAAAATTAAGCAGTTTTGCCTCATCAAATAGATGCCCTATCAGCTGTAGTCCTACTGGAAGATGTCCAATAAAACCAGCAGGAATAGACATGCCAGGTAACCCTGCTAAATTAGCTGCAATAGTGTAGATGTCTTCTAAATACATGCTGATAGGATCACTTGTTTTCTCACCGAATTTAAAAGCAGGGGTAGGAGAAGCTGGTGATAAAATAGCATCAACTGTTTCGAATGCTTTTACAAAATCATCGCGAATGAGACGGCGTACTTTTTGCGCTTTGATGTAATAGGCGTCGTAGTAGCCGGCAGACAGTGCATAAGTGCCAATCATGATGCGTCGTTTCACTTCATTACCAAAACCTTCGCTTCGTGAGCGCTTATACAAATCTTCTAAATTCACAGGATCCTTGCAACGGTATCCAAAACGTACACCATCGTAACGAGCCAGGTTGGAAGAACACTCAGCAGGTGCAATCACATAATACGCAGGCACAGAAAGCGGTGTATGTGGCAAACTCACCTCTTGCATTACTGCGCCCAGCTTTTCGTATACAGTAATGGCATCTTGAATGATTTTTGCCACACGGCTATCGAGATCAGCATTAAAGTATTCTTTAGGCAATCCAATGCGTACTCCCTTTAGGGAGTCGTTGAGATGGGCGCTGTAGTCGGGGACAGGTCTATCTACGCTGGTAGAATCGCGAGGATCAAAGCCAGCAATAGCTTGTAGTAATAAAGCAGCATCTTCCGCCGTTGCCGTAAAAACACCGCCTTGATCTAGACTAGAGGCAAAAGCAATCATCCCGTAACGCGAAACGCGTCCATAAGTCGGTTTAATGCCTGTGATGTTGCATAAGCTTGCAGGTTGACGTATCGACCCCCCTGTATCCGTACCCGTTGCGCCAGGTACCAGGCGAGCAGCAACAGCAGCAGCTGACCCGCCAGAGGAACCACCTGGTACGCATTGTAAATCCCAAGGATTTTTGACGGTACCGTAGTAACTGGTTTCATTGGAAGAGCCCATTGCAAATTCATCCATATTGGTTTTCCCCAACATGACTGTGCCAGCAGCCTTTAATTGCGAGACAATAGTGGCATCATAAGGCGAAATAAAATTATCCAGCATTTTCGAGCCACAGGTGGTTCTTACACCATCCGTACAAAAAATATCTTTTTGTGCAATTGGAATACCTGTTAGCACACCGGCTTTCCCTTGTGCCAGGACGGCATCAGCTTGTTTGGCAGCTGCCAGCGCTTGCTCCTCTGTTATAGTCACAAAACTGTTGAGTGCAGCATTATGCTGTTTAATGCGACCCAGATAATGTTGAGTGAGTTCTACGCTGGAAAATGTTTTGTCATGTAACCCTCGAGAAAGTTCAGCAATTGTTTTATTATGCATGGTGTTAGGCCTCTTCAATAACGCGTGGTACAAGATAAACCCCATCTTTGGCTTGAGGGGCAATCTGTTGATATTTATCGCGTAAGTCTTGTTCGTTAATAGTATCTGGGCGTAGCCGCTGTGATAAATCATCCAAAGGGTGTGCCATCGGTTCAACCTGAGCAGTCTGAACTTGATCCATCTGTTTGATAAAATTCAAAATATTTGAAAGCTGAGGGGCAAAAAGTGCTGTTTCAATTTCAGACACATTTAATCGTGCAAGGTGTGCAATTTTTTTCACATCTTCTTGGCTAAGTGACATATTAAAAGCTCCAGGTAATACAAACAGAAAAGGTTCAGAAAGAGGCCTATTCTGCTACGAGCACTCATGGAATGTAAACAAATCTATACAGGGTCTAAAAAGTAGCCAGCTGCAGAGCGGCAAGCAAACTAATTGATGATACGCTCCAGATTGATTAGAATGCCTAGGTAGTTCAACCTGAAAACTCCCAAAGGGAACCATTCGCCATGTCCAAACGTTTATTGTTTAAAAAGCTTCGAGGCAGATTTTCAACCGATTTGTCTATTGATCTTGGTACCGCTAACACACTTGTCTATGTGAAGGGCCAAGGTATCGTCTTAAATGAGCCTTCTGTTGTTGCTATTCGCCAAGGTAACGGTGGATCTCGGGATGTGGTTGCAGTCGGTAGTGAAGCAAAACTGATGTTGGGGCGTACGCCTGATAATATTCGGGCAATACGGCCAATGAAAGATGGCGTGATTGCTGACTTCTATGTGACAGAAGAAATGCTCAAACACTTTATTGGTAAGGTGCATGCAAGTCGATTTTTACGTCCCAGTCCCCGCATACTCGTATCAGTGCCTTGTGGCTCTACGCAGGTAGAACGTCGTGCCATTAGAGAATCTGCTATCAGCGCTGGCGCAAGAGAAGTATTTTTGCTAGAAGAGCCGATGGCTGCTGCAATGGGAGCAGGTATGCCAGTTGATGAAGCACGTGGTTCTATGGTGGTTGATATCGGTGGTGGTACCACTGAAGTCGCCATTATTTCTTTGAATGGCATTGTTTATGCGGCTTCTGTGCGTATCGGTGGGGATCGCTTTGATGAAGCGATTATCAGTTATGTACGTCGTAATTACGGCACTGTTATCGGTGAGGCAACAGCTGAGCGTATTAAGCATGAAATTGGCTTGGCATACCCTATGAATCAAATGTTGCAAATGGAAGTGCGTGGTCGCAACCTGTCCGAGGGTGTGCCTCGCAGCTTTACCATTACCAGTAATGAAATATTGGAAGCATTACAAGAGCCGCTTTCTGGTATTCTGGGTGCAGTGCGTGCAGCGCTTGAGCAGGCACCACCTGAATTGGCTTCTGATATTGCAGAGCGCGGTATGATATTAACAGGCGGGGGAGCTTGTCTGCGTAATATCGATCGTCTGTTTATAGAAGAGACAGGATTGCCTGTCATCATCGCTGACGAACCCTTAACTTGTGTAGCACGAGGCGGTGGTAAGGCGTTGGAAATGATTGGCTCGTTGTCACACTTGGATTTTTTATTAAAGGAATAAACATATCCGATCAATATTTACTTATCAATCACGGTCAGGGCTGCGCACTTTTCTTTTTTTTCTGATATCCATTATGTTAATGGTAATGGATAAGCGTATGGAAAGCTTTACGTTAGTGCGCTCAGCTTTGTCTGTTCCTATCGCGCCCTTGCAGTATATGGTCAGCGAGCCAATACAGATTTTTGCCTATTTAAAAAACATCATCAATACACACGATAAGCTGGTTAGCGAAAACTTGCAGCTCAAAGCAAATGAATTATTACTACAGTCTCAATTACAACGCTTGCTGGCTATTGAATCTGAAAATAATTATCTCAAATCTTTATTGCAGTCTTCTCATCATGTGAAAGAAAAAATGAAGATAGCAGAGGTTCTCTCGGTGAGATTTGAGCCGTATATGCATCGTGTTGTACTAAATAAAGGATCACAAGATGGCGTTTACTTGGGCCAGCCTGTTTTAGACGCAAATGGTATTATGGGGCAGGTCGTGCAAGTCGGGCCAATTACCAGCGAAGTGCTGCTGATTAATGATCCACAGAGTGGTATTTCAGTACAGAATACAAGGACGGGCGTGCGCGCCGTTGTCGTAGGAGACAGCTATTCTAGTAATTTACGTTTGATGTTTGTTTCTAAAACAACTGAAATTAAGCAGGGAGATTTCTTCATTACATCAGGATTAGGCGGACACTATCCTGAAGGATATCCCGTTGGTAAAGTGGTGAGTGTGAGTCAGGACCCGGCAAGTCAGTTTGCAGAAGTGATTTTGCAACCAAGCGCGCATTTAGAAAGTACGCGACAAGTCTTATTAATTTGGTATCAGAAACATGCGTAGTATAATAGCGGTTATCTTAACAGTCATGATGGCATTGATGCTGATGCTATTGCCCATGCCAGATTGGACAGTGTGGCTGCGTCCCGTCTGGCTATTGCTTGTTCTCATTTACTGGGCGATGGTGATGCCTTATCAAGTTGGGGTTGGTGTGGCCTGGGTGGTTGGCATCATTGAAGATTTATTAACAAGCAGCATGCTGGGCGAGCATGCGCTTGCGCTTAGCTTTGTTATTTATCTTGTTTCTTCTTTGCATATCAGACTGAAGGTGTCCCCTTTACTGCAGCAAAGCTTGATGGTGTTGTTATTTGTCTTGTTATATCAATTTATTATCTACTGTATACAAGGTTTTATTGGTGAATTACCGTCGAGTCATTTGTATTGGCTTTCACCATTAACAAGTATGTTATTGTGGCCTTGGTTTTTTATTCTAATGAATGATTATCGTCGTTGGATTCGTGTATAGTATTGTAGAAGAGGTTGATGGTGAAACTAAGAATATCCATGCAGTCAGTTTTTAAAAAACTTATCATATTGCTCGCTGTTGTTTTAGCAGTCATCTTTACTGCTGTGCTGGCAGGTATGTTATTGTCTCCTGTCTTGAATAAACATCGCCCCGATTTTGAGAAGTGGGGAAGTGAATTTTTACATGTGCCAATTACCATAGAAAAAGTACGCTTTTCTTGGGCAAGGTATCAGCCAGAAATTGTTTTTGATAATGTGACTGCGTTTAATGCAACCTCTCACGAACCTATTTTACAGGTTGAACACATTGGTGTTTCTATTGCGATTCTACAAAGCATATGGCATCGCACTGCGATACCGAGTGGATTAATGCTAGATGGGTCAGACGTTGACTTAATACAAACGAAAACAGGTGATATTACGATAAAAGGATTCCCTTCGCTGAGTGGGTTTAGCGGGCAGCCTTATGATCGCGAGATGAAGTTTCAGGATGTGATGGGTTGGCTCTCTATGCAGCCGCGGTTGGCATTGCGCAATATTGACGTACGTTATACCAATGTGCTTAACGAAAAGAAGTTCTTTTCCCTTTATCGTTTAAAACTGGTCAATGATGCAACGAGTCACCGTATTACAGGTAAAGCCATTTTACATCAGGGCATTCCGACAGAATTAAAAATCGCTATTCAATGGGAAGGTGCTGTTTTTGACTTAAACAAACTAAGCGCAAAAATTTATCTCTATGTTTCTGGGTTTTCTTTGTCTCAGTGGGCCAAGGATCACGTGTGGCAAGGATGGCAAGTAAAAGAGGGTCTCTTGAGCGCAAAGGTCTGGATGACATGGGAAAACGGTGCGTTTCAAACGATACAAACAACATCCCAGGGCTATCACTTAAAATTGTATTCTCAGGTAGATAAATCCACGCATGTTATCGATCGATTAAGTGGTAATGTCGGTTGGCGAAAAGAAGGTGCTGGGCATGTTATTGCGGGAGATGATTTGTTGATTGATCTGCCAGCGCATTTGTGGCCAGTGACAAATTTTTATATACGTTGGATGCCAGATGCAAAAGGTAATGTCACGCCTCAGTTAATAAACATAGGTTATATTAACGTGGCAGATGTCCGTGGTTACTTACCCGCTTTTCCTGGGCTGCTTGATGCCTCAACCTTGCAATGGTTAACGCAATTAAAACCAAGTGGTGGTATTCAAAATATTTCTATCAGCGGTGATTTAGCAGACATGAAAAATTTACAACTGTCTGCTAAGTTGAATCGTATCAGTATCGTACCTTCTCAAAAAATACCTAGTTTTTCCGATCTTTCTGGTTCTTTGAAATGGGATGGTTCGGTAGGTCATTTTGTTTTAATGAGTCATCGACTGAATATTGTGTACAATCATTTATTCTCACGGCCTATTGAGATTGATCAACTCTCAGGTGATATCCAGTGGCAAAAAAATCAGAAAGCAGCGTGGGAAGTGAGTACAGCAGGGTTGCAAGCTTTAAATAGTGATGTTGCTATTAATGTGAGTGGTAAGTTGCTGTTAAGCGATAAAGGTTCTACTTTTGTAGACTTAGATAGTCACTTTACCTTAGAGCAGGTAACGCATTTGCTGCGATATTTACCGCTTCAGGTAATGGAACCTGGCTTAGTGTCGTGGTTGTCGCAGGCCTTTTATGCGGGTGAGATTAAATCGGGACATTTTTTGTTGCGTGGCTTACTAAAAGACTTTCCTTTTCACCACGATGAAGGGGTTTTTTCGATAACAGCCATTGCAAACAATATCGATTTTCGTTTTGCACCGGATTGGCCTCTCATACGACATATCAGTGCCAACTTGGGTTACGAGCGTAACACACTAAAAATAGACTTAGAGCGCGCGCAAACGATGAATATGCCTGTTGTTGGCGTGCATGCGTTACTAACGAATATAGCAACACAGTTGCCAATATTATTAACAGTGCAGGATGCAACAATTGAAACTGACTTCACACAAGCAATGCGTTATGTCTATGCAAGTCCGCTTCAAACGACAGTGGGTCGCATGTTTAAAAATGTCAAGATCGCCGGTCCATTACAGTTGACATTAGGGCTGACGGTTCCTATTGGCCGCCCTGATACGACGCAAGCCAAAGGTGTAATAACCTTGCATGATACGACAATGGATGCGCATGAGTGGAATTTGTCTTTAGAAAAGCTAAAGGGTGTCGTGAATTTTACTGAAAAATCAGTAGATGCTGAGAAAGTAGAAGGCCAACTTTTTGGTCGTGCTATTTCATTTAATCTGGCAACAATCGTGCAGGGAAAATCAAGTATTATACGTGCTAATTTTAACGATAAATTGGTGATTGCTGATTTAGAAAAATGGTTGAAAATTCCTTTTCATGATGTGCTAAAGGGTAGCGCGGATGTAGCAGGGCAAATTGATTTCTCAGGAACGCAGTCGATGGTGTTGAATTTGCAAACGGATCTGACGGGCATTGCTGTTGATTTGCCAGACCAATATGCAAAAAAAGCAAATGCAGTGAGAAAAACAAATATAGAGATGGTTGTGCCGGAGAGTAAGCCCTTGCAATTAAGGGTGACTTACGGTGATCTTTTGGCAGCTGCTGTCACGCTAAAGACAGCGCATCAGAAATATCATTTATTAGGTTTAAACGTCAGTTTTGGAAAAGGGGAAGCGGACTGGCCTGAAGGTAAGGGTCTTTATATCAGTGGTCAATTTGATCAATTGGATTGGGATAAAGTGAAATCCTATATAGATCAATCTCAAGAAACAAATTTTTCTGATCTTGTGTTGCAGAAAGTGGATGTTTTTATCAAGCAACTGGATTTTTTTAATAGACGACTCATGCAAGCACGTATACAGGTTAAGCCAACACCCAATGCTTGGAACGTGATGCTGAATAGTCCAGGGATTGTAGGTTCAATGGTCGTGCCACAAGAATGGAATGCAAATACTGCATTCACAGCGCAATTCCAAAAACTGGATATGGCGAGTGTGCTGCAGAATAATAAATCTGTGTCATCTTTATTAGATCTAAAATCTTTGCCTGCTATGTCGTTAGATTTGAGTCAGGTGCGTTATAATGGTATTACGTTGGGGCGTATTGTTTTAAAAAGTGTTTCAAGTTCGGCTGGTTTAACAATTAAATCATTACGTATCGTTGCACCTGCTATGCAATTAGATGCAACAGGAAGTTGTAAGCAATCGGCGAAAGGGTATGTGACGCAACTTCAGGGAAATGCTTATTCGCCGAGAGTGAGTGAATTTTTGAATGCAGCAGGTGTTGATGCGCATAATTTTGTGTCCAGTGAAGGAAAATTAGATTTTAATCTGAATTGGAATGATATACTTTTTGCGCCTTCTCTTGCGACATTAAGTGGTCATGCTTCTATTAAGATGGGTAAAGGGCGTATTGTTGATCTTGGACAGGGAACGAATGCTAAGATGGACTTAGGGCGCATGTTGAGTATCTTTAGTTTGCAAACTATTCCACGTCGTTTGTCTTTTGATTTCAGTGACATATTCCAAAAAGGATATAGCTTTGATTCTATTAAAGGTGATTTAACCTTACAGAATGGTAATATCAACACGGATAATTTATTTTTTGATGGACCTGTTGCGCGTGTTGGTATCCGCGGTCGTATTGGGCTGCAGGCCAAAGATTATAACTTCACTTTAATTGTGACGCCTTATGTGACCTCCAGCATCCCCTTGGCAGCAACGTTGCTGACGGGGCAGCCGCTGGTTGGTTTGGCGGCCCTTGCTGTGAATACAGTCATCAGTTCTCAGGTTTCAAAAGCAACAACTTATTATTATGCTGTGAGTGGACCTTGGAACAATCCAACGTGGCATTCTGTGAGTGTGTCTAAGGGGCGGTAGAAATGCTTTTAATTCCCTCGAATTCGAGGGAATTAAAATTGAAGAATGCAGGCTTTAAAACCGAGCCGCGACCGTGAGGGAGCGTCACAGTTCAACCATTTTATAGAGGACTGGAAATGACCACTACAAAGAAGCGCAATTTATTTGAAGAGCTCAAGCAAGGCATCCGCGAAATTAAAGATCACAAGGCGGGTAAGATAACTCTTAATAAATCAAAACTTAAAATGCTGCGCGATGAAGCCAACGTAAAGAAGAATCACGCCAAACATGAGGCCAAATAAACTAAAGAGAAAAGGAATTTGATCTAGATGTTTTGATAATAGCTCCTTCCACTGTTTGACAAAGACAACGCGGAAAGTGCCGATAACAAGCATGCAGGTGCCGACAAAAGCAACAAGCAAGCTCCAATCAAAGCGAATCGCACTGATGAATAACAAGGATAGGCTGCCGAAGATAACAGGTAGAACGCCACCCATGATATAACCTGTCTCATTTGCCACCATATGCTTAGCCATTTGGCGGGCATCTTCTAAGTTAAATAAAATACCTAAAGAAAAAACAACAGAAACAAGCCCAAACCATCGGGCAAACATGATGTAATCCATTTCGTACCCTTAAGTAAAACAGATCCTTTTAAAAGGCTAGCACTAATCATTTGTGCACGCAAGTGCTTGGTGGTGCGCTATGCGTGATATCCCCATCTGCGTGGTCGGATCTTCTCCCGGAGGGGGCGTTGTTGAATAAATCGGAAATGACGTTACCGAGCCGCGACCGTGAGGGAGCGTCACTGCGCTTTACTGCGACGCTCCATCACGGTCGCGGCTCGGTTACACCGAGTGCCTCACAGAGCATTTTCGATTTATTCAACAACGCCCCCTCCGGGAGAAGACATGCGAGGCTCGGCTTCAGAGGTGAATCCCTACAATATTTTGTGGGGATAGCTCAGCACGGTCGCGGCTCGGTTTTAAAGCTTGTGATCTCAATTGCGAGGACTACTTGATTAATGCCAGCATAGGATATATGTTAAAGGATGCAAAGTATCGTAGCGTTAAATGGATGATTGGCGTTTTTGCTTAAAATCTTAAGGGGTGTGTATGCTCGCTAAGATGTACGGTATCTATCTCATGCTTCGCGTCGCTCTTGGACGCTTATTGAAGCTCAGCTTAATGATATTGACTTGTGTGGCAATATGTTCTCTAGCGGGTTGCGACATTGAATCACTCGGTATGTTAAATCCAAAAGGCATCGTTGCTTTTGAAGAGCGCAAAATATTATTTGATACACTGGCTTTAATGCTGATTGTTGTATTGCCTGTGATTGTTATGAGTATTACCTTTGTTTACCATTATAAGCAGTCGCACCGCATCAGAGATTATAAGCCGCGCTGGAGTCATAGTTACTTCTTGGAATCACTCTGGTGGGGTATCCCTTGTGCGATTATTGTTGTTTTAGCCATTATTACCTGGAAAGAAACACATCGATTAGATCCGTATCAAAGACTAGCAGGCCATCCTCAAAAACCCATGCTTGTTCAAGCCATCGCACTGCCTTGGAAGTGGTTGTTTATCTATCCAGAGCAAGGAATTGCGACAGTCAATTATTTGCAAATTCCTGTGGGAGAGCAAGTTGAATATTGGATTACAGCTGATAATGTGGCAATGAGTGCATTTTTTATTCCTCAACTGGGCAGCCAAATTTACGCGATGACAGGTATGCGTACGCGCCTGCATTTATTGGCAAATGAAGTGGGTATCTATGAAGGACTTAACACGCAATATAATGGTGAAGGTTTTTCAGATATGAATTTTAAAGTAGAGGTTGTGACACCTCAACAGTTTAAAGCCTGGGTTGAGAAAATAAAGAAATCGCCATTGCTCTTAAATGACGCAAATTACCAAATATTATTAAAACCCTCTATTAACGAAAAACCTGCGTTTTATAGTAATGTAAAAAAGGATTTTTTTGATAACGTTGTTCAACTTTATCTACATACTTATGGAACGATTCATCCGCGCCAAACAAATGTAACACATGGGAAGGAATAAGCATGTTAAAGAATCTTTTGTTGGGTAATCTGAGTGTAGAGGCAATTCCTTTTGATGCACCTATTATTTTAGGTGCTGATTTATTTATGGGGATGATATTTTTTGGTGTTTTATTTTCCATTACTTTTTATAAAAAATGGTCTTATATATGGCATGAGTGGGTGACGAGCGTTGACCACAAAAAAATAGGTATTATGTACCTGATACTATCTTTTGTGATGCTTTTGAGAGGATTTTCCGATGCGATATTGATGCGATCTCAGCAAGCTGTTGCTGCGGGTCACTCGGCCGGATTTTTACCACCTGAACACTATGATCAAATTTTCTCAGCGCACGGCGTGATTATGATTTTTTTTGTTGCCATGCCATTTATGTTTGGGCTCATTAATATTGCCTTACCGCTGCAGATTGGTGCGCGAGATGTTGCCTATCCTTATCTCAACTCATTGAGTTTTTGGCTGACTTTCGTTGGGGCGATGTTGTGTAACGCTTCCTTGGTGCTAGGTCGATTTGCAGAAACAGGCTGGTTGGCATATCCAACGTTATCTGAGCTCTATTACAGCCCGGGTGTGGGTGTTGATTACTATATATGGTCTTTGCAAATTGCCGGTGTGGGGACGACCTTGGGGGGTATCAACTTTATCGCGACTATTTTTAGGATGCGTTGCCCCGGTATGACGTTTTTTAAAATGCCTATTTTTACCTGGTCTGTGCTTTGTGCAATGATTTTGGTTGCGCTTGCTTTTCCTGTCCTCACAGCAACGCTGGCATTGCTCACCTTGGATCGTGTGTTTGGGATGCATTTCTTCACTGATTTTGCCGGTGGCAATAATATGATGTATATCAATTTGATTTGGGCATGGGGTCACCCAGAGGTTTATATTCTGATACTGCCCGCTTTTGGTATTTTTTCAGAAGTTGTTGCAACATTTAGTCAAAAGAGACTTTTCGGTTATACCACCATGGTGTGGGCAATGGCTATCATCACTTTTCTATCGTTCGTTGTTTGGGTGCATCACTTTTTCACCATGGGTGCTGGTGCTGATGTGAATGCCTTTTTTGGTATTGCAACGATGGTAATTGCTGTGCCAACAGGCGTAAAAGTATTTAATTGGCTTTTTACGATGTACAAGGGGCGCATTATTCTTGATACCCCTATGTTGTGGGTGTCTGCCTTTTTTACCACATTTGCCATTGGGGGAATGACAGGCGTAATGTTGGCCATTCCGCCCGTTGATTTCCAGCTGCATAACAGTCTATTTCTAGTTGCACATTTTCATAATGTGATTATTGGTGGTGTGTTGTTCGGCTATTTTGCAGGTGCGATTTACTGGTTTCCAAAGATGTTTGGTTTTAAATTAGATGAGAAGTGGGGGAAATGGTCTTTCTATTTCTGGGTGATCGGTTTTTACGTTGCTTTTATGCCGCTTTATGTGCTTGGTTTAAATGGCGGTATGCGTCGCTTGAATCATTATGAAAACACCTTATATCAGCCTTATTTTATTATTGCGGCTATTGGTATGGTATTGATATTCATTGGTATTATCATGCAAATCATACAGCTTTTTGTTTCTATAAAGAATAGAGCTGCGCTAAGAGATAAAACGGGTGACCCTTGGAACGGCAGAACCTTGGAGTGGTCTGTTTCTTCTCCGCCGCCTATTTATAATTTTGCAACAGTGCCGACAGTATCCGTGATAGACCAGTTATGGGAAAATAAAGAGCAACATCAGCAAGAAAGCAAAGTGAAATTAAATTTACACAGTGAATACACACCTATTCATATGCCAAAGAACACAGCGATGGGATTTATTATTGCGATGTTCGCTGGCTTGACAGGGTTTGCGATTATTTGGCATATGTGGATTCCCGGCATAGTCGGTTTTGTGGGTGTTTTGGTGAGTGTGATAGCAAGAACGTTTGAAACAAAGATAGATTATTACATTGATGCAGAAACCGTGAAAAAGACGGAGCTTAATTATATAAAAGGAATCATTTAATGCAGAGAGAAACGCATGTAGGTGTTCATGATCATCATGCAGAAGCTGATAGAACAGATGTTTTTGGGTTTTGGTTGTACATCATGACAGATTGCATTTTATTTGGTTGTCTGTTTACCACTTTTCTCGTGTTAAACCAGCCGATGGAGCACACATTACAGTTAAAAAATTATATTCATTTGCCCGATGTACTGGTTGAAACATTTTTTTTGCTTGCTTCAAACTTTACTTTTTGTCTTGCGAGTTTGAGCATTTATAAAGAAAAATTAGGTAGTGTAGTGTGGTGGTTATTTCTCTCTTTTTTATTAGGCGCTGGGTTTTTATACATTGAAGTGAATGAGTTTATTCATTTTGCTAAAGAAGGTTTTCGCTGGGATTATAGCGCGCAAGCTTCTTCTTTCTTCACGCTGGTAGGTACGCATGGATTGCATGTGACGTTTGGTTTGTTGTGGATTTTGACGATGATAGTGCAGCTTTCGTTCTTTAAATTAAATCAGACAATGAAACGGCGCATGACTTATCTCGGATTGTTTTGGAACTTCCTAGATATTGTTTGGATTTTTGTTTTTACGATAGTGTATTTGATGGGGGCGATGTAAATGGATCATCAGCACAATCAGGTGGATTATGGCTCGGGTCAGAAAAAACTAAGTATTTACTTATCTGGCATGGTGATGTGCGTGCTGCTTACCTTGCTTGCTTTTTATGTTGTGATGGCAGGTACATTGCCTAAGTGGGCTATTTTTACGGTGATTTACAGTGCTGCTTGTATGCAATTCTTCGTTCAGCTCATTTGTTTTTTGCGAATGAATGTGCGAACAGAGCAGGGTCGCTTGAATGTGATGTGCTTTGTTTTTACAGCCGTTATTCTAACCTGTATTATTCTCGGCTCGCTATGGATCATGTGGAGTCTGGATTATAATATGATGCATTGATAAAATTAAGCAGCGCACAACCGAGCCGCGACCGTGAGGGAGCGTCACTGTTGACCAGTGACGCTCCCTCACGGTCGCGGCTCGGTTGCGTGGTTCCAGTTTCGTGCACTCTGCTATCCCACCAGCTCTAAATTGAGCAGAGAGTAGAATTCTCTCTTTTCTGCATCCCATTCGATAATATCGTGCTTATCAAAATCAATGAACCAGCCATGCAGGGTGATTTCGCCTTCTGCCAGTTTGTGTTGGATAATAGGATATCCTTTTAGGTTTTCTAACTGATTCAAGACATTGAGTTTTGAAAGTTCATTAATAGAGGAGTCAGGGTGTATCGGTAATCCTGCACGGATTTGCGTAATCCAAGGCTTAACATTAGGCGATAGTTCGCCGGTTTCTTTTTTACAAGCATTGATTGCGCCACAATGTGCGTGACCGCAGACCACAATGTCGGTGATGTCAAAATTACTCAATGCAAAGTCAATCGCCGCTGATTCACTGTACTGAGAACCTGGTTGATAAGTTGGAATATGGTTGCCGATATTGCGAATAATAAAGAGCTCGCCTGGATCTGAAGAGGTCATGTGTGGGGACACAATTCGACTATCAGAGCAAGTGATAAATAAAGTGTGCGGATCTTGCCTGCGTGCAATATAGTCGAACAATCGTCTGTCGCTTAATTTGCGTTCTTCATGGAAACGCTTCACGCCATGTACGAGACGACCCTTCGAAGATTTGATATTTTGATGCGTTTCTTTTTTTCGTAATTCTTGTTCAGAAATAAGAGAGTATTGTGCGAGCAATTTTTCGCCATCGCATAAATGAAAGAGTGGCTCAAATTTTTTCTGTAACCCAATCAGATAGAAATGTATTTGCCGATTTTGGCAGTAAGTTGAAAGATCAACGATAGCGCTTGCGCCAGAAGTGTCAATATCAAGTAAAGTCGAAATGTCTAAAATAATGGTTTGATCTGGGCGCAACTCATCCACCGTTTTGTTTAATGTGGCAATTTTCCCGCTGGAGAGAAAGGAAAGTGTGCCAGTGAGAGAGAGTCTGATGGTGTCATCTTCTCGCGTTGTTGAAATATACAAATGCGTTTTGCTTGCTTTAATTAATATGATAGCTGCTGCTGCCACCAGGCCAACTTGTACCCCTGCAATCAGATCGACAAAAATGATAGTGAAGAAAGTCACCGCATAAATAAAAGCTTCTGAACGTGAGGTTCTCCAGAGTTTAAAGAATTCCTGATAATCCACCATGGCAAGTGAAATAGAAACGAGCACAGCTGCTAAGGCTGCAATGGGAATCATGCTGATAAATGGCGAAACGGCAAGCACTGCTAATAAAATAATGAGTGCATGGAAAATACTGGCTCTACGCGTTTTCGCACCGGCTTGAACATTAATACTAGAGCGTGCGATCAGGCCGGAAACAGGAATGCCACCAAACAGAGAAACAGCAATATTGCCTAAGCCCTGGCCAATGAGTTCTTGGTTAGGGTGGTGTTTTTTGCCTTTCGTCATTTTATCGACAGCGCTTGAAGATAATAGCGTCTGAAGAGATGCCAGCACGTATAAGGTGAAGGCATTCAATATCAGCTCGGAAAATGGTATGGATGGCCAGCCAGGAACGTGTGGCTTGGGTAAAGATTGCGGCATACTGCCAATGAGCGGCACTTGCAGATGGAAAAAATAAGTAATTGCTGTGCTGACGATAACAGCCACCAAAATAGCGGGTAATTTAGGCAGCACTTTAGGTAGTCCTTTAATAATACCGAGTGTGATGGCAACGAGCGCTAAGCAGGTGATATTTGTGTGATGAATATATTGTGTGATATGCGCAACCACAGCGAAAATATGTGATTCAGGTGGTGGCGCAAGCCCAAAAACGCGTGGTAACTGGCCGATAAAGATAATGACGCCGATACCTGCTGTGAATCCGGCAATAACAGGTAGGGGAACATAACGCGCTATTTTTCCGAATCCTAACATACCGCTTAAGAGCTGCATGCAGCCTGCAGTGAAGCAAAGAAAGATCAGTACGTCACTGCCAAATTCTTCAATATTAGAGGCGATCAAAACAGCCATCGCAGCAGCTGGCCCGCAGACTGATAAAGGTGTGCCGCCAAAGAGTGCACAGACAATACCTGCAACAATGGCTGTAATAAGCCCAACTTCCGGCGTGACACCAGAGGCGAGCGCAATCGCAAGGGATAAGGGGATGGCAACAAAAGCAACACTAACGCCAGCAAACAAATCTGAAGCTAAGTATTTGGTTGTAAACATCTTTTTCCACTCTTGCACCAGGTAGGGTAGGCCAAGATTGAGATAGCTGCGCATTTCTTTCATGTGTTATCCTTAGTGAGATCAAGAAGTTATTAATCCAGATCATAGCAGCTACATATTAACAAGAGGATGACAGAAAAATTACTTTTTCGTCATTTTTGGTAGCTTCGTTTCAGGTGGGCGTTGTTGAATAAATCGGAAATGACGTTACCGAGCCGCGACCGTGAGGGAGCGTCACATGAATCTGATAAAAGATGGTGTATAACAGTGCAACATTTTAACCACTTAATATCATAAAGTAAGAAATTTCAGCTAAAAGTTATA
>DATLOT010000005.1:0-11151 GCA_035536095.1 Gammaproteobacteria bacterium | reverse complement strand
ATTCGGTTTTTAACAGCGTTGAACGTATCCTCTTGCGCTCGAGTATGCCCGGCGAAACTGAGCCGCGTTACCGAGCCGCGACCGTGAGGGAGCGTCACATGACTAACAGGTGCCACCGTTCAATAACAGTGACGCTTGCTATTTATGTGACGCTCCCTCACGGTCGCGGCTCGGTTTTGCCGGGCGCCTTCTCGAAGGGAGAAGACACGCGAGACTGGGCTTCAGAGATGAATAATGACCATCATACTGTATTAACTAGCAGTCTTCCAAGAGCCGTCAGGTTGTCTGCAAGCAGTACCGTAAATTTGTTGACGCTTGCCTGCAATATTCGCAGTCGTACGGTATTCGCGACAATACTGGTTGCCATCAACAGTCACATTCTTTGTCGGTGTGACCTGATAGCTATTACCGGATCGTTCGTTCTGCCAATAGGCTGGTTGTCCAATACTGTTACTCTCTAGTGCCTGATTCATTCGCGCTCTATCGTTGTCATCCATGTTCTTGCCTACCGCGCCGCCTAAGTAAGCGCCAGCTAATGTGCCAGCTGCAATAGCAACCATTCTGCCGCCGCCTTGGCCAACTGTGCTACCAAGTAGGCCGCCGGCTACGCCGCCTGCAATTGTGCCTACATCTTGGTTGTTCATATTTTGGCATCCAGATAGCATGATGCTGCAAAGAAATACTGTTATAGCGGTAAAGATTTTTTTCATTGAAATTAGACTCCTCTTTTAGTGATTCTTGTGAATCAGTGCGATATTCTATACGTCTTAGATAAACGAAGCTAGAGTTTAACGTTATGCCCTATGAATCAGTGTATCCTGATGATACTTATGAAGATTATGTGTTCAGTGCCGATAAAACAAAAGTAGATCTGGCTTATCTGTTTAATCTACTGTGTATTCCGTCACGTTATTCCACAGGGCTGCCACTCGAGCGTTTTGCGACAGTTGTTGAAAATTCTATCTGCTTTTCCGTTCACTATGCAGGAAAGCAAGTCGGGTTTGCGCGTGTTGTCACTGATTATTCAGAGTTCGCTTCTTTGTGGGATGTTTTTATCGATGATGCGCATCGTTCAAAGGGTGTAGGGCAAGCTTTGCTCAAATATATTTTTAATCATATCAAGTTAAGAGGCGTGTTCCGCTGGTTTTTAATGACAGAAGATGCGCATGGTCTTTATCAGAAATTTGATTTTAAAACGGAAGTCTATAATCCCTATATTATGATGAAGGTGAATGCAGGTTAATGCGTATCCTATCTTGGTGGAACCAGTTTAAATTACGTACGCAAAATATTAAGAAACGATATCGCGTGCTGCCCCCTGTGCCTGATAAAGTTTTCACAGACCCATTGTATTTTTTTGCTTTTGGTTTAGGAAGTGGTGCAGCGTCTGTTGCGCCAGGCACTTTTGGTACGCTGATGGCAATTCCTATTTTTTTACTTATACAGCCTTTATCGTTATCTGCTTATCTTTTTTTTGTATTCATTTTTATTCTTGTCAGTGCATGGGTGTCTGATCGCGTGAGTCGTGAAATTGGTGTGCACGATCATCCAGGCATGTGTATTGATGAGTTCGCAGGCTTTTTTGTCACCATGATTGGTGCGCCTCAGGGTTTTGTTTGGATTTTACTTGGGTTTTTACTGTTTCGTTTTTTTGATATTTGGAAACCATGGCCGATTTCTTGGGTGGATGAGAAAGTCTCGGGCGGCTTAGGGATGATACTCGATGATGTTGTTGCTGGGTTGTTTGCGATGATTGTTATGGCTCTAATACGTTTGATCTAATTTCTTTTGGTGATAATTTCGCTTTTAAAGAAAACAGACCAACTTCTGCAAAGACGGTGAATAATATTTCTCGAGGTAATGATTGCAGTACGTTTGGTTTAGATTCTCTGGCGCTTTGTAAAAACAGTAACGTTTCTATTTGTTTCGTAAAATAAATTGGAAATAAGAAGTGTAATTCGGGTGTCCACGCGTGTGTCCAATGCAAATGTTTAACGCAAGCAAGTATGATTTTCTCCCAATGTGTGGGGTCTTTTATTTTCTTTCGTAACGACAGAATAGACTCTATAGTTGTCTCGCCTATTCCCTCAGTGTAGCCTTCTGCGACTGTTTCCATACAAGCGCGATTTTCTAGAACAAATTGTTGTGCATGTTCAATATGTAATCCTCGCGCGTAGTGAAAAGCAATGTCTTCGTCATCAATTGGATATTGCTCATGTTGTTTTTTAAGACAGGAGAGCGATTCTGTATGCCCACCTTCGGCAAACCCATCGAGTACATATTGAATGCATTTTTTCTGTAACGCGTTACTTAAGAAGGATAAGTGCTTCTTGACTGCCTCATAACAGTTGCTACGAGCATATTCAAATAAAACAGCTTGATAGATGTCGGCAGGATCTCGGTTTTTGATTTTGTACCAATTAAGATAATGAAAAACCAGAGCGTGATTCTCCGTGCGCGCATAAGCTGATGCGGCGCTTATCATCATCCGACGTTGTTCTGTGGGTTGCTTGGACGATAGAATTGCTTTTACAACAAGATCTTCATGATTACCAAAAGCAAGCCCATAAATGTAGCTATCTTGACTTGCACCCATCCCAAGCCATTTTGTTGCATACTCAAGATTTCCGCATTGGCCATAACCTAATACAATTGCATTCTTCATTTCATCTTTGTTGATGGCTATGTCATACAATCTATCCACCTCTTCATGCTGGTTTTCATAAGCATGCTGATAAGCAGTAGCGATAAAATTAATGCTAATTCTTGTGTTTGCCAATGTTATTTCTCCGGAAGTTATAATGGAGTCAAAGCAGACAGAATTGTACCTAAAAAGCCCATTTAATGAAACCCCCATTTGGTCATTATTTTCTTGATTTTTCATCCAAAAATGTACTTTAAATATAATAAGTTAATAAATAAATTCAATTTTTAAACAAAATAAACCGATTTTATGTTATAATCTCCTATGGGGGTATTATCTATGCAAACAAGAAACGACAGTTTTAATGATTTGTCTGTCAGAATGTTGTGGGACGAGATTCATAGATTGGCGCTGACAGAGCAAATATCTACCGAAGATGTGAGGCGAATCGCAGACATTGCGAGGTATGTAGAGGCTTCGTGTCTAAGTACCGCAGAAACGATGATCGATATGCCTGTTAAGGCAGATTCCCTGTCAATCTTAAATAGGATGGCTGAGTTAGCGCATGACATTGCAGTGACGGCAGATCGTATCGACACTCTCTCCTTAGTAGACGAAGAAGCAAGTCATCAACAATTTAATATCCTGGGGCAAAAATTAACTGCCTTAGATAGAGAAGTGAAGCATTTATATTTTCTAACATACTTGAAACTAATCGATACGGAAGCATTGCCAAGCCCAAGCACTGAATGGGAGTCAGAGTCTCGTGCGCAGTTGCAAGTGAGAGCGGAGAGAGCGTTAGCTGATGCAGCGGCTCCGAGAGAACAGCTGGCCAACATGCAATTACTTAACACGCAAGAAAAAGAAAGACTTGCAGCACATCGCAAAGCAGGCAAAGCAGGCAAAGCAGAAGTAGAGGACATAAATGACAGGATTATGGCAGGCATCATTGCTGATCCGGATGAGCTTTCTTTCTTTCAGACAGCTGCGCGTGTTCCTAATGCTGTAAGAAGGGAAGGAATAGAGCATCATGGTGGGCCAAATCTTTTTGATACCATAGCGAATCCGTCATATCGATCGACCAAAGAGGCTGTTGTTCAAGGTATTGCTAGGTTTTTGGTACGTTTCTTTGAAATAATGAGAGATCGAGGCTGTGATCTTTCGGGTGCTTGTACGACACTGATAAACGAAGCTTTTCGACTGCAGGTTGATGCTATTAATTTACTACGCATACCAAGTAATGATGATGCTTTTGCACGGGAAGTAAAAGACTGCGTTGGGCAGATCGTGAGTATGAGTCATGAATTAGAGCGTGTGTTAGGCGACCCTGCTAAGTTTGAAGAAGCAAAGAACAAACTTGCGGGTGCGCTTGCGGATTTGTCTATTATTTATCGTCAGAGTCAACCAACAGATGCTGTCAGCTTGTTTGTTGAGAAGGCTAAGCAGAGACCTTTACGGCAAGTACCTCGAGATGAATCACCTGAGGCGCCAGATAGTGGTGAAAGTAAACGTGGCTTTCGTCCATAGAAACGGATGTCACAAGATCTTTAATTCAGTCCATGCGACAATACTATTTTAAGAGCCGGTTCTAGCCAATAAGTGAATGCTGTTGGTGTTTCTTGTATTTCTTGCGATAAAACACCTACGTCTACCCAACGGTAGGCCTGTATTTCTGCTGGGTTGGGTGTGATTGTAATAGCCCTTGAAATTTTACCGATGAGTATGTGGTCGAGCTCGTTCTCAGATAAGCCATTTGGAAAATGAACGTTATAGCGAAATGAACCAACCTGTTCTAGCGTGGTGCTTAAGCCAAATTCTTCTTGCAGTCGACGTGTGCCTGCCGCTATCACCGATTCCCCTGGGCGGGGGTGGGAGCAGCACGTGTTGCTCCATAACCCTGCTGAATGGTATTTATCCGCGGCGCGTTGTTGCAAAAGCAGCTGGGGAGGGGTGTCCTTGCTGAGGATGAATATCGAAAACGCGCGATGCAATTGGTTGTGCCTATGTGCCAGCATTTTGTCTGTTACGCCGATATTGTTATCATTTTCATCAACAAGAATCACGTAATCTGTTGCTGCCATAGCGCATTTTCCAGTAGAATGATTGCCATTTATAGACCCTTAACTGGATTTTTTCAAGAAAAATATGCGCTGGCAAAATAAAGAACAAATCGCAACCATTCCTATGCGGACAGTCGGTCCTGTCAAAATTATTAGCAAGGAAGTGGATGAAGAAGTTTATCTGCCTCTGGCGACGCTAGAGTCTCCACTGTGGGCGACAACCCATCGCGGTGCACGGGTTTGTACGCGCGCCGGCGGTATTCGCGCTACGCTTGTGAGTGAATGCATGACGCGCTCTATTTTGGTTGAAGCAGATAGCGTTGCTGATGTTTACGCTGTTACGCAAGATATTCAAACAAAGAAAGAGATATTGCAAGCTGTGGTGAGTCAAACGAGTCGTTTTGCAACACTGGTTGACGTGCATCCTCATATTGTTGGGTCTTTACTTTATCTGCGTCTGGCTTTTCGCACGGGAGATGCTGCTGGGCATAACATGGTGACACTCGCTGCTGACCACATACTGACGTGGCTATTAGAAAATTATCCAGCGCTTAGGTATGTGTCGATTTCCGGTAATTTTTGTTCTGATAAAAAAGTATCGGCTGTGAATGGACTGTTGGGTCGCGGTAAAAATGTAGTGACAGAAGTTACAATCTCTGAAGCGTTGTGTAAACGTTTCTTAAAAACCACACCAGAAAAAATCGTTTCTTTGCATATTAAAAAAAATCTACTGGGTAATATCGTTGCAGGTGGATTAAGAACAGCCAATGCGCATTTTGCGAATATGTTACTCGGTTTTTATTTAGCAACGGGACAAGATGTTGCAAATATTGTGGAAGGCTCGCAGGGGATTGTGCATGCTGAGGTGCGTGGCACAGATCTTTATTTTTCTGCCACATTGCCGAATTTGATTGTCGGAACAGTGGGTAGTGGTAAAACGCTTCCTTTTGTAGCAGAGAATTTAGCCTTACTTAAATGTCAGGATCAGCAAGAGCCGGGGTATAACGCGAGACGTTTGGCTGTTATCGCTGCTGCAGCTGTTTTATGTGGAGAATTATCCTTACTGGCTGCGCAAACGAATCAAGGTGAGTTGATGCAGAGTCATCTTAAATTAGAAAGAAAGGAAACAGCCTAATGTATAAAGTTGGTATCGATAAAATGGCTCTTTATACATCGCATTATGCCTTGCCGCTGCAAATATTGGCGGAAGCGCGTGGTGTTGATCCCAATAAATACCGCACTGGTTTAGGGCAACACATGATGGCAGTGTCCCCACCTGGTGAAGATATTGTGACGATGGCGGCTAATGCGGCAATAGAAGTACTCAAAGATGTTTCTTCTTTGGATGAGATTGAAATGCTACTCTTTGCAACAGAATCTGGCATTGACTACTCTAAAGCAGCTGGTATTTATGTGCATGCTTTGTTGGGATTGTCCCCACGTTGTCGTGTTGTTGAGTTAAAACAAGCTTGTTATAGTGCAACGGCTGGGCTACAACTTGCTTTGCCTTATTTACGTGAAAATCCCACTAAAAAAGTGTTATTGATTGCTTCTGATATTGCGCGATATGGATTAGGGTCTTCTGGAGAATCTTCGCAAGGTTGTGGTGCTGTTGCGATGTTATTGTCTGCGAATCCGAGATTGCTTGCGTTAGAACCAGAGTATGGTGTTGTGACGGAGCACATCATGGATTTTTGGCGACCACATTATTTACAAGAAGCGCTGGTGGATGGAAAGTACTCAAGCAAAATGTATCTTACTTTGCTTGAAAAAGCGTGGCAGCAATATTGTCTGCTGTCTGGTCGTTCATTAGCAGATCATGCCTTTTATTGTTATCACACGCCTGTGCCAAGACTTGTTGAAAAAGCACACCAGCATTTATTCAAGACGCAAGCTTCCATTCATCACATAGAAGCGGGATTGCTTTACAATCGAGAAATCGGTAATAGCTATACTGCCGCGCTTTATATTTGTTTAGCATCACTCCTGGATAACACATCAGATGATTTAGCACAAAAGCGCATTGGATTTTATAGTTATGGGTCCGGCGCTGTTGCAGAATACTTTAGCGGTGTTATTCAACCTGGTTATCAAAAGATGCTGCATACAGCATTCCATCAGCAGTTATTAGCGGGGCGACAAATACTGAGTTATCAAGAGTATGTCGATTTTTATCAGTTTAAATACACAGAAGATGGTAGTTGCCAAACCATGCCCTCTTATCGTACAGGATTGTTTAGGCTTTCTCAGATAGAACAGCATAAACGTTCCTATGAACGTGTTCCGCCTTGCTTATCTGTTGTAGAGGGAAACGATGCACCCTTGATGTATAAAGAAGCTGTACGATGAAAGTCTTTGCGCCTGGTAAGTTAATCCTGTCTGGTGAACATGCTGTGCTGTACGGTAGTCCTGCTTTAGCGATGTCTATTAATCGTTATGCAACGGCAACCGTTACACAAGAAAAATCACCGCAGGTTTTCTTTGATTTATCAGATATTGCGCATCGTAGTCGTTTGAGTTTTCAAGGATTACGAGAACTTAAAAATCGTATCAAAAGAAAGTATCATCGTTTTGTGCAAGGTGATTTTACCATTCGAGAGGTGTTGCAAAAACCTTTTGAATTAGCGCAATTCGCGATGAGTATTTTTGCTGAGTCATTTAATTTCACGTTGCCGCATGGCGTGAAGGTTCATGTGACATCGGATATCCCAGTGGGTTGTGGGATGGGTTCTTCCGCTGCAACTATTCTCAGCGTGATGCTTGCTATTTCTCATCATCTCAATAAACCCTTATCAAACGAAGCGCTGTTACAACTTGCCTTGGTTGCTGAAAATATGCAGCATGGTAAATCAAGTGGACTCGATCTGCACATTGCATTGCGTGGCGGGTGCTTATACGTGAAAGAAAATGAATTAATAGAGCGTCCCTTGCCTGAATTTTCTTTTTATGCTGTTAATACAGGTTCTCCTGTTTCCACAACGGGACAATGTGTAGAGCAAGTAAAACCTTATTTTGCCTCGCAACAGCTAAAAGATGATTTTACTGCCGTGACGACAACAATGGACATGGCGTTGCAGCAGAGAAATATGTCTGATTTTTACGAAATGGTTCATCAGAATCATTTACTATTGAAACATATTGGTGTTGTGCCAGAGAAAGTACAACATTTTATCGCGCAGATAGAGGCGATGCAGGGCGCTGCAAAAATTTGTGGCGCAGGAGCTGTGACGGGCGATAAGGGTGGTGTGGTGCTCGTGATGGCAGAAGATAAGGCGGCAGTGGCGCTTTTGTGTCAGCGTTTTGGGTATGAATTGATGTCTATCGCAGGTGAGAAGCGAGGTGTGCATGTCTTATAGTGCAAGTGCGCCAGGATCATTGATGTTGTTGGGCGAATATGCTGTCTTATCTGGTAAGCAAGCGTTGGTTTGCGCGGTTGATAAACGCGTGACTGTCACATTAACGCCGCGAGATGATTGGACTATTTCTCTTTATGCGGATTGCTATGGTTCTTATGTGACTCATCTAGCAGAATTGAAAGTAGAGAAACCATTTGAATTTGCTTTGAGTGCGATTAAGCAGCTTCAGGCAAAATTGACAAAAGGGTTTGATTTGCATATTCATTCTGATTTTTCAGATCAAATTGGTTTTGGTTCATCGGCTGCTGTGACTGTCGCAACGCTTGCAGTGTTGGTTTCTTGGTTAGGGGTGCGAACATCGCCTCTGGATTTAGTACGCCAGGGACGAGAAGCGGTTCGGCGTGTGCAAGGTGTAGGATCGGGTGCTGATATTGCTGCTTCTGTTTATGGTGGTATCGTTGCTTATCAAGCAGAGCCTATGGCGGTAGAGAAAATAAACATGCTGTATCCGCTAACGGTTTTGTATGCGGGTTATAAAACCAAAACAACAGATGCTATTGCGCAAGTTGAAGAGTATTTTTCTGCTTTTCCGAAACTGTATCGCAGTATTGTAGATGCGATAGGGCAGTGTGTAACAGAAGGCATAGCATTATTGCGAAGTGGTGATGAAGGTGGTTTTGGGAAGATGATGACAACGCAGCAGGGTATGATGAAGGCCTTAGGTGTGAGTACGCCCCAGCTTTGTGATATGGCGTCGCATCTTAATCAACAGCTTGGTATTAGCGGTGCAAAAATATCGGGAGCAGGGCTAGGGGATTGTGTGATAGGGTTAGGACAATTACCCTCGCATTACGGTTACCATGGTCAGCATCAAGATGTCTCACGTATTTGGGTGGAAATGACTTTAGAAGGAACGTACTGTGAAAAAACCTGAATCACTCAAGAAAGCAGATATCATTAAAAGAATTTTTCAGCAAAAATTGCCAACCGAGTCTTATCATGAAAAAGGTCTTGCTTTTGCGCCAACCAATATTGCATTGTGCAAATACTGGGGAAAGCGTAATGCGGAATTAAACTTGCCCATGACATCCAGTTTGTCAATCGCCTTACCTGAAAAAGGTGCGATGACGAGTATTGTCTTTCAAGATAAACCTTACGATACCGTGATATTGAATGATGAAGTGCTAGCAGCGGACTCTGGCTTTGTTCAGCGTTGCGTACAGTTTTTGGATTTGTTTAGATTAGAAAAAAAATGGTATGTCAAAATTGATATCAAGATGAATATTCCGGTTGCTTCGGGACTAGCGTCTTCTGCTTGCGGTTTTGCTTCTTTGGTATTGGCGTTAAAAGATTTGTTTAACTGGCAACTCTCCAATAGGGATCTTTCTATACTGTCTCGGTTGGGCAGTGGTAGCGCGGCGCGTTCTTTGTGGATGGGATTTGTTGAGTGGCATGCAGGTTTAACAAAAGATGGTATGGATTGTTTTGCAACGCCGCTGGAAATTGAGTGGCCGGAACTTTATATTGGTATTTTGGCGTTAACAGATAAAGAGAAGAAAATTTCTTCGCGAGAAGCCATGCAACGCACGGTTGATGGTAGCATCTTATATAATAGCTGGCCTAAAAAAGTCGCAAGAGATTTGGTGATTATTCGGCAAGCGCTGAATGTGAAAAATTTTGCGTTATTAGGTGGTACAGCGGAATCGAATGCATTGACGATGCACGCAACGATGCTGAGTTGCTGGCCGCCGATTTGCTATAGTCTGCCAGAAACGCTGGCTGCGATGCAAAAAATATGGGTGTTGCGTCAAGAGGGATTAGAGGTCTATTTTACACAAGATGCGGGCCCGCATCTGAAGCTTATTTTTCTGGAAAAAGACAAAGAGCAGGTGAAGACGCAGTTCCCTCAAGTAGAGATTATTCGTTTATTTGATTAGGAGAAAAGACATGATGTGTTGGAAGCAGTCGAAGCTATACTGGCGTGTTTTAATAGCATGTTTCATGTTTGTGGTATTGGATTGTGATGCAGGGACTCGGTATGTACGTGCTGATCCTGCTATTGAAATGCATAATCTACAAAATCAATTGGGCAGTTATCGACACATTCTATTCCCTTCTCGTGATATCACATTAGATGTTGTCATTTTTAACGACAGCTACCATGCAAAAATTTACCAACAGAAAGCGATAAAGCAAGTTGCGGCTCGCTCCATTCGAGAAATTGCCGAAGAAAATAACGCTTCTGTTGCTGTGAATGGTGGTTTTTATACCCCTGATTTTCAACCTGCTGGTTTATTGATTGAGAATGGAAAAACGTTAACAAAAACATCGCATGATCCGCTGTTGGTTTCGTGTATCCAAGTGAATAAGAGCGGCAGGATATTATTGGAGAAAAAAACGAGTCGCTGTTTATCTGCAGCAGATGCTATGCAAACAGGCCCGTTATTAATTGAGCGGGGAGATATGAGTCCGAGTATAAACGTGCTACAGAGAAGTTTGATTGATATAGCGTCTTATTTTTCACCGAAGAAAAGAACCATATTAGCGCAATCTAGTGATAAGAAACTGTTGGTTATTGTGACCTCGCCAATGACTTTATCTGAAGCTGCGAATATCTTAAAAAATTCACCCTTTATTTTTGGTGTGAGCAAGATAACGACGGCTTTGAATTTAGATGGCGGCCGATCAACTGGCATGTATGTTAGATCTAAAGAGATGCCATTTTCTGTTCCGGAAGGAAGGCCGGTGAAAACGTTTGTGTTGTTTGAGTAGCGATACTAAAATCGCTCACGCACCTACGGTGCTTGTATTTGTAGTGGCTGCATTGAACCCCAGGCTGCGCGCTATCGCGCTTACCTGGGGCTATAAAGCTTTCGGTCGTAAACGACCTGATTGCGTTGTTGTTTTATGCGGTAAAACTGAACCACGATCTGGTTGTCTCGTAACGCTCTGCAATAAAACTAAGCTACGTTACCGAGCCGCGACCGGCAGGGAGTCACATGAATCTGATAAAAGATGGTGTATAACAGTGCAACATCTTAACCACTATAAGGCAATTTAATATCATAAAGTAAGAAATTTCAGCTAAGAG
>DATLOT010000004.1:0-64089 GCA_035536095.1 Gammaproteobacteria bacterium | reverse complement strand
CGAGCCGCGACCGTAAGGGAGCGTGCACTGTCCGATCATTTTTAGCTGAAATTTCTTACTTTATGATATTAAATTCCTTCTAACGGTAGAAATGTTGCATTGTTCTACACCATCTTTTATCAGATTCATGTGACGCTCCCTCACGGTCGCGGCTCGGTTACACCGAGTGCCCCAAAGCATTTCCGATTTATTCAACAAAGCCCCCTCCGGGAGAAGGTCCGACCGGCGGATGAGGGGGTATACGAGACAAGGCCTCAACTACATTTACTATCAATGAAATCGATCAACTCGCGTGCGACGCGGCAATCTGATCCCGCTTCTATCTCACGTATGCCTGTGGGGCTCGTGACATTAATCTCTGTTAAATAATCACCAATCACATCAATACCAACAAAATACAAACCGCGCTCACGCAACACCGGCGATAGTTGCGAACAAATCCAACGATCTCGCTCCGATAAAGGTTGCAACACACCTTTTGCACCAACAGCCAAATTACCTCGCCAATCACCCGGTTGGGGCATTCTCGCTAAAGCAACATCAACAGGCTTACCATCTACCAATAAAATACGCTTATCGCCTTCACTGATCGCTGGGATAAATTGCTGCGCCATGATGCAACATTGACCCTGTTGCGTCAGTTTATCAAAAATCACCGGCGCATTCGCATCCCCTGCTGAGACACGAAAAACAGAAAAGCCACCCATACCATCCAACGGTTTACAAACAATATCGCAGTAGCGCTCCCAAAAATCATGCAACATTTCAACAGATTGCGTGACCAAGGTAGGAGGCGTGCACTGGGGAAAATCTGCTGCGAAAATTTTTTCATTACAATCACGCAGAGCCTGTGGACGATTTACCACAAGCACACCCAAACGTTCAGCACGCTCCAAGAGATATGTTGTGTAAATGTAATTCTGATTAACAGGTGGGTCTTTACGCATCAAGATAACATCAAGTTCATCAAGGCGCAATGTTTTTTGCGCTGCCAGATCAAACCAATGCGCCGCATCTTGATACACAGTGAGTCGATGCCCATTACCACAAGGCACACCATCACGTAAAAAAATGGCTGACTGCTCGAAATAATGCAGATCCCAACCACGACCTTGCGCTTCTAACAACATAGCGAAGGTACTATCTGTATCGTAATCAATCTCTGCAATAGCATCCATCACAACGCCTAGTTTAACGACCATCTTTCATCTCCCTTGCAGCTGCCAACATACTGAGTTGCGCGATGATCGCGTAAAGATAACACCGTGTTTCACAATGCCCCAATTTACCAGCCACTTTCATCGGATGAAAATGCATACCAGGTGAATTCAAGTTTTCATCTACCCCACGATCGCGATGCACGCGATAAAAACCACCAATCACTTGTTCGCCCAACAAATAAATAACGGGTTCTGCCGTCGCAAATTCTGTATCTGTTCTTTCAAAAGTATAGACACCCTCCTGAACAATCACACGACGCACAGGTTGCCCGCCTTTCGTGGTTGCCATTTTCGTGCGCTGTTTACGATTGAGTGTGCTCAGCTCCCGCACATCACGTATGGTCATCACAGCCATACCATAAGTGCCTGCATCTGCTTTGATGATCACGAAAGGAGGATAAGAAATACCATATTCTTCGTATTTTTGACTGATGTCGTTAAATAACCTATCAACATCTGCTATCAGACAATCCATGCCTGACTGTTCCGAAAAATTCACCTCTCCACCATGCTTAAACAAAGGTGCGATCACCCAAGGATCAATACCAATCAATGCAGCAAATTCATCAACAACGTTTGCGTAAAATTGAAAATGGCCGGATTTTAAGCGCTGACTCCAGCCTAATTCTGCAGGTGGAATAATTTTTTGATTCACTGCTTGCAAGATATCAGGAATGCCCTGAGAAAGATCATTATTGAGTATAATAATATCTGGCTCAACATCCCGGAGCCGTAATGTATTCTTAACACGTAATAAGGGCTCGATAATGAGTTTTTCGCCGGAAGATAACACGATTTCCGCGGGGAAAGCCGTCTCTTCCGATGGCAAAAACCCAATATTAACCGTATAACGCGCACCAACTAAAATTTGCTTTAACACGCGAATATTTTCCCAGTACATCGGGTTGCGCGTATGCGCTTCTGGAATCAATAAAATAGACTGCGCCCCTGGCGCCACTTTTTCTACTACGCACCGCGCAGCGTAAGATGCATCCTCAAGACTTTCTAACCCGAGATTATTAAAGCCCGCGGGGAAAAGATTCATATCAATGGGTGCAAGTTTGAATCCTGCATTTCGCAAATCAACAGAACCATATAAAGGTGGCATGGTGAGCTGCCATTGCGCTGCAAACCATTCTTGGATAATGGCATCGTGCGATACCATTTGTTTTTCTAACGCTGACAAAGGAGCGGTTAATGTGGTTTGCAGTTGAATCATGTTGTTTACCTCTCAGCAACGCATACTATTATCGCACGCTTCCGATAAAAAATGCTGTATACGCAGCAAAAACTCTTTATTATCAATTTCCCCAACAATACGATGCGCATCTTTTTCTTGACCGCGCGTTGTAAACAATAACACCGTTGGCGGCGCAATGACTTTAAACTTCTCCAGCAAAGCGCGATCTTCTGCATTATTAGCAGATAGATCGGCGCGCAATAAAATAAAATGGCTCAATTTAGCTTGCACATCAGGCAAACTAAAAACATGTTTATCCATATCGACGCAACTCTCGCACCAATCTGCATAAAAATCTAATAAAATTGGGCGATTCGTTGCGCGCGAGATAGCCAACTGCTTATCAAATTCTGCTCGCGTGTGAATAACAGAGAAATGTTGTGTACTCTGTAATGACTGTTGTGACGTGATCACACGATGCCCCATCCAAACCGCCATCACCAACATCAGACACCCGACAAATGATTTGACTACTACCATCCAACGACCTTGTTTAGGTAACCACTTACCAGCAGAGGCACCAATTAACAACAAGGGCAATCCCATGCCTAAGCCCATTACAAAAAGCGAAAAACCACCTAGCAGTATATCGCCTGTCTGCGCGATATACATGAGTACACCAATCAGCGGCGCAGTGACGCAGGGCGATATCACTAATGCTGAAATCACCCCCATCGTAAATACGCCAAAGCATTCCCCACCTTGCTGACGATAACTCACTTTCATCAGTTTATTCTGCAACCGAGCAGGCAATTGTAGTTCATAAAAACCAAACAGCGAAAAAGCAAGCAATACAAACATCAAGCTAGTACCGATCACAACCCAGGGCGCTTGTAGCCATGCTTGCAAGGAATAACCCAGCCAAGCTGCCAACATGCCTGCTATTGCATAAGTAATCGCAGTGCCCAATACATAATTTAACGATAATGAAAAAGCACGTTTTGTTGTCACTGATTTTTTCTGACCGACAATAATACCCAACAATATCGGCACCATTGGCCAAACACAAGGCGTCAGTGCCAGCAAGATACCCAATATAAAGAAAATAAGCACAGCTAAGCTAAATTGCGCTTTATCTAGTAATTGCTGCACACCATTTTGATCTGTTAACAAATGCAACCAAGACGCAATCCAAGAGGAAGTGGCAGGACGCATTGTTAACACTTCTGCTAACTCTCTATGCGTAACATCCACCAGAAATTCTTTATGCACAGATGCATAACAAAATCCCCTTGCTGAACAGCCTTGGTAATCCACTCGCAATCGCAGTGTATTTTGGTCGACTGGAATGGGTATGAGGATATGCAATTGTTGCGTATACACTTTAAAGTGACTACCGCGATCCTTTTTCGCTTGTGAAACGGGGAAATGCAGATCTGGTAATTGTTGCGAGTCAATCGAAACACGTAATTTTTCTTTGTAAAGATAGTATCCTGGTGCAATGCGCCAATCCAATGCCACAACATGATCATTTATCCATGACGTTGACAAAGCAAACGCTTGATCTGCGGGCAGAGGGACATTCTTTGTTAATGCAATACCCTGACTCATCCAGCATAAAGCAAAAAAAGTAATACCATAACGCAATAGACGTTTCAAGCAACACCCTCCTCTTTCATGCGTTTAGCACTGATGGTATGCACAGCATCGACCAACGCAGCAACATGTTCAGGCGGCACATCTGGCGTGATACCATGCCCTAAATTAAAAATATGCCCGGTTGGTTTTCCATAATTTTCTAAAATACGAGCGGTCTCTTGATAAATCAGTTCTGGAGATTGCAATAACGTTGCGGGATGCATATTACCTTGCAATGCGACTTGCGATCCGACCATATCCGCTGCTGCTTTCAGTGAAATTTCCCAATCAACCGCAACAACATCACACCCCGTTTGTGCAATTTGCGATAACCAACGACAACCTCCTTTTGTAAACAAAATAATGGGTACCGTTCCTTTCAATTGCTTCACAATGTACTGCAAATAGTGCAATGAAAATATTTCAAAATCAGGCGTTGAGAGTATGCCGCCCCACGTATCAAATAGTTGCACAGCTTGCACACCTGCTTCAATTTGACTACGCAAATGCGAAGAAACAGCATCGGCAAGCAACTGTAACAACTGATGCAATAATTGCGGATCTTCATTTTTCATTTTTAATAATAAGGGGAATCCTGACTGGGATTTCCCTTCAATCATATAAGCAGCCAGCGTCCACGGACTGCCGGCAAACCCAATTAAAGGAACACGATCATTCAATTCATGCTGCACCAATCGTATGGCATCATAAACATAAGCGAGTTGCGCTGGATCAGGCACGGTTAAAGCAGAAATCGCCGCTGCCGTTTGCACGGGATGCGCGAAAACAGGTCCCTGCCCTTCAATAAACGACAAGCCCAAGCCCATCGCATCTGGGATCGTGAGAATATCAGAAAAAATAATCGCAGCATCAAGTGGATAACGCGCTAAGGGCTGCAATGTGACCTCACAAGCCAGCGCCGGCGTCTGACATAGCGTCATAAAGCTACCCGCACGCTCACGCGTTGCTCTATATTCTGGCAGATAACGACCCGCCTGCCGCATAATCCAAATTGGTGTGGCATCAACGGGTTCACGCCGCATAGCAGAGAGTAATCGGTGATGAGAAGCCGTATTTTTAAAAGACAACATTAGTGATAAACCCCTCTGACCTTATGTAGCTGGGGCGTTAGTATATCGTTTTATCAGAAGACAATCACCATAGAATTGCAGACAGCGCTTAGGTAGTGAGTTTATCAACCTGTTCATATATGTGTTTTTTAAAAACAAATGGTTGTGCAATCATCGTGTACGCATCAAAAGCACCAAAGGCATTAAGAGACACTGTGCCATAATTTAACATATGACCGACCAAACTCTGATCAATATTCACCTGAGAAATCGTCTCTAAACGCAATTCTGCTACGTGGCGATAAAAAAAACCTTCTCGCATCAGCACGCGCCTATTTGTCACGACAAACTCAGAAGTGACGTATTCTAGACCCACATAAGACCAAAATAGCAGGGTCACTACGCCGGGCGTCCACATCACATTCGCTAAAATATCATTTTCACTCATATAAGTTGTTGCGCAGATTGAAAACAACATGATCAAAAATGGGTAGAAAAAGATAAATAAATGCTTTTTTGTGCGAAATAAGATCTTTTCCCCTGGCAATAAATTTTTATAAATGCTGCTCATAGACAACCTTCACATTGAAAAAAATGAGTATAACAGGTATATAATAGCAACGATCCCCAATAAAACGCACCAATAATGATAACCTTATGAATATTTACCAACGCCACTCTATTATCATCTGCATATTGCTGGTAGCGACGCTTGTTGCGTTGGTTATTTTTTCGTTACACCGTTGGCGAGCAGACTGGCAGTTGGCGCATCCACAACCAATGCCTATTAAGGTATCCGCCTCCTCTCACAACGCGGCTTTGTTGACTGCAGCCGAAAATTTATTTGGTCAATCACCCACTGACACGAGCAGAACATTTTTTTCTCATTTGCCTTTTCAGTTGTTGGGTATTGTGAAAGCTGACGATAATGCAAAAACATCTTCCAAGGCTTATATTTCCACAACCAAAGGCATCAGTAAAATTTATCAGATTGGAGATATGCTTCCCTATGGTATGAAAATATATGCTATTACTGCTCATGCTGTGATTGTAGAAAATGATGGTCACTTAGAAAGTCTTTCTTTACAGAGAAGAAAATTAACATTCAAATCGAGTATAGCCGCATGAAAAAATCTATTTTGTGCTTTTCTGTCTGTTGGCTAACGGCTTGTGCGCATCTTGCAAATGAATCTGCTGTACAGCAAGGCCAGCGTTACTTTGAGCAAGGATATTATAAGCGTGCCATGCATACCTTATTGCCTGCTGCTTGTGATGGTAATGCAAAAGCAGAGTATGCTGTTGGATACATGTATTATTATGGTTATGGTGTAGGGCAGGATACAGATGTGGGTTATGTGTGGATTCAACGTTCTGCGCATCAGCATTATCAACCGGCCGTTACTGCGTTGAATATGATGCATGGTTGAACGTATAACGCCCGATAGAATGACAACAGAGCCAGGCCGTTTACGAGCTAAAGCTTTATAGATACTGTGTTGAATTGCAACCCCTCATCAAATTAATTTTGGGTTGACCTCATAAAACAACAACGCAATCAGGCCGTTTACGGCCGAAAGCTTTAAAGCCCCGGATGAGGATTGCGGAGCGGAGCGTAGCAATCCGAAGGCCGGGGTAATGGCAACACACCTACGGTTAAGCGCCGTAGGCGCGTGAGAAAAAGTGTTACCGATGTTGTGCCCCTATACAGCCCGGGGTAACACGTTCAGCTGCTTTCATACGATCCGCTACGTTATAAAGTGTACCAGCTTGCTTCCCTATCTTGGTTGAAAGCGGCACCAAGTCATGGGTGCTATCTTTCAAACGATACCCTTCCCTAACCTTAAGCATATTAAGAACACCTTTCCTAAGAATCTCTGTATTCACCACGTCAAGAAGCGCTCCACTCATTAACGTCTCCTGCCATAGTTCCGGAGAGGCAAGCATATTACTTTCGTCTGGATCAAAATAAGCTTCTAGCGCTTGTACCTGATCTACCGTTGGATCTGATGCGCCTCTTATCTCTTTCATCATCTCTTCCAGTGTGGAACATAGCATAGCTTCTTCTGCTGCTGCCTTCGCAATTGCTTTTTCCTCTAGCGCTATGTCTGCGTCTAGTTGCTGTGTCTCCTGTACTTCCGTGCTGGATGTATCGATTCGTGCAGCACAGGATTTAACTACTTCCAAGACTTTCTCACTCTTGACAACTTGTGCACGCGCTTTTTTAAGTTCTTCAGCAACTTCTAAGCGTCTTACTGTTATTCCTCTCATTATCATCACTGCTGACACAGCTTTCCTAACGAATACCGCTATTGCTTGATCAAGATTTTCGTACACTTCGGAAAAACGGTTCTGCATGAAATACACTCCTCTATTCTTGTGCTAAAAAGTGAATTTTTGCATTGAAATGATTGTTTCGTCAACCGCCTGTTTTTGAAACCGAACCACGTTGAGAATATTTCTTAATCAAGGTTCGTTTTTTTGATTGCTTGATAGAGGTGGTGACAGAGGTGATTTTTGAGCAAAGAGAGAAGACTTGTTCTCCACAACAGAAGCAGTCCCCATTTTGGCCGCTCTCTCTGCTATCAATTGAAATCGTTGTAGCACTGTTTCTTCACTCAACAAAGGCGAGAAGTTGTTGCCCATGATTGTCGCATGTACTTTTTGAGACGTTGTCATACCGTTATCATGAATACGAGCAGCAGCTTCATTCGCTGATAAATGTATGCAGTCTTGATAAGCTTTCGCGATAGCAGCGCGCTCAGATGACATCATAGGACGAGCCTGCATATCGTGGTAGTGAATCGCGGAAGGGGTAAATAATATATAGGCTTTTTTCTGATTCAATCGATAACAAAAAATCTGTGCTGCCACCTTATTGTCCAGAAGTCGCTTTATCTCGTGATAAAGCTGAACGGCATAGGCAGATTTCTGAGAATCTTCCATTTTTTCAATTACTTCGTAAGGCTTTTGTCGCGTTACTGTTGTTGGCATGACACAATCCTACGCATCTATTCGGTATAATTACAGTATAACGAATTTCAGCTTAAGGAAACCTTAATATGCCTCTCTATCTCTGTAATATATTGAGCCACAGAACCGGGCCGCGAAACCGACGCGACTGTGAGGGAGCGTTACATGACTAGCAAGCATCACTGTTATTGAGCAGTGGCACCTGTTAGTCATGTAACGCTCCCTCACGGTCGCGGCTCGGTTTAAAAACAGCTGCATGTTAATAAATCACATGGTAGGATATAAAACAAATTTTTACCAAGGAGCCAGATCCATGCATACTTCATTATCTCCGTCTCACAACAAACCGCTGTTTGGCATTATCGGGGGCATGGGTCCTTTGGCATCCACCCAATTTCTGCATTCTATTTATAAATATTGCTCAAACAAGTTCGCGTTTGAACAAGACTATCCTCGCATCATTATGATTTCTGATCCTATCATTCCGGATCGCACAAAAGCGCTTAAAGAAAGCAAACCTGATTTAGTG
Organism: Gammaproteobacteria bacterium; assembly: GCA_035536095.1. Taxonomy (GTDB): domain Bacteria; phylum Pseudomonadota; class Gammaproteobacteria; order DSM-16500; family DSM-16500; genus Aquicella. The sequence goes on along the minus strand of DATLOT010000004.1, from coordinate 55,482 downwards.
ATTACATCATTTGAAGAGAAAATTGAAGGATTGCTCACATTGGGTGCAAAAGAAATTATGATTGCTTGTATTACAGCACATCTTTACTTAGATAAGTTAAGCGATAAAGCAAGACAACATATTGTGAGTATTCCACAGTTACTGTACGGTAAACTGAATGAATCCCCTGGAAAAAATCTCATTTTATCTTCCATGGCAACTTATGAGAATCGGGTTGTTAACCATCCCAACAGTATTTATCCTTCATTGGAAGATATTCATTTAGTACAAGATTATATTTTTAAAATCAAATTAACGCAGGATAAGTCTATTTTTCATGATTTCATTCAGCTGATAAATCAATTGGCTGACAAATATCACGCCGAATCATTGATATTTGCTTGCACCGAGCTACATTTAGTGAATGCATTTATTCAAGATAGCGGCATTACTGTTCCGTATCGTGTGGTCGACCCACTAGAAATTGTCGCTGATTATATTATTGGCCATCCTGGCGAGAGCTAACGATACGCTTCCTGTTACCAGAATTTCATAGCGTTTTGCATTTTGACCATAAGAAGAACAGAATTTATGAAAATGGTAGGAAATTATAATAAATGGTCGAAAATCAAGGTTGTTCCACAAATTTTTGGTCGAAAATCAAGGATGATTTGATAGAGAAATGGTTGAAAATCAAGGTTGGGGGGTAGCCTCGGGTGCTCGCTCTGAGCAAAAACTAGTACGCATTTCTTATTTCCGCGACAGTGTCGCGGATTTCGATAGGCTGAATCTTATGAATTTTATAAGATTTACTGGGAAATACCTCTATTTTTTGCTAAATTACCTCCAGTTAATCAACAAATTACAAGGAATGACAAAAAACCGCGGTAGGTCGTGGTACAGCGTTGTGTTTTGAGATACACTTAAGGGATAAGACGCTAAGAGGTGCTTAATGAAAAAACGACATAAGCTAGCTAAAATTTTGGAAGGCATTGGCTCACTGATATGCCTGTATCCAAACGAAAATAAGCGCAAAATTACGCTGCCTGGCTCTTCTGTTGGCAACGCACTAAAAAATGATTGGGAGAAAGTCGGGCTTGATATGTGGAAGGTTTCTCAGGTCATTGAGTCTCAGCATATAGTCAAACAACATAGAGGCAAAAATGACAGACTCGAACAATCACCAAGACATCACTTCTGATCAACGGCAAAACATTCGACAACGTTCACAAACGCTGATAACTCAGATCTCCTCCCCACTCCCGCCACCAGAAATGTTGGTTGGCTATGAACACGCGCAAGCAGGACTGATTAATAAAATTATCGAAATGACTGAACAAGAAGGCGCTCATCGGCGAGATCTAGAAAAAAGCAAATTACAAGCCGAGATTAGCAGCTTGCAAAGAGGCGATGCTCTCATATCCAGAGCGCAAATTTTTGCATTTAGTTTAAGTATCATTGCAATAATTGCTGGGGGTATAACTGGCGTACTTGGCGCACAAGTAACGGGCAGTATTATTGGCACGTCAGGAGTAGTTGGTATTATTGCGGCGTTTATAAAAAATAGTAAGCGGGAAAAGTAAAATTAATCTGAAGGCAATCTAATCATTTTTTATTACTTATTTACATACAGAAGAGCAAGATAAAAGATCATTCTTCAAATGGAGGTTTTGAATGAGTTGGCTCTTAGATAGGCTTCCACCCGAGTTAAAGAAAAAAAACAACTTCGTCTTTTTAGGAGCCGTGCATTGGCCACGTGGCTTAGCTTTAATTTGCAATAAGAGCAAACCTCTGCTTGCGCAATTTTATGATCGTGTGCAGCCAAAAGATGTGAATGAGGAAGCAGATAATCAAGTTTTCTTGCAAATCATGATGTCTTTGCATTATTTGGCCACATTGAAAAGCATGAATAAAAGATTAGAGGATGCTCAAGTATTCAGCAGGATTGCTATTGTTAGTTGGTATTATGGAATATTGAATGCAGCTAAAGCCATGAATACTGCAACAGATAATAGCGATTCACAAACACATAGAAAAGCAGCTGATGAATGGGATGCTAAGATTTCTTCACGAAAACTGATTTTATCGCCATTTGATTATCGCATCAATAGTTTGGTAAAGAAAAGTTATATGGCTGAAATAAATAAATACCCCAATTGCAAAGGGTACAGTCAAAGAAACCCTAGCGATTTAACCACCGCAGAAGGAATTTGCTGTAGTTACTTATCAGGGACTGCTGATTGGTATCGTAAAAAAGAAGAAATCAAGATAAGAAGCTCTAAAGAGTATACAGGGGCCGGGTTTCAAAATTTTAAGAGTAAAGATTCTCAGGGATTGCGTGATTCAAGTTTAAGTAAAAAATCGTGCGGTTTTTTACATGAAGCATTTCGATATAGAGGGAAATCCAATTATCGCGATGTTACCTATTTAGCACATACGACAGATTTTCATAATCAGTTTATGCAATTGTTATCTGATTTGGATTCAACTTTAGAATTTTTTATTACAATGGCTATCTCTTATTGCTCCAGGCGGTTAAAGAAAGAGACATTTAAGTTATTTATTGAGGATGCGTCAAAAAACGCATTATTGAAAGATATGGAAAATGTTTTAATAGTTAAATAAAACGCGAATGACTTTTGACGATAACACAGATGTGATCAAGGTGAGAAAGCATGAATATTGACAAAGAAAATTATCCAGAAATAATAGAAGTATCTTTAAGTGACGAATCATATGCTCACTTATCAAGCAGAGTGCGCATTTACTTTGAAACTATGCGCAGTATTCTTTACCAAACGGAAATACATAAGTTACTAAGAGAGAACACTAGTGATTATTTAATACATTTATTAAGCGTTAATTATGATATGGCAGTAATCGGTTGGTGCAAGCTGTTTGGCTCAAAGCACTCGCAAGATACTCATTATATACATTTGATGAAAGAACCAGATTTGATTGATTGCCTCAAAAATATTGGCATTACAGATGATAAAGAGCTCAAAGATAATTTGCTAAAGCATATTAATTTACATAGTGATGTGTTTAATGATTATTGTAAAAATTCAATAGGAAAGTATAGAAACCAGTTTGCTGCACATTTTGATTTAAAGTTACATGAAAAAAAATATAGCGGCTCAGACAATGGCGAGACTGTTAAGAAATTACTTAAAAATTACCCAAAATTTGATATTGCGATTCAATCACTAGACTGGCTATATGATTTGATTTCAAAGCTCTTACATTGCAAAGAAGATATAGGGAGCGGCAAATATTGGGCGATATTTATGCCAGAAAAGAATAATAGACGGCTTTTAAAAGAAATTGAGCCGTTTATTGAAAAGCTAAAATCCAGAGACAGCAGGCATTGTATGGAGTGAGTTTCATTGTTATACTGCAAGTAACAACACCTGTCACGCCTCTTTAATAATGCGCACCCCGACGGGTTTTTTATTGTCTATGAAAAGATTTTTTAAATACCCCCTCATCTGCCCTGTCGGGCATCTTCTCCCGGAGGGAGAAGACATGCAAGACTTGGCCTCAGATACTCAATACTTATGTACTACGATACTCACCACCCAATTTCATCGCCATCTTTTTATCAAGATCTCGCCTCAATAATCAATTTCAAACCAAGCGTCTTAAGCACAGTAAGCGTCTTCTCTAACTGACAAGTCGGCTTACCTCGCTCTAATTCAATGATAAACCGCAACCCCGTTCCGGATGTCAGCGCAAGATCTCGTTGCGTCACACCTAACCTCTTTCGAGTCGCCTTAATAAGACGGCCTATCTCTTCAGCATCATACTGATTCAATATCAAACCCATTCTACATCGCGCCCTTTAATATTCCCGTACGGTAATAATATAAGCATTTCAGACGAAAATCAACGAAATATTACCGATCGGTAATATTTCGGCGGTTTTCTTTAAAAATACGTAAAATATTCCCGAACGGGAACATTACGAAAGTGCATAGTCTATCGCGAGTGGTGCGTGATCAGAAAACTGTTGGTCTGTATAAATGGCTGCTGATTTAACAGCGGAGGCTAATCCTGGCGTCACCATCTGATAGTCAATGCGCCAACCAACATTGTTCTCTCGCGCTCGACCACGATTCGACCACCAAGTATATTGATCAGATGCTTGGTTAATCACCCTAAAAGCATCTACAAAACCAACTTCTTGGAAGAGTCGATCTAGCCAGGCGCGTTCTTCGGGTAAGAACCCAGAGTTCTTTTGATTGGCTCGCCAATTTTTTAAATCTCTCTCTTGATGTGCAATATTCCAGTCTCCACAAATAATACTTTCACAATTTTCTTCTCGTATTTTTCGCAGATAAGGTAATAACCGATCTAAAAAATCATATTTTAATAATTGGCGCGCATCACCAGAAGTGCCTGAAGGGAGATAAATAGATGCCACCCAAAGCTTGCCGATATCAATGGCAACATAACGCCCCTCGCGATCCGCTGTTTCAAAACCCAGCGTTTTCACCACACGTTGCGCAGGATGGCGAGAGTAAATACCAACACCACTATATCCTTTTTTCTCTGCATGAGAAAAATAGGCGTGATATCCCGAGAGCGTAAAAACAGGGTCTAGTAAAATAGCTTCGTCAGCGCGCACTTCTTGCAGACAAATTACATCTGCGTTCTGTGCTGTGATCCAGTCGAAAAAACCCTTTCGCGCGGCTGAGCGTATGCCGTTTACGTTAATTGTGATGATGTTCATATGTACTCCTCGCGATTGAAATCATGGGTTTTAAAACCAAGCCGCGTTACCGAGCCGCGACCATGAGGGAGCGTGCACTGTCCAATCATTTTTAGCTGAAATTTCTAATAACTCAATCGCATAATACATTATTTATGCATTATATTTTGTACCATTGTTCATTCTCTGCCAGCTTTTTTATCGAGTTAATGTGACGCTCCCTCACGGTCGCGGGGAGGTCAACGCGGCTTAAATAGTTAGTTAATTAAGTTCTGCAAGAATTCACCTGCCTTGCCAGGCACATGCTTCTTTATCACGTCTCGCACTTTTGTCTTCGCTTTTTCAACATCTTGCTTTATCAAGATGTGCGCCATGCCTTCCTGATCAAGTGTTACCGTTGGACGATGCACGGTACCCGCTACATTAAGCGGAATCTCCCACTGAGACAATAAATCTTGCTGAGATTTAATCTGCAACTCAAAATCCAGCGTTTGAGCCAGTAACGCTAATTTACCTGCCGCATGCGCCGTAAACGCTTTTGCAGTTAAAAGTAAATCGTGCGTTGCTAATACACCATTATCAATCGTAAAACTACCCGTTAATGCATCAAATGCAGTTTGATTGGTGTTGATAAGATTGTTCTGCGGCTTTTTGTGAATAATGGCATCCGCCAACTGTATAAAATAGTTAACATCTACACCACACACCGCACCCTGATCGATTTGATACTCACCCATACCAGAGGCCTTGGCAATCAAAGTTTCTCGATTGCGCCCAACCGTATCTATCTTCAAATGCCCGTTCATCGTACCCGTCAATTTCAATGCGTACGTTGACCCATACAAATCATCCCATAATGCACCTAAATTAACACCCTTCAACTGCAATTCGCCTTCCCAACGAGGCGTTTTTTCAAAAGATCGCGCGTGCACGACACCCTCTAACGCACCACCGTAGAACCTAGCCTGAATAGGCGAGATACTTAATACACCATCCTGTAAATATAATGTTGCCCGCAATTGCGCAAAATGCAAATTCATAAACACAAGATCAGCAATGTGAAGATCGCCAGATAAACTTTCTTCACCCCGCAACCATTGATATAAACTCACCGCCATTGTCACATCATGCAACTCAGCAAAAGGTTGCGGCTCCTTAGGCGCTGTCAGCAACATGCGTTTGACCTTCACACCAACACGCGGATAGAAGGACCATGCCAGATCGCCCTCTATATTTAGCTGATATCCTGTTTCTTGCTTGACCTCATTCACAATAATTGGTTTTAATCTGTTTGGATTAACCAGCATTGTTAAAGAAAACAGCGCAATCCCTAATATAATAGCGAGCAATAGTAGAGCAAAAAAAAGTTTTTTTAATATCTTCATCGTAATATACCTCTCGCACACCAGAAAAGTAACGAGCGGGTGATGGGAATCGAACCCACGCCAAGAGCTTGGGAAGCTCCTATTCTACCATTGAACTACACCCGCATCTGGATTCTTATAGCATATTTATATACAATTTGCACTCTAGCATTTTGTGGACGTCTAAAAAGATGCAAAAAAAAATTCGACAATCTCTTACGCAAGCGCTATGGCAGCATCAACGGCAGACATCTAGGCAAATACAAAGCTTAGAGCAAGCATTACTGCCGCATACCAACCTGCCACTACCTATTGATCATTTAGCAATCATTGATCTGCCCGGTGCGCAGACTGGCATTCCCGTACTAAAAGAAATCCTAACCAGTATTGGCTATATTGAGCGAGGACGCGGCTACCTGCCCGATAAACAAAATGATTTTTGTTGGTTGGCAGAAGTGGATAGCGAATCACTTCCCGTCGGAGATGTTTTACCACAGATTGTTATCGCTGATTTTCGTGAAAATGAATTACCGCAAACAGTGCGTGCGATTATTCAAAAATATGCTGCGCAAGCTAAACCATTTCCCTTCGCATCACTGTATACTTTGTTATCAGATACGAAAAATGCACCACTTATTTCTCAAATGATTTTTGAATATATCACGAAACCAAAATGGTCTCTCCCCACCTGTCAAGAATTCAATATTGTTTCCGAATGTAACGAACTGCTCGCGTGGGTTCTGGTTTTTGGAAGTCGCCCTAACCATTTTGCTTTCTCTATACATTTGATGTCTCTATTTCCCAATCTGGAGAATTTTCATACTTTCCTCCTCAATCACACAACACTTTCCATTAATACGGCTGGCGGCATCATAAAAGGCGAATCAGAAACAAAAATCAGACAAAGCGCAACACTTGCTGCGCCAGAAAAATATCCTCTTGCTGATGGCACCGTTGATGTGCGCACAGAATTTCTTGAATTTGTCTGGCGGTACCAAATTGACACCTCACTAATACTAGATGAAACGATACTATGGAAAAATTACTTCACTGGATTTATTGCACAACAAGCAGATCATGTAATTGAGTCGTTATATACCCATCACACCTCAAGATGCGAGATTTTAACGCCCAGCTTGCAAGAAATTTAAACGTTCTGATTGAGAAAAAGCGCAGGAATAGTTATTCTATTTCGAGCTTTTTCGATTGAAGAACGTTTAAAGTTCGACGCAAGATGGAATGTTAAAAATCGCATTTTGAAGTGTGGTGGGTATATATTTAAATTGTTGCATGTTGATGGTTGACAACATTATTTTTTTGAATTAACCTGCGCGCGTTATTATTTGTGTAATTTTAATTTCTAACAGAAAAGGAAGATGACATGGCAGCAGGAAGATTAGAAATAACATTCGATATACTTAAACAATCCGACGTATTTAATAAAAAATTCTTTCGCAAAAAGCCGGACGGGAAGGTGGAAGAGTATACTATACAAGACATCGAGCGTGAATTGTCTTTTCTATTGGACGTAGAAGAATCAACAACCCCAGGCAAACGGATGCTAGAAATTGCATTTGAACAAATTGTACTTTGTGTCACTGGTTCAGATGTCATCACAGATGACTATAAGAATCTCGTAAAATCCTTGTTAAAGTTGGATAATCCTAATACCCTATGCGATGAAAACGGGCAACCACTAACAAAGAAATCTGATCGACCCGTTAACCGAATACTAAGCTGGCTTCGTCCGGCAATACAACACATGTTAGCAAATGGACAGTATGCAGCGAGTGCGGGCAGAATGCGGTTTGCAGAATTTTGCGCTCTTGAAGCTCTCTTTGACACTATCAATGCCTACTATGGCACGCGCCTTAATAACCGCCCGCTAGGAAGACCAAATATGGGCTTTGCTAGCACCCCAAAAATAGCGAAACTCCTAGGAGCATTCGATGGATTAGCGTGGGATGGCGGCCCTATTAAGCTGTCAGAGGACAAACTTCACTTTGCTCAAATGGGCAGTCCTTATATTCCTGCACACAGCGCTACTTTAGCCGGTCTCGAACAAATAAATAGCAAGTTTCCTTTTTTCCAACTAGGAAATAAAATTGAATTGTTCTTAGCAAACGTACGGTGGGGTGGAAACGAAAGAACGGGTGGGAATATTTACAACCTAGACAAAGTAACAGTGCCAGAAGGCACTGAGCCAACAGCTGCGTATAAAGAGCTAGTGGGATGTTATGTAAGCACAGATTCTGCAAAGATAGATGGAATGATCGATGAAGCACGCAGGGTACTTTCAGACATCAGCGTTACACATAAGACTACTTACAACAGAACGACCAAGAATGCAGGGGGAGATAGCAAAAAGAAAGAGCTCTCTGATACCATGTTTGGAACTGCTTTATCTAACATCATGTTTGAGACACTCCGCATATTCTCGATGTTAAAATTTTTAGGAGATCAAGGACATGCTGAAGCACTTACATATTTTGAAGAACTGAAAGCGGATGCGTTCTACGGAGACTTTTTGCGTAGAGCAATGACCGGTGACTACCCAGAAAATCTCTCTACGGAGCTGTTATTAAGATATGTAAAAGAAGTGGCAAGTACACTCTACATAGCTGAATTCGTGACTGACGACATGCTGACGAATGCACCACCGCTATCATCAGTAGATGTACCATTAGCTCTTTACTCAAGAGGAGTGCTTGGCGCCGATCCTGATCCCTCACCAGCTACTATTGCTGCAGCGCGATCCGCAACGGTTGCACCTGGTCCACTTCCTACTCGCCCCAGCGGCATGTAGGCTAGCAAAAAGAATAGCAAGCCTCTCTAGAGGCTTGCTATCTCACTATTCACATTGAATTCTAATTTATAACCCCTTATCCGCCCTGTCGGGCACTCGGTGTAACCGAGCCGCGACCGTAAGGGAGCGTCACTGTGCTATAACTTTTAGCTGAAATTTCTTACTTTATGATATTAAATCGTCTTCTCATGGTAGAAATGTTGCCTTGTTCTACACCATCTCTCATCAGGTCCATGTAACGCTCCCTTACAGTCGCGGCTCGGTATTCAGGTTCATGTAACGCTCCCTCACGGTCGCGGCTCGGTATTCAGGTCCATGTAACGCTCCCTTACAGTCGCGGCTCGGTATTCAGGTCCATGTAACGCTCCCTCACGGTCGCGGCTCGGTATTCAGGTCCATGTAACGCTCCCTCACGGTCGCGGCTCGGTTACACCGAGCGCCTCCTAGGCCATCTCCGATTTATTCAGCAGCGTCGTTTTACGACAACCAGTTTAAAATATCATTACAAACATCGCGCACCGAACGATGATCTGTCATCACTATGAAATCAGCAATATCTTCGTAAAATGATTCTCGCTCTTCCCACAACTTTAACAATACCTCCTGCGGATTCTCGCCCTGCAACAAAGGACGCTTTTTATCACGCTTCAACCGACGCAATTGTGTTTCTAACGAAACTTCCATATACACCACTGTCCCACGCTGCCTTAATAATTCACGCACTTCAGGGGTTTCCACACAATCACCGCCTGTGGATAGCACAATATTATTTAAAGATGTTAATTCGCGTACGACATCTAACTCTCTCTGCCTAAAACCTTCCATCCCCTCTAAATCATAAATCCAAGTTAAACTCACACCCATCTTTTTTTCAATTTCTTGATCTGTGTCATAGAAACGTTTATTTAATTGTTCTGATAAATAGCGACCAACGCTGGTCTTACCAGCGCCCATGGGTCCTATTAAAAACACATTCGTACAACCAATCGTCATATCTTTACCACTATGCAGTAATGGACGGCGTAATAAAAACAAGCAACTGACGTCTATTTTCTTGCTGCGTATTTTCTTTAAATAACATGCCTACTATCGGTAAGTCGCTAAAAAATGGTATCCTTCGCTGCCCATTCTCCTGGTCTGTTTCATATACACCACCTAACACAATCGTCTGACCATTCGCAACCAAAGCGTCCGCTACAATTTGACGCGTACTAATTGTTGGCATCCCTAAAACCATCTTCTGACTCGCCCGATCCTGGTTAATCTGTAAACGTAATAACACCTTTTTACCCGGTAATATTTGCGGCGTCACTTTGAGCCCCAGCACTGCCTTCTTAAAAACAATGCTTGTACCACCGTTTTCACTGGTCTCCTGATAAGGCACTTCTTCTCCAGCCTCTATAGAAGCTGTCTGCTGATTCGCCGTCAATAAACTCGGATTAGAAATCAGTTTAGCATGCCCCGCACTTTCCAAGGCAGACAATTTTATATCTAGCCACGCACCCCGTATCAAGCGACTCACAGCCAGTTGATGCACACCTATCTCATAATTCAACTGTTTGATTATACTTGCTTTTTCATTATCAGACCAGGGGGTATGCACATTAAAATTCACGCCCAATTCTTTTTCATAAGCGCTGTCTATGCTTACAAGACGTGCAGCAATGAGAACTTGCTGAACAGGTATATCTAATTTTTTGATAATATTTTGCACACTACTCACACTCGCATGTATGTCTTGCAAACAAATTTTATTTGTTCGCATATCCACACGCAGCTGTCCGCGCTTAGTGAGAAAACCACCACGACCCTCTCCCAATAATTGCGCAATATCATTCGCCCTGGCATATCGCACCTGCCAGACTTTCGTCTCTAGCGGAAGTGCAGCCTCTGTTGCCTCTACATACTTCACTGTTTTCTCTACGCGCTTTACAAGCTCTTCTTGCGTGCTAATAAACCAAATACCAGCAGATTCCGTTTTAGCCAAGCCATACATAGACAGCAATGCTTCTAAAGAAAGCCGTGGATCCACAGCAGCTAAGTGCAATGTTACTGTCCCCGAAACAACGGGACTGATCACAACACTTTGATGTGACAACGTTGCAACTAAACGTAAGGCATCAGCAAGATTAACATTCTCTAAGTCTAGAGAAATAGGTTTTGTTGCGCTAAAAGCAAAAGACATCCACAAGAAAATACCACACAGCATATATTGCAACTTCATTAGCTTCCTTATTTTATTGTTAAAGTATGACTATCTGGAAATAATAATGTTATTTCTCTCTCACCAATATCCGTCACTTTCGCTCTCTCTAGACCAATCACATCACCCTTATTTACAATTTGAATACGATGATTAGGCAATAACATGAATAAATGTTTTTCGTCAGCTTGTCTCCAATACCCAACTATTTTCATAAATTTGACAGAAAACATATTTGCACCCTGCACGTGCTGTAAAAGAGAACCACCACAAAAAGGATTGCTCACTTCGCCAGGGAACGTTTTGTTTAACAAAATAAAACGCTGATTAAAAGATACTGGCGATAAAAATAACATCAAACAATCTAATTTATTTTCCACGGTAGTATGACAAGAAAAATCTGACACTGTCACGGGGTAATGCGTGTGCGACATCCCCCAAACCCAGCGAAACAATCCCTGAAAGTCAGCATTAAATCTAATATGCGCCTTGATAAAACGATTTGTCTGGGTTGGCGCCTGATCCACTCGCATTGCCACCATTGTTAGCCCATCCAACTCAGCAGCCATGACGAGATCCGCATAAAATTGCGTTAATACATATTTCGTCCTCGGTGTATTTTCTGCTAAATAATGATCTATCTTATTAAGAGAATCTACTGCCCGTTGCGCTTCTGCCTGCAAAAGAGAGACTTGGCTTGCTTGCTCTCTTATCTCCGTCAGCATTGGCTCCATATCGTAAAAAAATCCTAATATCATCACCATCGCTAGCATAATCAAAACATAAAGAAATCGATATTGATAGATGATATTAATCACGCTACCACCTTTACTCTAAAAAAAAGAATATCCCCTTTCTTCTCTAAAGATTCAATATTGATTTGACTGAATATCTGATTGTATTGCCAATACTGCAATAACGCTGATAAATCAAACATAGATCCTGCTTTACCAGCAAAGATAATGATATCCTTACTTTTCTCTATGTTATTAAAACAAACTGCTGTCTGATTCTTTTTAGAAATACCAGAAAATAATTTATGCATCAGTAATTTTTCTTTATCCAACGCTAATTTTTCTTCTTCACTAAGTACTGAAAAAGAATTTGAAAATGATGCTTTCTTCGCTGAAATATCTTTCAAAGAAGAAGATAATTTTATTATTTTTTCCTGGAACCCATCCTGCCGATAGGCCAGATAACGATGAATGGCCGCCATAAAACTTATTGTGGTTATTAATGTGAGCACACTCGCAATGTAAACCACTTTACTCTCATAAATCTGCTTTTCCTTCCTCCAGGGAAATAAATTAATCGTTACCATGCTGGCACCTCTCGCATCGCAAGTCCCATTGCGATTGCAAAATCAGACGTTTGATTTTTAAGGAGAGGCTCTTGTTTTTCATCTTTAAATACAATATTTGCTAAGATATCTAGCGGGACTACTGCTTTCACATCAAAACAATCTGCTAAAGCGATCTTTCTCGCTTCATCAAGATAATGGACACAAACATACAATTTTTCCGTTTTTTTATATGAGAAATCTTTTAACAGATCTGTCATTGCAGCTTTTAATTCGGGTATTTTTCTAAAAAACCCAGACCCAGCAAATCGACGATGAAATAAAATATCGCTCCCATTTAAAAAGAATAACATGACCGTTACATCATTTTCATAAAGAATTAAATAATCTTCTTCAGCAGCAGATTGTTTTAGCACTGACAAAAAGACCCTTTGCAAAGCGTAAATATCAATATCTGCTATACTGGGCGACAATGTCGCTTGAGAGAGGCAAGCTGCATAATCTTTTAAATAATCTGATTCCATCATCGTAACGAACACATTTTTCATGCCATCACCTTCTCTATTTTCACAAAAATCATATGCCACCTTTGAGACAGCTATCGGAAAAATCTGTTCAATGCAATTTTCAATCTCCATTGCAATGAAATGCGCATCAGCATGCTCTGCTAAAGAAAGCGTCTGGGCATGCGTCACATGATTCGGCACCGCAATAGCAACACGTTTCTTTCCAGCGGGCAAATTGCCCGCCATGTCTGCTAACACAACACCTAATGCATGCCACGCTTTTATGCGTCCATCCGTTAGCAACAACTGCGCTGGGCGATACATCACACATTCAAGCACAAATAACTGTTCATGTTTTCTGAGCTGTATCAGTCGAACCCCACTTGATTGAATATCAAGACCATACAAAACCACGGATCGGAAAAAACCACGCATAGGCAGCCCTTATCTCTTAAAATTTTGTTTAAAAAATGTACCAGACGGGAGAAATGGGAGGAAAAACAGCAGAATTACGAAAGAAAGGTTGCCACGAACCAAGATGTGTTAATATACTCTTCGCAGCTGAGAACGCACCAGGAGCAACGCGCTGCGTGTCCTTGGCTTGGAAGAGAGTATATCTATCGACAATATAAAAGGCAATCACTATTTATTATGAATTCATTATTCAAGCTGATTCGTTACTTCATTATTTTATGTTTTGTACTATGCGCAATATTAATTGGTGGCGCTGTGTTTTATATCGAACACGAGTTACCCGATATTGATGCGCTTAACACGGTACAGCTCCAGGTGCCTTTACAAGTTTTCACCGAAGACAATAAATTAATCGCCACGTTCGGAGAGAAACGACGTATTCCCGTGCCTTACGACCAAATCCCTGAGCCGCTTATTCAGGCTGTGCTTGCAACAGAAGATCAGCGATATTTTCAACATGCAGGCGTTGATTTACCAGGACTCGGTAGAGCGGCGGTGCAACTTCTCTTAACCGGTAAAAAATCACAAGGTGGCAGCACCATCACCATGCAAGTTGCACGTAGTTTTTATCTCAGTCGCCAAAAAACATTTGGTAGAAAGATAAGAGAAATTTTATTGGCTATCAAAATTGAACATCGCCTCAAAAAAGAAAAGATTTTAGAACTGTATCTTAATAAAGTTTTTCTTGGTAATCGTGCTTATGGTGTGGCAGCGGCAGCTGAGATCTATTATGGTAAACGTTTAAATGAATTATCGATTGATCAGTATGCCATGCTGGCAGGATTGCCTAAAGCGCCTTCCACATTGAATCCGCTTGCTAATGCTCAGGCCGCCATGAAACGGCGCAATCATGTTCTAGGTCGCATGTATGAACAAGGGTATATTAATCGCGCAACCTACGACAAAGCACTACAAGCACCCTTGGCCGCGAGTTACCATGATCTACAAACAGAAGTGAAAGCACCCTATGCTGCAGAATTGGTTCGTGAGCAGCTAGAACAGATGTATGGCGATAGCATTTATACAGATGGCTTTAAAGTTTATACAACGATCCATAGCGATCTACAGTCTGATGCAAATATCGCTGTGCGTGATAATACGCTTGCCTACGACCAACGACATGGCTATCGTGGCGCAGCAACTAATCTCGGCGTACCCTCTATCAACAACACACAGCATTTCGAAGAAGAACTTGCCAAGATACCTAATAGAAATGGTTTGGAGCCCGCCGCGGTGATGGAAATCACGGAACGCACCATCAGCGTGTTACATGCAAATGGCGATCTCAGTATTATACCGTGGACTGGTCTTTCTTGGGCACGCACGCAGATCAATGCAGATTATCTTGGCCCCAGACCCAGAAAAGCGTCTCAAATTGTGAAATTAGGCGACCTTGTTTATATTAATCACACTGCCGCTGGTTATCAGTTAGCGCAATTACCTAAAGTGGAAGCCGGCCTTGTTGCACTTTCACCAAACAACGGCGCTATTTTAGCAATGGTTGGTGGTTTTGATTATCAAACCAGTAAATTTAATCGCATGACGCATGCGCAACGACAACCCGGCTCCAGCTTCAAACCTTTTATTTATTCTGCTGCGCTTGATAAAGGATATACGCTGGCAACGATTATTAATGATGCGCCACTCGTCATCGAGAACGCAGCGGACAATAGTCTGTGGCGCCCAATGAATGACACAAAGAAATTTTACGGCCCGACGCGTTTACGTACTGCTATTATTGAATCACGTAATCTTGTTTCTATACGATTACTCGCTATGATGGGCATGCCCTATACGATTGAGTACCTGAAACGCTTTGGGTTTATCCCGGGACAATTACCGCCTGGTTTATCACTGGCGCTGGGAACAGCAACAGTGACGCCACTGCAGATGGCGCAAGCCTATGCCATTTTTGCAAATACCGGCTATAGGGTGGTTCCCTTTATTATTAATACAATTACAACCTCTCAGGGTGATGTGATTTATCAAGCCAGGCCTTTAGTTGCCTGTGGCGAGAATTGCGATAAGAATACGGCAAGCGCACCACGCGTGTTATCTCCACAGAATGCTTTCTTAATGACATCCGCTTTAAAGGATGTGATACAGCGTGGTACAGCGTCTTTAGCAAAGAATCTGGGGCGTGAAGACCTGGCGGGGAAAACGGGTACGACACAAAATCAGGTGGATGCTTGGTTTGCTGGATACAACCCTGATATTGTCGCCATTAGCTGGATGGGATTTGATCAACCACAATCACTGCATGAATATGGCGCACAAGCTGCTTTGCCCTTATGGATGCAATTTATTGAGTCGGCACTCAAAGATAAGCCCTCACATTTGCTTCCTCAGCCACCGGGCATTGTGAGCCAGCGCATTGATGCCACGACCGGTAAGAAAACCTCAGCGAGTGATTCAAATAGCCTGTTTGAATACTTTATGGAGCCCTACACGCCTGACAAAGAGACGAACACAGAAACAGGTACATTACCAGAGGATCTGCCCGCAACAGATACCACTGAGCTTTCTGCCAATACGAGTACGAGCACATCGGAGAAATCTGATATGACAGCTTTGTTTACAAAAGATATGCCAAATAGCGATTCAGATTTACCGCCGGAGTAAGAGAGAATAGAGCTGCGACCATGCTGAGCTATCCCCACAAAATATTGTAGGGGTTCACCTGTGAAGCCGAGCCTCGCATGTCTTCTCTCTTTGGGGGGGGATTGTATGAGGACACAACATCGGTGACACTTTTTCTCACGCGCCTACGGCGCTTGAGTGTGTAGTGGGTGCATTTAACCCCAGGCTACGCGCTATCGCGCTTACCTGGGGCTGTAAAGCTTTCGGTCGTAAACGACCTGATTGCGTTGTTGTTTTATGAGGTCAACCCAAAATGCGTTTAACTTGAGTTAATCGCATAGCGTCACGACACAACCAGGCCGTTTACGGCATATCTTTATACATAAGTATTGTAATGATCACCTCTGAGGCTAAACCCCGCATGCCTTCTCCCTTCCGGGGGCGTTGTTGAATAAATCGGAAATGCTCTGTGAGGCACTCGGTGTAACCGAGCCGCGACCGTAAGGGAGCGTCACATGAATCTGATAAACGATGATGTATAACAATGAAACAGTTTAACCATCAGAAAGCAATTTACTATTATGAAGTAAGAAATTTCAGCTAAAAGTTATAGCACAGTGACGCTCCCTTACGGTCGCGGCTCGGTTACACCGAGTGCCCCAAAGCATTTCCGATTTATTCAACAACGCCCCTTCCGGGAGAAGATACCCGACAGGGCAGAAGAGGAGGTTACGCAGTTCAGTCGTGGGTAAAAAAAAGGAGCCAGAGATGATACTCTGACTCCTTATCTTAAGAAAATCTTAAGATTAAACTACCACATTTCATCTATATCCCCACCCGTTTTAAAAAAAGACTGGATAGAATCATGTGACTCTCGTAATTCTAACAACAACGAAGATTCCTCTTCCCACGTGTGATCAACAACATCTCCTTCGTATTCCCTATCGAAATTTTCCATATTTTCTGCTGTGTTAGAAAATTCTTCATTTACAGATACGCTAGACTTATGCATTGACTTAACTCCCGTTTTCTATTGCTATTCTTAAGTTACGATTTCATTATACAATTCGAAAATTAAGGCAATATTAACCGTAAGTTCTTTTTTATTAAGGAAATATTAAGGAGGGATAGATTGTAAATTTTTTTATTAAGGGAACATTAAGAAGTAGAATGTTACCTCTTCTCTCTTCCCTCATCCGCCCTGTCGGGCACCTTCTCCCAAAGGGAGAAGGCATGCGAGACAAGGCTTCAGAGATGAATACTTACATCGTTACATCGTTACATCGTTACATCGTTACATCGTTACATCGTTACATCGTTACACCGCAACACCGCAACACCGCAACACCGCAACACCGTAACGTCGTTACAAGGCGCTGGTAGATACTAATTGATACGCTTACTTCTTCTTGTAAATAACCTTCTGTTCAAAAGGTGTTTCTTTACCATCAATCGTCATCGTACCTTTTGCTTCCATAATCATTTCTTTTTTATCTTTATCTATTGTAAAAGTGCGTTTTTCCTTAAACATGGCATTTGAATCTTCCAGTTCAAGTTTATTATCGCTGACTGTGCCTGTACCAATCGAAACAGAATCTGCACCCCAACTATCAAACCACCAAGATTTAACATCACCTTTTGCTGTTAAACCAAATATACCTTTTCCATCGTAAGCCATTTTGGGACCTGATGCATTGACTGCATGCAAATCAACAATCAAAAATTGATGGTTTAAACCCCAAGAAATTTTCAACGCATCACGCATCTTCTGACCCATCATATCTGATTCGCCTTGCCACGTACCCACCATTGCATCGTACATGCTGTTTTTGATTGGCTTGGGTGGTGTCATCGCATCATCTGCACACGCATAAGCAGCAGATAATAAAGCAGCGCCCGTTAACGCAGAAATTAAAACTGATTTGAATTTAATCATAGAGAATCCTTATGGAAAATGGTTGCACAAAAATGACCTGTTGTTCCTAACAGGTCATCCATATAATCCATTATTATGGCAGAAATGGACGTTATTCCATAATAGATTTTGGTGGTCTTTATTTAGGGCTTCACGTCTGGAGCAAAAGTAACCCCTTTCCCTTTTTTGCCTTTTTTGTCTTTACCACCTTTTTCACATACAACGGAAAAACTTGTGATTCCCGTAGTAGGGACTTTTGCAGGAGGGGTTTTTGCAGCAGGAATCTTTCCAGCAGGAATCTTTGCAGCAGGAACTTTTGCAGACGGACTATAAGACGCTGACAGTTGCATCGATTTGAATGATTCATCTTCTTTTCTTAACGCCTCATATTGTCGAGGCATTTCTTCAATCAATATGGATTGTAATTTCACTACCTTGAGTGCTTCTGATACTACTTCAGAATGTGTATATCCTCGTTTAGCTAACGCCTCTCTATAAGCTTTGTTATCAGCTTGATTTACGTCTTTCATGATAGGAATCGATTCTTGAATATCGGCGTAAATGCCATTGTATTCAGCACCTCCATTGTATTCAGTATCTATTTTTTCCCGACAATGCATAATTTCTGCCCGGAGCTCCTCTGTGGAACGATTATCCACATCAGAACGGTCATAAGTAAGGGTATAAGTTCCTTGATAAAGTTCTACTAAATAATTTAAATGATGAGTAATAGAATCAATCTTTTTTACCATCACCTCATTATCCTTGAAGGCATCATAAGAAGATTCAAGCGTCTTACAAAAACTCTTTGCTTTCGCTAATATGCTTATTTCTACAGCATGTTCCTTAGGTTTTGTGCTTCTTGCAAGATGGCTATCGTAATCTTTTATCGTTTGTTTCAGCTTCGATAGCTCTACATTCTCGTTTCGTTGCATGGCTACACCTCATTTAATTTTATCTATACTTTTCATTATACAACACGGTCATTAAGAGAAAATTAAGAGAAGATTATTATCACATTATCAATGAGTTGAGAGGGAGTTTCTGATAGGATTTCTGGCGCAACGACTGAATGAAGGACTGAAAAGCTGAGATGACGAAAGACGATTTTTCTCACCATGATCATTTAACATATCTTTCACCGTATTCATTAATTTGATGAAATCTGTTTGTATACGCTCTTTTCGACTATTTTCTTTTAGTGATTTGGCATCATGCTGCTCTATTTTTTTATTCAAATAAACAGCAACGAAACCACTGAGCAACATTAAACTTGATGCCGCTGCTACAGCAATGATTGCCGGCATTAGCAATGCCGTCATTCCTACTGTTGACACGCCTGCCACTCCAAATGAAAGAATAATCGCACTTGCTAAAAAACAAAGCGTAGCACCTATTGCTATGCGCTTCATCAATTGCATTTTTGCAGTGGACTTTTCTGGTTTCGGCGTAGCTGTCGACATCAGTGTGCGAAGCGCTACATCAATAGCTTGATGAAAATCATTTTCTGCTTTCTGATGCGATGCTATATTAAAACAAAAAACAGAGTTCATTCCCTCATTGAGGTATCGAAAGCCAGTATTTTTTATATCTAATGAAGCAATACCTGCATTTAATTTTTCGTTGTTAACTGATAGTGCTTCACTATGCATACAATAAAGATCATCGTGCAACTGCCAATCTCCGGAATCTTGGTACAGGACATATAGTTGTACACTGGCAGCATTCAACAAGCCGATTAAATTATCTACACAAGACTCAATTTGGCTTCCCTGATGATTAAGCTGAGCATTTAGATAGACTAGATCAAGATTATTGAGTAGTTGCCTTGCAACCCTTAATAAGTTGTGCGCATCACCATCTAATAAATTACAAGATTGCAACAACGCTTGGTATGCATCGATATTTTCTTTCAGTTTTATTTTAAATGCCGCAAGCTCAGCGTGAGAAGCTGCTACGTTGCTCAATGCTGCACGAGGGTTGCTTCTACTCATCCTATATTCCATCACTTGGTAACAGCACACCTATATCAGCAGGCTGTTGATTAGGCCTTTGTTTCCTACCGTTATTATATAGACGTAGACGCGAAAATTTCTCGCAGAGCGCCTCCGCCGATTCAGTAAAAACTGACTCTTCTTTCAATCGCTCTTTTTGTAATTTATCATGACGATGCTTTGCTTTGAGACCAAAACCACCAGACCCCACACCGCAGACAAAAAATATTGAACCCGATATACTTGTAGCAAGAATAAGCGCTTGTGTCACACCGACGACAGCACCTACTACAGCAAGCGTCACTGCCGTTAATGTAAAGAGAACAAGCGCAACAAGCATAATGCGTTGCATTATTGTCTTTTTTCTTTCAGCGTCTTTTTCAGATTGCGTTACTGAAGAAAGTGATTTTGATTGAATACGAAAACGAGAAATACTGTCATTAATCAATACACAATGCATATAGATACTCAGCTCATTGATATTTTTTTCATCAGATGATGGATTTAAATTCAGCTTCAATAACACTGTTAATCCGTCGACAATATCATTTATAAAGGTGAGGTCGTCCTTCCAAAGTTCATCAGAATCACATCTGGTGTAGACTGAATCAAGCGAACGATAAACTTCTTCTGCGCATTCTACAATTTCTCTTTCTCGCGCTTGATTTGCTTGATTTGCTGCACGCTCCCGATATTGATCGATCGCCCCTCGAAATGCTTCCTTGAGCGGTTCTATCAACGCTGTTGTCTCATGCTCTACTGTATTGAAAGAATGCGAGAAACCCATAAACTCCTCTCTATTATTATCATTTTTTTCTCTATATGGAATGAACATTATACATGTCAAACATTAAGGAAACGTTAAGGAAAAGAGCCTTAGGGAAAAAATCATGTGATAATTGAAATTTATCAAATAGATACTAAGCATAATAAGCGCGAAATCAGTTTCGCGCTCAGCCCTTGCAGCTAGCTCACTACCTCAATAGCTGGCCGGCATGCCCTGCACTCCGCTGCTTACCGAAGGATCGCTGCCTACCAACGGAAGTGTGCCATTCTTTCTACCGTTGAATATGCGACACGCTACATCTTGCGCCAAATTAGCAAACACTCTATCGGGTAATTTGCTCTCTTCTGTTTTTAATTGGCGCCATTTTTTTCCTGCTTTCTGACCTTCCCTTCTAGCAGCGAAACCACAAGCAGCGCTCACTGTAAGCAATGTACCCATAAAAATAGGTAGTCCCAGTGGCATACTCGCAATCGTTCCCGCCACCAAAACAGGAATCAATAATACTGCAAAAATAAATAGGGTAGCTAAAAACACACTAGCGGCTAATCTCATCGCCATATCCATATTTAGCATCTTGTTACGGTGTTTGCTAGATGGCGCTCGCAATGAAAATAAGGTATCAAGATACAGATAATCGATCAATACTCCTGTATATTTAGAAGGTTCAGAGCCGTTTTGACCTCCACTCATCAATAGATAGATTGCACGATCTCCACTTAATAAATAAGTTATATCGCGTACAAGAGAATTGATTACCGCTTTTTCTTCGGGAGAAGAAACGCTGTTACGAGCAGCATCAAAGGTATTATCAAGTTCTTGTAAAGATGCTACTAATTCTTTTAACGGATGAGTTTCTGCCAATAACGAATTATGTTCTTTCAGCGAATTCCATGACTGCCGACAGAACTCAATCTGTTCTTTAAGGCGTTCTTTAAGTGCCGCAAGTTCAGCTTCTGAACCTGTCAACAACCCGTTTAGCTCTATAGTTTTTCTATTTTCCATCGCTCTTTCCTCGTCTTATGTACGACTTAGCTAGCTCACTACCTCAATAGTTGGCCGCATGTTCGGTTCTTCACTACACCCCAAAGGATTGGACATTAGAGGAGGAAGAAAAAGCGTGCCTTGCACTCTACCACCGATTATACGATCCGCTACATCCTTCGCTAAATTAGCAAACACTCTATCAGGAGATTTGTCCTCTTCTTTTTTTAATTGGCGCCATTTTTTTCCTGCTTTCTGACTTTCCCTTCTAGCAGCGAAACCACAAACAGCGCTCACTGTAAGCAATGTACCCATAAAAATAGGTAGTCCCAGTGGCATACTCGCAATCGTTCCCGCCACCAAAACAGAAATCAATAATACTGCAAAAATAAATAGGGTAACTAAAAACACACTGGCGGCTAATCTCATCGCCATATCCATATTTAGCATCTTGTTACGGTGTTTGCTAGATGGCGCTCGCGATAAAAACAAGGTATTAAGACTCTGATAATTGACATCTACTCCTATACACTTAAAAAGTTCAGAGCTACTTTGATCTTTACGCAATAAAGAGGTTATATCTCTTACAAGAGAATTGATTAACGCTTTCTCTTCAGGAGAAGAAACGTTGTCACGAGCAATATCAAAGGTATCGTAAAGTTCTTGTAAAGATGCTATTATTTCTTTTATATTATTTCCTGCCAATGGCGAATTAGTGCTTTGTAGAACAATCCATAACCCTTCACAGAACCCGATCTGTCTTTTAAGGTTTTCTTTAAGAGTCGCAAGTTCTGTTTCGGAACCTGGCAACAACTCGTTGAGCTCTATAGCAGCTTTTCTATTTTCCATCGCTCTTTCCTCGTCTTATGTACGACTTATTTCCACATTCTACAGTTTCAACATTAAGGGAACGTTAAGATAAAGAAAAATATATTTAATTAACGCGAGAACCATGAAATAACTGAGATTTATCATGGAGATAAAAATATATGCGCTCGCGGAATAAGCAATAACTCAATAGTGATCTTGTGAAGAAAACTTCGGGATTTCTCGCATCAAAAATTCTTCAAAAAGCGGAACTGTAAAAGCAATATCACCATGTGCTGGGCTATAGATCATCCCTTTATTGATTAACTGCGCGCGTAACGGCGCAACCTGCTCTACTGTCTTACCAAGCTTACTCGCAATATCCCCTGATCGTTGCGGCTTGATACCTAATTCTGCTAAAGCACGGACATATTTTTTTTCGCTTGGCGTTAGACGATCAAACCGAACCTTAAAGAAATTTTTATCTAGATTCGCAATCGCAAGTTTGTTGGCATTGTTCACATCAGCAACTGTTATCACAGAAGAATCACTTGCTGCAACATTCCAAGCATGATATCCCCATTCCTGTAAAAAATAAGGATAGCCTTTGGTAACCTTGTAAATCTCTTCTAAAGCCTCAGAGGAAAAACTAATACCATATGCTTGAACAGGCGCCTGGAGGGCAACTTCCGTGTCCTCTCTATTCAACGCACCCACTTCTGGATAAGAAAACAAACGCTCAGCATAAGATTTAGAATTTCCCGCTTTCCCTATTATTTGCGGTAAACCCGCACCAATTAATATCAATGGTAATGATTTCTGTGAAACCCGGTGAATTGCCATAATCATGGCGCTCAATTCTTTCTCATCCACGTATTGAAGCTCATCGATGATGATGGCTACAGAAGTTTTTCGATCTTTTGCAGCCTCTCCAATAACAACAAAAAGTGACGCCAAGTCTACTTCTAAATCACCACTGTCTGCTTCTCCTGTTTCCCCATCAATATCAATAGAAAACTCTACGTCTCCCGCTTTAAGCTTTAAAGCAGTGATAAAACTTTTAAATACGCGCAAAGCCCTCCTGGCTTTTTCACTCACCATTTCTCCACGATTTAATTCAAACAGAATGCGCCGTAAATGCGGAATCAATAATTGTGGTAAGGTTTTCTTTTGCCTACTTTCATGAGCTTCAATAAAGGTAACTTTATACCCTTGCTCTTCCGCTACATGCTGGATCTCCCCCAGCAACACTGTCTTTCCAACCCCTCTTAGCCCCACCAGTATCATGCTTTTCTCGGCACGACCGCCCTTCACTCGCTCCAAGGCAACCATTGCATCTGCCAATATTTCAGATCTTCCAACAAGCTCCGGGGGAGGCGTGCCCGCACCAGGAGAAAAAGGATTTTTTGCCCTATCCATTTATATTAACCTTATCCTAACTTAGTGATGAATAGGCTAAGTTTAGATAAGATTGCTATAATTCTCAAGATAATTGTGGTATATATGCTTACCTTTAGCGCGAGATATTCTATAAATAATTGAAAATATTAGATTTTAAATATAACGCTCCCTACGAGATTCGAACTCGTGTTACCGCCGTGAGAGGGCGACGTCCTAACCACTAGACGAAGGGAGCGAAACTGATTACAGCGATGGGACCCCTTATCTGCCCTGTCAAGCTGCCCGGCAAAACCGAGCCGCGACCGTGAGGGAGCGTCACTATTGTTGAGCAGTGACGCTCCCTCACGGTCGCGGCTCGGTCTTACCAGGCATCTTCTCCCAGAGGGAGAAGACATGCAAGACTTAGCTTCAGAGATGAGTAATCCCATGAGCGCAAGCGCGAGGACTCTAACGAATTGCCAACAGACCCTATATGCTCATCAATATCAATATAAAAATTAACGATTCACCATTAAACTGCTGATCACGGGACGCTCATCAAGACTTTCTTCACCGACATAAATCTCAGATGATCCCCACTCCGACCAGGAGCCATCATAAAGCGCATTGTGAGGCACGTCCATTAAATCCAATACGAAATTAAGAATAGCCGCCGTATTGCCAGAACCACAAGTCGTGACAATGGGCACCGATAAATCAAGACCGATACCAATTAGCTGCTTACGTATCTTATCAAGCGGCTTAAAGTGATCATTCGACTCAAACATCGTGGCAGAAGGAAAAGAAAAACTGCCCGGGATATGCCCAGATCGCAAGTAAGGACGATCCTCCGCACCACCCGCATAACGCACAGGGTGACGCATATCAACAACCTGTTCCTTAGGATGATGCAAATTCGTTTTCATCTGCATCAAGGTACGCAAATAACGTGGCTCAAAAGTCACAGTATAAGGCCTTGCATTAACAGGACGCTGCTCCCCCGCCTCTATTTTTCCGCCATAACGTTTCCAAGAAGCCAGGCCACCATCTAATATATACAATTGATTACTTAAGTGACCAAACACTTTAAACATCCACAATGCACGACAACTACTATGCATAGGCGAATTATCGTAGAGAACGATTTTATGTTCGTTTGTAATACCTAAAGCACCCACACAACGACTGATTTTTTCTTCGTCGCGAATCAACATATTCGGCAAAGGCGTTTCTTGATCGTAAAAATCCAGAAAAGGAAAAACACGTGAGCCTGGAATATGCTCCTCCAAAAAGCCGCCACCTTGCTCTGCTCTCAGATAAAAAGTTGCATCCAAAACAACAACACCCTTCTGATCCTTACGAAGCTTATCTAGTTGCGAAGCATTAATTAACCAACTCATATCACTATAACCAATAAACAAAAACAAATAAGAATAACCACACCACATCGACAAAATGCCAATACCAAGACACCGCTTCAAAGGCAAAATGATGCTCAGGCAGGAAGTGACCCTTCAAACAACGATAAAAAATAACAGCTAACATAATCGCACCGATAGAAACATGCATTGCATGCAATCCTGTGAGCGTAAAAAAAGTAGAACCATAAATACCACTGGCTAAAGTCAATCCTAACTCTGTATACGCTTCATAATATTCATGTATCTGACAGCCTTCAAAGATACAACCTAGCAAGATTGTAATGAACAACCCTATCAATAATTGCTTACGGTTTCCTTTCTTAAGCCCCCAATGCGCCCAAGTCACTGTTACCGCACTGCTCAACAAAATCAAGGTATTCATCGCAGGAATGCCCCAGGTAGGGATCACAGATTCGGGCCCCTGCACTAACTGCGGATTCGGATTTTTTAACAACGGCCACACCGCTTGAAAATGCGGCCACAAATATTGATGCGTTGCACCACCTTTATATAGCATCAAATCTGTTGCAAACTGAAGCGGTGTGCCCGCTAATTCAGTGATACCAAAAACACGCACATAAAACAAAGCACCAAAAAACACACCAAACAAAGCAATTTCCGATACAATAAACCAGAGCATCCCCCAACGATATGTTCTATCCATTTGCGCACTGTGCAGCCCACTCTCGCTTTCTTTCACTACACGACCAAACCAACCCAACATGGTGGTAATAATCAATGCAAGCCCTAGTGCAAGCAAATAAAAGCCTAAACTACCATTGTGCAATACCTGCACCAGACCTAAGACGGTGCTGAATACACCACAAGAACCCACTAGTGGCCAGAATGAAGGGTCTGCAATAAAATAATATTTAACAGGTTGGTATGCTTTTTTTGGTGTATCCATACTAGCTCCTTCTAACCTTTTGGGGTGCGACATCAAATAATGTATAAGCAAGCGTAATCACGTGTATTTCCTTGGGAATATCTCGATCAATCTGAAAAATCAACGCCATTTTTTTGCTCGCTTTACCTGATAAAGTTTGTTGGTGAAAACAAAAACACTCAATTTTATGAAAGTGACTCACCGCATCGTTTGGCGTCATGCTAGGAATGGCCTGCACTGTCATTGTCCTGCTCGTCGTATTTTTTGCATAAAAATTAACTTTTGCGCTTTCACCAGGATGCACCTTCACAGCGCGGGTCAGGGGATAAAAATCCCACGGCATACCGTTGTGATTAACCGCCACAAATTGCACGGTAATGATGCGATTTAAGTCCGGCGCCTTCTTAAGGTCTGCTGCCTGCACCTGCGTCAGCAAATCAGGCGTCTGCACTGTACTCAAACCTGTTTTTTTGCAAATCAAGCTATACAGAGGAACCATTGCAAAGGTAAAACCAAACATCACAATCGCAGCAATCCCACCTATCAGCAATACTTTTGATCGTGACTTTGACATGAGATTTTGTTCTCGCCTCTTTAATGTTCGTACTTTAATGATACTTCTGTTTGTATCTCACCCAATTGCGGCGGCGTTGTAAAACTGTGGTATGGCGGTGGTGAATCCAGCGTCCACTCCAAACCATGCGAGCCTTCCCAGACACGCGCATCTGCACGCACACCCTTACCTGCCATTGTACTAATCACATTATACAGGAAAATAAGCTGTGCAAAGCCTAGGATAAACGCACCCACAGTGCATACCATGTTAAATTCAGTGTATTGCGGCGCATAATCTGCAATACGTCTTGGCATACCTGCTAAGCCTAAGAAATGCATCGGAAAAAAGGTGAGATTAATACCAACAAAGGTTAACCAAAAATGCAATTTACCTAAAGTTTCATTGTAATAACGACCAGTCCATTTCGGCAACCAGTAATAAATACCACTGAAGATGCCTAAGAGCGCACCCGCTACTAATACGTAGTGGAAATGCGCAACAACAAAGTAAGTATCTTGATACTGATAATCAGCAGGCACAATGGCAAGCATCAAACCAGAAAAACCACCAATGGTAAATAAAATCACAAAAGTGGTCGCAAACAACATTGGCGTTTCAAATGTGAGTGAGCCGCGCCACATAGTCGCAACCCAGTTAAACACCTTAATACCTGTAGGCACAGCAATCAACATAGTAACATACATAAAATAAACTTGCGTTCCCACTGCCATCCCCGCTGTAAACATGTGATGCCCCCACACAATAAACGAGAGGAAAGCAATAGCGGCGACCGCACCAACCATAAATTCATATCCGAACAAACGCTTGCGTGCAAAAGTTGGTATCACTTCAGATACAATACCAAACGCAGGTAAAATCATAATGTACACTTCTGGATGCCCAAAGAACCAAAACAAATGTTGGAACATCACAGGATCACCACCACCCGCTGCGTTAAAAAAGTTTGTGCCAAAATGGCGATCAAACAAAACCATCGTCACAACGCCCGCCAGTACTGGCATTGCGGCAATTAATAAAAACGCTGTAATAAACCAAGTCCACACAAAAAGGGGCATTTTCATCCACGTCATCCCTGGCGCGCGTAGATTAATAATGGTTGCAATAATATTAATCGCACCTAACACTGAAGAAATACCCATCATGTGTATCGCCACGATCAGATAATCTGTACTCGGTGGTCCATAGGTCGTTGAAAGTGGTGCATACATCGTCCAGCCAAAATTAGGTCCTGAACCTGGTACGAATAATGAAATAATCAACAAAGAAAAGGCGAAAGGTAATAACCAAAAACTCCAGTTATTTAATCTCGGCAAAGCCATATCTGGCGCGCCTATCATCATTGGCAGCATCCAGTTCGCTAAACCAACAAAGGCAGGCATAATCACACCAAATATCATGATTAAACCATGCATCGTGACCAATTCATTATAAAAATTGGGATCAAAAAACTGTAATCCAGGTTGGAAAAGCTCCATGCGGATCAACAAAGCCATGCTGCCACCAACAAACAACATCAATAAGCTAAATAACAAATAAAGCGTACCAATATCTTTGTGATTGGTTGTGAAAAGCCAACCTGCCGCCCAGGCTTTCCATCCCGCTTTAAGTGAGTGATGCGCTGGCGCATGGCCGTGGTCATCATGAGAATGATCGTGTTCATGAATCACAGTGTACATTCCTTATATTAGTTTCATTAATTCCACATGTCGTTTTAACAGACTCTAATGGCGCGCCGCCTTAATTTGGTCTGCTTTTACCCAATCACCTTTGTTATTTCCCCAAGCATTACGTTCATAAGTAATCACATCCGCGATATCTTGATCACTTAATTGCTCTTTAAAGGCAACCATGGCCGTACCTTGTTTGCCATTCATGACGCGATCAATATGCGCCGCAACAGGGCCTGTTACAATCGGACCACCCTTTAAAGCAGGGAAGGTCGGTGGCATACCCATACCTGAAGGTTGGTGGCACACTGCGCAGGTCGATCCATATATTTTTTCTCCACGCGCCATTGCTGCTTTAATATCATCCACAGCTGGTGATACAACAGCAGGTGCTGATGCTGAAGGCGTTGTCACTGTTCCCACTGTGACGACCTCAGCAGCAGATGCCGTCTTGGTTGCAGCAGCAGGAATAACATTTGAAGGCTGCACTTTTAATGCCTCTTCTATGCTTTTCCCTTCTCTATAAGCTTTAATTTGCGCAGGTTGTACGAGCGTTCCTGTATTATTACCAAATGCATTACGCTCATAAGTAATCACAGCAGCCAATTCAACATCACTCAGTTGGTTTTTGAAAGCTTGCATAGCAGTGCCGGAGACACCATTAAAAACAGTATCGATGTGTTTTGTGATGGGACCTGTTGCAACAGGACTGCCCTTTAACGCAGGGAAAGTAGGCGGCAACCCTACACCTGTTAGCTGGTGACAAGCTGCACAAATACCCGTATAAACTTTCTCACCTTTGGCTTCTAACTCTTTGAGTGTCCATAGCTTATTAACAGCCAGCTCATCTCCACTCGCCTGGCCTTTTTGTTTCGCAACCCAATCTTTATAACCTTGTTCAGTGGTCGCAATCACAACAATAGGCATAAAAGCATGGTTGATACCACACAGCTCGGCGCACTGCCCACGATACACGCCTGGTTTATCAACGATAGTCCATGCTTCATTAATAACGCCGCTGATCGCATCACGCTTCACCGCAAAATCGGGTACCCACCAAGCATGATTAACATCATTGGATGTAATTAAAAAACGAATTTTCTTGTGTATAGGAACAACCAGCGGGTGATCAACCGCTCTTAAGTAATCAGCAGATTTTGGGGCTTTACCATGAATTTCATCCTGCGACGTTGCAAGATTACTGAAAAAACTGACGCCATCTTCTAAATATTCGTAATGCCACTTCCACTGATAGCCTGTGATTTTAATTGTTAATGCTTCTTGATCATTATTGTTCATGTTGAGCAAAACTTTAGTAGCAGGCACAGCCATCACAATCAAAATAAGCGCAGGCACAATAGTCCAAGCGATTTCTAATACAGGGTGAGAGTGAAACTCTGCAGGCTTTGCGCCTTTGGATTTCCGATGAAAAATCATCGAATAAAACATAGCACTAAATACGACTATGCCAATCACAACACATATCCAAAACACAGCCATATGCAGACTATATACGTCGTGACTAATAGGAGAGACACCCTGTGTTAAATTCAATGTAGTCTCTGCCATTGCGGCGCCACTTCCCGCAAGCAAAGTAAACAAAGCTAATATACGTCGCACACTATCTCCTTATGCGTTTTCCAAATCTGTGGTAGTATCATCAATAATTTACCGGCGCAGTATAACGGTACTTGTTAGTAATTTAAACTATGGAATGAAAAAAAATATGAAAGAGATAAATACCAATGATCCCGCATCTATCCTCGCACGTGAGCTGTTATCAGAAAAACGTGCCGATAGACGCTGGAAAAATGTTCGTTTTATTTTCTGGTTTGCATTATTTGCTTATATTATATACCATATTTTCCATTTTTCTGATAAACCGCTGCCGCATCACGAAAAAGGAAAACACGTTGCGCTCGTGCGCTTAGATGGCATGATAGCACCGGATCGAGATCTTTCAGCTGAGGCATTGCTACCAATCTTAGAAGATGCTTTCGAAGATAAGGCAGCGAAAGGTGTGATTATTGATATCAATTCACCTGGTGGCACACCCGTGCAAGCCGCCATCATTCACGACGCCATCATGAGTTACAAGAAGAAGTACCACAAGAAAGTGATTATCGTAGGAGAAGATTTGCTCACCTCTGGCGCATATTACGTTGCTGTGGCGGGAGATAAAATTTTCGTCAATCCCAGTACGATCACGGGATCCATTGGCGTTATCATGAAAGGTTTTGGTTTTGTGGATTTGATGAAGAAAGTTGGCATTGAGCGGCGCGTTTATACTGTTGGCGCGGATAAAGATCGCTTAGATCCTTTCTTACCGCAACAACCTGAAGATTTGAAAAAAATTCAGCAAGTGATGAATGAAGTGCATCAGCACTTTATTCAGGCAGTGCTTATTGGTCGCAAGGGCAAGTTGAAAGGCGACCCTACCAAGCTTTTCACTGGAGATTTCTGGTCTGGCGATACAGCGCTGCGTCTTGGGTTAGTTGACGGGCTTGGCAATTTGATCGATGTCTCTCAAGCAGAATTTGGCACCAGCGAATTTAAAGAATACAACGGCATGCCGAATATTTTTAAATTACTCAGCGGAGAGATTAACAGCACCTTTGATAATATTTTTTATAGTGCTGTGTAGAATTTATAGAATGATTGAACAGTGCCGCTTCCTCACAGTCGCGGCTCGGTCATTCAAAATTGTAATTAGCGCTTAGTCCTAACATCTTGCATGTGGCCCTAACACCTACCTTTCGCTCACCCTTAACCCGTAATTCTTCTATCGTTTTTATTTTATCGGATGCATCGGAAAGTTCGGTAGAAAAAAGACGGCAGGCATCAGAAGATGCTTTAGGATATGCTTTTTTCCCATCCGGACAACCGTTGTTATCAGCGTTCTCCATTTTTAACCCCACACCAAAAGTAAGAAATCGCAACGTTACAACAAATGTCTCTTAATTGTCAATATGATGGGTATATTTCAGTCAGATTCACTTACTAAAAAAATCATGCAACGTGACAACAGATGCAATAAAACCTGCGCTGTAGATATTTTTTTTAAGACTAGCAGATAAAATCATTGAACGCATAATCTGCTTTTTTGTTTTTGTGACACTCAGATATATCTTCTCTCTGTTTCGCATATGGGCTGCGTATTTTTTATCGACAACAAAATCAGAAACAGTGTGTTTTATTTCACAAAGATTAACCATATCATCAGGCCTGTCAAAAACAAGATCGATCTGCGCACCCATTTCCCCATCCTGCCCCGGCAAATATCGCCAAGGAAAAACATCAGAACCATCTGGAATGCACAAAGCTTTTTTGATTTGATTAAGATGTTTAAAACAAATTGCCTCAAATGCAAAACCCGACCACGCTTTCCATGCCGGTTTTGCTGACATCACCTCCCAATAATGATCATCCATATTCTTAGCAAGAGAATGTGTCGATCGCCCTGCAATCCATGTCAGATAAAACAACGTATATTCATCTACCACCTTATAATACACACCACGCTCTTTTTTCCACGGTGCAAATTGAATAATAAAACCAGCCTCTTCAAGCTCTTTCAGCCTGCTTGTTAAACGACCACCTTTATAATGAAAATGAGATTCAATTTCACGCCTAGAAACACCCTCCCTTTTTTTTGCAATAAAACGAATAAGCGCCTCATGAATCTCGTGATTTTTAAATAATGATGAAAATAATAAATGAAACTCATCAAAAAGAGCACCCTTCTTGTTAAAACAAATATGATTAATATTCTGAATAACAGAAAGCCCCTTTTCAAAAAATTTAAGGTAGAAAGGAATACCACCCAAACACATATAAGCCATCAATATCTGTTGGTTATTATAAGAAACATTTTTGTATTCTAAATAAGCTTTTACCTCAGCTAGCGTAAACGGCTCAAGCAACAAACGTAGCGTAATTCTATTATGCAACCCACCTTTATTATTTAAAATAGACTCTATCATCCAAGAAGCAGCCGAACCGCAAATAATCAGTTTGATTCTTTTGTCTGCCGACCAGTAACGATTCCAATAATAATCAAGCGCCTCCAATAAGCCAGATTTTGGTGTTGCCATCCACGGAATTTCGTCTAAAAATAAAACGACACGCTGATTACCCGCAACCAACTCAATTGCGTCTTTTAAAGCTTCAAATGCATCATGCCAGTTTGAAAAAGCAGATAACTGCGTTCCTTTGCGCCCACGGTAAAAGGTGACCTCTATTTCTTGTTTAAATTTCTCTAATTGTTTTTTTAAACTCCCTTTGTGGATACCAGAAGATCTAAAAAACAAGCATTTCTTTTTCTTGTTATTATTATTAAAAAATTCTCGAATGAGATATGTTTTACCCACTCTTCGCCTGCCATAAACAGCAACAAACTCAGCCTCCTTTGATTGAAATATTTTTTCAAGCTGTTGCTGCTCAATCAAACGACCAATGATTTCCATTTTACACCACACACCGAGATAAGGGACGCTTATAAATATATTATAACCGTCCCTTATTGTCAATTTTTATGAAATAAGGGACGCTTATAAATTTGTTATCAGCGTCCCTTATGGCTGTTTTTGGCAATTTGAAATATTACAACTTATTGATAAATAATATAATTTTACTTTCTACAGATAAATCACCACACCATTGCCACCCTTAAATTCAGAGTGAATGAAGGGGTGGCCGCCGACATAAACACTGCCATATCCCGTTGCAGATGCGAAAACTTTATTGCGCGCAAAAACACTGATGTGCGCATCTTCAGTTGCGCGAGCAAAAACAGTTTCAGCAAATAAACGTCGTCCAGCAAAGCAGGATCTCTTCTGCGCCTCAACCGTCAAATTACCAACTGCGCCAGCAATGCCGATGGCAGCATCGTCATAAACACAAGCACGTATAGCACGACTGCGCGAGTCACAGATATAAACACCTGCCTCGCCTCTTGCAACAACATCCCCCAAATTAACAGGACCTACAATACTGATTTTGCCAGCACCCGATACATAAATATTGAGATGGTTGCTGTTCGCGCCAATCATACTGATATTGCCGACACCAGAGTGCATGATAGAATGCACCGCCATCTGACCACACAATGTAGTAACACCGCATCCCGATGTTTTAATCGATAAATCTGGCGTGCGTACACCAAATAAATGCATGTCGCCTCTTCCACTATTTTCAACATAACGCACATCAAGCTGCCCACCCAAGTAAATCGGGCCGCTAGCCAATGAAATGACTTCCATATGATAACCATGCAGTTGCACACCTTCAATAGAACCATGCCCTGCCTGGATCAACCGCTCCAAATGTCTCACACCAATGCGAACGATAACATGATCCATGCCAGGTGCAGGGCGAATTTGATCAACACAAAGTACACCCGCTTGCACTCTCACATTTGTTGCACTCACCGCTTCGTTAGTGCCGTAAATATAAACACTGTCTTGTTGTTCTGTTCCAAAAATTTGAACCTGAAAATCACCTTTCACTTTAATATTTGTAAATGCAGGCACACGCACCATCATCGTACTCACTAATGCTGAATTAGGCGCATGACGTAATTCTTTTTCTGTAAGATTTGCACGACCAGATAGAAACCAGTTGTCCGCACCTCGCGTCCAGGCATCTGCATTCGTCTCAATTTGACGCATCCATGTCTCTTGCAATAAATCTTGCTGCACAACAGGACGTCTGGATGCACACCCTCCCTGTAGTAAAACAAAGAAAATTAACGACCATGCAAAAGATTGTCTTAGGAATCTATTTAACAACAAACGCATCAGTTGCTCCTCTTCTGCAATAAATATAAATGCCCCTCAACAGGGAATCCATCTTGTACACGTAAATCAATCTCACGATACTGCAATACACTAAAACCATGGTTTACCGTTAACGCTTCAATATAGGCCTTACGATGCGCAAACCTACCTGAATCCATTACGATATAATCTTTCTCGTTTGTCATTTCTGTATTAAAAATAAATAACCCTTCCGGCAATAAGGCATTAGCAACAGCTGCAAAGATGGCCGAAAGATCCCCCTCATAGACTAACACATCTGCTGCTAATACAATATCATACGCTGCCTGTTTATCACAGAGAAAAGAGAGCACCTGGCCCAAAACAAGCTCAGTGTAAATGTTTTTATCTGCCGCTATTTGAAGCATCTTTTCAGAAAGGTCGACACCACAGAGTGTTTTGGCAATTGATTTAAACACTTCACCGCATAACCCCGTACCACAACCTAGATCCAGTATGGTTTTTTGCATTCCTTCACACGGCATTTGCTTTTGCAAGATAGCGTACATTTCCTCTGGCACACGATAATGCAGCTCTTTTCGCAAATGCGTATCATAATGATCTGCGTAGCTATCGAACAATGCTGTGAGATAAGCAGGCGAGGCAGTATGCACGCCCTCTTTATGCGTCAACACAGCCAGCAAATGACGCACAGCCGCATTGCTTGGCTCTATACGCAATGCCTCACGGAAATGATCGATAGCAGCTGCTTTGTTTTTTAAAGCCAAAAAATTAACACCTATATTATTATGCGCAGAGAACATATCGGGATCTATTTTTAGCGCCTTAAAATAAAAATCTTGTGATTCTTGCAATTTCCCTTGTTGCATTGCGATCACACCCAGATTAAATAACACCTGAGAATCATTTTCATTAATCTCTAACGCTTTCAAGTAATGAAATTTCGCTTCTTCTTTGTTACGTAGCGACCAATAAGCATTTCCTAAATTCACTTGGGTTTCAAAATGAAAAGGATGCTCTTTTGCTAATATTTTAAAATAATAAATGGCTTCTAGATATTGATGCTGCGCTAACAACAAAGAACCCAGTTGAAACAGACCACCAGGATGCGCTGGCGACAATTCAAGCAAAGCACGATAGGTATGTATCGCATCATGAATGCGATGTGCTTTATAAAAAGCAAGGCCAAGATGGTAATAAGCATCTGTATAATTTGCTTGTAGAGAGATAGCTTTTTGATAACAACAAACAGATTCTTCCCATTTTTCTTGAGAAAAGTAAATATTAGCTAAATTATGATATGCTGCTACAAAAGAAGGATATTGATTAATAAGGGCTGTTAATAATTCCTCAGCCTCTATCAGTAAATTTTTATTTTTTAAAACATTCGCAAGATGCAGCGTTACATTTGGGTCTTCAGGATCGATCACCAGCGCACGCTCTAAGTAATGTTTAGCAAGATCAAAATCACCCTCTTCTGCACACAGTATACCTAACATGTGTAATATCGATGATTCATCACCCTGTTTTTCTAACAAGAGCAAGCAAGCCGCCTTCGCCTCTTCTCGATGCCCCGCTTGATATAGCTCAAAGGCCGACTGCAGCACTGTGTTGTTATCGATGTTATGTTCTGTAGGGTTCATCAGAAAATTATACCTGTGAATTTATCTATACCCATCATACTTCAAAATGCGATTTTTCTCACGCACCTTCGGTGCTTAAGTGTGTAGTAGGTGCATTTAACCCCAGGCTGCGCGCTATCGCGCTTACCTGGGGCTATAAAGCTTTCGGTCGTAAACGACCTGATTGCGTTGTTATTTTATGAGGTCAACCTAAAATTAATTTAATGAGGGGTTGCAATTTAACACAGTATCTTAAAGCTTTCGGTCGTAAACGACCTGATTGCGTTGTTGTTCTATACGATTAACTCAAAATGCATTCAATTTTGGTTAATCGCATAGCGTCACGACACAACCAGGCCGTTTACGGCCGCAAGTTTTATAGCCCCGGCTGAGGATTGCGAAGCGAAGCGTAGCAATCCGAAGGCCGGGGTAATGACAATCCACCCATGTTTTAAGCACCGTAGGTGCGTGAGCGATCTTAGTTAGTTCTTCAGATTCAGAATACTTGTGAATGAGGGGTTGCAATTCAACACAGTATCTATAAAGCTTTCGGTCGTAAACGACCTGATTGCGTTGTTATTTTATGAGGTCAACCTAAAATTAATTTAATGAGGGGTTGCAATTTAACACAGTATCTTAAAGCTTTCGGTCGTAAACAACCTGATTGCGTTGTTATTTTATGTGACAAACATAACACTTTTTTATCTCATTCAACTTTCATTGGCGTGGTTGGCAGAAATTTAGTGAGATTTAACAATAAGATACGCATATCTTTTTGGTTGCGTACGCAGTCAACGATCACCATTTGCGCGTCGTCCATTGATAACGACATCAGCGAAGCACAGGCTTCGGATACAACAGACTCTAGCACAGCGATGTCTGATATATAGTCTGACGCAGTAACAGGTATCTCTTTTCCTTGAAAATAACAAATCATCGCGACGACTAACTCTTGATTTTTTTGTACCACCTCCAATAAAGAGTTAGCAATAGGCGCGAGCATTTCAGCATCTGCAGGTTCGGAAATCAGATAATACATGCTAAAAATTGCTTCTATTAATTGATCTAATTGAATCAAAAAGGAACGGCTACCCGCTCGCAAAGCAGGATTAAATCCTAATTCAAAAATCCATTCAGGATATAACGGTGGCTTTAAATGATTCATGAGCATGTTCATCTTATCTTCAAATACGCTTTGTTCCACCGACAACTGAAGAAACCGCTGCGTCGATAACATCATGCATTCACTCACTAATTCAAGAATAGGCACGACTGCTGCACAAAAAACAGGCTCAATGCAAAGCGGATCGATGAAGAAGCGACTCAACAACGCAATCAATGCGCCTAGTGCAATCTGTAAATAGATTTCTCTTACAGCATCAAATGCGATAGGGAAAAACCATGCAGCAATAAATGCTATCGTTGCAATGATAGTGACAACATACACTCTTTGGAAAAAATAACGGGCGGCAAAAATAAAAAGGCCAGACAACAGACACAACAATATAAATAGGATATTAATCGGAAGCCCATACTGGCGACAGGCAATTAATAAAACTGACAAGAAAACACCAACCGCCATGCTTAAAAAAAATAAAATGCCCTGGCGCCAAGGCGATCCCTTATTCACATACATCACCAAAAAAGCACTCAGCACTGTCCAACAAGAGTCATGGTATGGGGAATACCAGGCAAAAATAGCGGCAAAAGCCACTGCGGCAATGATAGAAAAAAAGCGACGTTGCTTTAGTTGTTTTGTCGAAGATGGGAACATAACGCTCTTAAATTAAAAGTAAACAAAGAGAAAACCAATGGCTCAGGAGAAGCATTACACAATATATTTTCCACTAACTGCTCAAACTCACCTATCGCCTCCTCTAACAATACCGTTTTCACAGGTTGCTTTGGGTATCTTAACAAATCTCGCCAACACGCATCCATCGCATCAGAGACAAGTTTTAATTCTCTCTCAGCTATCTTAAAGGTTGAAAAATCTGTTACTCGCCTACGTAGGGCAGAGATGTCTTGCAAGATAGCAAACAACATCTGGTATTTTTTAGCACGAATTGCGCTAATTGCGCTAATCGCGATAAAGAAAAGTGTTTTTTCAACATGAATACGTTTTTCAAATAGGTAAGGCTGGTCTCGATAGGCAGGATCAATGAAACAATCAAAGATAGCTTCACTTAATTTTTTCAAACGATAGACACAAACAAAGGAAAGGAATCGGAGGAGCAATGTATGAATAAAAGCGGTAATAGATCACCTCCGAGTAAATACCAAACGCTCTGCTGCGATGAAGCTGATACCGAGCGCGGCGTAACCGAGCCGCGCGCGTAAGCAAGCGTCACCATTATCGAACAGAGACCCCGCTAGTCATGTGACGCTCCCTCACGGTCGCGGCTCGGTATCGTGGCCAATACCACGGTCAATATGCAGTCCAGCACCCCAACGCGCGCCTAACGATCCCGCCGCCACTGATATTTTTTCACGTCTTTCCAATATTCTTTTTTCAAGAAATAAGCAAAGACAGTAAATATCAATAAGAAACCCAGCACCCACCAACCAATCTTGTGCTGCTCTGCTCGATAAGGTTCAGAAGCATAAGCCAAATAGTTCACAACATCTGCCGTCATCGCATCAAACTGTTCTGGCGTCATAGAACCCTGCTTCTTTAATTCAAGCAAATCATACCATTCCACATGGCCAAGCAAATCATACATCGGGTGTTCAACTAGTACTTGGTCCCCTTGGTAAGGCGCCAAAATACCAGACATAGCCGTCCCCGGTACCAGCAAATTATTCATACCCGTCGGACGACTGCTATCTTGATAGAAACTATGCAAATACGTATAAATCCAATCAACACCGCGCACATTCGCCTCTAAAGACAAATCAGGCGGCTTTACACCCAGAGGCCAAACAGTCACATTGACTGGCATCTTTTCGTAAGTAATACCGGCATCCTGCGAAAGCTTATCGTAACGCAAATACACAAGGGTATGACAAGCCAAACAAGTGGTTGCAACAAATTTTGCACCACGCTTAATTGATTCCATATCCGACCGATCAATCGGTGCTTTTGCTAATTGCAAACCTTCGGGCGGATCCTGCGCCCAAGCACTCACCGAGAATAAAAATAGAAAGACAAATAGATATCGACACCACTTCATTCTGTTACCCTCTCTGGCAGGGGTTTTACACGCTCTTTTTTGGTATAAAAAGGCATGAGTAAGAAAAACGCAAAATAACTTATTGTAAAAACACGTGCCATGAGCGTACGCAAAGGAGACACGCCCTCATGCCCTAAATAACCTAAACTCACAAAGCTAACGACAAAGATCGCAATGGCTATTTTGGAGTAAGAACCTTTATAACGAATAGAACGCACTGCACTTCTATCCAACCAGGGCAACACAAACATAATCGCAATAGCACCCGCCATTGTCATCACACCCATCAATTTGTTCGGCACGGCACGCAACATTGCGTAGAACGGTGTCATATACCAAACAGGTGAAATTTCAGGTGGCGTTAGCATGGGATTTGCCATCACAGAATTATCCGGCTCTAAAAATAATCCACCCATTGTTGGGACGAAGAATAAAATGTAACAAAACACAATAAAGAAAACAGCTAAGCCAAATAAATCTTTCACCGTATAGTAAGGATGAAATGGTATACCATCTAAAGGTACGCCATTGCTGTCCTTCTTTTTCTTAATATCAATACCATCGGGATTATTCGAACCAACATGATGCAATGCAACCAGGTGCACGAACACCATCACGGCAAGCAACAAAGGTATCGCAATCACATGCAACGAGAAGAAACGATGCAAGGTGACACCTGCTACGCTAAAATCGCCACGCAACCACACCAATAATAAATTACCCAAATAAGGAATAGCGCTGGCAAAAGAGGTAATCACCGCGGCGCCCCAGAAAGACATCTGGCCCCAAGGCAACACATAACCCGTGAAAGCCTCAAAAAGCAACATGCAGTAAATGACCATACCCACCAGCCATATTAATTCTCGTGGCGCACGATAAGATCCGTAAATTAAACCGCGGTACATATGCAGATAAATAACAACGAAGAAAGCAGACGCACCCGTTGTATGCATAAAACGCAACAACCAACCATAACGCACTTCCCGCATAATATGTTGCACTGAGGCAAACGAACCATCTGCGGTGGGGGTATATTCCATTACCAACCAAACACCACTCACAATTTGGCTGACAAAGACAATTAAAGAAAAAACACCGAAAAAATACCAAAAATTAAAATTCCTGGGTGCATAATACCCAGACATATGCTGCTTCCAAAATTCAGCCAGTGGATAACGCTTGTTTATCCAACCTAACAATCCATTTTGGCTTTTATCATCAACATATTCACTCATTTTTTATTCTCGACTCCACGTTAACTAATCGAAATGGTACCTTCTATACCCTCTTTATCTTCACCAATCATGATTTCAGTTTCACTGACATACATGTGACGAGGAATCTTCAGATTTAAAGGGGCAGGTACATTTTGATAGACTCTTCCTGATAAATCATATTTAGAACCATGACACGGACAATAAAAGCCACCCAGCCAATCGGGCGAGACGCTTGCCACATCCGGTCTGTAAGTCGGCACACAACCCAAATGGGTGCAAATACCAATCGTGATAAAAATGTCCGGTTTAATGGAACGATGTACGTTCTTACAATAACTCGGTTGTTGATTTTGCTCGCTGAGCGGATCACGCAAGAAACTGGTTGATTTACCCAAAGAATTTAACATTTCTTTATCGCGCGCAATCACCCAGATAGGCATACCACGCCAGGGCACTGTTAACTGCTCTCTGGGCTTTAGTTTACTGAGATCGATTTTGATAGGCGCACTCGCAGCTTCCGTATCAGCACTCGGCATCCAATAAGAAAGAAAAGGAACAGAAGCCGCGGCTAAACCAATGCCACCCACTGCCGTCGTTGCACGACGCAAGAAACAACGCCGCTTTTCATCAATTTCGTTCACAAATACATCCTTGCTTACTTGCATTACTGGGGCGTAAGTGTAATCAATCTAAAGGAATATAGCAAGTGGTCAGGTTCTCTAATAAAACCGAATAGCGCGCGTTACCGAGCCGCGACCGTAAGGGAGCGTTACATTTAAGGGAGCGTTACATTAGTCGAATAAAAACTGGCGAGTTATTAGAAGTTTTAGCTAAAAATGATCGAACAGTGACGCTCCCTTACGGTCGCGGCTCGGTAACGCATATACTATCGATAGCTTGCGCCGTAATCTCTTTTAACTTCTCTAGAACATCTTGGCTTGTATTAAGCGGTGGCGCCCAATAAATAGTATTACCGAGAGGACGCAGCAAAGCGCCTAATGTGACCGCTTTACGATAAACAGCATAACCCATGCGCTTATCCGGATCACAAATTAAATCCGCGGCCACGACACCGCCAATGCCGCGCACATTCTTTATTTTTTTTGTTTGTGCTGCAATATCAAGCATCGCCTGATACATAAAAGAACCCATGCTAACAGCACGATCACAAATCTTTTCTTCTTCGACAATCTTTAATGTCTCAACCGCAACCCGCGCTGCCAGCGGATTACCCGCATAAGTATGTGAATGTAAAAAAGATCTTCCTTTTTCATAATCATCATAAAATAAATCATAAATGGCCTGCGTGGTGAGTACCGCACTCAGTGGCAACCAACCAGATGTTAATCCCTTAGACAAACAAACAAAATCTGGTTCTATATTGGCATATTCACATGCTAACATTTTTCCAGTTCTACCAATACCAGTCATAATCTCATCAGCAATAATATGCACGCCCCTTGATTTGGCCCACACACTGAGTCGCCTTAGAAAATCCCGACTATAGATTTTCATACCCGCTGCCGCTTGCAGAATAGGCTCCAGCACAATAGCAGCAATAGATTCATGCGCTGCTTCCAGTTGCTTTTCGATAGGCGCCCACATGGATTCGCAATTATCCCACAGGGGATCCGCCGGGCTATCAACATAAGGCAACGGACTTAGCATGAAGGTCTTAAAAAATAAAGGCGCATAAGGCGCGTTATAAAGACCCAAATTACTCACTGACATCGCACCAACCGTTTCACCGTGGTACCCATTTTCTAATGCGACAAACAGGGTACGTTTGTGATCACCTTTTAAAACATGTGTGTGCAAACTTAATTTAATAGCCATCTCAACTGCAGATGATCCATCACTGGCATAAAGCACTTTTGTGAGCGTCTTTGTTAATGCTGTTAACCGCGATGATAAGTTAATGATTGTTGTATTAGTGGTATTGGCCAATATCACATGTTCCAGCTGATGCGCCTGCTCACACAACGCTGCTCTCAGCCGCGGATGCTGATGTCCCAACGCTTTACACCACCAACTCGATTGCACATCGATGATTTCCCGACCATCCGCCAGCATCAGCAAGCTACCAGAAGCACCCACCACGTGCAGGGGTTGAAATGCTTCATAATCCTTCATTTGCGAAAGAGGATGCCAGAGGGGAGACTGTAACGCTTTTGTTTCCATAGGATAGCGACCACTGATTAAGTTGACTGCCGACGAAAGCTAACATATATTTTTCTAGGTCACAATAATCACGCGGCATTTCGGATAAAAATTAATCACCGGGGTAAAAAATGGCTAAAACAAGACAATGGGACAAAGAGACTGTAGGCGCTCTGTTTAACTTACCCTTCATTCAGCTTATGTCGCAGGCGATTGCTACACATGTGAACCATTTTAAAGCAGATGAAATGGAATGCTGCACACTATTGAGTATTAAAACAGGTACTTGCCCTGAAGATTGTGCTTATTGCCCACAAAGTGGCCATTACGATACAAATGTAGAACGCGAAAGATTGCTTCCCCTCGACGAAGTAATCACACAAGCTAAAGCAGCAAAAGCAAATGGCGCAAAACGTTTTTGCATGGGCGCTGCCTGGCGCAATCCGCCTAAGAAAGACTTTCCAAAAGTGTTGGAAATGATAAAAGCAGTCAGAGAGGTCGGACTGGAAACCTGCGTGACGCTCGGCATGCTAGATGAAGAACAAGCCGAGCAGCTACAAGCAGCGGGCTTACATTTTTATAACCACAATCTCGATACCTCACCTGACTATTATAAAAAAATTATCAGCACCCGCACTTACGACGATCGTTTAACAACATTAGAACACGTGAGAAACGCCGGCATTCAAGTATGTTGCGGCGGGATCATTGGTATGGGTGAAAAACGCGAGGATCGCGTTGAATTGCTGGTACAATTGGCTAACTTACCAGAACCACCCAAAAGCATACCCATCAATAAACTTATTCCTATCGCAGGAACACCTCTTGCGAATACACCTGAGATCGACAATATTGAATTTGTACGCACCATTGCAGCTGCTCGCATTATGATGCCAACATCCATCATTCGATTATCTGCTGGCCGTATCTCGTTTTCTGAAGAAATGCAAACACTATGTTTCTTAGCAGGCGCAAATTCTATTTGGTTGGGTGATAAATTACTTACCGCGCAAAATCCCGATATGGATAAGGATGTTATCATGTTAGCAAAGCTTGGCATGAAGCCGTTATGCGCAAACGTTTAATATGCTCCCCTCTCACCTGCAGACCGCATTAGCACAACACGCCACACGTTCGTTGTGGCGTAAGCGCCATCTTATTGCAGCAAGACAAGAGAATCATATTACAGTCAACAACGATACCTTAATTAATTTTTCCAGCAATGATTATTTATGCCTCGCTCAGCACCCTTTCATCACCCAAGCTTATATTAACGGCATTCATCGATACGGCATGGGAAGTACAGCTGCCCCTTTAATTTGCGGTTACAGTCAAGCGCATGCAGAACTCGAGATAGCTTTCGCTGATTTTCTCAAGCGTGATCGTGCCTTGTTATTTAATTCTGGGTATCACGCAAACCTAGGCGTGCTCAGCACATTTGCTAATCGACATACCACAGTCATCGCAGACAAATATTGTCACGCTTCTTTAATAGATGGCATTGTACTTTCACGCGCACAACACAAACGCTATCAACATAACGATATGCAGCAGGCAGAAACATTATTAAAACAAAAAACACACCCCGCATTATTGGTCTCTGAAAGTGTTTTCAGTATGCAAGGTGATATTGCTGATATTTCTCAGTTGGCTGCGCTTGCAAAGCGCTACTCAGCGATGTTGTTGGTAGATGATGCGCATGGCATCGGTGTATTAGGGAAATCAGGTGGCGGCATTTGCGAGCAACAACATCTTTCTCAAGAAGATGTCCCTTGCCTTGTGTTGCCCTTGGGCAAAACATTTGCGGGCATGGGCGCTATCGTGAGTGGAAGCCACGATCTCATCGAAGCGTTACTGCAATTTTCTCGAACCTATCGCTATAGCACAGCATTACCACCCGCGCTTTGTGAAGCAACACAAACCACACTGCGCGTGATTCAAGATGAAACGTGGCGACGAGAGAAATTAAATGCATTAATTCGACTTTTTGTGAGAGCCGCACAAGAAAGAGCGCTGCCTTTATTTTCCGATGCCTTAACACCAATCAAATCGATTATTATCGGAAATAATGAAAAAACAATAGCGATACAAAACAATATGATAGCGCATGGTTTTTTTGTTTCCTGTATACGCGAGCCCACTGTCCCGAAAAATGCTGCGTGTATTCGCATTTCTTTAAATTGTATGCATTCGGAAGCACATATCATTCAATTACTTGATTTGCTGAAACGACAGATTAGAAACGATGATTAACAATACCCACACAGTTGCATTTTTACCCGGCTGGGGATTTAGCGCATCCATCTGGCATGCTGTCGCAAAAAAAATGCCGGTTGCTTTTACACCTTATTTTTGCGAACTACCTAAA
The DNA here is from genome assembly GCA_035536095.1 of Gammaproteobacteria bacterium. Taxonomy (GTDB): domain Bacteria; phylum Pseudomonadota; class Gammaproteobacteria; order DSM-16500; family DSM-16500; genus Aquicella. Next base: position 10,827 of record DATLOT010000004.1, on the reverse strand, counting down.
CCACCATTATCGCCTTACACTCCCGATACACTCATCGCATTAGTAGAGGAATTGAATGACAATTTGCCAGAAAACACCACACTTGTTGGTTGGTCCTTAGGGGGATTGCTCGCAACATTATTATGTAAGCATTTTCCAGAAAAATATAAAAAATTGATTCTCGTTGCAAGCACACCCACTTTTACAGGCAATGATCATCATATTAGCGTACAACATCAGGTGGTGAAACAATTTCAGCGTGAGGCCAGAAACAATCTGGAGAAATTACTTCAGAAATTTATGCATCTTGTTTTACCACAGACAGAAAAAACTTCCCCTAAACATCCTTTACATATGCATTTACTGTCCACATCTCGACAGGAGAATTTATTATTTTACTTAGAGTTGTTGATACAAACAGATTTACATCGTTGCTTAAGTGGGCTAACGTTACCAACATTACAGATTTATGGCAGCGAGGATAATATTTTGCCAAGAACATGCGCAGCACGGTTGACCGGCATTCACGCGCAAGCCACGACGCATTTAATACATGGCGCTGGGCATGCGCCGTTTTTTAGTCACCTACCAGAATTCTTACATCACTTTCTGCCTTTCTTAGAGAGGCCACTATAATGTCTATACGCAGTTGCTTTAATCGCGCAGCAGGGAGTTACGACGAGAATTGTCATTTACAATTACAGGTAGGCAATACATTAATTGCCAGGTTAAAAGCCTATTCTATTTCACCAGCAACATTACTAGATGTTGGTTGTGGTACGGGGCTTGTGACTGCTTTGTTATTATTAGCTTACCCCGACGCAAACTGGCAAGCCATCGACATTTCAGAAGACCTGCTCACTTTGGCAAAAAAACGTCTGCGAGCAGATGCCCAACTTAAGAAAATAGACTTCGATAACATTGGCACATTGCGTACTACTTTCGATCTTATCTTTGGCAATATGGCGCTACATTGGAGTCAGGATTTAGCAAAGTCTATCGCGGCTATTCGAGAGTCACTCAATCCAGGTGGTTATTTTGCTTTTTCTCTCCCTGTGGCTGGCACATTTAATGAATTGCAACCACCATTTAGAAAAATGGATTTTCACGATCCTGAGGTGATAGTAGCTATGCTCAAAAAAGAAAAATTTGATATCCTTTCTTACAATATAGAGAAAATATATATATCATTTGATAGTGCAATCAGTGCATTACGGTCTATCAAAAAAGTAGGGGCAAATTACACAACAGGCGCACCACCAAAACAATTTATTGGAAAATCCTTTCTTCGTTCACTTGCTTTTACGAGCCTAGCATATCAGATCGGTTATTTTATCGTGAGGAAACCACTGTGAAGAAAATATTTGTGACTGGTACAGATACAGAAGTTGGCAAAACGTATGTTAGCACGCATTTATTAAAAAATTATGCATCCCAAGGCTTATCTACACTTGGATTAAAACCTGTGGCATCAGGTGGCAATGGCGACGCACTTCTGCTACAAGAAGCTTCTTCTATTAAGCTCACACTGACGCAGACCACAGCCTATACTTTTGAAGAACCCATTGCACCGCACATTGCAGCCAGAGAATGTCAGCAAGAAATCACATTATCAACGCTGAATGTGCATTTACAATCTGCGCTTTCTTCCTCTCCAGATGTTTGTTTGATTGAGGGTTTTGGTGGTTGGTACGCGCCGTTAAATGAAAAGCAAACCATGGCTGACTTTGTTATCGCAAATCAGCTACCTGTTGTGCTTGTTGTTGGTATGCGTTTGGGGTGTCTAAACCATGCGTTACTCACTGCGCAAGCCATACAACGTGATGGTCTCACACTAATCGGTTGGGTAGCTAATTGCATTTCACCAGAGATGGCTGTTTTGAATGAGAATATTGCGACTCTACAACAACGCCTTTCCGCGCCATGTCTTGATATTATGCCTTTTTATCGTAGTGTATAAACGCATATGTTCAAACTAGCGCCAGTGAGTGACACATCCCTTCCTGCAGCTGCAGTAGCAATGCCTGCAGGCGTACAACAAACACAATTATCGGAAGAGGAGATTGCAGATATTCGGTGCCGCTTAGTTCAAGCAGAGCTGTTAAGCGATCATGCAATGATACTCTTGAATTTAGCTACCTATTTAGCACCTGATAAGATTCCTATTGCTGTACTAATAGGGGCAAAAATAGACTTCGATGCGATAGTGCACGGGATTGCTGCCCTAAAAAGTTACGGTTTTATCACATGCAGTAGTAACGATACAGTTACTCATCACGATACAATCACTCTCGTATCCCCCTCAACGCAATTATTCATGCAACGCGAACATGAACACATGCCCACTCAGCGACTAGACTGGCTAAACGCCTTAGTCGGAGCGCTGGATCACTTTCTATCTCGTAACACCATTTTTCTAGGAGGAAATCCTACAATCTATCTTAGTCATGCATTGCGCTGCGCTGAACACATTGAACGGTTACGCCACTAAAAGAGCATAGAAAGGCAGTATTGCTGTTGAACCATTGCGCGTGTGCCTATCGTAGCTTAGGAGAACAAGAAGAAAATTTTGAAAAATTAGAAAAAGCATATTCCTTATACTTTCACGCGCTAGAGATATTGGCAAGTCGTTACAATAACCCGGAGCATGTTAGCGAGAGGGACAGACAAAATAAACTCATGATAATGGCCGACATGGCTCTGCTTTGCGTTAGTTTAAATAAGCTAGAAGAAGCTCTCTCCCGTGCCAGCGCAGTTTCGCATGCTGACCACACTTGTTTTCGAAAAAACGACGTACGCACTGCTTTCTTAGGGGATCTAGAAGAACTCGTCATATATAGAGTCCAGCTTGAACGCGCAAAAAGATCACGCGCAACACTATCAGAACCAGTCGCCGTAGGATTCTTTACACTAGTACCGATATCAGTAACCACAAGAACACCACAACCACCGATACATGATATGCCTCACGAAGCAAATCAAACAGGCCACTCAGAAGGAATAGAACATCGAGGTGTCAAACGCGCCGCTGATCAGGACGATATTGACCAAGACAATATAGGAAAAAGAAGCAAAACACCCTGAGGCGTTAATAAAGTATGTAAATTGGCAGAATAATTCCCAAATTACAATGTAAATTGGGAAACTTCATGCCAACAGGCATCATTTCAAATAAACTCTATCGCGAATTACGCGCTGAATTTAATGAGCGCGGATGGTCGAAGACAGAACCTGGCGGACAATATCCAAAAGAAAAAATGCATATTTTTGAGAAAATGATTTTTCATGCTTTAGCTGAAGACTACATCAGTGAATCCAAAGCCGCAGAACTCATGAACATATCACTTGAATCATTCAGATCTTTGCGCGCTATGGAGCAGAATCAAGATGTTGCTTATCATTAGCGATGCGTGTGTGTTGATTGACAGCGCTACGCTACTATTAATTAATATAATTATCCCATTGAAGTCAAGCTATGCGTGCCTTCTCCTTTGGGAGAAGATTGTATAGGGACACAACATCGGTAACACTTTTTCTCACGCGCCTACGGTGCTAGCGTAGTGGATTTCTCCTAAACCCCAGGCTGCGCGCTATCGCGCTTACCTGGGGCTGTAAAGCTTTCGGTCGTAAACGACCTGATTGCGTTGTAACGCTATGCGATAGAACTAGCCACGATACCGAGCCGCGACCGTAAGGGAGCGTCACTGTGCTATAACTTTTAGCTGAAATTTCTTACTTCATGATATTAGATTGCCTTCTAATGGTTAAAATGTTGTATTGTTCCACACCATCGTTTATCAGATTCATGTGACTCCCTGCCGGTCGCGGCTCGGTTACACCGAGCGCCTCACAGAGCATTTCCGATTTATTCAACAACGCCGCCGTAGGCGCGTGAGAAAAAGTGTTACCGATGTTGCGTCCCTATACAATCTGACGGAATACAATCGTGATCGTTATATACCCATCATACTTCAAGATGCGAGATTTTAACGCCCAGCTTGCAAGAAATTTAAATGTTCTGATTGAGAAAAAGCGCAGGAATAGTTATTCTATTTCAAGCTTTTTCGATTGAAGAACATTTAAAGTTCGACGCAAGATGGGATGTTAAAAATTGCATCTTGAAGTGTGATAGGTATACATGCTCACGTTTAGAACAATTACAGCGATTACAAGACAGAGGAACATACATGCTAAGAAAAGAAACTATTCCCACAGCAACAGCAATAGAGATCACTGCTCCTACGACAACAGGCACCACTTCCACAGATGAAGAAACGTTAGCCGCGATAGCGCTGATAAAAAAACAACACCAGGGTGCAGAACAGATTTTAAGCTTAATTCCCTTTTTAGCATTTAGCGATATCCCTATTCGGTTACTAATAGATGCAAGTAACTTACCACCAGCCCAAGTCTTACGGATAATTCTTGCTTTAAAGGAAAAAGAATTAATTAAATACAGCGACAACAATGATTTCATCAGTCTCGATGACCACAAACAATCATTCATTAACCGTAGCAAGGCGATCGATAAACACCTAATGTTAAAAAGTCTAATGGAGACATTCATTCGGTACTTTACCGAGGGAGGCGCTCAAGATTATCTTCAACATGTAAAGGCTTGCACTAAACACGCTGAAGAATTGGCTGACTCACGAAAAAGCTATTTGCTGCTGATAGAACTGCGGGAGAAACACGCAGAATACATCTTCGATCGTGATACTCCGACAGCTGTCTACATGCACCATAACACATTAAAGATGATATGGCGTACCCCGCTTGAATCTGACGAAATACTTGTAGCAGCCAGAATCTTATTAAAGCTATATGAAGAACGTATCGCTTCAAATCAGCCAGAACTTGCACAAGTGTTATTGCGATATTTACCAGTAGCATATGCGGTTCATCATCCTCGGAGAAGAATGCCATTCGATCGAATATTGGCAAAATTTATCAAAATCTATAGAGATCTTAAAGGACTAGACTTAGAAGATTTCTTCCTCAAGCAAACAAATTTTTCAAAGATCCCTCTCACACCACACCAGAATACTATTGCAATTTTTCACAGCCTCATCGCTTGTTTTTTAAATAAACCTATCCCTGTTCAACTGTTGATAGAGGTGAGTAGATTAACAAAAAAAGATATCAAAACAATGACTTCTTATTTTCATCATCTCGCCACATACCAAGAAAATGAATCAGGTGACATAATAACGTTAGATCCTAGCACACAAGATGCAATACGGAGCAACGAGTATTTTAAAAATTATCTGAAAAATTGGGAATGTTTCATTTATTATTTAAGTGATCATATGGAAAAATACATAGTCAATTATTCTCATCACATATATTTCTTTCTTGGGCAATTTTCATTATTTCTACAACCATGGAACACAGAGATATGCATAAAAATAGCTTTATTATGGGCAAAATATGCAGAATACATTGCGCTTCATCTCAATGAACTAGAAAAAGCTTGTGAAGCATACAGCATTGCATTAAATTTACTCAAAACATATGACCCAGCAGATGAGATTGGAAAGAAAATTTCAATTTCCAATGATCTATCAGATATCGTTTCTCGTTTAGATAGCTTAAGAAAAACATATACTGGATATGCACATGCATGCAATTACTTAATCAAGGCCGGCAAACCAAATGTAGGAACAACTCCTCTCTTTGCAAAAGGAAGGGTTATTTCTGATCAAATAAAAAATCCAACACGACTCGGGCGCATGTATAAAGAAATAGAAGTGTCTTGTGACAAGAATCAAGCAGTATTATTAGCCCTAGAAAAACCGATTGGCGCTCATCTTCTTAAAGAATTTTTAGGAGTTGATGTCCTTACAGAGAATGTCCTTACAGAGAAGGAAAATATCGATCTTTTATATCAAATACTTAATGAACTTAATCAAGCATTAGAAAAGCTACAACCATACTCTGAAGAAAACTCGCTAGCGTTTTTGATCGAAGCACAAATACGCAATCTATGTGAGATTTTAATAAATCCAAAAGACGCATTTTCAGAATATACGTGCATGTTAGATGTGCTAGAAAAAGATGGTGCAGAAAATCCAGACATAGATCTCACTGGACCAAAATTCTTCATTACAGAAAGTTTAGCTATCATTCCCAAAACGCCAGAGCCACCACGCCCACAAATAGTAGCGCCTACTGTAGTAGCAAAGCCACCCACACCACCAGTGGCAATACCTGCTGAAGTGGTAAAGCTACCACCCAAACCACCAATGGCACCACCTGCTAGAGTGGCAAGGCTACCACCCACATTAATGAAACCACCTAATGGAGTATTGACGACGCCACCACTAGCACAAACATCGACGCTATTGTACGGCACGAAGCGCACTGCTGAAGAAAATGATGAAAGACACCCAAAACGAAACTGCAACCGGCAGGGAGTCACATGAATCTGATAAACGATGGTCTATACTCGCCGCACTTGAAATCACGGGTTTTATCGAGCCATCTTGCAGCGAACTTTAAACGTTCTTCAATCGAAAAAGCTTGAAATAGAATAACTATTCCTTCACTTTTTCTCAATCAGAACGTTTAAATTTCTTGCAATCTGGCTGTTAAAACCCGTGATTTCAAGTGCGGCGAGTGTATAACAACGAAACATTTTAACCATTAGAAGGCAATTTAATCCTATTATAATAGGATTAATCCCTTTAAATCATTGCCACCAGTAATTAATCCCAGTATAATAGGATTATATATGATTTTGAAGTAATATTGATCAATAAAACTAGAGTGATAGGATTTATGAAAAAACTGCCAAGATTAAAGAATCCCTCTTTAGATCAAACGCTCACAGCCTCGCTACTAGGCCAAGCAATCAAAGTAAGGCGTACGCAAAGCGGTCTACGCTTAGAAGACGCAGCAGCACTTTGTGGTGTAGCAAAGCAAACGTTCATGAAGATAGAACATGGAAATCCTACTAGTCAGTTACAAAGCATACTGCAAATATGCTCATCTCTGGGAATAAAAATATATATTGCACCATGGCACAATGATAATGAGACAACAGATGACTGGCAATCATAGTGAATTAAATATTTATTCGGGCGAAAATATTATTGCTCGCTTGACACTGCAGGTCGATCAGATGGCTTTACAATACACCAAAGATTGGAAACAATCTGGTTTTGCGCTCTCTCCACATTTACCATTATCGGGTGAAATCCCAACAGCAAATATACAACGATATTTACGAAATCTATTTCCCGAAGGAGACGTATTAGATACATTGCTGACAAGTTTGCACTTAAGCAAAGGAAATACATTCGGCATTATTCGGGCTTTAGGAGTAGATACGTCCGGTGCATTTCTATTTTTACCATCAGATCAGCAGCTACCAAGCTCATCTTCTTTCAGAAAAATTACTCCTGCTGAAATAGAGAAGCGATTAGATACACGAGATGAATATAGTTTAATTATCTGGGATGGGAAGCCCCGTCTTTCGATGGCAGGTGTACAAGATAAAATAAATGTCATCATTACTTCAGATGGTCAAATGGGATTTGGCGAGGGAAAATTAATTTCAACGCATCTATTGAAATTCGAAAAACAAAAATTGTTGCATCTAGTTATTAATGAATATACAACGATGCAACTTGCAAAAGCATGCGGGATACAAGTGCCAAAGGTAGAACTGATGCGATATGGCACATATCCAACATTACTGATTGAGCGTTTTGACAGAAAATTAATCTCACCTAACGAAGTCATGCGCAGACACGTCATCGATGGCTGTCAAGCATTAAATCTGCCACCCGAATACAAATATGAGAGAAATTTCGGTAGTGGGCGTGATGTGGCGCATATCCGAGAAGGCGCCAGTATAGTCAAATTATTTGAATTCGCGAACCAATGCATGAATCCGGCTGAAACAAAAAACAAAATGCTTGATTGGGTATTATTTAATTTATTAATTTACAATTATGATGCGCATGGCAAAAACATCAGCTTCTTTGTTGGAAAAAATGGCATATCATTAACGCCATTTTATGATCTGATCAATATTAAAATGCACCCACATTTCGACAATGAACTCGCGATGGCACTTGGCGATGATTTTGATGGCAACACTATTAAGGCCTATCAGTTAGCTGATTTTGCTGATTCCTGTCGGCTAACTCGCCCCTACTTTGTCCGGCAATTAAAAAATATGGCATCTACATTGTTATCAATTTCAGCCAAGGAGAATATGATGGAGATTGCCTATAATGATCGAGAAAAGCAATATCTTGAAAAGTACCAGCAGATGATAATAAAACGATGCGAATATTTTCTTGAGGAATCGAGTAAGATTTTGTCTGTGAACTTGTAGCGTTAGGTGATAAATCTATTGCAATCCACCCCCTTCTCCAATACCATCCAAAATAAAATTTAATTCTGAATCTGATGGAATGCAATCGTGATCATTGGCATGTTCACGTTTAGGACAATTCCAACGATTAAGCACAATACAAGGAGATATGCATGTTAAGACAAGAAACTTTTACTCCAACAAAGGAAACAAAGGTTGCCGCTCCTGAAACGACAGGGATCGTTAACCCCGAAACAACAGGCACCCCTGACCAAAAAAATATCTTGCGCCTATTTGAGGAAGTAAAACAAAAGTATCCAGATACGGAACAGATACTACGCTTAATTTTTTCTTTAGGGCCCCATCCTATTCCTCATCAGTTATTAACGGAGGGAAGCTCCTTAAGCAAAGACGCTGCCACACTCGCAATTCTTCAGTTAGCGCAGTCTGGACTAATTAAACAGGACGAAAACAATGCCATCAGAATCGATGCCCTGACAAAACAGGTCCTTCATCGTAGTCAGCCGATCCCGCCTGAGGATGCACGCTTAATGGTAGCACGTGCCATCCCTGTACTGACCGAGCATCTCGCTCTGGGAAGCCATAGCCAGTATTTCGAGCATGCGAAACATTACACACTATATGCTGAAAAACTGTTAGAGCCAAAAGATTATATGTTGATAGTAAAACTGCTAGAAAAATGCGGAGACTATATCACCAGTCTCAACAGAGAAAAATTTCTGGAAATCCGCAGCATGTACTACGGCGCGCTCAACTTAGTATGGCTTCTGGCCTCAAAGCAAGAAGAAATAGATACGGCAGCTAGAATCGCAATAAAACTACATCAAGCACATGTTGATTCAGAAAAAAATGAATTCGGGCAAATAATGCTACAAAGTCTACCAGAAATATATGCATCTCTCTATACTGGAAAAAGACTAACGAAGCCTCAAATACTAGACGGTTTTAATCAAGCCTATCAGAAAGCTGGTCATCACTTGGAATTATTTTTCAGCAGACAGACAGACTCTCTTGAAGGTCACTCTGCACAAAATCATACCATGCCCGAGATTTCTCCAAACGTGAAAATAATCCGCGGCTTAATTGCCTGCTTATTAAATCAACCCATACCTATCGAACTGCTGATGGAAGCAAGTCAGTTAACAAAAGAAGAAACGCAACAGGCAATTGAACTGATGGATCCTGGCGTTACATATCAAAAAGAAGATGGCCGTGATATAATAACGTTGAGCCCTATTTCACAAAATACAATACGAGAGGAAGCACTTATTGAAGGCTATCTGAAAAATTTGGAAGAATCATCGCGTTATTTAAATAAAAATATGAATAAATACATAGCAAATTATCCTCATCACATATTTTTCTTTCTTGAGCAACTTTCATTACCTCTCCCACTGGCGAGAAGAGAAAAACGTATAGAAATAGGTTTACTATGGGCGCAATATGCAGAATTTATTGCACGTCATTTCAATGAATTACGACAAGCTCGTTACGCATATAGCGCTGCGTCAACTATACTCACAAAGAATCAAGCAGAAAAGAAAGATAGGGATCGAATCTCATTCGCTCTATCAGATATCATCTCTAGACTAGCGCCTCTAGAAAAAACACACTCTGAATATACATATGCCTGCGATCGCCTAACAAAAACTGGTAAAAACGATATAGCAGCAACTCTGCTTTTTGCAAGACGGGTCGTTACTGATATTCAATTAAACAATCCAAGATTACTTTCTCGCATGTACAGAGAAATAGAAAAATCTTGCGGAAAAGACATAACAGCACTATTAACTTCAGGAGAACTACATGAGAACGTTAAGGTTAGCTTAGCAGAAAAATTTAGCAAGCTCGAGGCAGCGCTGAAAACATTAGAATCACCGAGAGAATCGAATCCGCCTTCTGAAAAAGGCCTGGCAGTATATTTGCTCACCGCACATACTAATCATTTACGTATTATTTTAACACGCCCAAAAGAAACACGTGAAGCATATGTCAATATATTAACGATATTAAGGGGAGAGGATGCAGGGAAAGATATCGCCGGACCCATACAGTTCATTGAACAAAGTCTAGCTATTATTCCAACACAAATAGTGGCACCCGCTAGAATAGTACAGCGGCCAAACACACTCGCGGCGGCATCCGCTGCAAGATTGATGCTACCACCAGCACCAAGGACGCCGCGCGGCCCCAAGCGTACTGCTGAGGAAGATCCAAGAAACCCAAAACGGATGAAGACGACGCCTGCTGGTCCGGGATAAATATCCCTCCCCTCATCTGCCCTGTCGGGCATCTTCTCCCAAAGGGGCTTTGTTGAATAAATCGGAGATGGCGTAACCGAGCCGCGACCGTGAGGGAGCGTCACATGAATCTGATAAAAGCTGGTGTAAAACAATGCAACATTTCTACCGTTAAATGGCACCTTAATATCATAAAGTAAGAAATTTCAGCTAAAAGCTATAGCACAGTGACGCTCCCTCACGGTCGCGGCTCGGTTACAC
>DATLOT010000003.1:0-19634 GCA_035536095.1 Gammaproteobacteria bacterium | reverse complement strand
CTTGCGTCGAACTTTAAACGTTCTTCAATCGAAAAAGCTCGAAATAGAATAACTATTCCTGCGCTTTTTCTCAATCAGAACGTTTAAATTTCTTGCAAGCTGGGCGTTAAAATCTCGCATCTTGAAGTACGATGGGTATATACCCATCATACTTCAAAATGCGATTTTTACCACAATGTTTACTTAAACACGTAAGTTTAGTAAGGTTAGATCGAGTAAGGATCCCTATTTGAGGAAAAAATGAACCATAAAATAATGCGTATCATGGCAGCTCTGGCTTTTTTATATGCAATGCCAGCACAAGCACAGCACCATGCTCACCATACCACTAAAGCGCATCACCATATCTATGCTCGCCGTGGCGTAAGCGCCGGCGTTAAGGTGCCCATTGAGCCAACATTTAGCATCCCTCAGCTTTCCAACCAACTGAGTGCAATTATCAATACAACCCCCAATACGCAAATTGGTGTTTATGTGAAATCAATGGCAAGTGATCGGTTACTTTTTACACATCACATTGATCAATCATTCACACCAGCTAGTACGTTAAAAATATTAACGGCAGAAGCTGCTTTACTCTACCTGAAACCCACATACCGCTTCTCCACGCAATTATTAACAGATGCAAAAACAGTGAATAACGGTGTTTTGCAGGGCAACCTCTATATCGTTCTGAGTGGCGATCCCACACTCAGCTATGACAATATTGTTGAACTCTTATTCTCATTAAAAGCACATCAAATACAGGCTATTTCTGGTAATGTTTATATAGACAACACAGCGTATGATCAGCGATTTTACGGCCCGGGTTGGAAAGAATCTGACAAAAAAAATTGCTACGCGGCACCTATTAGCGCCGGTATTATCAATCATAATTGTATGCCTATTAGCGTAACATCTTCTCCACAACGGAAGCAGTTCCAGACAAAAAGCACAGGCACAACAATACCTCAAACGCCTTATCACCGTTGTATTTTACATGTATCTCAGCACCTCAATGGTATTGATATTGATAATTGCACCCTACGTAAATCCATTGAGAGTATCAGTTATGTTGTAACGGATGTGCCAGAGTACAACAGAACCTTATTTAAAAACGCGCTTGGTCAATTAGCAACCCGTGTTTATGGTGTTATCACATTTGGCTCTGCGCCACAAAATCTTTCCCTGGTGGGTACGCATGACTCCGCTCCGCTGAATGAGCTGATACATCAGATGTTGAAAAAATCAGATAATATCATTGCAGGTGCCTTATTTAAAAAAATGGGGCAGCTTTATGCGCATCAACCAGGTAGTTGGGAAAATGGTAGTGCAGCGGTGTCACGTATCCTCAGTACGTATGCCTCTTTAAACCCCCAAGGCATGCAAATGTTAGATGGCTCTGGCTTGTCTGAGAATAACCTGACAACACCTGCACAAATGATGAGTGTCTTGGCATTTGCATATCACAACGCTGCAACGAATCAGGATTTTATTTCTGCATTACCCATTGCAGGTGTAGATGGCACCCTCAAAAACCGTATGGGCAATATCGCTCGCAAGGTGCGTGCAAAAACAGGAACCATGCCGCTTTCCGGTGTGGTGAGTTTAGCTGGCTATGTTCTTAATGCGAAGAATGAACCACTTGCTTTTGTGATCATGGTAAATGGTACCCGCGGCATGGGATGGCGCTATAAGGCGCTGGAAGATCAGCTTGTCACTGCGCTAACAAAATCACAGTATTGAAGATGGATCCTCACGCACCTCCGGTGCTTAAAAACGTGGGTGGATTGTCGCTTTACCCCGGGCTGTAAAGCTTTCGGTCGTTTGCGGCCGCAAGTTTTATAGCCCCGGATGAGGATTGCGCAGCGAAGCGTAGCAATCCGAAGGCCGGGGTAATGGCAATCCACCCACGTTTTTAAGCACCGAAGGTGCGTGAGAATTCGAGCTAGGAACCTGAGCACTCACGAAGAAATCGCGTCACGCCTTTCTCGGTTAACACGCCCTCCAGAGGCACATCCCAAGGATCGGCGGGTAAGCCATCAGCCTCTTGTATGCTATACCCCAAGCCCAGCAGAATCGGCTTAAATTTTTTGTCCGCAAAGCTTCTATCGTAATAACCGCCCCCACTTCCTAATCGATGTCCGGCCTTGTCAAAGGCAAGCAATGGCAAGAAAGCCAAATCAAGTTCATCAATATGGCGCTGTTTTGAGCGGTTCGCGGGCTCTAAGATAGCATATTTATTCGGGCGCAAAGCATCCCCATAATGGTAAGGGACAAAATGAAGCAGTGGCGTCGCGTGGTCTGCTACTACGGGGAGATAACAATGTTTCTTTGATTCCCAAATGGCCTCAATCAGCGGTGTACTATCGAATTCAGTTGTGCGAGGCAGGTAGCATGCAATATGCTCGCTTCGTTTAAACAAAGGGTGTGTGATGCAGTGCTCCACAGCGAGACGAGCATACTGTGCTCTCTCGTGGGCAGAGACTTGCTGGCACTGATTGCGATAGAAGATTCTCAGCTCTGATTTCAAAATGATTCATTACCTACCATTGCGCATGCTTGGTCGATCTGCCGCTCGATTTTTTCTATAAATTCAGATTCTTGGTGGCTTATTTTGAGGAATTGATTGGTGATATTCAGGGCAATCATAATAGCAATGCGTTCTACATTGATCGCTTTTCCAGATTCTTTGACTTCCTCCATGCGGGCATTCAAGAAGGCAGCGGCTTTTTGTAGGGCGTCCTGTTCTGAAGATGCGCATTTAATAATATAAGGCTTACCTAAAATTTCGATAGTAACGTTAACAGTACGATCCATACTGGTTGTATTCATAAGTTGGCTTCTCGTAACTTCGCTATTAATGTTTCAATATGGCGTATGGTTTTCTGTTGGCTTTCAAGAAGTGTTTCTTTTTCGCGCAAAATAACCTGATTAGTTTGATTTAAACTATTCTGATGGCTAATGAGCTCTCTCAGTTTCACTTCTAAACGTTTTAATTTATCTTCCATGCGATTAAGCCTTGGTTATTTAAAGTACATTTATTTTGGTCTTCATTCAAACAAACGCTATAAATTCAGACCAGCATATTATAATATACATGTCTATGCATAAAGTGTACATATTGATCAGTCATGAATAACATTACCGAGTCCAAGCCCTGGTTGGCGCTTGCTAGCCAGCAGCGTGACATGTCGCAGCAGCATTTACGCACTTTGTTTGCTGAGGATCCGTCGCGCGCTCTGCGATTTCGCCTGTCGGCTGCGCAGCTCCATTTGGACTACTCTCGCAATCATATTCACATAGAGACATTAACGCAACTCGCAGCGCTTGCAGATGCAGCGCATCTGTCTGAGAAGAGGGAGGCTCTGTTTACTGGGGAAGCCGTGAATAGCACAGAGCAGCGACCTGCTTTACATACTGCATTACGAGATAAAAAAAAGACAGCCATTTTTGTGGAAGGCAAGAATATTGCGGATCAAATCAAAGCTTCTTTATTAAAGATGGAAGATTTTGCAGAAAAGGTACGCCAGGGGGTGTGGCAGGGCGTGACAGGTAAAGCCATTCAGCATGTTGTCAATATTGGTATCGGCGGCTCTCATACGGGTCCGTTGTTGTGCACAGAGGCGTTAAAGCCATTTGCGACATCTTCTATTCGCTGTGATTTTATTTCGAGTGTGGATAATGTGCATATCGAGGAAGTGTTATGTCGCATAGATCCGGAAACTACACTATTTGTCATTTCATCAAAATCTTTTGGTACGCTGGAAACGCTGAGCAATGCGAAGACGGTGCTTGCTTGGATGCAAGCAAGATTAGGGTCTGAGGTGCTCAAAAAACATTTTGTTGCAGTCACAGCAGAACAGGAAAAAGCGCGCGCATTTGGATTTTCTGATGAACAAATTTTCCCTTTATGGTCTTGGGTGGGCGGGCGCTATTCTGTTTGGTCTGCGATTGGCTTGCCTATTATGTTGCAAGTGGGCGTTTCGCACTTTCGTGATTTTCTAGCAGGTGCTGATGAGATGGATCAGCATTTTCGTACAGCGCCTTTTTTGCAAAATATGCCAGTCGTAATGGCTTTGTTGGGTATTTGGTATATTAATTTTTTTGGATCACAAGCCCATGCCGTAGTGCCTTACGCACATCGTTTGCAGCATTTTTTGCCTTATTTACAGCAAGCAGATATGGAAAGTAATGGTAAGCGTACCCGGCATCACGGTGATACAGCTGTTTATCGCACAGGCCCCGTTTTGTTTGGCGCAGAGGGGAGTATCGGCCAGCATGCGTATCATCAATTACTGCACCAAGGTAACCATCTCATTCCCGTTGATTTTATTCTGGTTGGGCAAACGACGGATCAGAAATCTGATGCGCATCAAAACTTGTTATTAGCGAGTGGTCTGAGTCAGGCGCAAGCGCTTTTGCTTGGTAAAACATATGAAGAAGCCTATACAGAGTTAGCATCTTATGGGTATACGCCAACAGAGAGAGCGTGGCATGCTAAACACCGTGTTATCCCGGGTAATAAACCCAGCAATATTTTATATATGGACTGCATTGATCCTAAGCGCTTAGGTGCGCTGATTGCGTTGTATGAACATAAGATTTTTGTGCAAGGCGTTATTTGGGAAATTAATTCTTTTGATCAGTGGGGGATAGAATTAGGCAAGCAATTGTTGCCCGCTATTTTAGCGCGTATCCATG
Organism: Gammaproteobacteria bacterium; assembly: GCA_035536095.1. Taxonomy (GTDB): domain Bacteria; phylum Pseudomonadota; class Gammaproteobacteria; order DSM-16500; family DSM-16500; genus Aquicella. Next base: position 14,951 of record DATLOT010000003.1, on the reverse strand, counting down.
CGCATGATAAGACAAAAACGTTTTGGGAGTTATTAGGTGAGTTACATTCGTAAGATGATTGTGCTGACACTGTTGGTTGGTGTTTGTGTGGGCTGTGGGCAATCTGGTGCTTTATATTTACCAACACCAACGACGCACGCTTTGTCTGAGGGGCGGTAGTTTATGTTAAATTTTACAAAAATGCATGGATTAGGTAATGATTTTGTCGTGATTAATGGACTGAATCAATCTTTCGATAAAAAGATAGTGGATATTACGCAGTTAGCGGATAGACATCTTGGTATTGGATTCGATCAGTTATTAATAATCGAGCCTTCTAAAAAAGCAGATTTTTTCTGTCGTATTTATAACGCGGATGGTAGTGAGGCGAAGCAATGTGGCAATGGATTGCGTTGTGTTGCGCGATTCATCTACCAAGAAGGATTGTGTTCGAAGAAAGATTTTAGCATAGAAACGATAGCAGGTGTTTATCCTGTCTCGATTGTAGATGAAAATGATGTGCGTGTGACGATGGGTGTTCCCACTATTTTGGAACGTTTAGCATCTATTGATGTTGACGGATCTTCTTTTTTTGTCACAGCGCTTTCCGTGGGTAATCCACACGCTGTTCTCAAGGTGCAAGATATTAATATGCTGACGGTGGATGTATTGGGCGCTAAAATTGCATCACATCATTTTTTTTCTGAAACCCCTAATGTTGGATTTATGCAAGTAAAAGATGCCTCGCATATTTATTTGCGTACTTTTGAAAAAGGTGCAGGGGAGACACATGCTTGTGGTAGTAATGCTTGTGCGGCTGTCGTCGCAGGTATATTAAATGGCTGGTTAGATGAAAAAGTGACTGTTTCTTTTCGTTACGGCTCTTTGCTTATTGCCTGGAAGGGTCCGGGACAAGCGATAGAAATGACAGGCCCTGCTACTTATGTTTTTAACGGTTCGTTAGCGATTGAGTCTTAAAGTATGCCAACTTGTTCAAAGCTCGCTTAACGGATATCTTCCTTCAATCTAAACCTAACAGCGGGGCCTTTACCGTATCTCTCTATTTTTTTAGATTTGATTAATAAATTTAATTTTCTTGTGGCCGTATTGCGTGAAACATCGAGAGAGAGTTCCACGTCGCTTAATTCGATTTCTTTTTTTATTTTGAATAATGCCAGTATTTTTTCTTCCTCGGATAGAGATGAATCATTTGATGGTAAAAACGAAAATACGACTTTTAGGCTATCAGCACCCTCAATAAAGTCCGGCTTTCTTAATCCGGCTCTGCGGCAGCTATCGAAAATAAGTCTAATGCCTGTTCCCAGTTTCTCAACGAGACCACATTTTCTTGCTATTCTGGCGAGATTGGGGTTTCTTAGGTAAGTCGTTCCATCGCCAAGTTGACTCATGTCCATCAATCCTGGGAAACCGCCTGGGTTAAATATTTCTAGACGATCCTCATACAGCGCGATTTTTATTGCTCCTGGAATCGAATATTTTCTGTGAATAACGGCATTGATAATCGATTCACGTAGCGCTTCTTCTGGAATGATTGTTTTTCCTTTTAATTTAATGCCTTGTAATTTGTATTCTCGTATTAGCCATGATTTTATTAATAAGTAAGTATTCTCCACTAAGGTTTCTAAATTTCCACGGATTTCTTCTGTCTGAATAATGTTTCTGCTGGAGGCAGAAGTGCCTTCAAATTTTGTGCATATCATAATTGCCTCTGGAATGTATTGATCTGGCGTTTCGCAACAGGCCAACGTTCCAGCAATTGTCGGGTAGTACTTATTTGATTGAAGGGATGTTTTCTTTATAATTTTATCTGCTATCAGTATAGCGTCACTGTATTTTTTATAGATATTTTTTAAAATAGCAGGAGATAATATTTTAATATCTTCATGAATAATCTCCTCATCATATGATTCGCGCTTATTTTCTCTTATTAATTCTTCTAAATACTCTTTTGTTGCTTTGCGTGTGCTAGAGCCAACTCTTAAGTATGTCCCCTGTTCCATCCCTTCACTCTTAATGTATACCGGTTTTTTTATGCTATATGGCACATCAATGATGATCACGCTTAAGTCATCAAAGCTTTTTTCATATATCTCTATCAACAGGCATGGCAATGTTGCATCATATAAACTATTAGGGAATTCATCGTAAATTCTGTTTCGTGTGTGTTCATCTATGCCGATAACTTCTCTAGATTTATCATCAATCCCGATAATGATTTGACCGCCTTGCGCATTTGCAAATGCAATGCAAGTTTTAATGAGTTGACTAAAATGGGGGAGTCTTGATTTGAACTCAAGTGTTTTTGATTCTCGCTCTGGATAAATATGTTTCATAAAGCACCATCCTCAGATCATGATAGAACGAATTGCACCAACTATACCACAATTGCACCATGGCTAGATGAATTGCACCAATTGCACCAACTATACCACAATTGCACCAATTGCACCATGGCTAGATGAATTGCATCAACTATACTATCATTGCACTAAGCGGAAGAATGAAATATAACAGTAAATTCAACAAGTTGAATTAGTAGCGGAGATATCCGCGTTATTACCAACAGCTAGCTTGCTTAATGTTGCATCAACTGCTCGACACATGCTGCACTGTTAGGAACTTTTTAACTGATCTAGTAAAGAGAAAATCTCAAAACCGTCTTGCATTTATACGGAAATACCAGCGAGCGAATACACAACAACTGGAAGGGGATAAAGTGGAGCCAACTCGGTTCTCACGATAGATGGAAAAGATTCATGGGTATAATGTCCGCGCTACATAACGCTACGCGATAAAACCGAGCTACGATACCGAGCCGCGACCGTGAGGGAGCGTCACATGAATCTGATAAAAGATGGTGTGGAACAATGCAACATGTTTATCGTTACGCTGTGATTCTATCATAAAGTAAGAAATTTCAGCTAAAGGTTATAGTACAGTGACGCTCCCTTACGGTCGCGGCTCGGTTTCGCGGTTCGGTTATGCGGTTCGGTTATGCGGTTCGGTTTCGCGCGCTGTCTTACGTGAGCGAATTGTCAGAAGATTGCATAAATCGAGGAATCATAGTAAGGTTACGTTAATTTTTATTAGCATAAGGTGGGGGCGGTATGGGTCAAAGTCAATCAACAAGAAACGATTCAAAATCAGATAAAGATAAAGATTTAGAAACAGGGCAAGCCTCAGGGTCGCCGATGTCTGCTGGAGCTGTGGCTGTCCCAGCCCCAGCCCCAGCCCCAGCCAATGGATCTTTGCATACTGTTTTTTCTCGATATTCAGCAGGAGCGATAGAAAAATTATGTTGTCACGTAGTAAAAGGCGAACAGGCAGAAGCTAAGAGAATGGTGAATCGTATGCCTGAGCTGCTTACAATGAAAGCTACTGTTGTCGACTACTCAGGTCGACGCGTTATGGGCACGCCATTACAGCTAGCATTAGCTGCAGATGATATACAATATCGACCAGATGAAGAGTGTATGGTAGAAATGTTGGAGAAGCATCTCAAGCTGTTACCGGACGGCGAGACGATCATTGCTACGCAAACTGCTGAATGGTTTCCAGTAGGATGGGTTGAAGAATATAACGAACAATTTCGTCGGGGCGTAGAAGCGTTTAATCGCTATGTTCAAGATATTAAGGATGCAAGAAGTGAAGATGGTCGCAGAGCTGTATTGCAGATGTTTAAAGATTATCTAGAGGAAGAAAAAACAAATAGAGGGGTGATCCATTCAGGCAAACTCTTTTGCATACACATATTGGCTGAAGCGATTTATCTCTCTGCATCACAATTTGGCTGTGTAGATACGGATAATCCAATTCTCGATTACGTATTTTGTCATGGTCTTGGTGAGCTCCAGCGTCATGTGCAAGCTTCTTATGCGCAGGCGTTTTCGCGGGGTGTTACTCGTATTGTGCGTTCTAGTCTTGTGGGTGATGGTGATACGGTTGCAATTATGCCTGGCGAAAAATTAACTCGCAGTTTAGTGCACAAAAATAATGCTTATTATTATCCTCTTGACTCTGATCCGACGTTTCGTTTGGGAGAGGGGTGTGTGAGACTCGATGGGGAATGGATATCAGTACCCTATGACCGTCATTTTGCCACATCAAATGAGATTTTTGGTTATTTCGGGGTGCTCGTAAACACAAAAGCACGCAATTGTTCGGAGTTTATAGAGCGATACAAACAAGTGGATGCACAGCAGACGGAAAGTGATGGAACGGAGCCAAAACGGGCCACAATGTTGGTATGTGAGTCTGTAATGCCCGATATTCTCCCCGTTGCAACGTTCGAGAGTCTCGACATCTGGGCTAGATTCAGGTAACGGTAACGTCGTTCAGAGGTAAAGTCGTTTAGAGATATAAAGAGGGGGTGTGAGATCACCTCCCTTTGAATAAACGCCAAGCGTTTTCGGTTGCAAATGACCTGATTGCGTCGTAACGCTATGTGATAGAACTGAGCCGCGAAACCGAGCCGCGACCGTGAGGGAGCGTCACTGTACTATAACCTTTAGCTGAAATTTCTTACTTTATGATAAAATCACAGCGCAACGATGAACATGTTGCATTGTTTCACACCATTTTTTATCAGATTCATGTGACGCTCCCTCACGGTCGCGGCTCGGTTATGCGGCTCGGTTTCGCGGTTCGGTTATGGCTCGGTTTCGCGCGCTGTCTTACGTAAGCGAATTGTCAATAGATCCTAGTATCGGAGAAAGTAAACCCAGCAAGCTACCACTGCGATCAAGGTGACGATGACGCCGCCTAGAAAATAACACAGAGAGTGAGTTGTTTTTTTCTCTAAGCGAAGATTTGTGTGTGAGAAAAATCGCAGCGATTTTTCTTGTTTTGTTTCTTGTAAAACATGATGAATCAATGAGGGGAGCTCCGGTAATTGCTCAGACCATAATGGCAGATTCTCTCGAATGCGTCGCAGAAATGCTTTAGCCCCAACTTGCCTTCTTAACCACTTTTCTATTTGTGGCCTGGCGGTATTCCATAAATCCAGATCTGGCGCAAGCTGACGGCATAGACTTTCAATACTCAGCAATGTTTTTTGTAATAAAATCAGCTGCGGCTGAATGTTAATTTCAAAACGTCGCGCGACTTGGAAAAGACGCAATAACAATTGCCCAAAAGAAACATCACAAAGCGGTTGTTCGAAAATAGGCTCAGAAACAGCGCGAATAGCACTCTCAAACTGATCAATACGCGTATCAGGTGGGAGCCACCCACAAGCAATATGCAATTCCGCTACCCGCTGGTAATCTCGCTTAAAGAAAGCAATCATGTTTTCTGCTAGATAACGCTGATCATTGCGACTTAAAGAGCCCACAATACCAAAATCAACCATCACATAAGCGGGATCTAAGGGATTTTTATTGCAAATAAAAATATTGCCGGGGTGTAAGTCTGCATGGAAAAAACTATCTCTAAAAATTTGTGTAAAGAACAATTCAATGCCAAGCTCGGCTAATTTTTTCAAGTCAATATTAGCTTGTTGTAATTGTTTAATATCGTGAACAGGGATACCATAAACACGTTCCATCACTAATATTTGCGGGCGAGAATAGTACCAATAAATTTTAGGAACAGATAGCTTTGTTGTGTTAGCGAAATTACGCCTCAGTTGTGAAGCATTCGCTCCTTCACGCGTGAGGTCGAGTTCATCAAAAAGGGTTTGTGCAATTTCTTTTACCATTTCTTTGGGTTTGAAGTGTCGTGCAGCATACCAATAACGCTCAGCCGCTTTTGCTATCATCATCATTAAATCAATATCACGTTCGATCACCTTGGTAATATTGGGTCTTAAGACTTTAACAACAACAGACTCTCCACTATGTAGCGTGGCTGCATGAACTTGGGCAATAGAAGCAGACGCTAATGCTTGGCTATCAAAATGAGAAAAAATATTTTCGACTTTATTTTTTAAAGCATCTTCAATAATCGCTTGCGCAATCACACCCGAAAAAGGTGGTACGCGATCTTGTAATTTCGCAAGCTCAATCGTAATATCCTCTGGCAATAAATCTAAGCGTGTAGAGATAATCTGCCCCATTTTCACAAAAATAGGCCCTAAGTCTTCCAAGGCTTTGCGTATGCGTTCGGCGCGACTGAGTTTTCTGTTTACTATCCAATAATAAGGATTAAAATAAGTGATAAAACGAGGATAAAACCAATGGTTACCTAAAATAATTTCATCAATATTATAGCGCATGAGGATAAAATGGATCCGCATGAGGCGGAAAAGACGCGTTATCACTTTCATAAGACATGCCCCGCCGCATCTTGTTGTAGTTGTTTTATTCTGGCCTCTAAACGATCAACTGTCATTTGCAAATCGCCAATATCATCAAAAAAATCTTGTAGTGCCTCTTTGGGAGGGCAGTAAGGTGCTTCTTCGTGCAAATAATCACTGAGTGTTTGCCCAAAACGCGTCGTGGTGTCGCCTAACCATTGTTTGAAACGTCTCGATAATCTTCCTATGTGATAAGTTGGTACATCACCCAGAAAAGGCGCAAGATGGGCTTCCCAATCGATATGGATATCATCAAATAAAGCCATCACTTGCATCCCTAATTCTATATTACCCGTGAGTGTGACACCTTCCGTAAATAAGCGTTGGCGATCTTCTTTTGCAATAAGCAGGCTGAGTAATTGTAAGGGCGTACCCGATAGCCGTGTATCAGTCTGAGAGGCATCAAGACAAGCAATATTGATGCCTGTCTCCGAAAAATAACAGACGATATCAAACTGCATGGGTTCTATTGTGACACCAAAAGTATGTGTTGCCAGTTCTTTCAATTTTTCTTGAGAAGCAGGATCGCTCGCAATATAAGCATTAATCGTTTTATTTAAGGTAGATAATAAAAATTGTTTCATGGTTAATATTTAAAACCTTTATGTAATGCAACAATGCCACCATGCAGATTATAATAGTCAACATCTTCAAATCCAACTGAAAGCATCATTTGCTGCAATACTTCTTGTGTAGGATGTTTGCGTATAGATTCAACTAAGTATTGATAGCTGGCCTCGTCTTTTGCGATAAATTTTCCCATTTTTGGGATGGCATGGAAGGAATAAAGATCATATAACTTCTTTAAAATACGCGTCGTGGGGTGGGAGAATTCTAGAATAAGTAATTTGCCACCTGGTTTTAGCACACGATAAAAAGAAGCCAACGCCGCTTCTTTGTGGGTGACATTGCGCAAGCCAAAAGCAATGGTGATGCAATCAAAGTAGTTGTTTTCAAAGGGTAATTTTTCGGCATCTGCTTGCACATAATGTACATTGTGTAAGATGCCGGCATCGATTAACTTGTTTCGTCCAACAGCCAGCATACTTTCGTTTATGTCTGTCATGGTGACGCTGCCTGTTTTGCCAACAAGTGGCACGAATGATTTTGCTAAATCGCCACTGCCCGCGGCAACATCGAGTACATGTTGTCCTGGTCTCACCGCAGCCTGCTGGATGGTAAAGCGCTTCCATCGTCTGTGCATACCTAAAGACATCAAGTCATTCATCACATCATAATGACTGGCCACAGAATGAAAAACATCCGCAACAAGGGTGGCTTTTTGATTTTCTGGCACATCCCGGAAGCCAAAATGGGTGTGGTTCGGTTCTGTTGGTTGATTCATGGCATTTCTACTACTCATTGCTAGGAGGGGGAAGGTGAAGTGGGAACGACATTGCCACCATAAGGCAATAGACCCGGATCACAGTCCGGATTCGATCGAGGAAGATGACTCTTTGGCGGGTAACAGTAAAGCCTCCATTGTATTTCAGTGACATTTTGATTTACGTCTGCAACAGGGTTTGTCTGAAGATTATTATAGGCGTCAACTGGAAGAAGCGTCCTCATCGATCGAGCGGTGTCTAGGGCGAATCTTCTTGTGTAAGACACAAACACATTGTCTGGCCATAGCTTTGATGACACAACGGCCATCTTAGCAGATACCAGATAGTTAACAATATAATAATAGCCAGCTGCATCCGTTACATTGACAACGCAAGCGCCGAAATTGTTAATACTGGCAGAGAGGGCGTTAGCGCCTGTCACAGGATAGCTGTTAATAATGCTAATTGGTGCCACCGTGACATAGGGTTTCCAATCTTTTGGACACATGCTTCCACCAATACGGAAGGATTGAGAGGCGCCCCCTCCCTGACCTTTAGTGTAGCCAGTGATCCAGAGAATGGGCGGCTGATAGTAATCAGGTAAAGTAAACTGACATATTGTCTGCGGCTGTGGTTGCTTCGTGCAGTACAGCGTCCAGGTGAAGTTAATATTGCTTGTTATGTTGTCGCTGTTCAGCGTAACAGCGTACGGAACGCTGTAATGTTCTGCGCCAGAGTCATCAGCGATTTGTTGTCTTACGCAAACGCTATTTTGTCCTTGACCCTGGGTCAATAATTGCTGGGGCGTGATAACGACATAAGGATTAAAGCCAGAAGGACACTTTTTTGTGGTATCAAAATAATCTGTGCCCACATAGACGTTGCCGATCTGCACTTCCTGACGTCGCTGTGGTACGTGAAATTCAACATAACCTGTTTCATGGGGAAAGGCAGCGGCCGCGTCAGGTTTTGTTGTTGCATAGATATCGCGTAGGTCGCTGGCGTCGGGCGCCAGCGCGAGTGTGTATGTTGGCGCACAAAAGCAGAAGAGTGCAAGAAGTCGTTGTAGTTTGGTCATGTGTCCATCCAAATGGAAGCGGGCTATGCCTATTGTACTCTGTAAGTGTGAGTTTTAACACTCTTTGAATCCCAATTTATCTCGTTGGCTCCAGCAATTTCTCGCCGCGCCTCAACATTTCACCAGCCAGTGCCAGATAGGCAACCGTGCCTTGCGATTTTTTGTCGTAATGCAAAACGGCTGCGCCATGACTAGGCGCTTCGGCTAACCGCACATTGCGAGGAATCACGGTGCGGTAAAGCTCTGTTGGAAAGTGTGCAAGCAGCTGCGCAGAAACATCCAGCGCGAGCCGGTTTCGGCCGTCATACATGGTACGTAACAAGCCCTCGACATGCAGCGCAGGATTGATGGTATTTCGAATCTGTTCAATTGTACTCAATAAAGCGCTTAGGCCTTCCAGTGCAAAATATTCGCATTGAATAGGGATCAGTACAGAATTTGCAGCAACCAAGGCATTCACTGTCAATACACTTAAAGAAGGTGGGCAATCAATTAAGATATAGTCATAGAGGTGACTCACTGTGCTTAAAATACCTTTAAGTCGTTGTTCTCGCTGCGGAATTTGTAAAAGTTGCATCTCAGCCACAATCAGCTCTTGGTGTGTTGCCAGTAAATCATAGCCATTATTTGTTTTTAAAATGGCTTCCTGAATGTCTGCGTCTTCCGAGAGTACTTGATCAATCGAATACTTAACTTGTGTTTTTTGTATGCCGCTACCGGCTGTTGCATTTCCCTGCGCATCAAGATCAATGAGCAGCACTTTGCGTTTCATTTCAGCAAAAGAGGCTGCTAGGTTGATGCTGGTAGTTGTCTTACCTACCCCTCCTTTTTGGTTCGCTATCGCGATAATTTTTCCCACAGGCAACTCACTTTTTCATTTTACTTAAACAAACAATATGTCTTTCGATTTCTCTTCCCAGCATGGTAAGTGGCTTCACCTCTTGTACCAAACAGTGTGCAGGAAGGTCTATGAGCTCCTCCGCTGGGTATCGGCCTTTCATGGCAAGCCACTGTCCTTCTGCGCAAAGGAGATGAGCTGTTGTTTCTACAAACAGTGCTAAGTGACTCAATGCCCGTGAGACAATACTATCAAAACAAGCGGATGGATGAAAATCCTCAATGCGTGTGTGAACAGTTTTTACATTTTTTAACCCCAACTCTGATAAAATTTGATTCAAGAACAGTATTTTTTTATTATTTTTATCCAATAATGTCCACTGCTGCGCTGGGTTGAGAATGGCTAAAGGGATACCAGGCAATCCTGCGCCTGTGCCCACATCTAAGCACTCGGCTCCTTTAAGATGGGGGTGGATGAGTAGGCTGTCGATAATATGGAGATAAACCATGTCCTCTGGGTCAGTGATGCTGGTGAGGTTGTAGGCCTTATTCCAACGATGCATCAGTGTGAGATAATCACATAGCTGCTGTTGTTGATGCGCATCCAACACTAAGTGATTTTGTTGAAGCGCTTTCGCTAACAATGAGGAATAAGTCATTATTTACGTCTTTTTAGGTAAACAAGCAAAAGAGAAATAGCGGCTGGTGTGACGCCGGGTATACGAGAAGCCATGCCGATGCTTGTGGGACGCACGGTGCTTAACTTTTGCTGCACTTCTGTGGAGAGTCCTTTCATCTCGGTGTAATCAACCTCTTCAGGAATGGCCATTGTTTCATGCCGCAATGAGCGCTCAATTTCATCCGCTTGTCTATCAATATAACCCGCATATTTTGCTTTGATTTCAATTTGTAGCGCGGCTTGTCCGTCTTCAATCCCCGGACCTAGTTCTGCAACAGACATTAAATTTGTGTAGCTAATATTGGGTCTACGCAATAATTCTAATAAACGGTATTCTCGTGTTAAGGGTTGCGCTAAAAGTGGCGTGATTTTTTCTGCTGCGATGGTGCCTGGTCGCACAAAAGTGTGATGCAATCTATTCTCTTCTTCGGTAATTATCGCGCATTTCTTTTCAAATGCGTGAAAGCGTAGGTCATCAACAAGGCCTAATTCATGCGCTGTGTTTGTTAAACGTATATCAGCGTTATCTTCTCGCAAATGTAGTCGATATTCAGCGCGACTGGTGAACATGCGATAAGGCTCTTGTGTACCATGCGTTGTGAGATCATCAATTAAAACGCCTATATAAGCTTCATCTCGTCGTGGCGTCCAAGGTGCTTGGTCTTGTGCATAACGTGCAGCATTTAATCCCGCAATGAGCCCTTGTGCAGCGGCTTCTTCGTAACCGGTCGTGCCGTTAATTTGTCCTGCAAAAAACAGTCCCGCAATGGCTTTTGTTTCAAGCGAGGGCTTTAAATCGCGCGGATCAAAAAAATCATACTCAATGGCATAACCTGGTCGTGTGATATGTGCATTTTCAAAACCACGAATAGAGCGTACAAAAGCAAGCTGTGTGTGGAAGGGTAGGCTGGTTGAAATACCATTAGGATATAGCTCTGTTGTATTTAAACCCTCTGGTTCCACAAAAATTTGATGTGACGATTTATCTTTAAATCGCATGATTTTATCTTCAATAGAAGGGCAATAACGTGGACCTGTGCCTTCTATCACGCCTGTGTATAATGGGGATTCTGATAATCCGCGTTCAATATGCGCATGTGTTTCTTCGTTAGTGTGTGTGATGTAGCAACACACTTGTTCAGGATGATCAGATACTTTGCCTGAAAAAGAAAAGACGGGGGTGGGTGTGTCCCCGTGTTGTTTTTCCATCAAATCAAAATTAACAGTGCGTCCGTCAATACGCGGTGGCGTGCCTGTTTTTAATCGGCTGATACGAAAAGGTAAATCGTGTAATTTTGCTGCGAGGGTGCTGGCAGGTGGATCACCTGCTCTGCCTGCTGCATAGTGATTTAAACCAATATGGATTTTTCCGGCTAAAAAGGTGCCCGCTGTTAGTACAACTGTTTTTGCGCGGAGTTGTAATCCCATTTGTGTGACAACGCCTACTATTTTTTCTTGTTCAATGAGCAAATCATCAACGGCTTGTTGGAAAAGGAGCAGATTAGCTTGATTTTCTAATCGTTGGCGAACAGCTTGTTTGTATAGTAAGCGGTCTGCTTGCGCGCGTGTTGCGCGCACAGCCGGGCCTTTGCTGGCATTGAGTATGCGAAAATGAATACCTGCTTGGTCGGCAGCCCAAGCCATTACGCCACCTAAGGCGTCAATTTCTTTTACTAAATGTCCTTTGCCTATACCGCCGATCGCAGGATTGCACGACATTTGTCCTAATGTCTCGATATTGTGTGTGAGTAAAAGGGTGTTTGCGCCTAAGCGCGCAGCGGCCAGTGCGGCTTCTGTGCCGGCATGTCCGCCCCCCACCACAATGACATCGAATTGATTTTTTATATTTATCATAATGTTACGCTTTCTTTGCTGTTGTTCTGTTCAAGGAGCTTATTGTAGCGTAAAATCAGCCAACTTTTGATAGAATGTTTTAAATGTTTCTTCTTCTACGGGATGAACAATAATGAGTAAAGTGGCATCTGCAGATGTTGTCATTTTTGGCGGTGGTGTGGCGGGGCTGTGGTTATTGAACCGTCTGCGACAGTCCGGATTTTCTGTTTTATTGTTCGAATCCGCATCGCTCGGTGGTGGCCAGACAGATAAATCGCAAGGCATCATTCATGGTGGGATGAAATATGCTCTACATGGAAAATTAACCAAAGAAGCAGAGCAAATGGCTTCATTACCTGAGCGATGGAAATCCTGTTTAGCGGGTGATGGTGAAATTAATTTATCTGGTGTACCTGTTTTATCTACCCAACAATTTTTATGGGCCTCTCAAAAATTAGCGTCTAAATTCGCTGGTTTTTTAGCAGGTGCTGCTTTATCGAGTAAAGTGTCGTCCGTTAAAAAAGAAGCCTACCCTGCTGTCTTTCAGCATACGGCTTTTAAGGGAGAAGTGTTTGCTTTAGATGAGATGGTTATTGACGTGCCTGCATTGGTGCGAGAATTAGTGAAATCAAACCAAGATGTGATTTTTAAGATCGAACCGTTATGCGGAGATGAATTAAAGTTTGGTGATGAGGGCGCATTGGAATCTGCCACGGTGTATTTGGCAGGCAAGGCGATGGAAATTGTTGCGCAACAGTTTGTGTTTGCAGCAGGTAGTGGTAATGAGGTGATTCTGAATCAATTAAAGCAAGATAATATTGCCATGCAACGTCGTCCACTTCATATGGTATTAGTGAAAATGCCTTTTGATTATGCGTTGTACGCGCATTGCTTGGGATTGAGTCAGCGGCCTCGCATCACGATCACGACGCATCATACGCAGGCAGGTGAAACCATTTGGTATCTGGGCGGTATGTTAGCAGAAGAAGGTGTGACACGTAGTCAAGAGGAACAAATTCAAGCAGCGCGTGTAGAATTAAAGGCATTATTCCCTTGGCTGGATTTTAGTGCAGCGCTTTTCTCTTCTTTTAGAATAGACAGAGCTGAGCCACTGCAACCGGGTTTTTTGAAACCAGAATCGACGTACAGTAAGCATATTGAGAACATGACAATAGCGTGGCCTACAAAATTAGCGCTCGCGCCACAGTTGGCAGAAGAAATTTTACAGTCTTTTCATGAAGTCGGATTAACGCCACAGCGTTGTGATACGCGCGAATTACGTTCTTGGCCGATGCCGCCATTTGCGCAACCCATTTGGGAGACAGCATTTTGCAAAAACAGTGCTTAGGCCAGACAGGCATTGAAGTGAGTCGAGTGGGATTAGGGACTGTTAAGTTTGGTCGCAATACCGGTGTGAAGTATCCCGAAAATTTTGCGTTGCCTTCGGATCAAGAAGTGATGCATTTGCTTTCTTTGGCAGGCGAACTCGGCATTACCTTGTTGGATACCGCGCCGGCTTATGGTGTATCTGAAGAACGTCTGGGTAAATTATTGGGAAATGCGCGTCGTGAATTTGTGATTTCAACGAAAGTAGGTGAAACGTTCGTTGATAATCAATCTTGCTTTGATTATTCAAAAAATGCTGTACGCCTTAGTATTGAGCGCAGTTTAAAAAGATTAAGAACGGATTATCTGGATATTATTTTGATTCATTCAAATGGTGAATCAGAGTTAGCAATACAAGAAATGGTTTTTCCTGTCTTAGCGGATTGTAAAAAAGCAGGCATGATTCGCGCTTATGGTATGTCGACAAAAACAGTAGAAGGCGGCATGCAAGCAGTAGAGGAATCTGATGTTGTGATGGTGGCATACCATGCAGACTATGTTGCTGAGCGTTCTGTTATCCAATATGCACATCAAAAACAAAAAGGCGTTCTGATCAAAAAGGCATTTAATAGTGGTCATGCTGCTTTGGGCGGGTCGCAACATATCCAATCTGCGATGCAATTTGTCTTCGCTGAACCTGGCGTCACAAGCGTTGTGCTCGGCACTATTAACCCCGTGCATTTGCGTGAGAATGTGGCAGCGGCGGTGGGGTGTTTTCCCTTGCTCGCGCCGCAATAAAAACCGGCAACTCTCACAAGCCAGAATTTATTCTGTATAAATAACAAATAGTTACGTTTATTTACCAAAAATATATGGAGAAGCAAACGTGCAAATGTACGTTTGCTTCTCCAGAATTGGCATGCGTTTTGGAGAAGTAAACGTACATTTGCACGTTTGCTGCACCAGTTTATTTGAGGTCACTTGTGGGGTGCAGGAGAAAATTAAAAAATTAAAACGTCCAAAGGGTCTTTCTTGCAGACCTGTTTTGATTCATGTTAACGGTGTGCATGACAGCGTTACGTAGACTGGTTATTTCTCAGATATTATCGACTTTGGACAAGCGCTTGATGCGGAGTCTGATAAGTAATTGATGGCATATTCATTAAAATGCATCGTTATGCTATGCGATAAAACCGAGCCACGATACCGAGCCGCGACCGTAAGGGAGCGTCACTGTACTATCATTTTTAGCTGGCATTTCTTACTTCATGATAAAATCATAGCGCAACGATAGACATGTCGCATCGTTCTACACCGGTTTTTATCAGATTCATGTGACGCTCCCTTACGGTCGCGGCTCGGTATCACATTTACCTGAGGAAGAATATTAAAATCGCTCACGCACCTACGGTGCTTAAAACATAGGTGGATTGTCATTACCCCGGCCTTCGGATTGCTACTACCCCGGCCTTCGGATTGCTACGCTTCGCTTCGCAATCCTCAGCCGGGGCTGTAAAGCTTTCGGCCGTAAACGGCCTGATTCTGTCGCGATCCTATGCTATGCGATTAACCAAAATG
>DATLOT010000002.1:0-18352 GCA_035536095.1 Gammaproteobacteria bacterium | reverse complement strand
ATAAATCGGAGATGGCGTTACCGAGCCGCGACCGTGAGGGAGCGTCGCATGAATCTGATAAACGCTGGTGTAAAACAATGCAACATTTCTACCGTTAAATGGCACCTAATATCATAAAGTAAGAAATTTCAGCTAAAAGCTATAGCACAGTGACGCTCCCTCACGGTCGCGGCTCGGTTACACCGAGTGCCTCCTAGGCCATCTCCGATTTATTCAACAAAGCCCCCCCGGGAGAAGGCATGCGCGACCTAGCCTTAGAGATGACACGCAATACTTATGTATAAAGACATGCCGCGATCGGCAGGGAGTCACCGCTATTGAACAGTGACTCCCTGCCGGTCGCGGCTCGGATAACAAAAAAGGCGCTAGGAGCGCCTTTTTTGAACAGCTTCAGGCTTACTCAGCTGACAATTGGTCTTCAATTGCTTTGAGTGCTTCTGGCTTCATTTTAGCAAAGACTTTAATCTTTTCTATTTCAGTAACAGCTGTGAAGGGATGCTTCTTGCGATATTTTACAATCGCTTTCGCACCAGCAGCGTGAATACCTTTCACCTTCATCAATTCTTGAACAGTCGCTTTGTTCAAATTAATTTTGGTATCTGTTGATAAAGCGCCGTCTGTTGCAGCTGCTTGAGTAGCAGGCGCAGCAGCATCAGTTGCAGCAGGTGTAGCGCTGTTTGCGCTTGCTTGTGCATCATCAGCAAACACAGGGCTTGCAATAGCAGCGGCAGCAACAAGAGCTAAGAGAGAACGATAAAACATTGGAATACTCCTTTAATGATTAAATACAAACATAACATGACACATGTCAAGTCAACACTAAATCACTATGCAGTAAAAGTCTAGAGTGTCTACAAGATTTTTTTTCGTCCTGTCTGCATCTGGTTTTGGGGGTGTTTTTCTTGTAGACTAGCCAGTAGTGAATTGTCGATGACCCTAATTATATTTTCGAGGAACTGATTTGCATGCATACTTTATTGCGCTTAGTAACATCACTGATGGCTGTTTTTCTTTTGAGCACCGCTGCACTGGCTAATCCTGTTATCCCGATTCCAACGCAGCCCCAGCGCCCTACTTTTATGCCAAGTGCGCCCAACTTAGATGCAACCGGTTATATTCTGATCGAATCCACGAGTGGTAAAGTGATTGCTCAAAAAGATGCGGACAAACGCATACCGCCAGCAAGTCTGACTAAGCTGATGTCCCTTTATATTATTTCAGACGCACTTAAAAATGGCCAAGTGCACATGGATGATAAAGTGCGTATTAGTACCAAAGCGTGGAAAACAGAAGGTTCACGCATGTTTGTGAAAGTAGGCGATGAAGTGCCATTACGTGATTTGCTGCAAGGTGTGATTGTTGCCTCTGGTAATGATGCGACTGTCGCGTTGGCAGAGCATGTTGCAGGTTCTGAAGAATCCTTCACAGCATTAATGAACCAGCAAGCAAAATTACTTGGCATGAATAATAGCCACTTTATGGATAGCACGGGGCTGCCTAACAAAGGCCACTATTCTAGTGCACATGATCTTGCTATTTTGTCTCAGGCTTATATTAAGAACTTCCCTGAAGAATACAGCTTCTACTCAGAGAAATGGTTCACCTATAACAATATCAAACAACCTAATCGCAATCGTTTATTGTGGCGCTTCCAGTATGCGGATGGGTTAAAGACGGGTCACACAGAGGAAGCTGGCTATTGTTTGGTTGGTTCAGCAAAGAAAGACGGTATGCGTTTAATCAGTGTGGTGTTAGGTGAGCCAAACGATAATGCGAGAACGGAAGATTCTATACGGTTGCTCACTTATGGTTTTCGTTTTTTTGAAACACATAAACTTTATAATGCGGAGATACCTTTGGTGCAAGCGCGCATTTGGGGCGGTACAAAAACAGAAGTACCTTTAGGCGTGAATGAAGATTTGTATGTCACAGTGCCAACAGGTCAGTATAAGAAATTACAGATTGACTTCAGCGTCAACCATCCTCTTAAAGCGCCAATTATCAAAGGGCAAGTATATGGTACGGTGAATCTCAGTATTGCGGGTCAAGTCATTGCCTCTAAGTCGCTGATTGCCTTAGATAGCACGCCAGAGGGTGGTTTCATTCGGCGAGCTGCAGATGCTGTTAAGTTGAAAATTAATAAATATCTCACACATTCAGATGAAAAAGTAAATACGGGGTAGTATGCATGGTTGAAAAAGACTCAGACACATTGCTCACTTTTCCGTGTCATTTCACGTTGAAGGTGATAGGTGCGCAATCGTCTGAGTTTGAATCGGCGGTTTATACCATTGTACATGAGCACATACCGCAGTTTGCAGACACCTTAATTGAAATGCGTCCCAGTAAGCAGGGTAAATATCTCGCGTTATCTTTATCTGTTTATGTGACTTCTAAAGCGCAGTTAGATGGTCTATATATCGCTTTGTCTAGTTCCCCGCACGTTGTGATGGTTATCTAAGGCTTCGCTCGCATGCCCAACGGAGCGGACTATCCAGAGAATAATCCAATAAGCAATGAAAAAACACCCTAACGTATTGTTAAATAATTATTAATCCATTCCTGCATTGATGAATGATCTTTTTGCCCGAAATTTATAAACTTCCATTTGTTTGTTATTCGACCAGCACTCACGAAATGGAATCGATCATGGCTGCGATGGAAACGTTATGTCAGTTAATAGGTATTGATCTCTCAAGGCTTTCAAGAGAGGAGTTGACCATGCTAGAAGCGGAAATTTTCTTGCATGTTTGTAAAGTCCTGGAGGAAAAGTTCAGGATAGAGCATAGGGAGTTTTTTAGGGTAATGCAGTTTTCACAGAAAAAGGAGGATGCGATGCTGGATCAAGCGTTTGTTGGATTGGTGATCAAAGATATTTTATCAACGCGAGAGTATAGCCTAAAAGGCGTAGCTGCTTACACAGGCATGCATGAAGATATTCTGCAGGAAGTGGTAGACGGGCGTAATACAAATCCTTCTGCGGTTTTACTGAGAAGGGCAATAGAATTGCATCGCTTTGTGCGAAAAGAGCTGTATCAAAGCATTGTGAAAAAAATGATGCATGAGGCCAGAAGAATGCAATAAAAGAATAAAATTTAGACATTTATATTAATATAAATTAAATTTTACACGATGTTTATTGACTTTTCGGTGATGTTGTAGATAATGCAGAATATGAAAAAGCTTCGAATCAGTGTGATTGATGATTGCGACATGCACAAGTTGTGGCTGGAATCTATACTTGCTAATGACTTGTACGCCGAATTGGTCAGTGCAGATGATACGGGGCGGGCGGGTATTCAATCTGTTAAAGTAAAGCAACCCTCGCTTGTTTTGTTAGATTTCAGGTTGGCTGATTTAACGGGCATTGAGGTGGCAAAGCGCATTAAGGCTTATGATGCTACCATTAAGATATTCATGCTAACGGCTTATACCAAACCCTCCATTATTGATAGAATTTTTTCTAACAGTCATATCGATGGACTCGCAATTAAAGGATCGTATTATTTCGAATTAAATCTACCCTATGCCATTAAGCAAATATTGGCTGGCAGTCACTATTTGGATCCTTCGTTGCTTCGCCAGTTGCGTCAACTGAAAAATGAAGATGATTTTGGTAAATTAACGCAGCGAGAATTCGAAGTGTATGCGCAATTGAACATGGGTAAGTCTGATCTCAAAATAGCGAGTGATTTATGTGTTGAAGTAGCGCACGTTAAAAATATGAAATCCCGTATTATCAAAAAAATAAAAAATGAAAATATTTATAGTTTATTATGATTGCGATTGCGTTAGGGGTATTTTGATGTTGATGGATGGATTAAAATTATTACACAGCTGTCTTTTTATTTGGAGCATTATCATGGTTGCGCAGATTTCATTGCTGCCGGCAATGTGTTTTTATCATAATATTTTCTTTAATTTTCTGCTCATTCAGTCTGTGATACTCGTTGGTATTGTTGTATTGAGTTTTTTAGTAAAAGAGAAGTTGTTGTTTAGTCAGGTAACTGTCGTTGACTCGTCTTCTGCTGTGGAAAAGAAACGCTTTGCGTTGGCAACGTTGCGGCATGATATTCGTTCACCTTTATCCGGCATTTTACTCACATCGCGATTACTGTATCAAAAAACAGATCATCCAGAGTTGAAGCATCTACAGTATTTAGTCGTAGATGCGGCCAAACGCGCTTTAGAAACAGTGGACAGCATGGATGATGAATAGTCAATTATTCCTTTCTCTTAAACGGTGGTTTCTTGTCGCCAGTGTCGCTGTGTTTTCTTTCAGTGCTGTTTGGTGCAGTCCCCTGAAATAGTCTTCCTTGGACGGATCTCTCTGATGAAGGTGAACTTGGCGTGTTTTTCTTAATCGCCCCTTTTGCTTCCTCTCTAGATACGAAGGTGGAGATGATATGATGCAGAGGTGAATCTTTTTCTATAAAACCTCCCAATAACACCTCTTCTCTGAAAGCTTGCCAGTATTTTTCATCTTTGATCATGCTTTCGAAAACGACTGAATCAGAGACAATGCGATCAAGGAAGGGTCTGATGTCAGATTGCGGTATTTCAGATAAACACTCTCTCAGCAATTCCCTAAAATCTTTTGACGTAGGGGATAAACGATTGTGTATAGGAGAGGGAAGGAGAAAATTGTTAAGAATGAGCGGCATGCTATTTGAACTTTTCTTTGCAATATCTTCTAACGCAAACGTTATTAAATGAAATGGTATTGGGAATAAGTGATCATGCAATTCGGGATGAGAGAAGACATGTTCAATAATAGATTTCATCTGACTCGGCCTGACTGCAACACATTTCATCACGAAATCCGTAAAATCAAGCGGGTTAGGGAACGCATCTTTAACCATCTTAGGGCTAGAAAGCGCGTGGTCTAAACATAGCAATCCTACCAATTTTTGATTCGTAGTCAGGTGCTTTTCTTGCGATGCGACAATGTTTTTTACTGTGTGTATCACGACGCTCGCTTTCTCATCAGTTGAGAAGGCCTCAAAAGTGTTCGTTTTGTCTCGGGATTTTATGAGCTCTTCAAAAAGATGGCTAGGTTCTCTATCTAACGACATGTGACACCTCGCTTTTCTTTCTATTATGTTGATTTCACTACATGTATAATATTATACCATAAATATAGGATTTCTTCAATTTGAGGAAGGAATATAAGCAAGTTGTAACGTTTTATTAAGAAGCGCTGTGTTATCAAATTTTTCGATGATTTTTTCTCTCGCTTGTTTACCTAAAGTGAGAGCAACGTCCCTGTGTCGTGCAAGATAACATATTTTTTCAGCTAAACTGTGAGCATTTAGGGGGTCAAATAATAAGCCTGTGCGTTGATCCTCTACAAGCCACGGCACGGTTCCACGATTTGCACCAATCACAGCGCGACCATGATTCATCGCTTCTGTTATTACCAGGCCAAATGACTCTAACCCTGTGCTCGGAAAAATAAGCGCACAACAGCGACGGTAGAGTGGCGTTAAATCTGTTTGCCAACCAACGAAGCGCACCTGCTGTGTGATTTTTAATTTTTCTGCAAATTGAATCAATGTGTCTTTCTGCGGTCCTGTACCTGCGATATGTAACACAAGATTGGGTATCGTTGATACGGCTAAGGCAAAACCTTCTAGTAATGGAAAAATACCTTTGTGCGTGTCTAAGCTGCCTGCAAACAAAAAATCTGTGGATGACATTTGCTGAAAATCAGGTATGACGGCATCATTTTTAAAATGTGGAACAGTGATAACAGGAGAAAAACCATTTTTTTCGAGATAATCAGCCAACAGAGGGGAAGGCGAAATGAAAGTACGTACGGTTTTTAATAACCGCCGACGGGTTTTGTAAAAGCTAAGTGCCAGTGCTAAGTAAGTTAATCGGCCGTATTTCACACGGTGTTGCCAAAAACAATGCGCACGTATTCCTGTCGCGCACGGTGCGCCATCGCGATGTAGGTTTTGTGCGGTTGGACAAAGATGACTGAAATCATGTACGGTGTGTACCACATGATAGTCTCTTAATGCATATAACAAGGAAGCCGTATATTGCTTGATATTGTGAAGATGAATGACGTCTGGTTGATAATTTGCAATGAATCGTCTTAATTTGCGATAAACGAATGGGTGTATGCATAAACGCCAGAGTAGTTTCGCTATTTGAGAACGTAATGCTGGTAAAACGAGCATATCTTTTGTTTGGCAAGGCAGATTGCCAAATCCTAATACGGCAACATGGCATTGCTGTCTTTCTGTTAGGCGTTCTTTTAGTTCCCAAAAAGCGCGTTCTGCGCCACCCTGTGAGCCGAGATTGTCATTAATGAGTAATATCTTCATTGTCGTCTCTCATTCATACTAGCCGCAAACATAAGACTTTTGTGCTTATCGCATAAAATGACGACGTAATCAGGTCGTTTACGATCGTCAAATTCTCGTCTACATTGACATTATTTTTCATTAAGATAAAGTACTCCATCATGCATACCATTCGATTTTTTCAGAAACGAGCTCGTAACTTGTTGATTTTTATAAACTAAGGGATATTATGACAAAAAAGTGCGCATTTATTACCGGTATCACAGGGATGGTAGGGTCACATTTAGCTGATTTTCTGCTCGAAAATACCGATTGGGATATCATTGGTATGTGCCGCTGGCGCAGTCCTTTGGATAATATTGCGCACCTGATTCCTCACATTAACCGTAAGGAACGCATACGGCTGGTATATGGTGATCTCAGAGATTCTGCTTCTATTGATCATGTGATAAAAGAGGCGAAGCCAGACTATGTTTTTCACTTGGCAGCTCAGAGTTTTCCGCAAACGAGTTTTACGAGTCCGTTGGATACCTATGAAACGAATATACAAGGCACATCGCGCGTTTTAGAAGCCGTAAAGCACCACTGTAAAAATGCCGTCGTGCATATTTGTGCTTCTTCTGAAGTGTTTGGTCGCGTGCCTAAGGAAAAATTACCGATCAATGAGGACTGTACTTTCCATCCGGCTTCTCCTTATGCGATTTCCAAGGTGGGAACAGATTTAGTTGGTCGATTTTATGCAGAAGCTTATCAGATGACGGTCATGACAACGCGTATGTTCACACACACTGGCCCTCGACGTGGCGATGTGTTTGCCGAATCTACTTTTGCTAAACAGATCGCGATGATTGAGAAAGAAATCATTCCGCCCACTATTAAGGTCGGTAATTTGCAATCGCTGCGTACCATTGCCGATGTGAGAGACGCTGTGCGCGCGTATTACTTGCTTGTGACGCACAATCCCGTGGGTGGTGAATTTTATAATATTGGCGGTACCTATAGTCTGACAATTGAGAAGCTGCTTGATTATCTGATTTCTCTTTCGCCTAAGAAAAATGAAATTAGAATTGAGGTTGATCCGGAGCGCTTGCGTCCTATCGATGCAGATTTGCAGGTGCCTGATACACGTAAGTTTGAAAAACATACGGGATGGAAGCCGGAAATTGCTTTTGAAAAAACCATGCAGGATCTGCTTGATTACTGGCGTAACAAGGTACACGAATCTGCTAACTGTTTAGTGCGTTAATTTTTCAACGATAGAGGAGTGAAACATGCAGTCATTTATTAAAGATGAAATTGATAAATTATCTTCTGTACTGGAAATGATTAAGCGAAATGATGCATTGCTTCAGCTTGTTGAAGATGTTTCTTTGATCTGTACGCAGGCGCTGCAACAGCGAAAGAAAATATTATTATTCGGAAACGGTGGTAGCGCGGCTGATGCGCAGCATTTATCAGCAGAATTGGTGAGTCGCTTGCGTTATAATCGACCGGGGCTGGCAGCGATTGCTTTAACAACAGATACTTCTGCGCTCACTGCGATTGGTAATGATTATGCGTTTGAAAATATTTTTTCTCGCCAGGTAGAGTCATTAGGACAACCTGGTGATATTGCGATCGGTATTTCGACTTCTGGCAAATCACCCAATATACTGCGGGCATTAAAAACGGCGCGTGAAAGCAATATGATCACAATAGGGTTTACAGGTTCGTTTACTGGCGCATTTCAGGAATGTTGTGATTGGATATTGAGTGTGCCTTCACAAGAAACACCTAAGATTCAAGAGTGCCACATTATGTTAGGCCATATTGTCTGTGCGTTAATTGAAGATAGGATATTTGGTGCTGAGTTTGATCCAGCGCGTAAAGTCGAAGAAAAAGTGGCGTAATGATGCGTGCTATTATTTTATTAGGTGGATTTGGTACGCGACTACAATCCGTGCTAACGGATCTTCCTAAGCCAATGGCGCCTATTCAGGGAAAGCCTTTTTTAAGTTATTTGCTCGATTATCTGCAGGCCCAAGGGTTTGATTCCGTTATTTTTTCAGTGCATCATTTATATGAGAAAATTCAATCTTATTTTGGCAATCAATACCAGCGCATGCATATTGAATATGCCATTGAGGAGAAACCATTAGGGACAGGGGGTGCCATTGCGCATTCGCTCCGTTTTCTCTCTACGGAGGAACCTGTTTTTGTATTAAATGGTGATACTTTTTTACGATTGGATTATCAGAAGATGTATGAGCAGCATCTCAAATATATGCCATCTTTAAGTATGGCATTACGTGCTGTCGATGTTGTTTCTCGTTACGGCAAGGTATTGGTAGAGAATCATCGTGTGACTGCTTTTAAGGAAAAAGGCGAAACGGGATCAGGTTTCATTAATGCGGGTGTTTATTTGTTGCAACCCAATTTATTTTCTTCATTTGATTTGCCGGATCAGTTTTCATTTGAAACAGATTTTTTATTCCCGCATTTAAAAACGCTCACGCCGGTTGCATTCCCTTGTCATGATTATTTCATTGATATTGGTATCCCAGAGGATCTTGCCCGCGCTCAAATTGAATTAAGCGCTTTTCGTACCTTTTAGCCGCGATTCTCTAAGCTCTCTTTCATTTCATCGCTTAAAAAAAGTGTCAATGGAACGATATTTTTATCGACAGAAGCGGATTCTAGGGCTTGTAGATACTGTTTTCGAGACTCTACGCGCACAATTGTCCACGGATATCCACTTGTGCACCATAATAAGTTCATCATAAATCTTCCTATTCTGCCGTTTCCATCCATGTATGGGTGAATAAAAACGAAAATAAAATGCCCTAGTACAGCGCGTACAATAGGATTTTTTTCATTTTGTAAGCATTCAAAAAAAGCATCCATGCAATCTAGTATCGCTTCTTTCGGCGGTGGAACATGCTGGGAATAGCGTATGTAAACACGATCATTTCTATAGCCTGCTAAGGTTTCAACACTAATAAGGCCTGCTTCAACAGACGGTAAAAATAAAGCTTGATACCATTTTGACAAATCATTTTGTAATACATCGATCACATGATCACCATCAAACACTTTCTTAATGCTATTTTTAATGGCTAGAAAAGACAAATAATAACCTTTTGCTGCTAAGGCATTTCTATGTTGCAAATCGAGTTCATTTTCTGATAGATTCCATTTGCCCAGCTTTATTTTTTCAATTAGCGCTTTTGAAACTTGATATCCTTCTATTGATAAAGAATGATAAGCATCATTTACATAATTGCTATCTATTGATTTTATCAGATTTGAAAAACTGAGTTTTCTCATTTTTGTTTTTGGGAAATGCGCAATCACTTGCGTGCGCATGGTCTCCCACATATTCATGATGCGTGCGTAATAAGGTGAGATAATGCGATGTCTGTATATTGCATCGGCAGTAGATGTTGGTTCGTTGAATGGGTTGCTTTCTGTTACCTGAAACCCAGCCAACTTCATCGTTTCAATAATTGCTGTAGTAAAGTTTGTTCTATGAATAAATCGATACGCACCCGCTAGACGTCCGGCAGATTGTATCATGCCACTTTCTAACAAATGTCGCGTGATCTCGCTAGGATCACGTATCATGGAAAGTGCAATCTTTGCATTAATAGATTGTTTTTGAAAAAATAATTTGGACGTACGGCAAAGCGCAAGGTCAATAGGCATCACTTGTAACTTATTTTTTACATCAATAACTTTGGGAAATTTTGCGATATCTTGATAGATGAGCATGCTTTTCTGATAAGGCATTGTTAGAGTATAGTTAATATTTTCTTTGACTATAATCACAACCTGCTGAGGTATGATATTGTCCGCTGTGTGGATATCCAAAGAGGATTCAGCGGATAAGCAATAATTTTCCTGAAATTTTTCTTCTAAATACTGCTGAATAAAATTCCAAAAAGAAGCGAACCAAACGGTGCTTTCTCCTTCTTTTACGCGTGGAGAGGCGAGTAAATACCAGCCTGCTATAATTGGTTCAAGCCAGCCGCCTTTGAGTAGTCGTTCACGGTCTCGTCTGGATAAATTTTCTGTACGTACGATACCGTCTTTAGAAGCCTTTTCGGCGCGTGCTAATGATGCTGCAAGCAGCTCATGAAATGGTTTGGCCATGGTGCACCTCTTTTACTCTACTATGATGCTCGCGTTTTACTATAATAAGATGTACACAGTTTACTATAGTATAATGCTCGCGTCTAGTGTCAGTTAGCGAGTGATAAATCATAATAGATTGATAAATATATAATTTTAATGATATCAAGCGGTTGTAACCTTCCGGAATCGATGTTGTGGTGTGGGACATATCCTGAGGTCATATATGACCCCATTTCCCGTAACTGACGCAACGACTATGATGGTCGCCGAATAAAAGCAAGAAATTTCTTTCCAGTTTCGGTTAGCAACGAGGCATCTTCTTGAAAAATTTGTGGATTTTGGTTCATCCGTTCAGAATTACGACAAATTAAACCTTTAGTAAATAAATCGTTAATCAATAAGTTTAACGTCTCAAGAGAAATCCCTAATTTTTCCAATAGTAATGTATTATATTTTTTAGACGGGCTACTATTAAGTGGGTCTGTTGTTTGCTTGAAAGGCTTTTCGAGAATATCAACCATTTGAATTTGAGTTTCGTTTAGTTCGTCAATGTACTTAAGGAAGAGCCAATCAATTATCTCGCCTTCAGTTTTTTTTATAGCTATATTCTCTAATGCATTTAATAAAGCATCTTTTTTTATTCGACTTTTTGTTGCGGTAGCAGATTTAGTTGTTGCGATTATTGCATCCAAAAAGTCAGGATTGTTCTTCAAATCGCAAATATTGAAATTATCTTTATTTTTTTCAAGATATTCCATTCTTTTAGAGATTGATTCCATCCACTCAGCAAGTCTCTTCTGATAGGGTGAATTATACATTGATCTATAAGTTCAGCTAAGAATGAACCAGCAGGCAAAGTGCTTGCTGTAGCTTTTGCGAACCCATGCAAATGATCGCCAATGCTTTTTTGAGGTAATTTATTATAATCATCGCTCGACATAAAAGTTAATATCCCGTTTTTTCTTAAATCAGGGTAATTGTAATGCACTTGCAGAATGACTGCACAGATGTTTAAAGTAAATAAAAAATGGCAGAACTCCTTTGATCGTATATGATGATAACGCTTTCATCAAGCAGATATATTCTGTAATTTCTGTGAAGATTATATTGACTGCAAAGCCAGTAAAGAATAACTTAATCGGCAATTGCATACACAGGATCGCTATCTAACATCGTCTACAACATCACACTAGAAATAAAGGTATGATTATTGATGAATTTTCTCCAACTAACGGACCAGACTGTCGATGTCTCTGAGTGGCTTAGGGACAAAGAGTTTCGGGAGTATCCTGTCGGTGCTCGTGACAAAGCACTTTTATACTGTCCGACACCAGCACCTTACCCGTTTCTCAGAGATGGTCACCGGTATCTTTTTAAATTATCTTCTCACCGTTACCCTGAGCAGTTCTGGATGGAAATTCTTGCTTATCTCATCGGTGTTCAGATGGGTATTCCTGTTCCGCCTACCTTTATCTCCTATGACAGTAAGAGAATGCAATCGGGAGCACTAATTGAGTGGTTTCTCAATCCCATCCCTTTGGTTGGCGAAGAAAATTACATCCCTGGTGGCGACTATTGCCAACAATACATACCAAACTTTGACAGCAAAAAAGGAAAGAAACACAATTTTGAAACAGTTTCTCTAATCTTTAGAGATTTGACAGAGAAAAATCCTCTCTTCTTCAAGGCTAACTGGAAGGATTACTGGGCGATGGCATTTACTTTCGATGCGCTTATTGGTAACACAGATCGTCATCAAGATAATTGGGGTATCATTATGACTCCCTTATTCTGTGCCGGTAGCTGGGATGAAAAAATGCGAATTTCTCCCATTTTTGATAACGGAACCAGTATGGGACATGAAATTTCATCTGATAAATTTCAGTATTACCAAAATGACGCCAATCTTAAAAAATACATATCAAAGGGTTGGCATCATATGAAATGGGGTATAAACGATACCGCTTCTTTGGGTCATGTCGAAATGATCAAAAAATTTACTTCTGAATATCCAGAAACAAGGGATCTGATACTAAATTGCCTAAAAAGAGTCAATTACGATACCTTTGAAAGCATCTTAGGCATGCTAACTTCCTTCGATGTGCCAGTTAGATTATCTACCGAAAGAGCCGCTTTTGTGCTAAGATTGCTTCAATTCAGGCATCAACGACTACTGTGCGAGTTAGAGAAATAAAAATGCGCTTTATTGAACATATTATAGAACCAACAAAACTGCTGCTGGCGTGGCAGTCATCAGATGAAAGCCACCGCACACGCTATGTTGTCGCGGAACTTAATCGTGTTGGGGATAAAATTGACCTGACTTACCTGATTGACTCGGAAGATTTTCGCAAAGCTCAAAGCAAAGGGTTTGAATCATATCCTGCGTTTCAAGATGTTAATAAAGTTCATCACAATGTAATAGATACTTTTATGCGACGCTTGCCGCCACGAACCAGAGGTGATTTTGCACAATATATGGAAGGGCTGAGGTTGAAGCCAGACACCAAGCTAAGCAACTTTGCCTTGCTTGGTTACTCAGGCGCAAGGTTGCCATCAGATGGATTTTCCTTAATTCATCCGTTCAATGGTGCAGACGGCGCATTTGAATTGATATTAGATGCGGCTGGTTTTAGGCACATCCAAAAAAATCATGACGGAATAAAAATTGGTGACGAAGCTTCTTTTGCAAAAGAATTTAATGAAGCAACGCAAGAAGAATCCATTCATATTTTGGTGGACGGTAAGCATATCGGTTATGTTAATCGAGGTTTACTGCCATCTTTCTTCGCATGGATGAACAGCAAACGAATTAAAAATGCTTGGGTTGAAAAAATAAATGGTGCACCAGGAAGGCCTGCGGTATATCTTTATGTACAGATTTCTCCCGCAGGCAAATGATCCTACGTTAAAAATAAATATGGTTATTAATTCTTATGTTTAATTGGACGTTATTTTTTATTTTAATTGGATTATGTATCCCTGGTGTTTTATTTCTTATTCCGATTACAAAAAATATTTATCAATCCCTTAAGCAAAAGTTACCAGCAACCAAGAAAATGCCATCCGAAACAGGATTTATCATTGTTTCAGTAATCCAAACGTTGATTCTTGTTTCAATAGCTGCTGCTTTCGGAGTCGCTGTTAGCAATAAAACTAATTTACATGCGCCATTTTTAGAAGCTTTATCGAACGGTCAAGATGCTTGGAGCGCGTTACAGCCTCAGATTTTACCTTCATTTCTTGTCGGGGTGGGTGGTGCTGTGGTTTTTCTTATTGCTTATTATTTTGTTTTCCGACCATGGCTAGATAAAGAAACAATTCAATGCATGGAAAATTTGCGCGCATCTACTGGCATTTTAGGTCGTGTATTCTATGGTGGCATTGTTGAGGAAGTGTTATGTCGCTGGGGGCTCATGATGTTTTTTGTTTGGATAGGAACATTATTGCTGGGAGAGCCAACCCCTTTTATTTTATGGACTGCTATCTTAGTTTCAGGTTTATTGTTCGGGCTTGGCCATTTGCCTGCTTATCTGTCTTTCGGATGCAAAAAAACATCTAGCACTATGACAACGATAATCACATTAAACTTGTGGGCATCGATTATTTTTGGTTGGTTATTCTGGCGTTATGGGTTGTGTTCCGCCATAATCGCCCATGCTCTTTTCCATATCATTTGGTATCCTTTTGATTTTATTTATGACTGAAACCACTTCACTAACCACACCACCCGCAGCTGGTTCTGCATCTCCAGCTGGATTATTCGGTGCTGAGGCGGCAGTACCGAGCCGCGACCGTGAGGGAGCGTCACGATTCAACCATTTATAGCTGAAATTTCTTATTTTATGATATCAAATCATTATTTAATGATAGAAATGTTGCACCTTTGTTTTATATAATATTTCAGTGCTCCTAGAGACCAACGCAGCTCAGTTTCGCACCCAAAAAACTCACTGGGTAAGACAACGACACCTGTTGTTAGCTGCTTCGTCCTGCCTAGGTGCCTGCGAATACAACCCGCCATTCAGCGACGTAGGGCTAATAGTTTCTGGAAAGGCTATCTTTCTCATAGCGCTCAGTCTTTCAGCAAGTTCCGCTTTGGTCAAACCCATAGGAGACACGCTTACAACCGGACCAAATGTACTTTCAATTTTCGCAATTTTGGATTCTGCACCTAACGGTAACGTGTCTGCAAACTGAGCCAGGTCAGGAAATGTTTTCCGTAAATCTTCCTGAACGGCCAGCACCCTAGAAATGATATCGAGACGATATTCAGCAAGACTTCGAACATATGCATGGGTTCCGCTATCATTTCTCACTACCACATCTATAAATCGCTGACAACACTCTCTTCCTTCGCCAAAAACATGACAAATCAATTCAAGCATACCGAGTATACCTGATGGTGAGTACAGACATGATGATAAAACGTTGTAAAACTCAGGCTTGGTTACATCAAACTTGATTGCAGCAATAATATCGCCGGGATGGAATTGATTTCTGGTTTCTTCTGTCCAGCCTGTTGTGTTCGAACGCGTAGCAGCCATGATTTTAATCCTCGTGTAGTGTCATTTTAGTGGCCTCACCTTAAACCATAATGATCTTAATGTCTAGAAGATTATAGACCCAGCCTGTAATAGATCACCTCCCGAATAAACACCAAGCCTTCAACGCGATTGCAACACGTCTATAAAATGGCGCCTATACATCCGCATCAAACCTTCTTGCAACTTCACTTGCGGGCGGAAGCCTTGCTTAAAGAGCATCGTTGAATCCAAACATTTGCGAAGAGCGCCGTCAGGCTTGGTTGTGTCGACTTCAATGTTGCCGCGATATCCAACGACGTCTGCGATTGTTCTGGCAAGATCAAGAATGCTGATTTCCTCCATGGTGCCGACATTGATAATGTCCGGCGAGTTGTAATGATGCATCAGATGAATCAGCGCATCTGCTAAGTCATCCACATAAATAAACTCCCGTAGCGGTGTGCCAGTGCCCCACAGCACAACCTCAGGTGTGTTGTTCATAGCTGCCTCATGAAAGCGTTTCATCAACGCAGGGATCACATGCGAGGCTTGCGGGTCGAAGTTATCACCAATGCCATAGGCGTTCGTCGGCATGGGGATAATGGCATTGAGCTGGTGCTCACGCGCATAAGACTGACACATAATGATGCCATTGATCTTAGCTGCACCGTAAGCAATATTGGTTGTTTCAATCTTACCATCTAAAAAAGCGGACTCTGGAATCGGTTGTTCAGCAAACTTAGGATAGGTGCAGGCAGATCCCGGGAACAATAGCTTTTGTACACCTGTTATATGAGCAGCATGGATCACATGACTGTGCATTTGTGTATTATCGTAAATAAATTTAGCAGGATAAGTATTATTGGCGTGAATTCCACCAACAATAGCAGCAAGATGAAAGACATAATCTGGTTTGGTCGTTGCAAAATAGTCGTTAACAGCCTGTTGATTGCGTAAATCCAGTGTTGTATGCGAGGGTGTGAGCAGCGTATAGGGTTGCGTTTGTAATCGCCTTAGTAGTGCGCTACCTATCATGCCACGACTGCCAGTAATAAGGATTTTAGCATTTGCTCGCATCATTTTCTCCAGGGTATCTGTAATGTGCTTGATATTGTGTCTGCTTTTTTGTAGATTTCATAGAGTTGAGCTCACATATTAGGATGACTATGTATACCCCGGAATTAGTTGCACAATGCTATAAGCAAATGTCTCTGATACGTCGTGTAGAATTACGTATCGCAGAGATTTATCACACGGATGCAGTGAAGAGCCCCGTGCACTTGTCTATTGGCCAAGAACATGTTGCTGTTGGTGTTTGCGCCCCTTTAAAGAAAGATGACATTATTTCGAACACATATCGCTGCCACGCCACGCACCTTGCAAAGGGTGGTTCTTTAAATGAAATGATGGCTGAATTGTATGGAAAGGCCACAGGTTGCGCGGGTGGTAAAGCAGGGTCGATGCATTTAGTCGATATTAAGAATGGTATTTTGGGCGCTTCTGCTGTTGTGGGTTCTACTATCTCCGTTGCAACCGGCTATGCCCTTGCGATGCAAATGGAAGCAAAAACAACGAATAAGCAACGTGTGGTTGTCTGCATGTTTGGCGATGGGGCAACAGAAGAAGGTTGCTTCTATGAGTCTATGAATTTCGCTGCCCTGCATCAATTACCTATTATCTTTGTCTGTGAGAATAATCGTCTTGCGATTCATACGCCGCTCGAGCAACGTTGGGCAACGGAAAGGTTATGTGAGCGTGTTGCAACGTATGGTGTACACACACAGAAAGTCACTGAGCCCGATGTGTTTAAGATACGCGATGCTATCTCTTTTGCGGCTGATCAAATACGTCATCATGGGGGTGGTCCTTTCTTTGTTGAATGTGCGACGTATCGTTGGTGGGAGCATGTTGGTCCACGAGATGATCATGACGATGTTTATCGTGATCGCGCAGAGTACGAGCGTTGGAAAGCGGATGATCAGATTGCTCGACTTGCCGGCTTGCTTGATGAGGTAACCTGCAAACGTTTAGATGCTGAAATCACAGCTGAAATTGAAGCGGCTGAAACATTTGCCGAGAAGAGCCCTTATCCTACTGATTCGGAGTTATATACACATGTCTACGCGAGCTAATGTTTCAATGAATAATATGGCGCAGAGCCAACCCAGTGTGCGACTCATTCGTTATGTGGATGCGTTGCGAGAGGCGTTTGAACAAGAAATGGCGCGTGATCCGCGTGTGTTTATGTTTGGGTTGGATGTGGATGATCACAAAGGTATACAAGGTTCGACAATCGGATTGGTAGAAAAATTTGGTAAAGATCGTGTATTTGGCACACCCTTATCGGAAGATGCAATGACGGGTGTGGCAATTGGTGCGGCGATGGCGGGTATGCGTCCTATTCATGTGCATATTCGTATGGATTTTATGTTGCTCTGTATGAATCAGTTGGTCAATATGGCCGCTAAATCTCACTATATGTATAACGGACAAGTACAAGTTCCCTTGGTTGTGCGTACGATGATTGGTCGTTCCTGGGGGCAGGGTGGACAACATTCTCAGGCGCTACATTCTTTATTTATGCATATTCCAGGGCTAAAGGTGGTTGCGCCTTCTAATGCGAACGATGCCAAAGGATGCATGATTGCAGCCATTCGAGACAATAACCCCGTGATTTTTGTGGAGCATCGCCTGCTTTATGCGGTAGATGGTTATGTGCCTTACGATTTATATGAAGTGCCTTTTGGAAAAGCGCGTGTGCTGCAAGAAGGCAAAGACGTCACGATTGTTGCGGTTTCGCATATGGTGATGGAAGCGCTGCGCGCGAAAAAACACCTAGAGACGATTGGTATTGATGCTGAAATCATTGATCCGATTTCATTATGGCCATTAGATATGGAAACAATCATGCAGTCTGTGCGCAAAACAGGGAAATTGTTGATCGTTGATAATGCCTGGTTAACCTGTGGTGCAAGTAGTGAAATCCTAACGCAAGTGTATGAGTGTGCAATGAAGGCGGGTGAGCCTATACCTGATATGGCACGCATGGGTTTTGCGCCAACCACTTGTCCCACAACGCGGCCGCTTGAGCAGGCTTTTTATCCTAACAGTCGTACGATTTCGATGAAGGTTTATGAAATGCTAAATGGCGGCTCGTCTTCTTGGGCGCCGGCGGCGGATAGTCACACTGAAATTGATGCATTTCGCGGCCCCTTTTAGGTAAGGTAAGTGCCACTGTTATAGAAACGTCCGTCTGCGGGCACCTTTGAATAAATCGAAAATGCTCTGTGAGGCACTCGGTGTAACCGAGCCGCGACCGTGAGGGAGCGTCACTGTATTATAAGTTTTAGCTGAAATCTCTTACTTTATGATATTAAATTGCCTTCTAACGCTATAAAT
>DATLOT010000001.1:0-20869 GCA_035536095.1 Gammaproteobacteria bacterium | reverse complement strand
TACCGAGCCGCGACCGTGAGGGAGCGTCATATGACTAGCAGCGTCACTGTTATTGAGCGGTGGCACCTGTTGGTCATATGACGCTCCCTCACGGTCGCGGCTCGGTCTTACCGGGCGTCTTCTCCCGGAGGGAGAAGACATGCGAGACTGAGCGCCAGAGATGGTCGGAAAAATTGTATTCTGGAGAGCATGTCATGTTTAGAAGGGAACGCACGGTATTGTTAGATGCTGTGCAACAAGCAGGGAAAGCAGCTGAGCAGATCAGAAAAAAGGGGTTCTCTGTTGATCAAAAAGCCAATTGTTCGCCGGTCACAGAAGCGGACTTACTTGTCAATGCCTTGCTAAAAGAAGCCTTATGTCGTGTTTTCCCACAATATGGTTGGTTATCTGAAGAGACAAAAGATGATGAGAGCCGTTTAGGCGCCCAGTATACGTGGATAGTGGATCCCATTGATGGGACAAAAGAATTCACGAAGGATATCCCTGAATTTGCTATTTCTGTGGCGCTTGTGGTGGATCAAACTCCCGTTTTAGCTTGTGTTTATAATCCTGCCACAGAGGAGCTCTTTTATGCGATAAAAAATGAAGGCGCCTGGTATAACCACCAGCGAATGTTTTGCCTTACTCATTCTCCTGCGCAATTACACATACTGGCGAGCCGCACTGAGTGTCAAGCAGGCGACTGGGATGGTTTTAGAGCGCAATATCGTATCCAAGAAACAGGCTCAATCGCGTATAAACTGGCTTTGGTTGCTTGTGGCAAAGCGAATGCAACTTTTAGCCTAACACCGAAAAGCGAGTGGGATATTGCTGCAGGTGTGTTATTAGTACAAGAAGCGGGCGGATGGGTGAGACAACTAGATGGTTCTTCCTTCTTGTTCAACCAAAAAAATGTTTTGCGGTCAGGTATTATTGCCTGTCATCCTAACGTCTATGCTGTTTTATTCCCGCAAATCGAAAAAATAATGTAATTTTTGTTGCAAATAATCTCAATCTTATTAGAATGCAGCCACGCTTATTTAATTAGGAGAAAGATGATGGCTAGGCCGAAAGCAACAAAGAAAAAAACAAAAGCTGTTAAAAAAGTAGTGAAAAAATCCGTGAAAAAACCAGCTAAGAAGATGGCTGCTAAGACTAAGCAGAGGAAGGTATCTCCTGTTCCTAAAGATTATCACGCTATTACACCTTATTTGATTGTTGATGATCCTGCAGCAGCCGTTGCTTTTTATAAGAAAGCGTTTGGGGCGAAGTCAGTATTGTCCATGGAGCATGGTGGGAAAATTATGCATGCCGAGTTAAAAATTGGGGATTCTAAAGTGATGTTATCAGGTGCTTGCTCAGAGAAAGGTATGCAGCATCCTAAGAAGCAGGATGGTTGCTCATTTGTCGTTCATCTTTATATCAAAAAAGTAGACGATGTGGTGAAAGCAGCTGTAAAAGCTGGCGCAGAGCTGGTGCGTCCTGTGGCGGATATGTTCTATGGCGATCGTTCTGGGATGATCACGGATCCATTCGGTCATTGCTGGTGTGTTTCGACGCATATTGAGGACTTAACGAAAGCGCAAGTGAGAAAGCGTGCGCAGGCTTGTTACTAGCAGTAATTGCTAACTATTCCCTCTGAAGCCAAGTCTCGCATGTCTTCTCCCTTTGGGAGAAGATGCCCGACAGGGCAGATGAGGGGATATTGATGTGACGCTCCCTCACGGTTGGTCACGGCCCGGTACCGTAACTGCCTGATTTCAAACGCTGCAGACGTTCATCTGGGTCAAGAGGTACCATTTTTGGTTTCCCTTCGCTTTCGTCTTCACATGACTGAGAGGCAAAGAGTCTCGCATGATGTTTGGCAAAGTACGCAAGCCCAGGGTATCCCTTGCTGCTGGGAGCCTCGCTGTTTGATGGTCCCGCTCCATCACTTTTTTGCCCGACTCCCATATAACTGTCAATATCTTCGAAAGTAATGCAAATATCTGTGCTGGGACCAGTCGGCTGCGTTTGGTCTATATAAGTGAAGAGGTCCTCTATGAACCGCTTGATTGCCCTTTCCATTCCCCTGGCATCCATTTTGTCCCTGTAACGGGGTGCCAGTCGTATCTCTTGCATAGACATTTCTTTGTCTAATTGTTCGTCTACGTGAAAACGATAGCGCGTAGAAGCTGCTTGTTTAATTTCCACTAGAATGCTTTGTATTATCATTATCTGAAATTGAGCAGTGGGTGGCTTTAGTAATGCTATTTTCTGAAAGCGACTCATAATAGCTGTTGGTATGTAGTCTATTTTATTTGTTGCGGCTACGAATAATATATTGTTTTTAATGATACCACTCATTGCGACTTGCAGTTTGTGAACGTAATCCGGGTTAGCGCAATTCGGTGCAACAGCCTGTAAAAATTTATCTATTTCATCAATAAAGACAATAGCTCTTAATGCACTAGCCCTGTTCAGTATCGCTTCCCATTTGGACATGGAGTCGTCTCTTATCACAATGACTTGGCGATTCGACATTTGTCCGATAATTCTA
Organism: Gammaproteobacteria bacterium; assembly: GCA_035536095.1. Taxonomy (GTDB): domain Bacteria; phylum Pseudomonadota; class Gammaproteobacteria; order DSM-16500; family DSM-16500; genus Aquicella. Next base: position 18,351 of record DATLOT010000001.1, on the reverse strand, counting down.
GCTGAGCTTGTTTTGCCTGTGCCAGGTGGGCCATAGAGGAGGAGATGTGGTGTCATGTCTGTATAGAATTTCTTTCTTGCAATAAACTCAACCTGTGCTGCTAACTCAGGGTTTAATAATAAAATAGAATCTGTGGATGGATCACGCGCAAAAGAAGGCATAAAAAGTGAAGCGCAATAATCTCTATTATCATTGAATTCTTTCTCTATGCGGGTAGCATTTGCATTGAATTTTTTCTCTAATACTGCTAAGTCGATGTTATAGATATTATGAAAATTCTCAATAAAATTTTTTATCTGACGAAAAGAATAGAAGCGCATTTTCTCTGCAAGCATCTTAATGTTTTCTTCTGAAATTTTCTTGTCTTTTAATAGTATTGAAAGCAATTTCAGGCGTTCTGCTTCATCGGGTGTGGAAAATTCAATGCTGTTGCCAGAATGAGCACGACTCATGATAGCTGGATTCAGTGCGGAAGGTCGTTTGGTAATGCCTAACAATATGACACGGTGTCCCTTCAAGCCGTCGCATCCTGTTACAAAACTGGCAATGTCTGCTTCGCTATTATGCTGTCCATTCGCGGGAGCTTCTCCTGTCAGTTTAGGTAGAATGACATCTATATTATCAATCAATAGAATTTGTGTCTCTTTAGTTTCTCTTGCCCTTGTTTTTGCGGCTTCAAAGAATTCCTCAATTCTGGTTGCTAAGGCATTAACAAATTGATCATTCGTTGCGGCTATACGCCATTGGTGGACAGTAGCGCCAATCTTTTCTGCTAAATAGTCAACTGCCTCTGTTTTTCCACAACCTTCGGGCCCAGTCAATAGTAAAAGATTGTCTTCGTAATAATTTTCGCAGAATTTTTCAGTAAACTGATCTAGCTTATCAAGCGATGTCTGTCTAATCATCGGTGATTCATCGCCAATTAGCGTCAGTAATTCGTACGGGTCTTTTAATTCCCTAAGCATCCCAACAGGTGTTTCATTCTCGTGCCAGCTTTCTCTGGGGAGAGGGGACCCTTCTGGCGCAGGAGGGCAGGGAAAACTTCTGTGCGAAGAAAATGACTTTAATTTATTTGTTGCTTCTCTTATTTTGTTAGCAGTGAGACGCGGTTGGCCGGGTGGTATTTGCGCCAGTATATGAAGGAAACTCTCACCTTTTCTGGAAATTTTGTTTAAAGAATCAGCATCTAATGTGCGCAAGGTGTTTAGCCAATGATCTATGGAATCACAGTGCATATCAAAATCGTTTTTTATCACGGCTAGCAATGCGTGTAACTGTTCTGTCATTGCAGTCGCACCTTCTTCTATTTTAGCACTGTGTTGATTTGCTTCCGGAAATGGTATCTGAAGATTGTTTAAAATGAATGTGTAGTCAATCGGAATTCCCTTCGTGAGATAGTAAGAGTAAATATTCTTGGCGTGTTCTTTGACTAACGCTACAAGCGATATGTACATTGTGTCTGTTAATATAGCGTGTCTTTTCGATCTGAGCATTGCTATTTGTGAAGTGCATCTGGTTAATAAAGTGATGCTCTGGTCTAATTGAACATTGCATGCATGCAGCGATATCAAGGCACTCAGCATGCTTTTAAATAGCAGAAAATAAATGGCAAGACAGTGTGCTCTGCCATCGCCTATGTCAGTGACAGGGCATTCCATTTCTAATGCGACTAATGCGTTTATATCATCTTGTTGTTTAGAAAAATCTCTTTCTCTTATTGTCTGAGATAATGCTTTCATGCGATTGCACATGTCGAGATAGGAGGTGAAATGATTATTAAAGCCATTCTCTTTTAATAGTCTAATGATTTCTCTTGTTTTTTCTGCTTTATCGAAGTCTTTTGGTAATGCTGTATTATCAACACGTTCTAGGAATGCTGCATAAGAGGGTAATATGTGAAAAAGCAACTCACGTTGTTTTTTCTTTGATTGTTTTGCGTTGCGCAGGGCATTTTCATACTCTGCTATTGCAAGAGCATAATTTCCCTCAGAAAAAGCACATTCTGCATATAAAAAATGCGCGACAGCAAAGGTTCGATTTTTTAAGAATAATTCCCTTACTGCTCTTTTAGCAGGATTTACTTCGAGGATCTGTTTTAGTAGTTCATTTGCTGAATGGTAATTTCCGTGGCAGATATATCCATATGCTGTTTCTAACTTATCTTTGTAGGCATTAGCGGATGTTACACCAAATAGACCGCCAATCAGTGTAGAGAAACCAGCTGCGGCCGCCGCAGGCAGTGCGACAGGCAGCAGTGCTACTCCCCCCATGAAGCCGAGTGTTGCTGCGCCAGCTGCGCCGGCTGCACCAGCTACACCTGCGGCACCACCGGTTGCAAAACTGCCAGCTGCTACTTTAATGGCAGTTTGTACGCGCTGAGTGCGTTCATTTTCCTCAGATTTTACATAAGTAGCAATAAGGTCTCTTTGTGATATTGCGGGTTCTTCGATGCCGGTACCATTTTCATGTGTTGGGTTTGCCCACGAGATGAGTGTCTCTAGAAAGGCGGGCGCTTGGCTAAAGAACAATTCGACGGAGAAAAGTAATGATACTCCACTATCGGGCGGTATATCATGTTGTGATGCGCCATCGACTGAATCACCGGGGTCGCTTGCTTGTCCTTCACCTGAGGAGGCGTCCTTTTCGTCTTTGCCTTTTAAAAGTCTGCGTTGGTGAGATTTTCTCATTGTTATCTTCCTTGAAAAGCGAGTGCTAAAAAATGAGTTCTATGATACTGGTAAGACGCATAAAATGGAATACTGCTTTCCATACCATCGTTTATCAGATTCATGCGACGCTCCCTGACGGTCGCGGCTCGGTTATGCTGGTGCCCGACAGGGCAGAAGGGGAACGGTATTTATTACTACCTGCGTTTACGTAGCGTTGCTATTCTTTGTGCTTCAAGTGGTGGCACACGGCGGCGATGGAAGATCGAAAAGTTTCTCAATTTAGGTGTGCTTTGTGCTTTCTTGGGCGTGTCTTTTTTCGGTATGTCTTTTGTTTGAATAACGGGCTCCTGTTTTTTGATGACATGACTGTTCCTGTTGCTGTTTGTATAGATATCACAGAGTTCTTTTTCCAATGCTTGGCGTATGGGATCTGGCTTCTCGGTTGTGTTCCCTCGCTTTTTCATAATGTATGTCACAAGGCTCTCTAGCGTTTTCCTAAAGTAATTGGTGATCCTCGCAATGTTGACAAGCGCTAATAGGATGGCGCCGGCCTTACCAAAAAAGGCCGAAAGTGGAACCAACGCTGCAGGTATGATAGGTGCTAATGTTCCAAGCACAACAAGTAAAACAACGCCTATTAATATAACGAAGTATAAGCGCTGGGAGTTTTTCTTGGCGGTCGCTTCTTTCTTGATGGTGTTATAAGTCTGTTCCGTTGCTTTTACTTTTTTCATCGCTGCTTCAAAAGTACGGGTCACGTCATTATGTGTATCTTTGATAAGGAAGCCGTTCTGGCATTGATGCTCGAATGCTCCCCTTGTGTTTGCACTGGGCGGATTGTACTGAGGAAGAGCGTCCTTTTTATTTTTTATAAAGTGCTTTGCTTCTTCTAAGGCGCGCGTTAGATCAGTCTGAGCTTTGTCAGCTGCTTTGCCTGCCTGCGATGCTGTAAAACAATAGTCTGTTATCCAAATGATTGCACAAGCAGTGGTTCCCAGCGCCCAAACAATAGGTGTGCTCACAGGGCCGGTTAAAATGATGCCTAACACAGAAAGTACTTTGATTGAAACGGCGGCTACGAATAAGAAAAGAGCAAACAGGTCTGTTTTGGTTTGATGAGGATGCGCGCCATACTTTTCATCATCGACTACTATGCCAATGTGTCTGGCGGCTAGGAGTGCGAGACGTACAAAAGCACGAAAGACATAGATACATGTATCCAATATCACGACAATGAGATCTAAGACAGGGCCAACGCCAGGTAACGTCATCAGGAATGGCACTAAATTGGTGGCCACACGTACACCAAGACCAATATTGCAGACTTCAGCGCAAACGGCGAATAGTGTAACGAAAAATTCTGCTCGTTTTCTGAGTTTCGCAACGAACCATTCAACGCCATCTCTGGACAATCTCGTAGCACGTGATTCGCTCGATCTTTTTCTATTCTTATAATAGGTATAAGGCGCTTCTGACGGTTTTTCTACTGGCTCGACTTCAAAGGGCATCGCCCATTTTGGTCGAATGTTGATAACAGTAGCCATGTTATTTTCCCCGTTGCTTTGTGTAGGAAGCGAAATATGTATTTATTTTATACAATTTTATTAATCTCTTTCTCTTCTCTCTTGTTCAACAGTGTTTCTGTGTAAGTTGTCGCGACATTATACATGGGGATACTTAAGAGAACCTTAAGGAATGGGTAAGTTGAATACACAAATACCGAATTTCATCCCGTTCCTCATCCGCCCTGCCGGGCACCTTCTCCCAGAGGGGGCGTTGTTGAATAAATCGGAAATGCTCTGTGAGGCACTCGGTGTAACCGAGCCGCGACCGTAAGGGAGCGTCACATGAATCTGATAAAAGCTGGTATAGAACAATGCAACATTTCTACCGTTAAATGGCACCCTAATATCATGAAGTAAGAAATTTCAGCTAAAAGTTATAGCACAGTGACTCCCTGCCGGTCGCGGCTCGGTTACACCGAGTGCCCCAAAGCATTTGCGATTTATTCAACGGTAATGGCAATACACCCACGGTTAAGCGCCGTAGGCGCGTGAGAAAAATGTCACTGATGTTATGTCCTTATACAGGAGCGCGCAACCTGGGGGTCCAACTCGCGGCTAAGGATTCATACCTGCTTTTTCTTCCATTTTCTTAATATGAAGCGTAAGCCGGCTTTTATGGCGGGCTGCTTTATTCTTGTGAATAATACCCTTTGTCGCCATACGGTCGATGATGGGGGTTGCTTCTTGTAACGCGACCAATGCGGCGCGGCGATCACCAGCCGTGATAGCGAGTCCTACCTTCTTAATGTAGGTTCTGAGCATGGAACGCATGCTAGCGTTGTGGCGTCGATGCTTTTCAGCTTGGCGAACGCGCTTCTTTGCTTGCTTTGTATTAGCCAAGGGTATTCTCTCCAAATTTCGGTAACTACAAAAAGACCTTAATATGCCTGTACTTGATGCGGTTGTCAATTTTTTAGAAGTACTTTCTATAGATAAAATGTAGTAAACTCTTTTTTCAATTTCTGATTACTGCCACGTATGGGGTAAAATTTTGAGCAAAAGTTTGGTAAAATCAACAACAGTCGTCATTTGTATGACAACCATCTCGAGAATCTTTGGATTTGTGCGCGATATGGTCACAGCCAGTTTGTTCGGCGCTGGCATGGCTTTTGATGCTTTTTCTGTCGCTTTTAAAATACCCAATTTCATGCGACGACTCTTCGCGGAGGGTTCTTTCTCGCAGGCTTTTGTACCTGTGTTAGCCCAGTACCAAAAACAAAAATCACACGAAGAAGTACAGCGTTTTATTAATGCCATGGCAGGAACGCTAGGATTTACTTTGCTAGTCATTGTGTTATTAGGAATCATAGCGGCTCCTTGGATTGTCAGGGCATTTGCGCCTGGTTTTGAAACAACGGGGCCGCGTTATGAATTGGCGGTAACGATGCTTCGCGTGACTTTTCCCTACCTCATGCTGATTTCACTGACAGCTTTTTTGGGAGGCATTCTCAATACCTATAGTCGATTTTGGGTGGCTGCGTTCACACCGGTCTTTTTAAATATTTGTATGATTGCCGCGGCGTGGTGGTTATCTCCCGCGATGACCACACCAATCATTGGCCTGGCTTGGGGCGTCTTTATTGCAGGGTTTGTGCAGCTTCTCTTTCCTTGGCCATTCTTGAAATCATTACACTTGCTACCACGTCCATATATCAATTTCCGTGACCCAGGTGTCGTAAAAGTATTAAAGCTAATGGTGCCTGCGTTGTTTGGTGTTTCTGTTGGGCAAGTGAATTTGCTCATCGATACCTTATTTGCTTCTTTGCTGGTTGTTGGCAGTGTGTCGTGGCTATATTATGCGGATCGCTTAATGGAGTTCCCGCTGGGTGTATTCGGCGTTGCCATCTCTACAGTCATTTTACCGCATCTTTCCAGGCACCACGCTGCGCAATCTGAAGCGTCTTTTTCTCTCACCTTAGACTGGGCCTTGCGAGCTGTTTTGCTGGTTGGTATACCAGCGGGTGTTGTGATGGCGGTATTGGCAGGTCCTTTATTAAGTACATTGTTTCAGCGAGGATTGTTTAATGGCTTTGCTGTGTTAATGGCGCGTGAAAGCTTAATGGCTTTTGCTTTAGGGATTGCGCCATTTATGTTAGTGAAAATATTAGCAGCGGGCTTTTATGCGAAGCAGGATTTGCGTACGCCTGTGCGGGTTGGCGTGATTGCCATGCTGACTAATACGGCATTGAACATAATGCTGATTTGGCCATTGAAACACGCTGGTATTGCGCTTGCAACATCGCTGGCTGCTATCGTTAACACAGGGTTTCTTTTTTATTTTCTGCGATTACGTGGTTACTATCGGCCGCGTGAGGGTTGGCGGGCATTCACAATACGGCTAACGTTGGCAAATACGCTGTTGGCTTTATATTTGCTTTGGGGGGCGGGTGATATAGAAACATGGATCCATCATCCAACGGGCTGGCGTGTACTGCATCTCGGTTTTTTGCTCGCGACAGCTGCGGGCGTTTATCTTACGGCTCTGTGGCTGGCAGGTCTGCGATTGCATCACCTATTGATGCCCCCTGTCGTGCTCGAACATAAATAGGCGCAAATGCTTCGGATTGCACAAATTCGATAGCACCTTGCTTCAGCAGTTCTAGCATTGCCAAAAAAGTGACGACAACGCCCAATCGACCTTCTTCTAAATTAAAAAGACCTGTGAACAGCGCGTGCTCTGTGCTCTGCATGCAAGTAAGGATATGTATCATTTTTTCGCGTACGGACAGTGCATCGAGTTGTATACGGTGTTTGGTATTGAGATCCGCGCGTTTGAAAACATCCATCAGTGCTTTAACAAGTTCCGGTAGTGCAACTTCCGGTAGCGGTTTGCTGATAGCGATCATGTCGGTACTTGCTTCGGCAAGAAAGGTATCGCGTTCATCACGCGATAGCGTGTCCAGGTCGAGTGCTGCTTGTTTATAGCATTCATATTCTTGCAAGCGTCTGACCAACAGGGCACGAGGGTCTTCTTCTGTTTCATCCGGGTTGATTTGTTGTGGGAGTAGCATGCGCGATTTGATATTGGCTAAAATAGCGGCCATGACCAAATATTCAGCAGCCAGTTCCAGGGATAAATCCTGCATTAAATCAATGTATTCCATATATTGCCGGGTGACGGTTGCAATAGGAATGTCGAGAATGTCTAAATTTTGCTTACGAATTAAGTATAATAAAAAATCAAGTGGACCCTCGAAGGTTTCTAATAACACCTTCATTGCGTCGGGGGGGATATATAAATCTTTTGGTAAATCAACAACGGCCGTGCCTTTTACTGTCGCCAATGGGATAATTGGCGCGGGCGCATCGGGTGTTGCTTCTATCACTTGTAGGTTCGTCATAAGATAAGAGTTAGCTTTTAAACAACCATATTACCTTTATTGGATGAGATTTTCAAAAAAAATGGATGAGATAGATAAGGCAGTGCATATTTTAAGAGCGGGCGGGCTGGTTGCCTTTCCGACGGAGACGGTGTACGGCCTAGGCGCCGATGCACGCAATGCAGCCGCTGTGCAAAAAATTTTCACAGTCAAGGAGCGCCCGCTGAATCATCCTTTGATTGTGCATGTGGCAGCGGCAGAGATGTTAGAAGAGTGGGCGTCTGTAATACCAGATGTCGCATGGGTGTTGGCGAAGGCCTTCTGGCCAGGGCCGCTGACCTTGGTTCTCCCTAAACGTGCGGATGTATTGGATGTGGTAACGGGTGGTCAGCAGACGGTGGGTTTACGTATACCGCGTCACACGATAGCGTTGGCGCTGTTGCGCAAATTTGGGAGTGGCGTGGTGGCACCCTCAGCCAATAAATTTACGCATTTAAGTCCGACTACGGCAGCGGCTGTTGCAGAGGAGTTAGGTGAAGAAATTGATTTGATTATGGATGGAGAAGCATGTGATGTGGGTTTAGAATCCACCATTGTGGATGTTTCTACTGAGGTGCCTGTGATATTGCGTCCTGGCATGATTACAGCAAAGATGATTGAAGAAGTGTTACATCAAAAAGTGACGCGTGTACAACAGCCGGGACGGAACGTACGAGTGCCTGGTCAGCACATATTGCACTATGCGCCCAGGACGCCAACAGAAATGTTGCCGCTTGATCTGTTGAAGCAGCGTGTACAGTGTTTGTCGGCAGAGGCGCTGCCTGTTGCTGTGATTGTACACAGTGCGAATTTTCCTGAATTGCCAGGTGTGAAAGTGTTATACTTGCCGCGAGTGGCATTGGCGTATGCGCATGATCTTTATCATTGTTTGCGTAGTCTAGATCATGGTGCTTATCGTTTGTTATTAATAGAAACGGTGCCACAAGAAGCGGATTGGGAAGCTATTCAAGATCGTTTAGTGAAAGCGAGTGCGCGTTTATGATAATGACACAGTCGGAAACAACCACAACAGAACTGATAAAGGGCCCTGCGGGGTTGTTAGAAATAAAACGTTACGCATCTGAAGGGTTGCCGCAGCAGGCGTGGGGCATTGTTTGTCATCCGCATCCTTTGTTTGGCGGGAGCATGCACAACAAAGTGGTAACGACGATTGTAAAAGCATTTCAGCAGTTAGGTGTGAATACCATTACCTTTAATTTTCGTGGCGTGGGGCGCAGTGAAGGAGTGTTTGATCAGGGTAGGGGCGAATTAGAAGATCTGTTTGCGGTGATTGACTGGATGCAACAACAGCAAACGGGGTTAGCGTTATGGTTGGGTGGTTTTTCTTTTGGTGGTTATATTGTTGCAAAGGCGGCAACGCAGATACCGGTGACAAAATTATTGTTGGTTGCGCCACCGGTTGTAAATTTTGCGATGGATACCTTGCCTCCTATTTTATGTCCTTTTGTTTTGGCGCAGGGCGAACGCGATGAAGTTGTGTCTGCAGAAAAAGTATATGCTTGGTGCGATGCGCAGAACCCGCGACCCGAAATACTCCGTTTCCCCGATGCAGGTCACTTTTTTCATGGTCAGTTAGTTGAGTTGCGCCAGGGCATTGTTGGGGCGCTCGGTGTAACCGAGCCGCGACCGTGAGGGAGCGTCACATGAATCTGATAAAAGATGGTGTATAACAGTGCAACATTTCTAGCGTAGAAAGACATTTAATATCATAAAGTAAGAAATTTCAGCTAAAAGTTATAATACAGTGACTCCCTGCCGGTCGCGGCTCGGTTACACCGAGCGCCTCCTGGGCCATCACCGATTTATTCAAGAGATAGAGTGGCGGCGTGAAGGAGTTGTATTGCTGCTACTTCCGTCGTTAACATTCTCAACGCCAGCTGTGCTATCGTTATTACTGTTATTCCCCGGAGAGTCAGTGCTGGGTGTTGTTGACCCTTCGGTGTTGGATGCTGCTGACTCTGACCGTGGTGCGGGCGTGAGTGTCGCTGTCTGCCGCAGTGCCCGTGCCGTTGTGCTTGTTGAGCTTGACTGCTGCTGCGGGTTTGATTGCGGCTGCGGAGTTGGCTGCGGTAGTGGCGGTGCTGCCCTATGCGCCGGTGTTGGTGTTGCCGGTGTCACTGGTGTTGCCGGTGTCGCCGGTGTCGCTGGTGTCACTGGTGGCGTCGGTATTCGCGTTACATCACCTGTAATTTGAGTAGCGAGATCAACCGGACGTTGATAATTCGACTGACAGTATCTCTCAGCCATCTCTAAGTTGAATGGATCAAGTGGATTTCCACCTACTTTTAAGTGTTCTGGATGCAGATCTGGGAAAGCAACAGCTTGATTATTCACATCATAACCGCAGCTTTGCAGTGTTTTTTTCGCGCTATAGTTGCTAACCATATCTGTTATTTCTGGCAGCATTCTCGCAGCAAGATCTCTCCCTTCTGTCATAAGATCTGCCTTCCGCGCATCATCTATTCCGCATGATGCCGGAATAATAATAGCAGAGCTCTTGATTCCTTTGGCTGCTGCCATGACGATGAGTGCCTCAACGAAAGCGGTGGCTGCTGCAGGGTTTGCCCCTGGCTTTGCTGGTGGCTCTAATGTAAGGTCAGCATGTTGATTTGGTAAGAAAGCACGATGATTATCAATCATGTTGCTTGCTGTAGCGTAATGATCTTCTTTCAGAATACTGTTGCTTGGTTTTACAATGCGTGTTTTGTAAAAGTTCCCTTTTGCCGTTTGCACGAATGTCATAGGCTCAGCTTGAGGCGTCGCTCTGCTGACAATAACGCGTGCATGCGTGCTTTGGAGCTGATCAGTGACTTGATAGTTGCCCAATGGTTTGCAGGTTGATGTCAGCGCATAGCTGTCACCACTGCTGCTGCTTGCTGTTGTCATGCCACCGATGGCAGCTTCAATAAGATCTGGTTTGTTCTCAACAAGTTTAGCATCATCACCAAAATAGGCGATCTTATCCGCTAATTCTTGTTGAAGCGCAATGATTCTCTGCGCGAATTTCTTATTCGTTATCACGGAGGGGTTCACTGCTGCTCCCCTCTGTTTCATATATTGTTCTGCGTCTGCAAGATACTTTTTCGCATACTTAATATTTTCTTCTACGCGCTTATTGCTTAATGTTTTATCTTGATGTGCTACTGCAATATTTGCATACATATTAGAAGCCATGAGTGCAAGTAAGTTGTGTTGATTGGATGCAGTTCTTTCGAGTGTTTGCATCTGCTCTTCGGTTAAAGGTGTAGGCGGCTGTGGGGCGCTGCTTTTGCTGTCACTTTTTACGGGGTTGCTGCCAGGTGCTGCTGTTTTTCCGTCGCCAGGAGCCGGCGTAAGTGGAGGCGTTGTTTTAGCTAAAGCTGGGTCAACAGGTGTGCCTGTGCTTGCGCTTGCGCCTGATACTCCGCTATCGGCAGTGCTGGTAGGGGGGTTCTGTAAAGTTGTATCGCCAGTTGTGCCTTTTGGCGAAGATGTGTCTTGAGGTGCGACTACAGCGGCTTCCGTTTTTTCTCCAGCTACAGCGGTTAGTTCCATCTTGAGTTGGCCAATGGCTGTGTTTGTCATTCCAATTGTAGATTTTGCTGCGTTTATTGCGTCTTCCGAGATTTTTTCGTCCGGTCCTGTTGTCGTAAGAAGACTCTTCACTGTTGTGGCGCATCTTGTTACTTCGTCAGAGCACACATTAGCTGCTTGACGAAGTGGTACTGGCATTTTCTTCTCAGCAGTGAGTTCCGCTTTCCCTGGCGTTAAGTCTTCATCTTCCCATAATGAGGCGTTCAACAGTGCTTGAATTGCTGTGTCGATTCCTGCTTTCATATCATCCATATAGGATAAGATGGCTCCTGAGGCATTTTCGCGTGCTTTGGGTTCTGAGGTCGCGTTAGACAAGGTCTCAAACGACACCTCTATAGCTTCAGAGGTAAGGTCTCTTTCAACCTTTTCAAGGCTTGCCATGGCTTGATGACATGCCGCTTTCTGTTCAGACGACAAACCCTGTTCTGTGGCTTGTTGTGTGTCCAATTCTGTGTCACTGGATCGTGATGGTCTTCTGATTGCTCCTCTTTGAAGTTCTCCTGCTCTTACGCCGGCAGTTTGTTTAGCTGCTATTTCTTTCTCGAACTTTTCAGCTGTATCTCGCACTTGTCCTTCCTTTACGCCTGTGCGATAAATGTCTTCGCGCGCGCCATCGCTTTGGTCCTCGCGTGCTTCTCCGTCGCCTCCGTTTCGGGTCCCAGTATCTGAAGCGGCATCTTGTTTGCCTTTGTCTTCTGGCTTCTCTGAATCTGAATTGCTTCTTTGCATACGCTACCCTCTGAGTTTAACTGTTTATTAGATGTATCTTTTTTATCGCATACCCTTATTATACTGCTCATTTATTAACATTTTATTAAACAAGGCATTACTTTTTCGACAATCCACAATCCGAGCGACAGATAATTTATAACATGTTGATTTTATTTAAATTTTAAAATTTCCCCGTAAAGAAAACAGTTAATCGCAGGCGGTTAAATAAGAATCATTCTCATTTAGCTTGACAGATCAACTCAGTGGAGTAAGCTTAGCATAAGAGGTGAATTATGCAATTAAATCAGTTAAAACCCGGGGATAAAGTACGCATTCAAGCGTTACTGGGTGGGGCAAAGGCGTATCGTCAGCGATTGTTGGCCATGGGGCTGTTGCCGGGTGTTGTATTTACAGTCACGCGGTTTGCGCCGTTAGGAGACCCTATTGAAATTTTGTTACGTGGTTTTGCGCTTTGTTTAAGGAAGCATGAAGCATCGCTGCTGCAAGTTGAGGTGGTTTGATGTCATCTTCTGTACTCACTGTTGCCTTAGTTGGTAATCCGAATAGTGGTAAAACAACGCTTTTTAACAGTCTAACCGGTGCGAAGCAACATGTGGGCAATTGGCCTGGTGTGACGGTCGAACAAAAGCGAGGAGAATGTCGTTTTGCAAATACCACGATACAGGTAGTCGATCTACCTGGGATTTATGCATGCAATACAACAGCAGGCGCTGCTGTTGATGAGCGTATTGCGAGCGAATTTATTGTTTCACCTGTTGTTGATGTTCTGGTAAACGTTGTTGATGCCAGTCAATTGGAGCATCATCTTTATCTCACAACGCAGCTATTAGAATCTCGCATACCGACCGTGCTTGTTTTGAATATGATAGATGTGGCTGATGCGGAGCGCATCGTCATCGATACAGTGCTTTTATCGAAGCAGTTAGGTTGTCCGGTGATTCAACTGTGTGGCAAACATAAGGAAATGCGTGCGTTGAAAGAAGCGATTGTTGCTGCGCGTGAGCGCGTGGTGTTGCCATTGGTGTTGGATTATCCCCCGTTTTTAGCCAATGTGATGAAAACTATCAGTGAACCGTTATTGTCGGACCATCGAAATAGACGTTTATCACCTCATTTTTTGGGTGCGCGATTATTGGAAGAAGAGACAGCGCATGCAGATATTCTGAGGGAGTGTGGAGAAGAGGCAGATATTCTTATTGCGGATACGCGATATCGTTTTATCACGACATTATTAGCATCTTGTGTTAAGCGAACGCAGGTGTCGGGTTCAAAATGGGGTGCGCGTATTGATCGTATTTTATTAAATCGGTTTTTAGGGGTGCCGTGTTTTTTAGCGGTGATGTATTTGCTTTTTGTGTTTGCTATTAATGTAGGTGGGTGGTTGCAGGGTTATGTTGATCGCGGTAGTTATTATTTGTTTGTGACATGTTTATCGGATGCATTGCAATCTGTTGGTGCGCCCAATGGTGTGGTTGCTTTGTTGGCGAATGGTGTGGGTCGTGGGATGAATACGATTTTGAGTTTTGCGCCTGTGATTGCTGCGATGTTTTTGTTTTTGGCTTTTCTAGAAGATTCTGGCTATATGTCTAGAGCAGCGTTTGTGATTGATCGATTCATGCGTGTGATTGGGTTGCCGGGCCAGGCTTTTGTGCCGATGATAGTGGGATTTGGTTGTAATGTGCCGGCGGTGATGGCGGCGCGTACATTAGAAAATAAGCGTGATCGTATTTTAACGATCATGATGACGCCTTTCATGTCTTGCTCTGCGCGGTTGACTATTTATGCTGTTTTTACCGCTGCTTTTTTTCCACATCATGGTCAACACATTGTGTTTTTGTTATATCTGATGGGTATTGTGATGGCCATTTTAACGGGATTTTTTCTGCGTCGTACGGTGTTGCAGGGTGAGCCTTCTTCTTTTGTGATGGTATTGCCGCGGTATCATTTGCCGAGTGCACGTGCGTTGTTGCGGAGTATGTGGGAGCGCTTGTCTGGTTTTGTGTGGCGTGCAGGAAAGCTTATTTTGCCGATTTGTATGTTAATTGGTGGGTTAAATAGTTTTAATATGGATGGTACGTTGAATACGGGCGAAGGGAGTACGCATTCGATATTAGCGTTGTGTGGTCAGTGGCTCACGCCTCTTTTTGCGCCGATGGGGATACAATCAGATAATTGGCCTGCAACGATTGGTTTGTTGACGGGTGTGTTAGCAAAAGAAGTGGTGGTAGGTAGTTTAAATACGTTGTATGCGCAAATGGGGCAGCTACAACAGATGGGTCAATCTGCTTATGGTGTGATGGTGCAACAGTTTGATGGTCAAGCGGGTGCATTTGCTTATCTTTTGTTTGTGCTGTTGTATTTTCCTTGTGTTTCGACTGTTGCGGTGATGTGGCGAGAGTTGAGTCGTGCTTGGTCTTTGTTTTCTTTGGTTTGGATGACGTTCATTGCTTACGGCGCAGCAGTGGTTTTTTATCAGTTAGCGACTTTTCTAGCGCATCCTTTTTCTTCTGTGTTGTGGGTGTTGGGGGTGCTGGGTGTTTTTTTTGGTGTATTAACTGGTGTGCGTTTTTACGTGCGTCCCTCGACAACGTATGAACAGCTTGCAGGAGAAACAGTGTGAGTGTGATTGCGATAAAAAACCACATGATGCAAGTAAAAAGAGCGACGCTTGCTCACTTGTGTCAGATATTCGGTGTAGAACCGGACACGGTGCGATGTTTGTTATCGCACTGGATTAAAAAAGGTAAAATCCGTCGCTGCATGAAAGACCCCGCCTGCGGCAAAACCTGTGGAAAATGCTCACCGCTTGTGGTTGAGATGTATGAGTGGGTGAATGAATTGAAATGTATGAGTGTTGAATAGTAAAAATAGTGTAACGATCGATCTCTGAAGCTGCGTCTCGCATGCCTTCTCCCTTTGGGGGCTTTGTTGAATAAATCGGAGATGGCCTAGGAGGCACTCGGTGTAACCGAGCCGCGACCGTGAGGGAGCGTCACTGTGCCATAGCTTTTAGCTGAAATTTCTTACTTTATGATATTAAGGTGCCATTTAACGGTAGAAATGTTGCATTGTTTTACACCAGCTTTTATCAGATTCATGCGACGCTCCCTCACGGTCGCGGCTCGGTTACGCCATCTCCGATTTATTCAACAAAGCCCCCTTTGGGAGAAGGTGCCCGACAGGGCGGATGAGGGGAGGGAAGCGCATCAAGCATCAAGCATCAAGCATCAAGCATCAAGCATCAAGCATCAAGCATCAAATAGCAAATCTCTTACAACATCTGTAGTCGATCTCGTACAGACAATCCCGTTAATTCGTGTATAATGCGCACATTCAGACCTATTCATGTGATCTCTTTACAGATCCAAGGGTCGTTGCTAGGAGAGAAGCTGTGGGAAAAAGGGATCGTTTAAAGGGAGGAATGGGGCATGGGCATGGCCTGGAATTTTCTAGTGAAGAGGATTCAAATCCTGGTCCTGGGAGGCGCGATGCAGTACATGACTGTCCCCTCGCTACGCGTGTGGTTGTATTGGAAGGGGTAGTTGTTCAAGCTGGTGCAGCAATAGATGAGTTGAGCGCAAGGATGGACAGATCTGTGATGCCTCCTTCGAACGAACCAACAGGAGATCTGACTGAAAAGATTAACATGATGGACGTTGAGATGAAGAGGTTGAAAGCAGAGCCTGGAGGAGATCGGGACATCACCCTACTAACCGATCTGCGTAACGATTTAGTCAGTTATTTAGAACAATGTTATGAAGAGATATTTTTGCGTGCTAAGGGTGTTGTGTATAGCAGTTTTGCCAAAATTCTTGAAACGACAAACTTAATTATTTCATCTCTTCAAAAGCTCTTTCTAGATTTATTGAAAAAACTTTTTCATGTGACGCGAGAAGCGGTCAGCGCTGTAGCACAAGCTGTACCTCTCGCTAGCATAGCAATTAGCATGCTGGAGGGAGTAGCGAGGGCTTATGATGTATATAAAGCGAGTAAATTACTTGCTTGTTTCCATCGCTATGGAAGTAGTCAGCGAGAGGCGCTTTATCGTTATGTTGCCACAAAAGCAGTGGTTGGCTTAAGGTTGCATATTCATATAAAGCACAGTAATCCCAGGGAAGCTAGAGAACAAATACAGAAACTACGACTGGGTTTACTTCAATGTTGTCTGGACTCACTGCCTGGGTATGAAACAGAAAGCACGACAATTAATGCCTTTGCAGATCAATGGAGTCGAGATTTTTTAAAAAACGTTAGTGTTACGTTGAAAATAGGAGATAAAAGTATGTCTTTACCGAGATCCCATACACAACAAGCGACAAATAGAAATTCAGGAAAGGGTAAGACGCCTGCAGTCAACCCTACAGTAGTGCGTATAGATGATGATTTTGATTGTGATGATGGCCCTGCTGGTGCGCCAGGCGTTGTTTCTGCTCAGCCGGTACCTGTATTTTATGGGTGGGATGACCCAGAATTCCCTCAAAAAGTTCAAGAAATACTCAATGGGTGGCAGGATCCGCAACTTTCCCGAAAAGTGCAACGAATACTCAATGAGCATGATGATTTAAAGTTTCCTTACAGGATTCAAGGGATACTCAACCGATCAGAGGATACAGTAGAAGGTAAATATCTCAAATTAAAAGATAGATCTACACTGTCATTTTATCACTCAATACATGAGCGTATTTATCAGGATGTTTTAATGCCTTGTTATACCAACAAACCTCGTATTCCTTGGGGAACGATCAGGAGTAAAACAAGAAAAAAGGCTAAGGAAGGGATACTGGCAGTAGAACATTTTTTCTCGCATTTGATGTATGCGCTAGTAGTCATTGATACAGAATACAGTAATAGATATCACAAAGAGCCTTTCGAAGAAGAGAAGGCTGAAATGAATCGGGAGCTTTATTACATTAATAATGCCTTATATGTCAAAATAAATCGCATGGCAGATCTCTTGAATAAAGAGCACCCGAGGCTGGCCAAGTTATATTCAAAAATTGGTGCGTTAGACTCACATATGACGGGCGCTAAAATAAAAGTGACGGACGATGAAGAAAAAACTAGAGAGTTGAGAGAATTTATGCATATAGGGCAACAATTGGTAGCAGAGGTGATCAAGGAACATGACGCTATAAGAACAGTGATTACGGCTAGAGCGGAAAGCTATGAAGAAATTGTTTTGGGTCAGAAACCTGAAGCTGAAGTTGCAACTAGCGTACCTGCAGCTAGTGCTGCTGGGGTCTCGGATAATGGAGCTGGGGTGTCTGCTACAAGACATAATGCTGACGAAGATGCTCGTCATCGTCTTCAAGAAGCTCAAGCTGCGCTTGAAGAAGCTAGAAATCAGGCTGCGAGATCAGATGAACGCGCTATGGAAGCGGATAAACGCGCTGCGGAAGCCGATAAATGCGCTGCGGAAGCGAATAAACGCTTTGCGGAAGCGGATAAACGCGTTGAGGAAGCGGATAAACGTGTTGCTAAGGCGGAGACTGACTTTGCAGATCTTAAAACGCTACATGAGCAGTCACAGGATTCTAAAGCTGATGCTAATCCAGAGGTACAAGCATCGAGGGTAGGTTCAGCGCCAGAGACTTCGGTTCCAAACTCAGCTGCAGCTCCACCGAGCGTAGATGGCTCATCTAACCGCGGTATAGCGCAACAACATAGAGAGAGCGCCTCAAACGCAGCAGTACTCGACAATGTGGCAGGTCCACCACCTCAGTCAGCATCAAGCGTGGTTCCGTCAAATATATCGCCTGAACCTGTGCCAAGCACGATCACACCAAACGCAACTGGCCTATTTGGAGGGGAACAACGTAGACGCAGTGCTTCAAATGCATCGACGGTGTTAGCGCCTGGGCAGAGTTCTACTGGATAGTTTGTTTCTGTAATCCGTGGTAAATGTGCTTTTTGCGATTACCACGGGTGTTTTAAACGTATTTTTTAATAAAAAAGCTAACCGTTTTATGATAAAGAGGTAAAGAGGCATGCCTGAAACAGCAATAGGATTAGAAGAGCAGAGATCAGGGGAATCTTCAGGAAAAGACTTGCCAGCTAATATTGGCTATACTGGAGGTTTTTTTAGATCTCGTGGATTTTATTTTGGTATTATACTTTTTATTTTGCTACTTATTTTTATTTTTATTGCCCCAGTTGCGATACCAGCAGCGACGACATTCGTTGGTGCGTCAGCAGCCAATGCAGTATTGTTCTATATTATGAATATCGTCATTGCGACTGCAATATCGCCCCTATCAGCTTATGTGGTGTTTCGTATAGAAAAATGGTGGTTTGGAGAGCCAAAAACACAAAGAACGCTTGTTGTAAGCCCATCGATAGAGCGGGGGCAAAGAAACATAGAAGGGGTAAATGATGATCTAAGGCGAAGCAGTCCTCATGTAGCTAATGCTACTGAAGTAAGTGATACGGCAC